>NZ_JBQCIJ010000032.1:0-9012 GCF_051953815.1 Pseudoxanthomonas sp. | reverse complement strand
CGTCGCCGCGCCGGCTCAAGGTCGAGAACTCGGTCAGCAGCTTCGACGCCATCGCGGGGCTGATCAGCGAGTTGCCGCCGTGCACGGCGCGGATCGAGCTCGGGACCTCGTCGATCGCCACGTCCTTGAGCAGGTAGCCCTTGGCGCCCGCCTTGAGGCCGGCCAGCACCAGCTGGTCGTCGTCGAAGGTGGTCAGGATGATGGTCGGCGGCAGGGTGCCGGCGCGCGCCAGCGCCTGCAGCGCCTCCAGCCCGGACATCGCCGGCATGCGCATGTCCATCAGCACCACGTCGGGCTTGATCTGCGGAATCATCTCCACCGCCTGCTTGCCATCGGCCGCCTCGGCGACGACCTCGATGCCGTCGTCCAGCGCCAGCAGCGAGCGGATGCCCTGGCGCACCAGGGTTTGGTCATCGACCAGACAAACACGGATCACAAGCTACCTCCAGGGGCTGTCTCGGACAGCGGTTCGGGTTCGGGTTCGGCGCGCAGCGGGAGCACGCCGGTGCTCTCGGCCGCGGGTAGCCGGATGTGCAGGCAGAAGCCCTTGCCGGGCTGGGTTTCCAGGTTCAATGCGCCCCCGTACTGGGCCAGGCGTTCGGCCATGCCGCGCAGGCCGTTGCCGGAGACCACGGTGTCGGCGCCGGCGCCGTCGTCGCGGGCGTCGATCAGGATGCTGCCGGCCTCGCGCCGACAATGCACCCACAGGTTGCGGGCGCCGGCATGGCGGACCGCGTTGGTGATGATTTCCTGAGTGCAGCGCAGCAGCACGTGCGCCCGCTGCGGATCGTCCAGGGTCAGCGGTTCCTCGATGTCCATGTGGATGGCCAGCGCCGGCACCTTCTCGGCCAGCGGCAGCAGCGCCGCGCCCAGGTCGATGGCGCCGCTGTCGCGGAGCTGGCTGACCGCCTCGCGCACGTCGGTCAGCAGCAGCCGGGCCAGGGTATGGGCCTGGCGGACGTGTTCCTGGGCCTTGCCCTCGGTCATGTGCCCGGCCACTTCCAGATTCAGGCTCAGCGCGGTGAGGTGGTGGCCGAGCAGATCGTGCAGTTCGCGGGAGATGCGGGTGCGTTCATTGACCCGCGCGCTCTCAGCCAGCAGCACCCGGGTGGCGCGCAGTTCCGCGTTCAGGCGGCGCTGCTCCTCGCGTGCCTCGGCCTGCTGGCGGGCCACGTAGGCGGTGATCAGGACGAAGGCGGCGAAGCCCACGTAGAAGGCCGACTGGAACAGGGCCTCCCAGAAGTTGAAGTCCTCCAGGGCCATGAACGACCACACCAGCGGCGCATGCCCCAGCAACAGCCAGGCGATGGCCACCCGCAGGTTCAACAGCCAGGGCAGCACCCCGGCCACGATCACCATCAGCATGGCGCTCAGGCCGGTCCGGCTGTACACGCCCACCGCCACCGCGGCCAGGGTCAGCACCAGCGCCAGCGGGATGTTCCAGGCCTGCGACACCCGCGCCCCGCGCGCGCCCAGCGAGCGGGTGGCGAACCAGTAGCAGGCGCCGAAGGTGAAATAGGCCAGCGCGGTCAGCGGGATGTCCACGCCCTTGCCGTCCGCGCCGCTGGACGGTGGCAGGAACCACACGTTCAGGACGATCGGAATGCCGACCAGGGCCCAGGTGTACAGGCCGGTGGCGCGCAGCAGGCGGGTATGGCTGAGTCGTCCCAACATGGACGCAGTTTAGGCGGAATCATCGGCCCCGGCCGCCCATCGAAAGTCATGCCACGGGCCCCGGGGACGGCCCGGGCCGGTTCACGGGCCGCTTACCCGGAAGCTGCCACCCTCCCGCCACAAATGCGATAATCCGCCGTCGGCCGCGCCGCGCGGCCCGCATCCGAACCAAGCCTTCTGCAAGACCTCCCGCCCGGAGTTGAGTAATGTCGATTGTCATCCGCGACGTGCGCGAGCACGAGCTGGATTCCGTCCTAGCCCTGAACAACAATGCCGGATTGGCGATCCTGCCGCTGGATTCGGCCAAGCTTCACCGCTTCTACGAGCAGGCCGAATACTTCCGCGTCGCCGAGCGCGACGGCAACCTCGCCGGTTTCCTGGTCGGCTTCGGTTCCGGCGCCGAGCATGACAGCAGCAATTTCGCCTGGTTCCGCGAACGCTATCCGCAGTTCTTCTACATCGACCGCATCGTGGTCGCCAGCCGCCGTCGCGGCGGTGGCGTCGGCCGCGCCTTCTACGCGGACGTGCAGAGCTACGCCGAACTGCGCTACCCGCAGCTGGCCTGCGAGGTGTTCCTCGACCATGGCGCCGATCCGGCGCTGCTGTTCCATGGCAGCTTCGGTTTCCGCGAAGTGGGCCAGAACCTGATGGCCGACGTCGACGTGCGCGCCAGCATGCTGATGAAGGAACTGTGCAGCTACCCGTGGGTGCAGGAAACCTACGGCGACGCCCTGCCCGATCTGCCCTGGGCCCGTACCCGCGCGCTGGCCGCAGCGCGCGCCGAACGGCCGACCGGGACATGAGCGTGACCTCAGCGAACCTTGACTACGAACAGGCCGGCGAACTGAAGATCGGCCAGGTCGGCATCGCCAACCTGCGCATCCGCACCCTGGATGTCGACCAGCTCGTGCGCGAAATGCGCGAGCGGGTCGAACGCGCGCCCAAGCTGTTCGGCCGCGCCGCGGTCATCGTCGATTTCGGCGGCCTGATCCGCACCCCGGACGTGGACACCGCGCGCGCGCTCATCGAAGGCCTGCGCGGCGCCGGCGTCATCCCGGTGGCGCTGGCCTACGGCACCCGCGAGATCGAGCAACTGGCCGAACAGCTCGGCCTGCCGCTGCTATCCAAGTTCCGCGCCCAGTACGAACGCGTGGACGCGCCGCCGCGGGCCCCGGCCCGCCCGGCGCCCGCGGCGGAACCGGCGCCCGCGCCCAAGCCCGCCGCCGCGGCCAAGGCGGTGGCCAACCCGGCCAAGCCGGGCCTCATGCAGAAGACCCCGGTGCGTTCGGGCCAGCAGCTGTACGCGGAAAACCGCGATCTGACCGTGCTCAACACGGTCGGCGCCGGCGCCGAGGTCATCGCCGACGGCTCCATCCACATCTATGGCGCCCTGCGCGGCCGTGCCCTGGCCGGCGCGCAGGGCAACACCGACGCGCGGATTTTCTGCCGCGAGTTCCACGCCGAACTGGTCGCCATCGCCGGCCACTACAAGGTGATGGAGGAAGTACCCAAGGAACTGCGCGGCAAGGCCGTGCAGATCTGGCTGGACCAGGACCAACTCAAGATCGCCGCCCAGGACTGACGCGGCCCTACCTCACTAGAAGAACGACCAAGGAGAACACCATTGGCTGAAATCATCGTAGTCACGTCCGGCAAGGGCGGCGTCGGCAAGACCACCACCAGCGCCAGCATCGCCTGCGGCCTCGCCCGTCGCGGCAAGAAGGTCGCGGTCATCGACTTCGACGTCGGCCTGCGCAACCTGGACCTGATCATGGGCTGCGAACGCCGGGTGGTGTACGACTTCGTCAACGTCACCCAGGGCGAGGCCACGCTGAAGCAGGCGCTGATCAAGGACAAGCGTTTCGAGACGCTGTACGTCCTGGCCGCCTCGCAGACGCGCGACAAGGACGCGCTGACCAAGGAAGGCGTGGAGAAGGTGCTGAAGGACCTGGGCGACGACGGCTTCGACTACGTCGTCTGCGACTCGCCGGCCGGCATCGAGAAGGGCGCGTTCCTGGCGATGTATTTCGCCGACCAGGCCATCGTGGTGGTCAACCCGGAAGTGTCCTCGGTGCGCGACTCCGACCGCATCCTGGGCCTGCTGGATTCCAAGACCCGCCGCGCCGAGAACGGCGAGCCGCTGAAGGCCAACCTGCTGCTGACCCGCTACAGTCCCGCGCGCGTCGAGGGCGGCGAGATGCTGAGCATCAAGGACGTGGAGGAAGTGCTGGGTCTGAAGACCCTGGGCGTGATTCCCGAGTCCGGCGACGTGCTCAACGCCTCCAACAAGGGCGAACCGGTGATCCTGGATCTGGAATCGCCGGCCGGCCAGGCCTACGACGACACGGTCGCGCGCCTGCTGGGCGAAGAGCGTCCGCTGCGTTTCACCACCCTGGAGAAGAAGGGCTTCTTCAGCAAGCTGTTCGGAGGTTGAGGCATGGGTCTGTTCGATTTCCTGCGTACCAAGAAGAACACCGCCGAAACCGCCAAGAACCGCCTGCAGATCATCATCGCGCAGGAACGTTCCTCGCGCGGCGGTCCCGATTATCTGCCGCTGCTGCGTCGCGAGCTGCTGGAGGTGATCAAGAAGTACGTCAACGTCGACGCCGAGGCGGTCAAGGTCGATCTGATCAAGGACGGCGAACACGACGTGCTCGACATCTCGGTCGCCCTGCCGGAAGGCCAGGGCTGACCGGACGCTCCGTCCCGAGCCGGCCCGCTCTCCCGGGCCGGCTCATGCCATAGTCGGCGGACTTTCACCCGCCGGGATTCCGACATGGACGCCAACCGCCTTCGCCGCCGCCAGTCCGCCCTGATCATGGTCATCGCGCTGTTGTCGGCGGCCACCGCGACGGCGCAATCCCCGACCGCGTCCCAGGCACCGCCGAACGACGCACCGCCAGCGGATGCCTCCGCCGAAACCAGGCCCGATCCCTGGCAGGCGGAACAGGATGGGCGCATCGTCCGGGGCGACGAGTTGCTGAAACAGCGCCAGCCCGAGGTGGCCATCCGGGAAGCCTTCGATCCCGTCATCCAGGCATACGAAGCGCGCTACGCCAGCGACGGCAAGATCTATTTCTGCTCCCGCGGCCCCGGGGAGACCCTGATGTATCTGATGGGCGTGGCCGCCGACCATGACAAGGGCAAGGGACGCGGCGATGCGGTGGTGCTGGAGCCAACCTGGGCCTACGGCTACTACGGCAAGGCCTACGCGCTGATCGAACTCAACCGCTTCGACGAGGCTGCCGTGGCGCTGGATCGGGCGCTGGAACTCTCGCCGGCCAACCCGCAGTTCCTCAGCGAGCGCGGCTACCTGTACCGCGCCAGCCGCGAGTGGGACAGGATGCTGGCCAGCAACCAGGCGGCGCTGGACCATGTGTCGCTCGCACCGGAATCGCTGCGCGACGCCGAACGCGCCCGCGCGTTGCGCGGCGCCGGCTATGCCCTGATCGAACTGGACCGGCTGGATGAAGCCGAACGCCACTTCCGTGATTCGCTGAAAATAGAACCCGGGAACCAGGTCGCCCTCGGCGAACTGGACTACATCAAACAGCTGCGCACGAAAAAACCATGAACGCGCCCGTTCCGCCCTCCATCGAACCCGAAGTCCTGCGCGTGCGCGATCGCGCGTTCGCCGATCTGGCGGAACTGCTCGAGCGCTACGGCCTGCGCCTGCACCAGGTCGCCGATGGCGAGAAGATTCCCGGCAGTTTCTGGGGCGAACCGGAAGCCGGCGTCATCGCCGACAACGTCTACGTCCGCGGCGACACGCCGCTGCATTCGATGCTGCACGAAGCCTGCCACCTGATCGTGCTGACTCCGGAGCGGCGCGCGGCGGTGCATACCGACGCCACCGATTCGGACATCGAGGAAGACGCCACCTGCTATCTGCAGATCCTGCTGGCCGACGGCATTCCCGGCGTTGGCCGCGAGCGTCTGATGGCCGACATGGACGCCTGGGGTTACTCGTTCCGGCTGGGCAAGACCCGCGACTGGTTCGAAGGCGACGCCGAGGACGCGCGCCAGTGGCTGGGCGAGCGTGATCTGCTGACACCGCGTTTCGGACAGCGGCACGCGGCCTGACATGGCCGCCGCGCCGCACGCGCCCTACCCGCCGCTGGGTCCGCACTGGAACGGCCTGACGGTACTGGCGCGCGGCGCCAACCGGCTCTGCGCGATGGCCCCCGACGACGCCGGGGATTGCCTGAAATTCGAACTGTCCGCCGGCGAGCGCACCGAGGCCGGCGCGCGCACGCGCCTGCGCCGCGCGCTGGCGCGGTTCCGGCCGGCGCTGGGCGAGAACGCCACCGAACTGCGCGCCTGGCGCAGGCTGCATGCGCGGATCGGCGGCGACCTCGATGGCTGGCTGGCGCCGTGCCGCGGCATCGTCGAAACCGGCTGGGGATCGGCGCTGCGCTGCGCGCTGATCCGCGACGCCGACGGCGCGCCCGCGCGCAGCCTGTACGCGCACCTGTTCGAAGGCACCGGTTTCAGCGCGGCCTCGCTGTGTGCCGCGGTGGACGCCATCGAACGGAAACTGCTGGCCCACGACGTGCCGCTGTTCGATCTGAACGCGGGCAACTTCGTCGTCACCGGCACGGGCGCGGCACCCCGGCTGATCTGCGTGGACGCCAAGTCCACCCTCAGCGGCAAGGAAATCCTGCCGTTCTCGCGCTGGTCGCGCCGCTTGATGCACCGCAAAATCCGGCGCCGGGCCGAGCGGCTGCGCCAGCGCATCCGCGCCGCCCTTGCGGACGCACCGTCCCCGCACTAGCCTTCCCGGTTCCTGCGCCTGCCGCACCCTCGAAGGACTTCCCGTGAAGCAACGCCATCTCCTGCTCGCACTCGCCGTCGGCGCCAGCGTGCTGGCCCTGTCCGCCTGCAACAAGGACGAACCCAAGGATGCCGCCGCGCCGGCCGCCGCGCCCAAGGGCGAGACGGCGGATCAGTTCATCGCCCGGGTGAACCAGGAACTGCGCAAGATGTATCCGGAGATCACCGCGTCGCAGTGGTTGTCCAATACCTACATCAACGACGACAGCCAGCTGCTGGAAGCCAAGTACAACGAGCGCTACCTGTCGCAGCTGAACGTGTGGATCGAACAGGCCAAGAAGTTCGAAGGCCAGCAGATGTCGCCGGAGACCGCGCGCGCCATCCAGTTGCTCAAGCTGTCCACCGCCATGCCCGCGCCGAAAGATCCGGCCAAGCTGGAGGAACTCACCAAGCTCGCCTCCAAGATGGGCGGCATGTATGGCGCCGGCAAGTACTGCACCGGCGAAGGCGACGCGAAGAAGTGCCGCGACCTGGGCGAACTGGAAGACGTGCTGCGCAGCAGCCGCGATTACGACGCGCAGCTGGACGCCTGGCAGGGCTGGCACACCATCGCCCAGCCGATGCGCAAGGACTACACCCGCTTCGCCGAACTGGTCAACGAAGGCGCCAAGGAACTGGGCTACGCCGACGCCGGCGAAATGTGGCGCAGCGGCTACGACATGACGCCGGCGGAAATCGCCGCCGAGACCGATCGCCTGTGGGGCCAGGTCAAGCCGCTGTACGAACAGCTGCATTGCTACACCCGCACCAAACTGCAGGCCACCTATGGCGTGGAGAAGGGCCAGGTCAACGGCATGCTGCCGGCACACCTGACCGGCAACATGTGGCAGCAGGACTGGGGCAACCTGTGGGACATCCTGCAGCCGTACAAGAACGCCGGCAGCCTGGACATCAGCGAAGCGCTGAAGGCGCAGTACCAGGCCGATTTCGTCAAGGAACTGGGCAAGGCCGGCCCGGCGCCGACCACCGATCAGCAGTTCCAGGCCGAACGCGCCGCGCAGCTGGCGGTGGCCAAGCAGATGACCGAGCGCGCGCAGGATTTCTACGTGTCGCTCGGCATGCCCAAGCTGCCGGAGAGCTACTGGACCAAGACCCAGTTCATCAAGCCGCTGGATCGCGACGTGGTCTGCCACGCCAGCGCCTGGGACATGAACATGGGCGGCGAACCCGGCGGCGGTCCGGACGTGCGCACCAAGATGTGCATCAAGCCCAACGAGGAAGATTTCACCACCATCTACCACGAACTGGGCCACGTCTATTACTACCTGGCCTACAACAAGCTGCCGCCGCTGTTCCAGAACGGCGCGCATGACGGCTTCCACGAGGCCATCGGCGACACCATCGTGCTGGCGATGACGCCGGATTACCTCAAGTCCATCGGCCTGGTCGGCGATCAGCAGCAGAGCCACGACGCGCTGATCAACGCGCAGATGCGCATGGCCCTGGCCAAGGTCTCCTTCATGCCGTTCGGTCTGATGATCGATCGCTGGCGCTGGGGCGTGTTCGACGGTTCGATCAAGCCGGCCGACTACAACAAGGCCTGGTGGGATCTGAAGGCGCGCTACCAGGGCGTGGCGCCGGTGAGCGCGCGCGGCGAGGACTTCTTCGACCCGGGCGCCAAGTACCACGTGCCGGGCAACACCCCGTACACGCGCTACTTCCTCTC
Organism: Pseudoxanthomonas sp.; assembly: GCF_051953815.1. Taxonomy (GTDB): domain Bacteria; phylum Pseudomonadota; class Gammaproteobacteria; order Xanthomonadales; family Xanthomonadaceae; genus Pseudoxanthomonas_A. Next base: position 839 of record NZ_JBQCIJ010000032.1, on the reverse strand, counting down.
GCACATCCTGCAGTTCCAGTTCTACAAGGCACTCTGCGACGCATCCGGCTTCAAGGGGCCGCTGTACGAATGCAGCTTCTACGGCAGCAAGGCGGCCGGCGACAAATACCTGGCGATGCTGTCCAGGGGCAGCAGCCAGCCCTGGCAGCAGACCATGAAGGAACTGACCGGCAGCGACAAGATGGACGCCAGCGCGGTGCTGGAATATTTCGCGCCGCTGCAGGAGTGGCTGAAGCAGCAGAACGCCGGCCAGCAGTGCGGCTGGCAGGCGCCCGCGGGCGCCTGATCCTCCGGCGCAGGCGGCGCGAAAGGCCGGTTCTCTGCCGGCCTTTCTGTTGACCCCGGGCACGGCGTCGGGGCAATACTGCGGGCCATGAACGCCGATCTCGCCCCGCAGCCGCAGGCCACCGCCACCGCCCTGCCCGCCCGCTACTACACCGAACCGTCGATGGCGGCGCGCGACCGCCACGCGATCTTCGACCGCGGCTGGCAGCTGGTCGCGCATGTTTCGCAGCTGCGCGGCGCCGGCGACCACGTCGTTGCCGACCTCGCCGGCCTGCCGGTGATCGCGGTGCGCGGCGCGGACGAGGTGATCCGCGTGTTCCACAACGTCTGCCGGCATCGCGCCGGGCCCATCGCGCAGTGCGACGGCCTCGGCGCCAGGGCGCTGCGCTGCCGCTACCACGGCTGGACCTATACGCTCGAAGGCCAGCTGCGCTCCGCGCCGGAAATGAAGGATGCACCGGGGTTCGACGTCGCCGACGTGCGCCTGCCGCAGCTGGCGGTGCAGGTCTGGCAGGGGCTGGTGTTCGCCGCCGTCGATGCGGCCGCCGCGCCCG
>NZ_JBQCIJ010000031.1:0-24533 GCF_051953815.1 Pseudoxanthomonas sp. | reverse complement strand
TGCCGTCCCAAAATTCCCACTGGCGACACGGACCCCAACGGCGCAGCCGTTGGGGCGCGAGGACCGGGGTGGGTTTCTTTGGTTACTTTCTTTCCACAAGCAAAGAAAGGAACGCCCCGCGGCAGCGCGCCATGTACGGCCACCGAAAACAAACCCGCGTCAGCGCCCCGAAAAGACAAAGCGATGCCTATTTGCTCTTGGGGCCCCATCCGCAGCGGTGGCGCCGGTGGGCAAACCCGCAGGGCGCCGCGCAGGACGCGCGGCGTGTTGGGTCGGCCCCCGGATGTGCCGGCCCAAAATTCCCGCCGGCGACACGAATCCCAGCCGCTTCGCGGCTGGGGCGCGAGGACCGGGTGTGTTTCTTCGGCTTTCTTTGCACAAGCAAAGAAGCGCTTCTCAACAGCCGAGGGCTGGTCAAAGTGACGCCCCGCGGCAAGCGCGCCATCGGCGAGAACCGATAGCAACCCGCGCGCCAGCGCCCCATACCCTTACAACACACTCATCAGCAGAGCGACTTCCGCTCCAAGAAAATCCGTTCTCTCGCGGACACGGATAGCGGCCAGCCAGGCCCTAACCGGCCGCCGCCCGCAACAACCCCGCATCCTCACTCCGCAAATCGCGCTCCCGCCCAATCAAATGCACCTCGTTGAGACAGGCCCGCCCCAATCGATGCACCCGCACCCGTGATCGATACGCACTGCCCAGCGCCGAATCCAGCGGCACGATCGACCAGCCGCGCCCCTGCGCCACGCTTTCCAGCGCCTCTTCCAGCTCATCGAAATGATCGCTGCGGTGCCAGCGCGACGGCAGCGGCAACTGCTGGCTTTCGAACCAGCGGAAGAACACGTACTCGAATTCCTCGTAGGTGACGAACGGCAGCGCCGCGACGTCCGCCGCGCGCGGTGTCGCCCGGCGCGTCTTCGGGCCGACCAGCGCCAGTTCCTCGCTGCCCAGCGGCACCGACGCGATGCCCGTGGTCACCAGCGGGCGATAGCTCACGCCCAGCGACACCCGACCGGTTTCCAGCAGCGCCAGCACTTGGCTGGCGGTGCGGAACAGCACTTCCAGCGGACGTCCTTCCGGCAGCAGCGTCAGCAGGCGCGGCACCAGCCGGTAGCGGCCGAAGCCGGACACGCAGGCGATCCGCAGCGGCTCGGCGCCGACGTCCTCGCGCACGTTCTCCCAGGCCTGCCCCAGATCCAGGTAGGCGCGCTCGATGGACGCGGCCAGCACGCGGCCGCGCGGCGTCAGCACCAGCCGGCTGCCGCTGCGGCGGAACAGCGGCGTGCCGAGCTGGCCTTCCAGTTGCTGCAGATCGTAGGTGACCGCCGAGGGCGACTTGTGCAGCGCGCGGGCGGCGGCGTTGACGCCGCCTTCGGCGACCACGGTGCGGAACACGGCCAGGCGGCGGAAATCGGGAAGCATCGGCGAACGGCTCGATCAAGGAATTTCGACCAGGGAATGCGGATGGTACGGCGTGCGCCGTCATTCGATGGCATCGAACGGCGCCGCCCGGATTTGAAATGGCCGCGTGCCGGCGGAGCGCCTAGCCTGTGGACCTCCTCCCGCCGGAACCTGCCGATGCGTCGCCTGTTCGCCTGCCTGCTGCTGGCCGCCTGGCTGCCCCACGCGCACGCCGCCGCGCCCACCGTTTCCACCCGTGACAGCGGCGACGCCGCGCACCTGTTCGGGTATTGGCCGAAACCGGGCCAGCGCGCGGCCTTCGACGCGGGCTACCGCCGGCATCTGGCCTGGCATCGCGACGCCGGGGATCCGCTGGTCTGGTACGGCTGGTACGTCAGCGACGGCAAGCGCGCGGGCATGTTCGTCGACGGCAGCTTCGGCGCGCCGTTCGCCGCCTTCGATCAGCGCGTCGATCCGGCCGGCGACGGCGCCGACGCCGGGCGCAACGTCACCCCGTTCGTGGAGCCTGCGTTCCGCGCCAGCTACCGGCTGCGCCGGGATCTGAGCAGCGGTTTTCCACTGGAGCGCTGGCAACCCTCGCCGCGCGTGCAGGTCACCCGCTACGTGGTCCGGCCGGGTGCGCGCGCGGCGTTCGAGCAGGCGGTCCGGTTGGCCCGTGCCGCGCTCCCCGCCGACGCGCCCGCGCACAGCTGGTACGAACCGGTCAGCGGCGACGCGCCCGGCTACCTGCTGCTGATCGCGCAACAAGGCTGGCGGGACCACGACCGCGGCACCGACGACCTCGACGCCCTGCTCGCCCGTTCGACCGACCCGCAGGCCCGGTCCGTCGCGGCCGCGCTGGCCGACGCCGTCATCTCCGCCGATGTGGAGACCTGGGAATACCGGGCCGACCTGAGCCTGATTCCGGCCCGCTGAGCGGCGATCCCGCCGTGGAAACGGCGTGAGTCGCGACCGGGCGACCCGCCGACACCCACCAGGCCGTGCCGGATCGTCGGCCTTCGCTCCAGCCCGAGCCCGCGACTCACCTCGCTGCTGCAGGGATCCCCGTACCCCGGCGGTCCACAACGGTTCCTTGACGGGATTCACCCGAAGTCGGATTTCCGGCACTAGACTTGCATCGGGAAACACGACGAAATCATCGCTGCTGGCGCCATGGGGCGCCGAACGTTACCGGGATGAACCCCAAGAACCGCGACATCCGCTTGGAACTGATCACCCTGTTGGGCGTGACCACGACGATGGTGGTCGCCGCGTTCGCGATTTACCGGCTGGTGCGCGGCGATCTCACCGCGGTGGCGGTGGACGCGGTGATCGCGGTCGCCATCCTGGGCGTGGTGATCTACGCCCGCCGCAGCGGCAACAGCCTGCGCGCCGGCAACCTGATGTGCCTGCTGAATTCCTGCGGCTGCCTGCTGGCGGTCGGGCTGATCGGCCCGATCGCCCTGACCTGGCTGTACCTGGTGCTGCTGACCAACTTCTTCCTCGCCGACCGGCGCCTGGCGCTGGGCGCCGGCCTGGCCATGCTGGTGGCCCTGTGCGTGCTGCCGGGGGTGTTCCCCGACATGTTCCATGCGGTCTCCACCCTGGTGACCGCGGCGCTGACCGCGTTGTTCTCGTACACCTTCGCCACCCGCAGCCAGGACGACCGGGTCGAACTGCAGGAACTGGCCTCGCTGGACGCGCTGACCAACGTCCCCAACCGCCGGATGATGGAGCGCGCCCTGACCCTGGCGGTCGAGCAGCAGACACTGGGCCGGGGCCGCTACGGGCTGATCGTGCTGGACCTGGACCGCTTCAAGGAGGTCAACGACCTCTACGGCCACGCCGCCGGCGACGACGCCATCGCCGATCTGGCCTCGATCCTGCGGTTCGAGATGCGCAAGGACGACCAGGTGTACCGGTTCGGCGGCGAGGAATTCGTGGTGTTGCTGCAGGTGACCAGCCGCGACGAACTGGAAGCGGCGACCGAACGCCTGCGCAAGGCGGTGCGGGGGTCGCTGCGCGGGCCCGGCGGACGGATCACCATCTCGCTGGGCGGGGCGCTGCTGGGGCATGAGCGGGATTGGCATGACTGGTTTTCGCGGGCGGATGCGGCGTTGTATCGGGCCAAGTCGAATGGGCGCGATAGTTATGTGATTGCCGAAGATTTGTTTTGAGTCGGCTCTTCTGGAAATGATCCGCCCGGACAGGGCAGACGCTGGCTGAGTTTTTTCATTGTCGTCCTGGCGCTGACGCGGGGCGTTGCTATTGGTGGACGCCGATGGTGCGCTCGCCGCGGGGCGTCCCTTTCTTTGCTTGTGCAAAGAAAGGAACCAAAGAAACACACCCCTGGCGGCGTGCCCTGCGCGCTGCGCGCGCAGGGTCCGCAATCGGCCCGGGAATTTTCGGAAGGGGCATCCTGCCCCTGCCGAAAACGGCGCACGTCCATGTGCGCCGCCCTGCGGGTTTACCCGGCCCGCTTGCCACGCCTTGACGGGGGCCCGTAGAGCCAAAGCAACAACAACGGCAAAGGCAACGGCAACAGCGGCTATCCGGAAGTCGGCTTCTGCTTTTTTGGGGCCCCATCCGCAGCGGTGGCGCCGGTGGGCAAACCCGAAGGGCGCTGCACAGGGATGTGCAGCGTTTTGGGTCGGCACATGGATGTGCCGTCCCAAAATTCCCACTGGCGACACGAACCCCAGCCGCAACGCGGCTGGGGCGCGAGGACCGGGGTGTGTTTCTTTTGGTTACTTTTCTTTGCACAAGCAAAGAAGCGCTTCTCAACAGCCGAAGGCTGGTCAAAGTGACGCCCCGCGGCAAGCGCGCCATGTACGGCCACCGAAAACAAACCCGCGTCAGCGCCCCGAAGAGACAAAGCGATGCCTATTTGCTCTTGGGGCCCCATCCGCAGCGGTGGCGCCGGTGGGCAAACCCGCAGGGCGCCGCGCAGGACGCGCGGCGTTTTGGGTCGGCACACGGATGTGCCGTCCCAAAATTCCCGCCGGCGACACGAATCCCAGCCGCTTCGCGGCTGGGGCGCGAGGACCGGGGTGTGTTTCTTCGGCTTTCTTTGCACAAGCAAAGAAGCGCTTCTCAACAGCCGAAGGCTGGTCAAAGTGACGCCCGAGGCAGCGAGCCATGGCTGAGAACCGATAACAACCCGCGCGCCAGCACCCAAGATCCATCCATCCCCCATCGCGCCCCTGCTCCCGCCATCCGGACCCACCGCCCGAATCCCGTCACCCCTCTGGAACAGGACTTGCAAAACACCGTCAGGTTTCCCTGACACACCCCCATGGCCGAGCAGGACGAAAGCGGCGAACGCACCGAACAACCCAGCGAAAAACGCCTGCGCGAAGCCCGTGAACAGGGCAACATCCCGCGCTCGCGGGAACTGGCGACGGCGGCGGTGTTCGGCGCCGGCGTGGTGGCGCTGCTGACGATGTCCGGGCCGCTCGCGCGCGGGTCGCTGGGCTGGATGAAGATCGCGCTCAGCCCGGATCCCCAGCTGTTCAAGCACCCGGACCAGTTGTTCGGCCACGTCGGCGCGCTGCTGCTGCAACTGTTGTGGGTGGTCCTGCCGATGGTCGGCCTGTGCCTGCTGGCCGGCTTCATCGGCCCGGTGCTGATGGGCGGGCTGCGTTTCTCGGGCAAGGCGCTGGCGCCGGACCTGAAGCGGCTCAGCCCGCTGGCGGGCATCAAGCGCCTGTACGGCGCCGAGAGCGTGGCCGAACTGCTGAAGTCGCTGCTGCGCGTGGCCTTCGTCGGACTGGCCGCGGGGCTGAGCCTGAAGCTGGGCCTGAACGCCCTGCGCGAGCTGCTGACCATGCCGCTGGAACAGGCGGTGCGTTCGGGCATGGGGTTCGCCGGCGGCCTGCTGCTGGCCTGCGCCGGCGCCTTGGCGCTGCTGGCCGCCATCGACGCGCCGTACCAGAAGTGGAACTGGATGCGGAAGCTGAAGATGACCCGCCAGGAACTGCGCGAGGAACTGAAGGAAAGCGAGGGCCGGCCGGAGGTGAAGGGCCGGATCCGGCAGATGCAGCACCAGTTGTCGCAGCGCCGGATGATCGAGGAAGTGCCGACCGCCGACGTCATCGTGGTCAACCCGACCCACTACGCGGTGGCCCTGAAGTACGAAGCCGGCCAGATGGGCGCGCCGCGGGTGGTCGCCAAGGGCGTGGACGAAATCGCCCTGCGCATCCGCGAGGTCGCCGAGGCCCACCGGGTCGCCATCGTCTCGGCGCCGCCACTGGCACGGGCCTTGTATCGCGAAGGGCAACTCGGCCGGGAGATCCCCGTGAGACTGTATACCGCCGTCGCCCAGATCCTGTCCTACGTCTACCAGCTGCGCGCCTGGCGCGACGGCACCCTGGCCGATCACCCGGATCCGCCGGCGGTGGACGTGGATGAGGGCAAGCCGGCATGAGCGCGGTTCCCAGCCCCACCTCGCGGATGATGGACATGCTGCGCCACGGCCTGGGCGCGCCGCTGATCGTGCTGGCGATGCTGGCCATGGTCATCGTCCCGCTGGCGCCGCCGGTGCTGGACGCGCTCTTCAGTTTCAACATCGCCATCTCGCTGGTGGTGCTGCTGGCGGTGGTCTACGTGCGCCGCCCGCTCGACTTCACCATCTTCCCGATCGTGCTGCTGATGACCACGATGCTGCGGCTGGCGCTCAACGTGGCGTCCACCCGCGTGGTGCTGCTGCACGGCCAGGACGGCCACGGCGCGGCCGGCAAGGTCATCGAGGCGTTCGGCGAGTTCGTGGTCGGCGGCAATTTCGCGGTCGGCCTGGTGGTGTTCGCGATCCTGACCATCATCAACTTCGTGGTCATCACCAAGGGCGCCGGACGCATCTCGGAAGTGTCGGCGCGCTTCATCCTGGACGCGATGCCCGGCAAGCAGATGGCGATCGACGCCGACCTCAACGCCGGCCTGCTGACCCGCGAGGAGGCCAAGGCCCGGCGCGAGGAAGTGCGCGAGGAAGCCGACTTCTACGGCGCGATGGACGGCGCCAGCAAGTTCATCCGCGGCGACGCCATCGCCGGCATCCTGATCCTGTTCATCAACCTGGTCGGCGGCCTGGCGATCGGCGTGCTCCAGCACGGCCTGCCGGTCGGCGAGGCGGCCAAGATCTACACCCTGCTGTCGATCGGCGACGGCCTGGTGGCGCAGCTGCCGGCGCTGCTGGTGTCCTCGGCGGTGGCGATGCTGGTCACCCGCGCCTCGCGCGCCCAGGACATGGGCGGCGCGATGGTCGGCCAGGTGTTCGGCCAGCACAAGGCGCTGGCGGTGGCGGCCAGCCTGATCGGCGTGGTCGGGCTGGTCCCGGGCATGCCCAATGTCGTGTTTTTGACGCTGGCGGCGGTGCTCGGCTACATCGCCTGGAAACTGTGGAAAAAGCAGCAGCCCGGCGCCGGCGGCGAGAACGGCGCGGCCGCCGATCCCGCCCTGCCCGCGCCGTCCAACCCGCAGGCCGAACTGACCTGGGACGAAGTGCGGCCGGTGGATCCGCTGGGGCTGGAGGTCGGCTACCGGCTGATTCCGCTGGTGGACAAGGCGCAGGGCGGCGAACTGATGTCGCGGATCAAGGCGGTGCGCCGCAAGCTCACCCAGGACCTGGGTTTCCTGGTGCCGCCGGTGCACATCCGCGACAACCTGGAACTGCCGTCCAACGGCTACCGCCTGCTGGTGCATGGCGTGCCGGTCGCCACCGCCGAGATTCATCCGGACCGCGAACTGGCGCTGGATCCGGGCGGCGCGTTCGGCGCGCTCGACGGCATTCCCGGGCGGGATCCCGCGTTCGGCCTGGACGCCACCTGGATCACCCCCGCCCAGCACGCGATGGCCGAATCGCTGGGCTATACCGTGGTCGACGCTTCCACCGTGGTCGCCACCCATCTCTCGCACCTGGTGCGCGAACACGCGCCGGAACTGCTGGGCCACGAGGAAGTGCAGCAACTGCTCGCCAACCTCGGCAAGACCGCGCCCAAGCTGGTCGAGGACCTGACTCCCAAGACCCTGGCGCTGTCGACGGTGGTGCGGGTGCTGCAGAACCTGCTGATCGAACGCGTGCCGATCCGCCAGCTGCGCCGGATCGTCGAGGCGCTGGTCGAATTCGGTCCGCAGAACCCGGATCCGGCCGCGCTCACCGCCGCCGTGCGCACCTCGCTGGGCCGCTTCATCGTCCAGGAGATTTCCGGCATGGCGCCGGAACTGCCCGTCTACACCCTGGCGCCGCAACTGGAACGTGTCTTGCAGGACAGCGTGCAGGGCACCGGCGCCGCGCTGGAACCCGGCCTGGCCGAACGGCTCCACCAGAGCCTGGCCGACTGCGTCGCCCAGCAGGATGCGCGCAGCGAGCCGGCGGTGGTGCTGGTCCCCGGTGGCGTCCGCGCCGCGCTGGCGCGACTGGTCCGGCACAGCGTTCCCACGCTGTCGGTCCTGTCCTACAGCGAAGTGCCGGAGGACAAGCGGTTGAAGCTGGTGGGAACGATCAGTTGAAGCGACGGGATTGGGGATTCGCGGAAGCGGGTTCATGACGGGGAAGCAGCAATGAAGACGAACACGACACGACCTAGATACCCAATCACCGCGAACGGCTCGCCATCGCCCTGCTCCACCCCATCCCGAATCCCGAATCCCCAATCCCGGTCCTTCCCATGAAAATCAAACGTTTCGTCGCACCCGACATGCGCACCGCCTTCGCGCTGGTCCGGCAGGAACAGGGACCGGACGCGGTGATCCTGTCCAACCGGATGACCGACGACGGCGTCGAGATCGTGGCGGCCTCCAATTACGACGAGACCCTGGTGCAGCGGACGCTGGAAGCGATGCGTCCGGCCGCGCCCGCCGAACCGGTGCCGCTGGTTCCATCGTTCGCGCGTGGCGCGCAGACACAGGTCCGCGGTGAACCGTCGGCCTCCTCCGCGACGCCCGCGCTGTCGCCCGCCGAAGCGGCCGCCGCCTACTTCAGCCGGGTGGCCGCCGCGCCCGCGACCAACGACCCGCAGGCGCCCGTCGCGTCCGTCGTGCCGACCGCACCCGTCGCGCCGATCGCCGCCTTCGAGCCCGAACGCCCCGCCCCGGCCACCTTCGCCGTGGATCCTCAGTCCTTCGCCGCACGCCTGGCCGCCAGCCTGCCGTCGGCTCCGGTGGAGATGCCCGCACCGGTGTCCGCCCCCGAGCCGGTGGCGATCGCGCCGCAACCTGAGGTGTCCGCCGCGCCCGTGCTGAGCGTGGTCGCCGACAACGCCGCGCGCGCGCGCGCCGAGGATGAGCAGCTGGTGCAGATGCGCGCCGAACTGGCGGCGATGCGGGAAATGATCGAAGGCGAGATGCACCGCCTCACCGACGAGCGCCTGCGCGGTTCGCCGGTGCGCGCGCAGGCGATGGAGCTGCTGGACGATTACGGCTTCGACGCCGGCATCACCCGCGACGTCGCCCTGCAGATTCCCGCCGACACCGAACCGCATCGCGGCCGCGGCCTGATGCTGGGCCTGCTGTCGCGCAAGCTGCCGATCCTGCCGCAGGATCCGCTGGAACAGGGCGGCGTGATCGCCCTGGTCGGCCCGACCGGCGCCGGCAAGACCACCACCATCGCCAAGCTGGCCGCCGCCTACGCCGATCGCCACAACCCGCGCGACGTCGCCCTGGTCACCACCGACACCGTGCGCGTGGGCGGCCGCGAACAACTGCACAGCTACGGCCGCCAGCTCGGCATCGCCGTGCACGAGGCCGACAGCGACGTGCGCCTGGCGCAGACCCTGGAACGCCTGCGCGACTACAAGCTGGTGCTGATCGACACCGCCGGCATGGGCCAGCGCGATCGCAACCTGGTCGGCCAGCTCAACTGGCTGCGCGCCGCCGGGCAGGTGCATACCCTGCTGGTGCTGCCCGCCAATTCGCATTTCGGCGACCTGGACGAAGTGGTCCGCCGCTTCAGCGGCGCCCAGCCGCACGGCGTGGTGCTGACCAAGGTCGACGAGACCGGTCGGCTCGGCAGCGCGCTGTCGGTCATCGTCGATCACCAGTTGCCGATGGCCTGGATCACCGACGGCCAGCGCGTGCCGGACGACCTGCATCGCGCCAGCGCGCCCAACCTGGTCCTGCGCCTGGATCAACTGCGTCGGGAAGCCGACGAACCCAGCCACGCGGAGACCATCCATGTCGCATGAACACCTGCTGCAGACCAATCCGCGCAGCACCCCGCCGCTGACCGGCGCCTTCCATCCGGTCCGCGTGATCGCGGTGACCGGCGGCAAGGGCGGCGTCGGCAAGACCAACGTGTCTGTCAACCTGGCCGCGTCGCTGGCCGAAATGGGCAAGCGCACCCTGCTGATGGACGCCGACCTGGGCCTGGCCAACGTCGACGTGCTGCTGGGGCTGACCCCCAAGTACACCCTGGCCGATCTGGTCGCCGAGCGCTGCCAGCTGGAGGACGTGCTGCTGGAGGGCCCGGAGGGCCTGCTGATCGTCCCGGCCTCGTCGGGTTTCCGGCACATGGCCGAACTCTCGCCGGCCGAACACGTCGGCCTGGTCAACGTGTTCTCGGAACTGCAGCGCGCCCTGGACGTGATGGTGGTGGACACCGCCGCCGGCATCACCGACAGCGTGCTGACCTTCTGCCAGGCCGCGCAGGACACGGTGGTGGTGGTCTGCGACGAGCCGGCCTCGATCACCGACGCCTACGCCCTGATCAAGGTGCTCTCGCGCGAGCGCGGCGTGGACCGCGTGCACGTGATCGCCAACATGGTCCGCGACCCCAACGAGGGCCGCAAGCTGTACGAGAAGCTGGCCCGCGTGTGCGAGCGCTTCCTCGGCGACGTCGCCCTGCACTACCTGGGCGCGGTGCCGCAGGATGACTGGCTGCGCCGCGCGGTGCAGCGCCAGCAGGCGGTGGTGAAGGCGTATCCGGGCAGCCCGTCCGCGCGCGCCATCAACGAGATCGCCCGGGTCACCGCGCGCTGGCAGCCGCCGTCAGGCGCCCGCGGCAACGTCGAGTTCTTCGTCGAACGCATGATCAACCGGAGCGTGCCTGCATGAGTACCGGCGCCGCCCAATACCGTGCCGTCCAGAAAGCGGCGGCCACCGACTTCGTCACGGTGCACGCGGACCTGGTCCGCCGCATCGCCCACCACCTGGCCGCGCGCCTGCCCGCCAGCGTGGAGATCGACGATCTGATCCAGGCCGGCATGATCGGCCTGCTCGAAGCTTCGCGCAGCTACGACGCCGAACAGGGCGCCTCGTTCGAGACCTTCGCCTCGATCCGCATCCGCGGTTCGATGATCGACGAGATCCGGCGCGGCGACTGGGTGCCGCGCTCGGTGCACCGGCGCGCCCGCCAAGCCGCCGCCACCGTGCGCGAAATCGAACAGCGCACCGGCCGCGCCGCCATCGCCACCGAAGTGGCGTCGGCGATGGAGATGCCGCTGCCCGAATACCTGCGCCTGCTGGAGGACGCCGCGCGCGGCCAGGTGCTGAGCCTGGAATCGCACATCGAGGACCACGGCGAACCGCAGACCGCGGTCACCGGCGGCCCCAGCCCGCAGCAGCAGCTCGAACGCGGCGAGTTCCGCCAGTCGCTGATCAAGGCCATCGGCCAGTTGCCCGAGCGCGAACAGCTGGTGCTGTCGATGTACTACGAGCAGGAGCTCAACCTGAAGGAAATCGGCGCGGTGCTCGGGGTCAGCGAATCGCGGGTCTGCCAGATCCACGGCCAGGCCATGCTGCGCCTGCGCGGCCGGCTGAATGTATTCGAGAGCGTGGACGCCGGGCTGGAGGATTGATCGGGCGCGGGGATTGAAGATTGGGGAATCGGGATGAGCCTCCTTTGAAAAAGGGGGCGGGCGCCCGCGGAGCGGGCGACGGGGGATTGACCCGCCATTCGGCGGTTGAAAAGCGCTTGCTTTTGGCGCCAAAAGCCAATCCCCCTCAGTCCCCCTTTTGCAAAGGGGGAGGCAAAGCGCTGCTTTTTTTATTCCCCAATCCCCAATCCCCGCCCAAGCCCCCAATCCCGACCCAAAAGTTTCCCCGCCTCCTGCCGATAAGGTCCTCGAGACCACCCTTGCCCTGCTTCACCCGGAGCCTTTCGTGACAGCCAACAAGAACATGCGGATCCTGATCGTGGACGACTTCTCGACGATGCGCCGCATCATCAAGAACCTTCTCAACGATCTGGGCTACACCAATACCGCCGAGGCCGACGACGGTTCCAGCGCCCTGACCGCGCTGGCCCAGGGCAGTTTCGACTTCGTGGTCACCGACTGGAACATGCCGGGCATGACCGGCATCGAGCTGCTCAAGGCGATCCGCGCCGACGACCGCTTCAAGACCCTGCCGGTGCTGATGGTCACCGCCGAGGCCAAGCGCGAGCAGATCATCGAGGCCGCGCAGAACGGCGTGAACGGCTACATCATCAAGCCCTTCACCGCGCAGACCCTGGAAGAGAAGCTCGGCAAGATTTTCGAGCGCCTCGGGGCCGCCGCCTGATGGCTGCGGTCATGGAAGCCGGCAGCGCCCGCGCCGCGCTGGTCGAACGCCTGCAGCACGCGCTGGACGCGCTGGAACTGGGCGACGAAGCCGGCTGGCGGCGCGAGCTGGACACCATCGCCGCCTGGCGCACGCAGCCGATGATGCAGGGCCTGGGCCGGTTGGCCCGCGAGCTCGCGCAGACCCTGGGCGAACTGCCGCCCACCCACGGCGGCGCCGGCGATCTCGACGACGCCTGCGCGCGCCTGGATCACGTGGTGGCGATGACCGAACAGGCCAGCCACAAGACCCTCGATCTGGCCGAGCAGTGCCGCGCCCTGGCCGACCAGCTCAAGACAACCGCGCTGAGCGCCGAACAGACCCGGGTGGTGGACCAGATCCGCGCCGGCCTGTCGGAAATGGCGCTGGCGCAGAGCTACCAGGACCTTACCGGCCAGATCATCCGGCGCGTCGCCGGCATCGTCCGCCGCGTGCACGAAGGCTTCGGCGAACTCGGGCTGCCGCCGCCGGAAAAGAAGGACGGCGGATTGGCCGGTCCCGCCGTCGCCGGCCTGGACAAGAACGCGTTCTCGCAGGACGACGCCGACGACCTGCTGTCGGGCCTGGGCCTCTAGCCGCCCCGCCCTCCGCAGCCTCCGCCACCGAGCCGAACCATGTCCGCCGTCACGCCCGAAATCGCCGCCGACTTCCTCATCGAGGCCCAGGAAATCCTGGATCGCCTTGGCGAGCAGTTGGTGACGCTGGAGCAGGATCCGGGCGACAGTGAACAGCTCAACGCGGTGTTCCGCGGCTTCCACACGCTCAAGGGCGGCGCCGGCTTTCTCGGCATCCAGGCGATGGTGCACCTGTGCCATGCCGCCGAGGAGGCGCTGGGCATGGTCCGCGCCGGCAAGGCGACCCTGGAAGCGGATCATTTCGATGCCGCCCAGCAATCGCTGGACTGGCTGCAACGCATGCTCGACGCGGTCGGCGCCGGCGAGGAACCGCCGCACGCGCCCGCCACGCTGATCGCCCAGTTCGACGTCGATACCGGCGGCGCGCCAGCGGCCCGGGCCGCGCCGGCGGTGGTCGCGCCGCGTCCGGCCGCCAGCGGCGGCGACGATCTGATCAGCGACGACGAATTCGAGGCGCTGCTCGACCAGCTCCACGGCGCCGCCGCGCCGACCGCGCAGGCCGCCCCCTCCGTCGCCGGCGACCTGATCAGCGAGGACGAGTTCGAAGCGCTGCTGGATCAACTCCACGGCGGCGCCGCGCCCGGCGCGGCCGCCGCAGCGGCGGCGGCGCCCAAGCCCGCCGCCCCGCGCCCGCCCGCTCCCGCACCCGCGCCATCGGCTGCGCTGGCGCGGCCGGCCGCGCGCGCCAGCGAGGCCGAGCAGACCATCCGCGTGGACACCAAGCGGCTGGACGCGATCGTCAACCTGGTCGGCGAACTGGTGCTTTCGCGCAACCGCCTGAAGACCCTGCGCGCGCGCCTGCGCGACGAGGAACTGGATCGCGCGGTCAGTGGCCTGGACATCGCCACCGCGCGCCTGCAGAACGCGGTGATGCGCACCCGCATGCAACCGGTCGGCAAGGTGTTCTCGCGCTTCCCCAAGGTCGCGCGCGACGTCGCCCGTTCGCTGAAGAAGGAAGTGGACCTCGAACTGATCGGCGCGGACACCGAGCTGGATCGCAACCTGGTCGAGGCGCTGTCCGATCCGCTGGTGCACCTGGTCCGCAACGCGATCGACCACGGCATCGAACTGCCGGATCTGCGCGAGGCCACCGGCAAGCCGCGCAGCGGCCAGGTCCGGCTGGCGGCGCAGCAGGAAGGCGACTACGTCACCATCGAGATCCGCGACGACGGCGCCGGCATCGATCCCGAACGGCTGCGCGACAAGGCGCTGGAAAAGGGCCTGATCGAACCGGAAGCCGCCGCGCGCCTGTCGCACGACGAATGCCTGCAACTGATTTTCCTGCCGGGCTTCTCGACCAAGGCCGAGATCACCGACATCTCCGGCCGCGGCGTCGGCATGGACGTGGTGCAGTCGCGCATCCGCGAACTCAGCGGCCAGATCCAGATCCATTCGCAGCTGGGGCGCGGCAGCCGTTTCCTGATCCGGGTGCCGTTGACCCTGGCGATCCTGCCGACCCTGCTGGTGCAGGCCGGCGATCCGGTCTACGCGCTGCCGCTGGCGCGGGTGATGGAAGTGCTGCATGCGCCCGCGTCGAGCCTGCGCTGGTTCGACGGCCAGGCCGTGCTGGACCGGCAATCGAATACCCTGCCACTGGTCGACCTGCGCCGCTGGCTGGGCGTGGAGGCGATCAAGGCGCCGCTGCTGACCATCGTGGTGTTGCAGATGGGCGACCAGCGCTTCGGCCTGGTGGTGGATCAGGTGCGCGGACGCGAGGAAGTGGTGATCAAGCCATTGCCGCGCGCGGTGCGCGGCCTGCGCGGCTATGCCGGCGCGACCCTGATCGGCGACGGCCGCATGGCCCTGATCCTGGACGTGGACGGCCTGCGCGAAGCGGCCGCGTGACCGTCCCGCTCCCTTCCCCCGCCCGCGGGGGAATGTGCCCGGAGGGCGGATGGGGGCGCATGCGACACCCATGGCGCTGAGCCTGCTCCGCTGATATCCCGCCTCCGACACGAATCCCGGACTTGTCGATTCGTCCCGGCAAGCCGCCCGCGGTCGAAGACCGGGCAGGACCGGATCGCCCCCGCCAACTCAAGTCCGCGCCGCCACGGCCGATACCACCGCATATGGATATCTTCAGCCTCATCGGTCTCATCCTCGCCCTGGTCGCCCTCGTCGGCGGCAGCATCCTCAAGGGCGCCGGCGTGTCGTCGCTGTGGTCCTCGGCGGCCTTCGTCATCGTCATCCTCGGCACTGTCGCCGCGATCCTGGTGCACACGCCGCCGGCGGTGTTCAAGCGCGCCGTCTCGATCGCCCGCTGGGTGATCCGTCCTCCCGGCGCCAACCACGACAGCCTGGTGGCGCAGATCATCGAGTGGAGCAACATCGCCCGCAAGCAGGGCCTGCTGGGACTGGAGCCGCTGGTCAACGAGCAGAGCGATCCGTTTCTGAAGAAGGGCCTGCAGATGCTGGTCGACGGCCTGGAGCCGGAAGCCATCCGGCACATGCTGGAAATCGATCTCAACAGCCAGGAGCACCAGGATCTGGCCGCCGCCAAGGTGTTCGAGGCGATGGGCATCTACGCGCCCACCCTGGGCATCATCGGCGCCGTGTTCGGCCTGATCGCGGTGATGAAGAACCTGGCCGATCCCAGCAAGCTGGGCCACGGCATCGCCGCCGCGTTCACCGCCACCATCTACGGCATCGCCTCGGCCAACCTGTTCTTCCTGCCCGTGGCCAGCAAGCTCAAGAGCGTGATCGGCGGGCAGAGCCGCGAGCGCGAGATGATCATCGAGGGCCTGATCGCGATCGCCCAGGGCGAGAACCCGCGCAACATCGAATCCAAGCTGGCCGGCTTCCTGCACTGATCGGGCACCCGCATGGCACGCCGGAAATCCCACGAGGAACACGTCAACCACGAGGCCTGGGCCATTCCCTACGCCGATCTGATGACGCTGCTGCTGGCCTTCTTCGTGGTCATGTACGCCATCTCCACCCTCAACGAGGGCAAGTACCGGGTGATGGCCGACGCGCTCACCGCCGCGTTCGGCGGCGCGCCGCGCACCATCAATCCGGTCCAGGTCGGCAACCACCAGCTGCAGGGCGCGGATTTCGACCGGCCCTCGCCGATCAAGTCCGGCGCCAAGCAGGGCCCGTCGGCGCCCTCGCCCGCGCCCAACGTCACCCTGCTGGCGGCGATGGCCTCGCAGATGAACATGAGCGTGGACGCCAAGGGCATGCAGAACGCCCACCAGCAGCTGGACACCATCGCCGACAACATCGAGAAGGCGCTGGCGCCGCTGGTCGACCAGAAACTGGTGGTGGTGCGCCGGGCCGAGCTGTGGCTGGAAGTGCAGATCAACAGCGACATCCTGTTCGCCACCGGCTCGGCCGCGCTGGAACCGGCCGCGCAGAAGACGGTGTCCAGCCTGGCCGACGTGCTGGCCGGCGTGCCCAACGGGGTGCGCGTGGAGGGCTACACCGACGACCGCCCGATCCGCACCTTCCAGTTTCCGTCCAACTGGGAACTGTCGGCGGCGCGCGCCGCCAGCGTGGTGCACCTGTTCGTGCGCGACGGGATTCCGCCGGAACGGCTGGCGATGATCGGCTACGGCGAGTTCCGCCCGATCGGCGACAACGCCACCGCCGAGGGCCGCAACAGCAACCGCCGGGTGCTGCTGGTGATCCTGGCCAGCGAAGGCGAGCACGCGCCGGGCGGTTCGCTGCCGGCGATCGCCGCCTCGCCCGCCGCGCCGGCCAGCGTGCCGGCGCAGACCGAAACACTGACGCCCGCCACGGCCGCCGACGCCGACGCGCTGGCGCCCACCCTTGAAGGAGGATCGAACTGATGCGCGTGTGGGCAATCGCCAACCAGAAGGGCGGCGTGGGCAAGACCACCACCACCCTGGCATTGGGACGCGGGCTGGCGATGCGCGGCCAGCGCGTATTGCTGATGGATCTGGATCCGCACTCCTCGCTGACCCGCGCCTTCGGCGTGCCGGCCGAGCCGGCCCCGGCCGGCGTGCTGGATCTGTTCGAACCCGCCGGCGCGGAGCTGGGTCCGCTGGTGCGCGAGACCGGCATCGAGCGCCTGTCCTTCGTCGCCGCGCAGACCGCGCTGGCCACGCTGGAACGCCGCAGCGCCACCCAGCCCGGCCTCGGCCTGGCGCTGGCCAATGCGCTGGCGCGCGGCGGCCAGGATTTCGACTACGTGCTGTTCGATTGTCCGCCCACGCTGGGCCTGCTGATGGTCAACGCGCTGGCCGCGGCCGATCGCGTGGTCATCCCCACCCAGACCGAGCCGCTGGCGCTGCACGGCCTGGCCGGCATGTGCCGGACCGTGGACATGATCGAACGCTCGCGCCGTCGCCCGTTGCCGGCGTCGGTCCTGCCCACCCTGCACGACAAGCGCACGCGCACCGGCAACGACACCCTGCGGCAGATGCAGGAAGCCCACGGCGAGCGCGTGTGGGAAGACGCCATTCCCAACGACACCCGCATCTGCAGCGTCGATGAACTGGTCAAGCCGCTGGCGGCGGATCAGTATCCGGGCCGTGGCCTGTCCGCCTACCGGCGCGCGCTCGACTGGCTGCTGAGCAGCGAGCGCGTGCAGATGGAGCAGGCCGCGTGACCGCGCAGCCGGCGCTCGACGACTACCTGCGGGATCTGCTGGGCGCGGATGCCGCGCCCGCGCCCGCGCCGGTGGTCGCCGCGCCGGCCCCGCCGCCGGTGTTGCAGGCGGTGGCGAACCCGCCGCCGATCGATCACGACGCCGACCGGACCCCAGCCACCGTCGCGCTGAGCCTCGTCACGCCCGCCGGGGACGCCGGCGAGGGCGCGGGCGCGTTCGACGCCGAACACGAAGACGTGCTGGAACGCCTGCTCGCCACGACCCGCGGCATCGCCGTGGCCGACGACCCGGACGCCATCCTGGCGCTGCAACGGATGGAAGTCGCGCCGCCCGCCGCCACGCCGGTGGCGTCCGATCCACCCACGCCCCTTCCAGAGACCGGGGAGATCCCGATGACACCCGTCGAGGCGACGCCCGCGACGATCGCGCCGCCCGCCGGCGATCTGATCAGCGACGACGAGTTCGAAGCCCTGCTCGATCAACTGCACGGCGGCGCCGCGCCCGGCGCGCGTGCCGCGGATGCCGCGCGCGGGCGGGAGCCGCCTGCGCCGGAGCGCGTCACGCTGGAGCCCGCTGTCGCCGAGCGCGCGATACCCGACCCCGTCCTTCCCACGCCGGAGGCCCCTCTCGTTGCGCCCGCACCCGTCGCCACGCCGCCGGCGATGCCATCGATGCCGGCGTACGCCAAGCCGGTGTTCGACATGCTCCAGCGTCGCCGCCACGACGACGAGGCCCCGGCCAGTTCCCCGCACGGGGAGCGCCGTCGCGCCAGCGACCGCAGCACCCGCTGGCTGCGGATGCGTTGCGACGAGCAGCACTACGCGCTGGAACTGCTGAAGGTGCAGGAGGTGGTGCTGCCGGCCACCCTGCTGCCGCTGCGCGGCGCCGCCCCGCACATGCTCGGGGTGATGAACCTGCGCGGCCAGGTGGTGCCCGTGCTCGACCTGGGCCTGTACCTGGGCCGCGCCGCGATCACCCCGGACAGCCATGTCCGCATCGTGGTGCTGGAGGAGAACGGCGAGATCCTCGGCCTGCGCGTGTCCGCGGTGGAGGACGTCACCTCCCTGACCGAGCAGCAGATCGAACCGCCCGACAACACCCGCATGTGCCGCATCACCCATCCGCTGTTCCGCGGCGTGGCCCGCCTCGCCGGACGCACGGTGATCCTGCTGGATGCGTCGGAGCTGCTGAAGTAAGGACGGGATCCGGATCCTGATTCGGATCCCGATCCGATCCGGTCCTGATCCGATCCCGATCCCGATCCTGATTCGGATTCGGATTCGGATTCGGATTCGGATCCGGATCCGGGAAGGCCCGGCTTTTCCTCCCCCTTCGAAGAAGGGGGACCGAGGGGGATTTGCCTTTGGCGCCAGCCAAGTCGCGACCGGGTTCGCACTTCTTCACCACCACACTCAAGACCTGCCCGCTTCGGCCGATACCTCGCAGGAACCGACCCATCGGAGCGAAGATGAGCGCAGTACCCCTGGGCGCGGACCTCGGCATCGAGGCCGCCAGCGATCTGAAGCAGCAACTGGCGCCGCACCTGGCCCAGCCGCAGCCCCTGCTGCTGGATGCCGGGACCGTGCAGCGCGTGCATACCGCCAGCCTGCAGGTGCTGTGCACCTTCTTCCGCGACCGCGAGCAGGCCGGCCACGCCACCGCCTTCGCCGGCAGCAGCGCCGCCTTCCGCGACGCCGCCCGCCTGCTCGGCCTGGCCGACCGGCTGGGTCTTTCCTCTTCCGACAACAACGATTCGAAAACTGTGGAGAACGCCGCATGAGCGCACGTATTTTGGTGGTGGACGATTCGGCCTCGATGCGCCAGATGGTCGCCTTCGCCCTGAGTTCCGCCGGATACGCCGTGGACGAGGCCGAGGACGGCCAGGTCGCCCTGGGACGCGCGCAGGGACAGCGCTTCAACGCCGTGGTCACCGACGTCAACATGCCCAACATGGACGGCATCGCGCTGATCCGCGCCCTGCGCGGCCTGCCCGACTACAAGTTCACCCCGCTGCTGATGCTCACCACCGAATCGGCCGCCGACAAGAAAGCCGAAGGCAAGGCCGCCGGCGCGACCGGCTGGCTGGTCAAGCCGTTCAATCCCGAACAGCTGGTCGCCACCATCCAGAAAGTCCTGGGCTGATCCGCTCCGCCTTTCCTCCGCCTTTCCTCCGCCCTTTTCCTGACGCCGCCCGGGTTCCGCATCGATGAACATGGACATGCAACGCTTCCACGCCACCTTCTTCGAGGAAAGCCGCGAAGGGCTCGAAGCGATGGAAGCGGGACTGCTGTCGCTGGAACAGGGCAACCGCGACGGCGAACTGATCAACTCGATCTTCCGCGCGGCGCATTCGATCAAGGGCGGCGCGGCCACCTTCGGCTTCGAGGCGGTCGCCGGCCTGACCCATCTGCTGGAAACCCTGCTGGACGAACTGCGCGCCGGCAAGCGCGAAGTCGCCACGCCGGCCATCGACGCGATGCTGGCCTCGGTCGACGTGCTGCGCAGCCTGCTGGCCGAAGCCGAACACGGCCAGCCCGCCGATCCCGCCGCCGTCAGCGACGTGCATGCGCGCCTGGGCGCCGTGCTGTCGGGC
This sequence comes from Pseudoxanthomonas sp., assembly GCF_051953815.1. Lineage (GTDB taxonomy): Bacteria > Pseudomonadota > Gammaproteobacteria > Xanthomonadales > Xanthomonadaceae > Pseudoxanthomonas_A. The sequence continues at coordinate 4,798 of NZ_JBQCIJ010000031.1, read as the reverse complement.
GACGGCGCGGCGGCCGGCGCCGCGGCCGCGACGGTGGCCAGGGACGCCGCCCCGGAAGGCTGGCGCATCGGCTTCACCCCGGCGCCGTCGCTGTTCATGACCGGCAACGATCCACTGCGGATCCTGCGCGAACTGGAACACCTGGCGCCGCTGGAAGTGGCCTGCCGGGTCGATCGCCTGCCCGGCTTCGCCCAGATGGATCCGCTGGAAGCCTACCTGGCCTGGGATCTCGGCCTGCTCGGTCCGGTGCCGCGCGCCGCCGTCGAGGAAGCCTTCGCCTGGGTCGTCGATGACTGCGAACTGGACATCCAGCCCATTCCCGCCGCGATCGCCGCGCCTCCCGCGCCGGTCGAGGCGATCACGATCACCGCCGCAACCGCGGGCGCACCCGCCGCGCCGGCCGGCAACGAGACCGCCGAAAGTTCCATCCGCGTCAGCGTCGACAAGATCGACGGCCTGATCAACCTGGTCGGCGAACTGGTCATCACCCAGGCCATGCTCAAGCAGGTCTCGGGCCTGCTGGATCCGGCCCAGTGCGAACGCCTGTTCGCCGGCCTGGATCTGCTGGAACGCAATACCCGCGATCTGCAGGAAGCCGTCATCGGCGTGCGCATGCTGCCGGTGGACGCCGTGTTCCGCCGCTTCCCGCGCCTGGTCCGCGATCTGTCCTCGCGCCTGGGCAAGCAGGTGCGCCTGCGCACGATCGGCGAAGGCACCGAGCTGGACAAGGGCCTGATCGAACGCATCGCCGATCCGCTGGTGCACCTGGTCCGCAACTCGATTGACCACGGCCTGGAAATGCCCGAAGTCCGCCGCGCCGCCGGCAAGGAGGAAACGGGCACGATCACCCTGGCCGCGTCGCACCAGGGCGGCCACATCGTCATCGAGGTCAGCGACGACGGCCGCGGCCTGAACCGCGAGCGGATCCTGGCCAAGGCCGCCGAGCGCGGCGTGCACGTGCCGGACAATCCGACCGATTCGCAGGTATGGGATCTGATCTTCCAGCCCGGCTTCTCCACCGCCGACGCGGTCACCGATCTGTCCGGCCGCGGCGTCGGCATGGACGTGGTCCGCCGCAACATCCAGGCGCTGGGCGGCGAAGTGCAGCTGGAAAGCAGCGCCGGCCACGGCACCCGCGTGGTGATCCGGCTGCCGCTGACCCTGGCCATCCTCGACGGCATGACCGTGGCGGTGGGCGATGAAACCCTGATCCTGCCGCTGGGCTACGTGCTGGAAGCGCTGCAACCGCAGGCCGAGGACGTGCGCACGCTGGCCGGCGAAGGCCGCGTGCTGCGCGTGCGCGGCGAATACCTGCCGCTGCTGTCGCTCAACGAGTACTACCGCTACGGCCACGCGCGCACCACGCAGCCGCTGGTGGTGGTGGTCGAGGGCGACGGCCAGAAGCTGGCGCTGGAAGTGGACGAACTGCTCGGCCAGCAGCAGGTCGTGGTCAAGAACCTGGAAAACAACTACCGGCGCGTGGACGGGATTTCCGGCGCCACCATCCTGGGCGACGGCCGCGTCGCTCTCATCGTCGACGTGGGCGGACTGGTGCGATCGCTGCGGATGCCGCAGGCCGCCTGATCCCCTTACCGACAAGACCCTTCTCCAACCCCGCACCCGCACGCGACCGCCCCGGCGGCCGCGCGCGGCGCGCGCCTGCCCTGCATATTCCATCCTCATGAAAACCGCTTCCACCGCTTCGCTGTTGCTCCTCCCGCTGCTGGCCGGCCTGGCCGCCTCCGCATCCGCCGTCGAGGCCAAGACATGGCCGCCGCGGCTGGTGTTCGCCAACGGCACCGAACTTGCCGCGACCGGCAACTACGCCTACGACGTCAACCGGTTCGACGGCGACGGCTACGGCACCGCCGCCACCGCACTGGAGGACGAGGAGGATTTCCGCCGCAAGGAGTTCGGCTTCACCCTCAAGCGCAAGGGCTTCTACGACGTCACCGCCAGCTACGACTTCCATTCCGACACCTGGATGGACGTGGCGCTGCGGATGGAAACCAAGCCGCTGTTCGGCCGCGATGCCGGCAGGCTGCGATTGGGCCAGTTCAAGCTTCCGGTCGGATTCGAGGGCTACACCTCCACCCGCGCCGGCAGCTTCCTGGAGAACTCGCTGCCCACGCAGGCGTTCTACGAGAGCCGCCGGGTCGGCGCCGAATGGGCGTTCGAGCGGCCCGCCTACCTGTGGAACCTGGGCTACTTCTTCGGCAACGATCTGCAGGGCAACAATCCCGGCACCACCCTCGCCGGCCGCGTCGCGTGGACGCCGCGCAAGCAGGCCGGGCACGTCCTGCATCTTGGCCTGTCGGCGTCCGAGGAGCATCCGCACAGCGAAGTGAACGGGCGCGGCCAGACGATCCTGCCCAGCGTGCGCTGGCGCGCCCGCCCGGAGGCGGCGCTGACCGACGCGCGGCTGGTCGATTCGGGCAGCCTCGCCCGGGTGGATCGGATCCGCCGCGAAGGCGTCGAAGCGCTATGGATCGAAGGCCCGTGGTCGCTGCAGGGCGAATACCTGCGCCAGGAAACCACCCGCGATGCCGGCCTGCCCGGTTATTCAGCGGACGGCTGGTATGTCGCCGGCAGTTGGCTGATGACCGGCGAATCGCGTGCCTACAACGCCGGCAATGTCTCCAATCCGTTGCCGGCGCACGCGCATGGCGCGTGGGAACTGCTGCTGCGCTACAGCCGCATCGATCTGGACAACGACGGCATCCGTGGCGGCCGCGAAGCCAACTGGACCGTGGGCGTCAACGCCTACCTCAACCGGTATTTCCGGTTGCAGGCCAACCTCGTGCAGGTGGACGCCACCCGCGCGGGACGGCACGCCGACCCGCGCATCCTGCAACTGCGCGCGCAGTTCTATTTCTGATCGCGCCACCTGATGGGTGATCGGCTGGGCAATGCGCCCAAGACACGGATCACATGAGTTCGTCGGGAATCCCCCTACGACCACATGCACCGTCAAGTTCGCGTCGACGCAGCCGCTACTAGCGGCATGTCGCCGCGACATGACATCCACCACCGCCGCGAATGGCCACACGGGGAGGCCGTCCGTCGTGTTCCTCCTGGAGAGAAGCAAGCAATGAACTGGTTCCGCAACCTGCCGATCGCGCGCAAGCTGACGTTGGCCTTCGTCGTCACCGTGGTCCTCACCGTCCTGCTCGGCGCGCTGTCGCTGTGGCGGCTGTCGACGTCCAATGCGCAGATGCGCGCGGTCAATGAAAACTGGATGCCCGCGGTCCAGCACCTGGGCGAAATGCGCGCCCAGCTCGGTGAGTACCGTACCTACGAGCAGTCGCAGCTGACCAAGCAGGGCCAGCCGGACGAGATCGCCGACTACGAGCAGAAGCTGGTCGACACCCGCAAGCTGATCGACACCGAGGAAGCGGCCTACAACGCCATCCCGACCGAATCCAGCGCGAAGGAAAAGGCGATCTACGAAAAAGTGAAGCAGGCGCGCGCCGCCTACTTCGCGGCGCACGACCGCATTTCCGCGGCGGTGGCGGCCGATGATTTCGAGACCGCGAAATCCATCTCCACCAACGAGTCGCGCTTCCTGCGCCGCGAACTGTTCAACCAGCTCAAGGCGTTGTCGCAGTACAACGTGGACAACCTGGCCGCGCAGGTGGCCGCCTCCGAGCGCGCCTATTCGCGCACCGTGCTGGCGATGTGCGTGGGCCTGGGCGTGGCGGTGCTGCTGGCGGTCTTCCTGGGCATCGCCATCACCCGTTCGATCACCGGTCCGCTGGGCCAGGTGGTGCGCGCGGTGAACGCGGTGGCGCGCGGCGACCTGTCGGTCAAGGTCGAACGCGGCCACCAGGACGAACTGGGCCAGATGCTCGCCTCCACCGACGAGATGATGAAGATGCTGCGCCGGTTCTCCGACGAGACCCAGCACATGGCCCGCATGCATGCCGGCGAGAACATCGCGCAGCGCGTGCCGGAGGATTTCCCGGGCGTGTACGGCGAGCTGGCGCGCGGCATCAACACGATGATGTTCGAGCACCTGGACGCCATCGTCGACGCCATCGCCATCCTCAACCGCTACGCGGTGGGCGATCTGTCGCAGGACGCGCGCCGCCTGCCCGGCCAGCGCGCCATGCTGCACGAGTCGATGGATCGCGCCAAGGCGAGCCTGTCGGCCATCAACGGCGAGATCAAGCGGCTGGCCGCCGCGGCCGCGGTCGGCGACTTCAGCCAGCGCGGCGACGCGCAGCGCTTCGAGCACGACTTCCGGGTGATGATCGACGGCCTGAACGCGATGATGGCGGTCAGCGACACCAACCTCGGCCAGCTGTCGCAGCTGCTCCAGGCCATCGCCCGCGGTGATTTGACCGCCCGCATGGACGGCGACTTCCACGGCGTGTTCGCCCGCATGCGCGATGACGCCAACGCCACCGTGGCGCAATTGACCGACATCGTCAGCCGCATCCAGGATGCGTCCACCGCCATCAACACCGCCGCCGGCGAGATTGCCTCCGGCAACGCCGACCTGTCCCGCCGCACCGAACAGCAGGCCGCCAACCTGGAGGAAACCGCCGCCTCCATGGAAGAGCTCACCTCCACCGTGCGCCAGAACGCCGACTCCGCCCGCCAGGCCAACCAGCTGGCCATCGGCGCCGCCTCCGTCGCCTCCCAGGGCGGCAATGTCGTCGGCCAGGTCGTCACCACCATGCGCGACATCGAAGCGGCCTCGCGCAAGATTGCCGAAATCATCGCCGTCATCGACGGCATCGCCTTCCAGACCAACATCCTGGCGCTCAACGCGGCGGTGGAAGCGGCCCGCGCC
>NZ_JBQCIJ010000030.1:0-23569 GCF_051953815.1 Pseudoxanthomonas sp. | reverse complement strand
CCGCCCCCCCCCCCCCGCGGCGGGGAGGCTTACGGACGTTTCTTGTAGGTAATCTCCATCATTTTGGCTTCCTTGCCATCCGGACCGGGCGCGTACATTTCAAACACCTCGGTGTTCTTGTCGGTCCAGCGGCTGGTCATGCGCGAGGTCACCGGTTTCTTGCTGACCGGATCGTGGTAGGTGCCGGTATAGGTGCAGGACTGAGCCGCGTCGCAGGTGCCTTCGCTGACCATCAGGCCGGTGCTCATGCTGTCGTTCCAGGTCGCCCAATGCTTGCCGGTGACGTTGTCATAACCTCGCAGGCCCTGGCCGCTGAACGGTTGGCCCATCATCTGCGAAGCCACTTCCTCCACCTGCACGCGGCCGCCGAGGATCATCTTGCGGGTGGCGGTGCCGGTATCGGTGCTGGGCGGTGCGTCGGGGCTGTGCCAGCTCTTCACGGTCAGATCGTAGGTGCCGTCCAGCGAGGCCAGTTTCCGGTGTTCGTCACCCGGTGTGCCGGCTTTCTGGAACGCTTCCATCTGCGCCTTCATTTCGGGCGTCATGGGTGGCGTCTTGTTGTCCTGCGCCACGGCCGGCACGGCGGGCAGCAGGGAGACGAGGACGAGGGAAAGAACGGGACTGCGCTTCATGGCGGGCCTCCGGGGACATGACCAGACGTTGGTGGGCATGGGGGTGCGCCGTATTTGCACTACCGGGCGCTCAGGCTGCGTGAAGGCGGACCACCGTTCGTCCGGACGCCCCCCGACATGCCGTGGCACCCGCCGGCCGCGCGCCCGCGCGCCCCTGTTAAAGTGCTGCTCCTTTTCGTCATCCCCTGCATCGCCATGACCGCACCCGCACGCTTCTATCCCATCGGCACGCCCGGCCAGCCCTGGGGGGCGGCGGAGAAAGCGGAATGGCGCGCCCGCCAGACCGTCCGGCGCAGCTACGCCGCCGATGTGGTGACGGTGATCGATCGCCTGCGCGGGCGCTTCGACGTCGAGTCCTATGGCGAACTGGATTACGGGACCGATGGCCGCTACCCGCTGTTCGCCGTGCGCAGCCGGAACTGGAATCCGGACCTGCCCGTCATGCTGGTGACCGGCGGCATCCATGGCTACGAAACCAGCGGCGTGCATGGGGCATTGCAGTTCCTCGAACAGCGCGCGGCGGACTACGCCGGCCGAGCCAATCTGCTGGTGGTGCCGTGCGTGAGCCCCTGGGGTTACGAGCGCATTCATCGCTGGAACGCCGACGCGATCGATCCGAACCGCTCGTTCCGCGACAACAGCCCGGCGCAGGAGTCGGCGGCGCTGATCCGGCTGGTCGCGCCGATCCGGGACGTGGCGCGGATGCACATCGATCTGCACGAAACCACCGATACCGACGAGAGCGAGTTCCGGCCCGCGCTGGCGGCGCGCGACGGCAAGCCGTTCGAGCCCGGCGAGATTCCCGATGGTTTCTATCTGGTCGACGACAGCGAAAATCCGCAGCCGGATTTCCAGCGCGCGGTGATCGCGGCGGTGGAACAGGTCACCCACATCGCGCCAGCGGACGCCAACGGCGAGATCATCGGGTCACCCGTGGTCGCGCCGGGCGTCATCGAATACGCCTTCAAGCCGCTGGGACTGTGCGCCGGGGTGACCAACGCCCGCTACACGACCACCACCGAGGTCTACCCGGACAGCCCCAAGGCAACCCCCGCGCAGTGCAACAACGCGCAGGTGGCGGCCGTGTGCGCCGCCATCGACTACGCGCTCGCGCACGCTTGAAGCCGGCCGGTTCCGGCCCCATTTGGGTCCGTGAACATTGTGGTGGAGCGCCGGGTGTAAGCTCGGCCGGCGACTCCGCGGGAGGGCAGGACCATGGCAACCGGTTGGGCCGGCGACGGCGCTGTACAGGATCAGATCGATGCGACCGTGAAGGACGCCATCGCGCGTGCGCGGCGGAACCTGCCGTCCGGTCCCAGCCTGAGTCATTGCGAGGAGTGCGACGCGCCGATTCCGCCGGCGCGCCAGAAAGCCGTGCCCGGCGTGCGCCTGTGCGTGGCCTGCCAGGAGGCGGTGGACAAGGAACAGGACGCCTCGCAGATCTACAACCGGCGCGGGAGCAAGGACAGCCAGTTGCGCTGAGTTTCGGATGACGCATCCCCGGATGCGCCATTGACGTCATGTGCGCGTCGCCGCGTTGTCGTCGGGCGCTTCTTCCGCCGCCTCGTCCTCGTTTTCGTCGTCGTCCGGACCAATCCACCAGGCGTGGCCTTCCTGATGTTCAGGAGGCGGGCATTCGCGGGTTTCGATGGCGTCCACCGAACGGCCAGGCGCCTGCGCCGCCCAGTTTCGCAGCAACGCCTCGGCCACATGCCGGCTTTGCGCAGCGATGCCGAGATTGCGTTCGACTTGCCAATCGTCCGCATCGTCCTCGCGGTCGTGCCGATGGGGGGCTCCGTAGCTGCAACGCATGCAGTAGTGCGCGACGCTGCCGGTCCAGTCCTCCGTATAGCCGAGTCCGGGCGCGTTGACCGCGAGCAGGGCGTTCAGATCGTCCGGTCCCGGACAGGAAACGAACGCCACGAAGGTCTGGAACTCCGAAGCGACCAGGCGTCCCAAAGCGTTGAAGACCGGAACCTCCCGTTGCCCATCGAAACGACGGCCTGTCGAAGCGCCGTCGTGGAGCACGACATCGCCGAAACGATGCCCGCTTTCGGGCAAGGGGACGTTGAGCAGGCGTGCACGCACCGGATCGATGCGCCGGACGAATACCGTTTCGCCGGAATGCCACGGATTCAGGCGGACCACCGCGATCCCGTAGTCGTCGTCGATGGGGCCTTCGCCTTCCGGGACGCGGATGCCACAGGCGGTCCACAGGCGCCGCGCCTGGGCCCACTCCCCCAGTGCGGTGGCGGCAATGGCGGCATTCCAGTGTTCGGCTTCGTCAAGCTCGCCGGAGAGTTCAATCGCGCGCAGGTTGTGGCGCAGGGACACCGGCCAATCCAGCAGGTACTTGTGGGCGAGCCCACGCATGTAGTGGTAGTAAGGCCGATCCGGGCGCTGGGTGAGCAGGCGTTCGAACGCGTCCGAAGCTTCGCTCAATTCGCCGCGCTTCATCGCGGCGTAGGCGTGCGTATGCAGATCGGCGAGTGCCTGTTCGGCGGGATTGGTCATGTTTCGTCTGCGATGCCTCGAAGTCCGGCGCATTATGCCTGTCTGGTGAAGGGCGCGACTTGCATTCCAGGGGCGCGGCCCGGGATCATGCCCACCTCGATGGTGATGGAATCTCCCTGCGTACTGCGGGGCCGACATGAAAGGGCAGGTGCGCTTGGCAATCCGGCAGGATGATCTCTTTGGCGGTCCACCCTCGCCGCTGCACCGTCTTTTCTTCGCGCTTCTGCCATCGGCATCGGAGCGCAGGAAAGTGGCCGATGTGGCGGGCGGGCTGCACGCCAGTCATCCCCACGTGCGCTGGGTGAATCCGGAACGCTATCACCTGACCCTGCATTACCTCGGCGAGAGCAGCGGGCCGCGCCAGGATTGGGCTGTCCGGGCGCGTGAGGCGGCGGACGGATTCACTGGCGAGGCTTTCGAACTGGAACTGGATCACCTGCTGCCGCTGGGCAATCCGCGCCGGCCCGCGCTCACGCTGGCGGGGGCGTCACCGTCGCCGGACCTGATCCGCTTCTGGCGCGGCCTCCAGGAGCGGTTGATCCGGGCCGGCTTCAAGGATCACGTCGGACGGGGTTTCATCCCGCATCTGACGCTGGGCTACAGCGAACCGCAGCCGGCGACGCCGGCGGTTCCGCCGATCCTCCTGGCTCCCACCGGATTCGTGCTGGTCCAGAGCGTGGAAGGGCAGGCGGATTACAGCTTTCTCGGCCAGTGGCCGCTGCACCCACGCTGACGGCGGTTCGGGGTCAGCGCGGTTGTGGCCCGAAGATGCTCGGCTCGCGGGGCCGCCGCAGGCGTTCCAGCTTGGCCTGGTACTGGGCGCGGGTCGCGCCTTCCGTGAGTGCCTGTGCCTTGGCGAGCGCGCGGCCGGCGCGTCGTGCGTCGCCCAGGTGCAGATAGGCGCGCGCCAGTCCCTGGTAGAACCGGTGTTCTTCGTCATACAGGCGGATGGCGCGCAGGTAATAGGTGACCGCGCCCTCGTAGTCGCCGGATCGCTCGTGTTCCAGGGCCAGCAGGAACTGATCGAAGGGATCGCGGGCGCGTACCCGCTCCAGCCGCTTCTGCAACGGCCTTGCTTCATCGCTTCGCCCGTTGCGGTTGTAGAACGTCACCAGATTGAACAGCGCGGAGGAGTAGTTCTCATTGAGGGCGAGGGCATGCAGATACAACGCCTCCGCGGCGGCGCCGTCGTTCTGCCGCAGCGCCACCACGCCGGCGTTGTTCCAGAAGGCCGGGTAGTCCGGACTGAGGACGCGGGCGCGCGCCAGATAGATCTTCGCCAGCGCGGGCTGGCCCTGGCCGAGCAGATCGACGGCACGGTTGTTGTAGAACATCCCGAACAGATGCGCGTCGCTGATGGCCTTGGGCTGTTGGCGCGAAATGACCTCGTCCCAGGCCACGTCGACGCTGAAACGCTGATGGCCGATGCGGACGCCGGCATTGACGTGATTGTTGCGGTAGACGGTGTTGCCTTCCTGATACCAGGTCAGCACGTCCTCGATTTCCTGCGCATAGGCCTGCAACCCGTCCGCGCGGGCGAGCGCCACCGCCATCAGGGTGAAACTCAGGCAGTTGGCGTGGCGCATCTGGTAGGTCTGGGCCACCGTGTAGTTGGCGTCCGCGCGGTATTGCAGGCCCAGGCCGCCTTCCCTGGAGAACATGAAATCCACCAGCCGATTCAGCCGGGCGGTGGGAGAGGTCGGATCCACCGGCGCCATCCATTGCCGGAACTGCGCGTCCAGTTCCGGTGGTATGGCGAGAATCTGTTCGGTCGTCGGAATATCCGGCGGGACCGCCGCATCGGGCAGCGGCGGTTGCGGGGAAAGCGCCAGTGCGGCGGCGAGCAACCACGTGGCCATACGCGTACCTCCACGTCTTCGGCCAAACTACGGTCGCGGCCAGTCTAGTCCTTTCCCGCGCCGGTGGAGTGAAGGCGGCCGGCGCGACGCGAAAACGGAAGTACGGATTACAACTCCGTACTCGACCACGACGTGGCAAGCTGTCCGGATGAAAATTGACACCGCCACCCCCGCCGATCTGCCCCGTCTGCTCGACGTCTGGGAATCGGCCGTCCGCGCCACCCATCACTTCCTCGATGAATCGGACATCCAGCTGTTCCGGCCACTGGTTCGTGACGGCTATCTCCCTTCCGCCGAACGCCTGGCGGTGGCGCGGGACGCCGACGGGCAGCCCTGCGGGTTCGTCGGGGTGGAGGCGGGGAAGGTGGAGATGCTGTTCGTCGATCCCGCGCATCACGGGACCGGCGCCGGCAAGGCCTTGCTCCGGCATGCGCTCGAACAGTGGGGCGCGGACCGGGTGGACGTGAACGAACAGAACCCGGGCGCGGTGGGGTTCTACCTGCACATGGGATTCCAGGTCGAATCGCGCTCGGAGCGGGATGGCCTGGGCAAGCCGTTTCCGTTGTTGCATCTGCGCCTGCCGACCGCGGGGCAGGGGGCGACGTGAACACGGCCGCCTGGCTGTTGCCCTGTCCGGGCTGCGCGGCGATGAACCGGCTGCCGCCGGAGCGATTGGACCAGGCTCCGCGCTGCGGCCGCTGCCATCAGCCGCTGTTCCAGGGATATCCGCTGGCGTTGACCACCGGTGATTTCGATCGCCATGCGCTGCGCAGCGACCTGCCGCTGCTGGTGGATTTCTGGGCGCCCTGGTGCGGCCCCTGCCTGACCATGGCGCCCCATTTCGAGGCCGCCGCCGCCGCGCTGGAACCCCGGATGCGGCTGGCGAAGGTCGATACCGAAGCGGAGACCGCATTGGCCGCGCGCTATGGCATCAGGAGTATTCCCACCCTGGTGCTGATCCGCAGCGGACGCGAACTGGCCCGCCAGTCCGGCGCGCTGACCTGCGAACAGATCGTGGCCTGGGCCCGTCAGGCCCTGTCCGGCGCCTGACGGCCGCCGGTTCGACGCCGTTCCCGCGCTGGACCGGTGCGGCATGACTTCAGTCGGATACCGGTGATCGGGGCCGCCGTGCCACCATCGGCGGTTGCCGCCATCCCCGTCCCGCACCGACCGGAGTCCCGATGCCGATGAAGTCCTCCTGCCTGACGCTCGCCCTGTCCCTGATCCTGTCGACGGGCGCGCTGGCCGAACAGCCCAAGCTGACCGATCTGACCCGCGACTCCGGCGTGCCGCGCGCGCCGGAGCAGGAAGCCGTGGTGTTCGAGCACGCGGATCTGAGCTTCAAGGTCATCCCGGCGGAAAAAGCGCTGCAGGGCGATGCCCGGTTGACCTTCCGCGCGAAGTCGCCGATCCGGCGGGTGGTGGTGGATCTGGACCGCAATCTGGCGATCAGCCGCGTGGAGGCAGACGGCACCGTGCTTCCGGCCAGCGCCTGGCGCAACCCGGAAGGGCGCATGAGCATCGACCTGCCGGCGCCGCTGGCGGCGCAGCAGCAGGTGAAGATCCGCATCGTCTATGGCGGCAAGCCGCACGTGGCCGAGCGGGCGCCCTGGGATGGCGGATTCGTCTGGGCGACCGCGCCCACCGGCGAACCCTGGATCGCCTCGGCGGTGCAGGGCGAGGGCTGCGATCTGTTCTGGCCCTGCATCGATCACCCGCAGGGCGAGCCGCTGGTGGTGGACCAGCACATCACGGTGCCGGCGCCGCTGGTGGCCGCGGGCAACGGCATCGCCATGGGCATGCAGGAGAAGGAGGGCTGGCGCACCTATCACTGGCGCGCGCGGGATCCGGACACCTACGCCATCGCCCTGAACATCGGGCCCTACGAGGAAATGAAGGGCGAGTACCGCAGCCGCTTCGGCAACACCATTCCGTTGCACTTCTGGTACCTGAAGGGGCGCGAGGCGAAGGCGCGCGATCTGTTCGCCGAGTTCCCGCAGGTGCTGGATTTCTTCGAGCGCAATATCGGCCCGTACCCCTTCGGCGACGAGAAGATGGGCGTGGTGGAAACCCCGCACCTGGGCATGGAACACCAGACCATCAACGCCTACGGCAACGACTACAAGAAGGACAAGTACGGTTACGACTGGCTGCTGCAGCACGAGTTCGCCCACGAGTGGTTCGGCAACCAGCTGACCAACGTGGACTGGGACGACATGTGGCTGCACGAGGGCTTCGGCAGCTACATGCAGCCGCTGTACCTGCAATACCTGCGCGGCGAGATGGAGTATCACGCCGCGTTGATGGACCAGCGCGCCGCGCTGGTCAACAAGTATCCGATCGTGTCGGGGAAGAGCCAGACCGAGAAGACGGTCTATGACCGCGAGGACGGCCCGGGCCTGGACATCTACTACAAGGGCTCGCTGATGCTGCACATGCTGCGCGGGCTGATCGGCGACGAGGCCTTCTTCGCCAGCATCCGCCAGGCCGTGTACGGCACCGACAAGCCGCAGCCGGGCAAGTTCAAGCCGCGCTATGTCTCCACCCGCGACTACATCGACATCGTCCGCCAGGTGACCGGGCGCGACTATGGCTGGTTCTTCGACGTCTACCTGTATCGCTCGGCCCTGCCGGAACTGGTCGCCGAGCGCGACGCGGGCGGGCTGAACCTGCGCTGGAAGACCCCGGACGACCTGCCGTTCCCGGTGCCGGTCCAGGTCCGCGTCGGCGGGGTCGACGGTGCCGTGCGCGACGTGGCGATGGACAACGGTCGGGGCCGCCTGGAACTGCCCGCCGGGGAGACGTACACCCTGGATCCGGATTCCCGCCTGCTGCGGGCGCTGCCACACATCGTCGAGTTCCAGAAGGACGCCGAGGCCCGCCGCAAGGCGGCCGCCGAGGCGGCCAAGGCCAGACGGAACTAAGCGCGGACCGGGGCATCGGCGCCCCCTGGGGCGCTGTCACCGGCTTTTTTTGCAATGCGACGGCCAGATCGTTAGATTTCGCCCTTTGGAACCTTCGGCGGCGCGATGGACGTGCGGGGAAGCCTGGTCTGTGTGGGAACGGGGATGATGCTGGGGGCGCATATCGGTCCGCGCGCGCGCAGCCATATCGAACAGGCCGATGTGGTGTTCGTCGCCGTGTCCGACGCGCTGGTCGAACTGTGGATCCAGGGCATGCATCCGGATGTGCGCAGCCTGCAACCGCTGTATGCGGAAGGCAAGTCGCGCCGTGACACCTACCTGCAGATGGTCGATGCGATGATGGAAGAGGTCCGCGCGGGGCGCCGCGTCTGCGGAGCCTTCTACGGCCATCCCGGCGTGTTCGCGCTCGCGCCGCACCTGGCGGTCGAGCAGGCGCGCAGCGAAGGCTTCGACGCGGAGATGGAGCCGGGCGTGTCCGCCGAGGATTGCCTCTACGCCGACCTGGGCATCGATCCGGGCACGTTCGGCTGCCAGCATTACGAGGCCAGCCAGTTCATGCTCTATCGCCGCCGGATCGACGCGTCCGCCTACCTGGTGCTGTGGCAGGTCGGTCTGGCGGGCGACCGCAGCCTGCGTCGTTTCAGCACGTCTTCCGCCGAACGGCAACTGCTGGTCGACCTGTTGGCGGAAGATTATCCGTTGGATCACCATGTCATCGCCTATGAAGCGGCGACGTTGCCGATCGCCTCGCCGCGCCGGGAACGGGTCCGGCTGTCCGAACTCGCCACGGCGGAGTTGAGGCAGCACACGACCCTGGTCATACCTCCGGCAAGACGCATGCAGATCAACGTGGATATGCGACAGCGCCTGGAAGCGCTGCAAAACGGGGCGGATGCCCCGTTCGATTCACCCGAAAACCACCACTTTAAGAGGACCCATCATGTCGAACGCAATCCGGTTTCTTGAAACGCTGGGGCAGAACCCCGCGTTGGCGCGCCTGTCTCCCGAGCAGTTGAAGTCGATGATCGATTCGCTGGACCTGGATCCGGCGCAGCGCGGCGCGCTCCTGGAAGGAGATCTGTCGGCGCTCGGCCAGCTGATCGGCGGTCGCGCCGAAATGATCGGTCTGATCTGGGAACCGGGTCCCGAGCTTCCGCCGAGCGAAGTGCCGGATGCCGATGGTCCGGACGAGAACGAGCCGGCACCGGCGCCCGCGGAAGAGTAAGCCGGCGGACGTTCCGACATGGCCTTTCGCCGGCTTTCGCGCGTACTCCTGACGGCCATGATGTGGACGATGGCGGCTGCCGCGAGCGCGACAGCCGCCGTTGCCCCGTCGGGCAGGGTCGACGCGTTGCTGCAGCAGGCCGAACAGGTCAAGAGTTCAGAGCCCAAGGTGTTCCAGCAACTGTTGCAGCAACTGCAGCGGGAAAGAGAGCGGGCGACGACCGCCCAGCGCGAACACATCGAGTATCTGATCATCTATGACGTGGCTTTCCAGGGGCAGTACGAGAAAGCCACGGCGCGTGCGCATGCCCTGATCGAGCGCACGCAGGATCCGGAAATGAAGTTCCGCACGGGTGTGTTGATTGCCAACACCAGCACCCTGGGACGCAAGTTCACCGAGTCGTTGCGGCTGCTGGAAACCACGTTGACCCTGGTGGATCAGGTCAAATCCAAGGAGCTTCGTCACCAGGGCTTGGGCGTGGCCGCGTTCACCTATGGGCAGGTGGGGCAGCATCAGCTGGCGCTGCGCTATGCCGAGCGCATTCTCGAAGATGCGCCGCAGCCGCGGACGCAGTGCTTCGCCAACCAGGTGAAGTTCGACGCCCTCAACAGCCTGGGCACGCTCCCCAGGCAGGATGACTCCATCCTGCAGGCGATCGAGCAGTGCAGGAGCCAGCATGAAATCGCCGCGGTGAACACCATCCGGGTGACGCTGGCGAAAAAGTGGGCCAACGAGGGCAAGCGGAATGCCGCCATCGAACTGCTGCGCAGCAACCTGCGGGAGGTGGAGGCCACCCGTTTTGCCTACCTCATTGCCCAGGTCAAGGCGCTCATCGCCGAACTGCTGCTGGACAAGGGGGATCTGGGCGCGGCGGAGAGTTTTGCCTCGGACACGATCGCGCAGGGAGGTAGCGACGGCAACATGCCTTCGTTGGCCAGCGCGTATCGCACCATGTACCGGATTGCAGAGGCGCGTGACGATTCCGATCAGGCACTGGTCTATTTCCGTCGGTACGCGGAGGTGGACAAGGCCTATCTGAATGAAGTCAAGGCGCGCGAGCTCGCCTACCAGATCGTGCGCCAGGAGACGCTGGAGAAATCGCAGCAGATCCAGCGCCTGGACAGCCAGAACCAGTTGCTGAAACTGCAACGGAAGGTTGAGCAGCAGGCCGCCCAGAACACCCGGCTGATCATCGTGTTGCTGGTGCTGTTGCTTGCGACCATCGCCTACTGGGCCTACAAGACCAAGCGGGTGCAGATGTCCCTGAAGCACCTGGCGGAAACCGATGCGCTGACCGGCATCTGCAACCGGCACCACTTCACCCAGTTGGCGGAACGCACGTTGAAGCAGTGCGAGCGCAGCGGTGAGGAAGTGGCCGTGATCATGTTCGATCTGGATCACTTCAAGTCCATCAACGATCGTTTCGGACATCCGGCCGGTGACTGGGTGCTTCGGCAGGTGGGGCTGGTCTGCCAGTCGCTGTGCCGCCGGATCGACGTGCTGGGACGCCTGGGGGGCGAG
Organism: Pseudoxanthomonas sp.; assembly: GCF_051953815.1. Lineage (GTDB taxonomy): Bacteria > Pseudomonadota > Gammaproteobacteria > Xanthomonadales > Xanthomonadaceae > Pseudoxanthomonas_A. Next base: position 12,894 of record NZ_JBQCIJ010000030.1, on the reverse strand, counting down.
GAATTCGCGATGCTGATGTATGGCTGCGACCTGCGCTCGGCGATCCGGCTGGCCGAGGATTGCCGGGCCCGCCTCACCGCCATCGATACCTCCGAGACCGGACACCGGTTCATCGTCACCGCCAGTTTCGGCGTCACCTCGACCGCCGTCTCCGGCTACATGCTGGAGCGCCTTCTCTCCGACGCGGACCGCATGCTCTACCAGTCCAAGGAACGTGGACGGAACCGGGTCGCGGCCTACCGGGGCGCGGCCGAGGAGTGGAGAGAGTCCGGACCAGGCGCGGACTGGCCGGGTCCGGACGATGAGCCCTCGCTGGTCGTTCAGGCGGAGCGTTCGTTCGGCCACGCGCGCTGAGAACATGCGCCCGACGGCGGGGCGTGCGATACGCTAAAATCCGGCCGGGTGGCCCGGACAGGGCCGACGGTATTCCATCAGCGAGGGTAGTCCACGTTTTATGGGGTCGGGTCCGTCCGCTTTGTCGCCGGAGGCGCAGCCGCCGGCCCCTCGTCTTGCGGGCAGGCTCCTGACAATGCGTCAGGGCGTCCTGAGCGGTGCGCTGTGGTTCGCACTCCTGTGCCCGGCAATGGCGGCATGGGGGGCGCCGGCGCCCGGGGCGACCGAATTGCTGGCGCAGGCGGAATCGATCCGCAGCGCGGAGCCGGCCAGGTTTTCCGAGCTCATCGATGTGCTGCAAAAACGCCGCGACGAGCTGGAGCCCCGCCAGCGCGAACAGTTGGCGTATCTGGAAATCTACCGGCAGGGCTTTGGCGGAAACTACGATGCCGTGATTCCGCGCCTGAAGGCGCTCATCGACTCCGCCCAGGATCGCGATATCCGCTTCCGCGCCAATGCGCTGCTGGTGAACCTGTACACCAAGACGCGCCGGTTTGCGGAAAGCCTACGCCAACTGGGTACCGTCCTGCCGCAGATGGACCAGGTGAAGGACCCGCAACTGCGGGTGCATGCGCTGGTGGAAGCGGCCTACCTGCACAACGAAATCGGCCAGTACCCGCTGGGCCTGCAATACGCCGAACGGATCCTGGCCGAGCACCCGGATTCGCGCGCGCGCTGCTTCGCCGAGTATCTCAGGTACGACGCGATGCGGAATCTGGCGACGTTGCCCGTGGACAAGGCGCCGTTGCACGCCGCCATCGCCCATTGCGAAGGCGGCGGCGAGCGGCTGCTGGCCAATCACATCCGGGTGATCCTGGCCACGGCGATGGCCTCGGAAAACAAGCGGACCGAGGCCATCAGTGTGCTGAGATCGCATCTGGCCGAAGTGGAATCGTTGCGCTACCCCTATCTGGCGGTGCTGTTCAAGACCACGCTCGCCGAACTGCTGTTCGAGCGGGGCGAGCTGAGCCCGGCCGAGAGCTATGCGTCGGAGGCGATCGCGCTGAGCGGCGCGGTGGGCACCAGCACCCAGTCGCTGGTCAGCGCCTATCGCACCATGTACCGCATCGCAGAACGCCGGCGCGATACCGAGACGGCGCTGGTGTACTACCGTCGCTACGCGGAAGCGGACAAGGCGTATCTCAACGAAGTCAAGACACGCGAACTGGCCTACCAGATCGTCCGCCAGGAGACCCTGGAGAAAACCGAGCAGATCCAGCGCCTGGGCAGCCAGAACCAGCTGCTGCAGCTGCAGCGCAAGCTGGAAAACAAATCCGTGCAGAACACCCGCCTGGTGGTGGTGCTGCTGACCATGCTGCTGGCCAGCATCGGCTACTGGGCCTATCGCACCAAGCGTACCCAGATGATGTTCAGGCGCCTGGCCCAGACCGATGCGCTGACCGGCATCGGCAACCGGAACCACTTCACCACCCGGGCCGAGCGCCTGCTGGCGCAAAGCGCGCGCAACGGCACGGAGGTGGCGCTGGTCATGTTCGACCTGGATCACTTCAAGACCATCAACGATCGCCATGGCCATGCAGCCGGCGACCAGGTGCTGGTGCAGGTCGCCGCGCTGTGCCGCCAATTGGAGGTCCGGAACGGCGTGGTAGGCCGCCTGGGAGGAGAGGAATTCGCCCTGTTGCTGCCGGGGATGGATCTTGCCGGCGCCGTCGAAGTGGCCGAGGACTGCCGGCGACGCATCGCCCGCATCGACACGTCGGCCACCGGCAACCGTTTTCCGGTGACCGCGAGTTTTGGCGTGACCACGACCGCGCTCGCCGGCTATCCGCTGGCGCGCCTGCTCTCGCTGGCAGACCGCATGCTCTACCGCTCCAAGCACGAAGGACGCGATCGGGTCAGCGCCTATGAAGGCGGTTACCCGCTGCCGGAGCGGCGGACCGGTGCGCAGGACGCGGGCGACGCGCATCGATGGCAAGCGCAGGGACAGGAAGCCTGAATTCATTTTCCGGACGCGCGCGTCCGGCGAGGTCCTGCACCTTCGGCCCACGCCCTGGGCTAAGCTTCCACCGCGGCATGAACGATGCCGGTAATTCGAGGAGCTTCACCATGATCCAGCGTTTCGATGTCGGCCCCCGCATGTCGGAAATGGCCATCCACAATGGCGTGGTCTACCTGGCCGGCCAGATTGCCGACGACGCCGGCCAGGACATCCGTGGCCAGACCCGCCAGGTGCTGGCCGCCGTCGACGCCCTGCTGGCCCAGGCGGGCACCGACAAGAGCAAGCTGCTGCGGGTGGAGATCTTCCTGAAGGACATCACCGATTTCGAGGGCATGAACCAGGTCTGGGACGAGTGGGTAGTGCCGGGCCACACGCCGCCGCGCGCCACCGTGCAGGCGCGACTGGCCAACGAGGAGTGGCGCATCGAGGTCCTGGTCACGGCCGCGGTATGAGGCCCGGAAACGCCCACGGCATGAGCTTTTTCGGCGGGATGGACAAAAAAGTTTGACCAATCCGGCAGGCCCGATTAACATACGCGGCCCGAGATTCGGGCGGTTAGCTCAGCGGTAGAGCACTGCTTTCACACGGCAGGGGTCACAAGTTCGAACCTTGTACCGCCCACCAGTTGCACCCAGAGGCCCGGCGCAAGCCGGGCCTTTGTTTTGCCCGCGATTCGCCATCGCTCCGGTCCGTGGCGCCAATCTCAAATCCTGCGACGGCGATGGATTGTCATGTCGGCCCCAACAGGAGGCCGCCCATGTCCGTTCCCGCCCGGCAACTCGCCCGTTCCCACCGCGACCTGCTGCCGGCTGGCGCCGCCGACGGCAGTCGCCTGTCCGAGCGGCTGGCGGCCAAGTATCCGGATCGGGTGACCGGCCGGCTGACGGTGCCGGGCCGCGAGGGACGTTATGCGCCGCTGCCGGCGGAACTGCCGGAAGGACTGGCGCGGGCCTTGCGCGGTCGCGGCATCGAGCGCCTGTATGCGCACCAGGCCGAAGCCTGGGCCCACGCGGCGGCGGGCGAACATCTGGTCATCGCTACGCCCACGGCCTCCGGCAAATCGCTGTGCTACACGTTGCCGGTGGCGTCGGCGGTGATGGGCGGCAGCGCCAAGGCGCTGTATCTGTTCCCGACCAAGGCGCTGGCGCAGGATCAGGTCAGCGAACTGCTGGAGCTCAACGCGGCCGGCGATCTGGGCATCAAGGCGTTCACCTTCGACGGCGACACGCCGGGCGACGCGCGCCAGGCCATCCGCCTGCATGGCGACATCGTGGTCAGCAATCCGGACATGCTGCATCAGGCGATCCTGCCGCATCACACCAAGTGGGCGCAGTTCTTCGAGAACCTGCGCTACGTGGTGATCGACGAAGTCCACACCTATCGCGGCGTGTTCGGTTCGCACGTGGCCAACGTGCTGCGCCGCCTGCGCCGGGTCTGCGCGTTCTACGGCGCCTCGCCGCAGTTCATCCTGTGCTCGGCCACCATCGGCAATCCGCAGGCGCATGCAGAGGCGCTGCTGGAAGCGGACGTGCACGCCATCACCGAATCCGGCGCGCCCAGCGGCGACAAGCATGTGCTGCTGTGGAATCCGCCGGTGGTCAATCCCGATCTGGGCCTGCGCGCGTCGGCGCGCTCGCAGAGCAACCGGATCGCCCGGCTGGCGATCAAGGCCGGACTGAAGACGCTGGTGTTCGCGCAGTCGCGGACGATGGTGGAAGTGCTGACCAAGTACCTGAAGGACGTGTTCGACCATGACCCGCGCAAGCCGGCGCGGATCCGCGCCTATCGCGGCGGTTACCTGCCCACCGAGCGCCGCCAGGCCGAGCGCGACATGCGCGATGGTCGCATCGACGGCATCGTTTCCACTTCGGCACTGGAATTGGGCGTGGACATCGGCAGCCTGGACGCGGTGGTGCTCAACGGTTATCCCGGTTCGATTGCCGCCACCTGGCAACGCTTCGGTCGCGCCGGTCGCCGCCAGCAGCCGTCGCTGGGCGTCCTGGTCGCCAGCTCGCAGCCGCTGGATCAGTACGTGGTGCGGCATCCGGACTTCTTCGCCGACAGTCCCCCCGAACATGCCCGCATCGCCGCCGACCAGCCGATGATCCTGCTGGATCACATCCGCTGCGCGGCGTTCGAACTGCCGTTCCTGATCGGCGAACATTTCGGTCCGGTCGATCCGGCGCCATTCCTGGAACTGCTGGGCGAGGACAGCGTGGTCCACCGCGAGGGCGATCGCTATGAATGGATCGCCGACAGCTATCCGGCCAACGTGGTCAGCCTGCGCGCGGTGGCGGACGGCAACTTCGTGGTGGTGGACCGCACCGACGGGCGCCAGGTGATCATCGCCGAGGTGGATTTCAGCGCCGCGCCCGTGACCCTGTACGAGGGCGCGATCCACATGATCCAGTCCACGCCGTACCAGGTGGAGCGGCTGGACTGGGAAGGCCGCAAGGCCTACGTCACCCGCACCCACGTGGACTATTACACCGACGCCATCGACTACACCAAGCTCAAGGTGCTGGAGCGTTTCGACGGCTGCCGCGCGGGGCAGGGCACCAGTCACCATGGCGAGGTGCACGTGGTCCGGCGCGTGGCAGGCTACAAGAAGATCCGCTACTACACCCACGAGAACATCGGCTACGGCCCGGTCAATCTGCCCGACCAGGAGATGCACACCACCAGCGTGTGGTGGCAACTGCCGCCGGAGCGGCTGCACGCCGCGTTCGCCTCCCGCCAGGAGGCGCTGGACGGCTTCCTCGGCGCGGCCAACGCGCTGCACATCGCCGCCACCGTGGCGGTGATGGCCGAGGGCCGGGATCTGCAGAAGGCCGTGGGCGATGGCGACGGAGCGTGGTTCGCGGTACCGGACGCGCAGGGGCGCGGACAACTGCGGGGTGGTGAGGGACAGCTGCTGTCGCCGCTGGAAGGCGATCGTTTCGTGCCCACCCTGTACCTGTACGACAACTACCCGGGCGGCATCGGCCTGAGCGAACCGCTGTGGCGGCGCCAGGCCGAACTGGTGCGGCGGGCCGGCGAACTGGTGGATGGCTGCGGCTGCCGCGCGGGTTGCCCGGCCTGTGTCGGTCCGATCCTGGCGGCGGATGAAACCGCCGAGGTCACGCCGAAGCTGCTGGCGCGGCGCGTGCTGGAACTGCTGGCGACGGCATGAGCATTGCGCTGGAACAACTGCGCCGGTTGCGCCGGCAGTCCGGGCACGGCCAACCCGCCGTGTCGCAGGCACCCGCGCGCACGGCGGACATCGATGCGACCGCGTCGCTGCGCCGGATGCTGGGCGTGCGCGGGCGCACGATCGCGCCGCCGCGCGCGGCGGCACACCTGCGCGATCTGCCAGGTGAGGAAATCGCCGACGGCCTGCGCCTGATCGAGCGGGTGCTGCCGTGGCCGGAAGTCCCGGAAGCATTCGATGGCGCGTTCGCGCGGGACGATGCCCTGGCCACGGCGGGGTTGCTGTTCTTCGATACCGAGACCACCGGACTGGCCGGCGGCACCGGCACGCGCGCCTTCATGATCGGCGCATCGGATTTCGTCCCGGAAGGATTGCGCGTGCGCCAGTTGCTGATAGCGCATCTGGCGGCCGAGCGCGCCATGCTCGATACCTTCGCCAGCTGGCTGCAAGCGGGCACGCGGCTGGTCAGCTACAACGGACGCTGCTATGACGCGCCACTGCTGGTGACCCGTTACCGGCTGGCGCGGCGTGGCAATCCGCTGGAAGGGCTGCCCCATCTTGACCTGCTGTTTCCCACGCGCCGTCGTTATCGCGGCGTGTGGGAGAACTGCCGGTTGGCGACCATCGAGCGGCGCGCGCTGGACATCGTGCGCGAGGACGACCTGCCGGGTTCGGAAGCGCCGGCTGCCTGGCTGGGTTATCTGCGTGGTGGTTCGTCGGAGCTGCTGCGGCGGGTGGTGGCACACAACTTCCAGGACGTGGTGACCCTGGCTCGCCTGCTCGCGCACCTGTCGGTCATGGGACCGGTGGAAGGACGTCCGCTGCCCGGAATCGCGCCAAAAATTTGACGAATCCGCGGCGCCGCGCGATTGCACGGAGCAGGTTGTGTGAAGGGCTGCGCAATATCGTGCGATGGCCCTTCAGGATTGTCATGGTGCGGCCGAATAACAGGTAGATTTTCGCGCGGGCGTGTATCCGGAACAGGGATGCGCCGTCGAGCAACGCCATCGAGCAAAGTTTCAAAGGGGAAGTGTCTTGCGGATTCTGTACGTGGGCGATACCGCCTGTTTGCCTGACGATCTGGCCGACTACATCGGTGACATGGGCGACGAGTGGAAAGTCGAATTCGCCAGTGACGGCAATGCGGCCATGTTCGCGGTGGCCAATTCCCCGATCGACGTACTCATCGTCGGCCCGGGCCTGCCGGACCTGCCGCCAGCCACCCTGCTGGGCCAGATCCGCACCCTGCGGCCGGAAACCATCCGCATCGCGCTGCTGGAGAACACCGAAGCCGGCATCTCGCCGCCCATCAAGCTGATCGGCGTCGCCCACCGTTTCCTGCCGCTGCCGCTGTCGTCGGAAACCGTGCTGGAGGCGATCCACAGCCTGGAGGAACTGCGCGACCTGCTCGACAGCCCGCGCCTGCGCCGGGTCATCGGCCGGGTGGAGCACCTGCCGTCACCGCCGCACCTGTATTTCGCGCTGACCCGCGCGCTGGAAGAAGACGACGGCGACAGCAGCGACATCGCCCGCATCGTCTCCGGCGATCCGGCCATCGCCGCCAAGGTGCTGCAGCTGTGCAACTCGGCGTACTTCTCCAATGGACGCGCCATCACCGACCTGCGCGCCGCGGTCACCCGCCTGGGCCTGGCGACCCTGCGCGACCTGGTGCTGGCCAGCGAAGTGTTCTCGATCAAGACCGGCAGCAATGTCGATCGCCTGGCCCTGCAGCAGCGCGCCCTGATCGCCTCGCGCCTGGCCGCGCGCATCCTGCCGCAGACCAGCGCCGAACTCGGCGCCACCGCCGCATTGCTGGCCGACGTCGGCCTGCTGCTGCCCGGCGTGCGCGACGAACGCGAACCCGTTTCCGCCGAAGGCGACGAACGTCCCGGCCACACCGAGGCCGGCGCCTACCTGCTCGGCCTGTGGGGCCTGCCCATGCCCATCGTCGAAGCCGTCGCCTTCCATCGCCAGCCGCAGCGCTCCAGCCTGCGCAGCTTCTGGGTCCCCGGCGCCGTGCACGTCGCCGGCGCGCTCGCCAGCAACGAACAGGTCGACGAGGAATACCTCAAGTCGCTGGGCGTACTCCATCAACTCGCCGGCTGGCGGGAAATGGCCGACAGCCTGTTTGATCGGGTGGCGAGCGCGGCCTGAGTCGAGCGGGCGGGTTCCGCCGGATCGCGCATTTCCCGCCGGCCATCTCGCAGCGTGACCGCAGCTCTCGCTGCATGCACAGCCACGATGGGGTGGTTCTTTGGTCAAACACGCGATGTGGATGAAGCACAAACATCGCTGATCCGCCCGTATTCGGGAGCCGCTTGACTGCCCCGGAAATCCCCGTTATTGATCCGGCGGAACGCCTGTCGTCGGGCGTCTCGCTCCAGTTGGGGATTGATGGCTGGACGCTTCGAGGGAATCGCTGCAATGCACTGAACCGCACCCGCCCGCGCGGAGGCGGCGAACCGCTGGAGTAGTACCCAGGAGAAGACATGGAACCGAGGTCACGCTGGATCGCGTTGCTTGTGGCTTGTGCGGTGATGGGGGGAGTCAGGGCGCAGGAAGTCCCGACGGGGGACGAATATCTGCGCAGAATCAAGATCTATCAAACCATCCAACCGGTGGGAGACACTCCGTTCGGGGAGCGTCTGAATCTCTATACCGGCGACCTGACATTCAGCCAGACGGATATCTCGTTGGAAGGGAGCGGGCCGACCATCACGCTGGTCAGGCAACTCGCCAGCATGGCCGAAAGCGAATCACGCCTGCAGCCCTACATGATGGGCGACTGGGTGCTTTCGATTCCGCGCATTGAAACCGTGGTCAGTGCCAACCTGATGACCGGTGATCCTGGACAACCCGGTGATCGCTGGATGGTCATTTCATCGTCGGATCCCAATCGACACAAGCGCTGCACCTACTTTGGCCGACCGGTGGCGTCACCCGGCTTCGGATTCAACGGATCGGTCTGGGCGGGTGTGGAAATGGTGACGGAAGACGGGCAGCGTCAGACCTTCCTCAAGCGGTCCGTGCAGAACACGTCCGCACCCGTCATGACCGATTCGCTGGGACAGCCCATCGCCTTTCCGGTGGTGACCCAGGACAACTGGCAGATAGGTTGCCTGGCGCAGACCAGCAACGGGCAGACCGGCGAAGCATTCCTGGCCGTATCCCCAAGCGGAACGAAGTACTGGTTCAATCATCTGGTTGGCGAGCGGATTGCGAGCCTGGCCGAGCCCGTGGAAGGAGGAGCGAAGATCAAGTATCCACGGATGATGGTCACGATGTATGTCACCCGGATCGAAGACAGGGTCGGCAATGCGCTGACCTACCAGTACAACGGAGATCGGTTGGCCTCCATCACCGCCACCGACGGGCGAAGTGTCTCGATCACCTGGAGGCCGGATGCGCGCCTGATCAGCGGTGTTACCGTGCAGGCCTCGGACGCGCCGGCACGCGCATGGCAGTACAGCTACGCCACGGTCAGCAGCTTTCCCTTTTTCAAGCTTGCAACGGTCACATTGCCTGACAACACGAGCTGGACCTTCAATCTGAATGGCCTGGGTGGTTGGCCTTTGGAGGTTCCCAACAACGAGGAATGCACACAGCGGATTCCGACGGGCCTCTTGCCTGGGAACGGCCTCGTTTCCACGGTCACGGCCCCCAGCGGGGCAGTGGGTTCGTTCACCATATCGGGTGTTGGCCATACACGAAGCTACGTACCGAATCCTTGCCAGATGGTATTCGCGACATCGGCGCTTACCAGAAAAGAAATTGCCGGACCAGGCGTTGCGCCTTCGGTCTGGACGTACAGTTATTTCGCCAACCCAGCGAGTTTTTCCGCCGATGCCTGCTACTCGGCAGGCACGTGTGCGGCAACCAAAACGGTGCAAGTGACGTCACCCACGGGCGACATGACGCGTTATACCTACAGCAATCGCTGGAATGAGACGGAAGGCAAGCTCATGAAGATGGAATCCTTCCAGGGAAGTGCCACGTTGGTGCGGACGGAAACCTATACCTACGCAAATCCCACGCAGGGCCCCTTTCCCTATCCGTTGGGGAGCTCATTCGAGGGCAGTTCGTCCAATGCCGTCAAGAACGAGGTGTGGACGCCGATGCGCGAGCAGATCACGACCCAGCAAGGACGCAACTTCGTGATGACGGTGCAGTCCTTTGATGGAAGAGCGCGCCCGACGAGCGTGACCAGAAGCAGTTCGCCCATTCCCTGAGCGTTGATTCGAAGAAGCATGCGGCCCGTATCGTTGGGGCCGGCCACCAATGGCTGGAAAGGAATCGGGATGAGGACTGGAATCTTTGGCTGCTATGCAACACTGGCGTTGGTGCTTTCTTCGCCAGTGACGGCTCAAGTCACACCACCAGAACAATACAAAGCCTACCTGACACGTGCGCAAACCATTACGCAGGTAATGGAATTCGGGGATCAGATCAGCCTTCGTGACGGCAAATTGAGCTTCAGGCATGTGGATTTGGAACTACTGGGAAATGGTCCTCCCATCCGGATCATCCGCACAACGACGCTAGATGATGGGCTGGCCACCGAAGCCAGTTCGGGCAACGGGATGGGCGGATGGGAACTGGAGATTCCGCGAATCAGGACGATCACATCCAATGCGCCTTCGCAGATGCGCACCAAGCCCATATCACCTGCCAGTCCGGTAGGGTGGCAGGTCGCCGCGGCGGATAAGAATGCCCGCTGCACGAACTTCGTTCCGCCTGACAACGTTTCTTACCCGACTACAGGGATAGATTTCTGGACATCGAACTGGTGGTTTGGTTATCAGCTCGTGGATGATCAGGGGAATGACCAGCCCTTGTTCAACCGGACCGCCGAAATGCCGGAGCAGCGATTCAGGATTGGAACCGCCTCCAATTGGGTCGTTGAATGTTTGTCGAGCACGGCCAATGGCGAACCCGGCGAAGCATTCCTGGCTACCGGGCCGGATGGTACGCGCTATTGGCTCAATTACCTCGTGTACACGCCCTATGAGGACTTGAACATGGAGTTCGAGAATATGCCGCCGAAAGGGCAGACGCAGGTGTACGGATTGCCCCGGAGAGCCGCCTCGATGCTGGTGACGCGTGTCGAGGATAGATTCGGGAATTGGCTGGCCTACCAGTACGAGGCGGGAAAATTGACGGCGATTGTCGCCAGCGACGGGCGCCAGGTCACGATAGGAAACCCGGGGAATATGATTGGCTCGATAACGGCAGGCACAGGGCCGGAAGCACGTATCTGGACCTATCAATACCAGAGCGGATTCCAGGTCATACAGCCGGACGGGACCAGGTGGTCGTATACGGGAAATTTTGGCCGACAGTTCTTTTCGGCCTATGGTTTCGAGAACTGTTCGCAGCTATACAACACGGAGCCTAATGGCACCCGGCAGGTCAGCGTCGAGACCCCCTCTGGGGCGATCGCGACATTCACCCTGCAGCGGCGCATTTTCGGTCGGTCCTATGTTCCCAAGTACTGTGCCGGCGCCGGTGGTCTGATGAACCCGGATGCCGGCTACGCGCTTATTCCAAGGTTATGGATAGGTCACGCGATTACGTCAAAGGTCGTGTCTGGCCCCGGAACTCCACCGCGAGCATGGACTTATACCTACTCGCCGCACAATGGTGCCTGGGCAGAAAACTGTGCCGGGAATACCTGTACGGCCTCGGTATGGACCGATGTTGTGGATTCGATGGGAAAGCGCGAGCGCAGCTACTTCAGCAACAGATGGGATCAGACCGAAAACAAGCTGGTCAAGGAAGAAACCTACAACGGGGCTGGTGCTCTCTTGAGGACTGTGGAATATACATATGCCACAACGCCTGTAAATGTTGCCAATCCCTATCCTTGGCCGCAGAAGGTAGGAACCTTCGCGGGCTACAACATCAATGAAGAGGTCGCCTTGCGATGGACGCCTTTGTTGACGAGGAGCGTGGGTCAGGATGGAAGGCGCTTCGTCCATGCGGTAAACGCCTTTGATGCATGGTCTCGGCCCATCAGCGTCACCAAGAGCAGCGCGCCGTCGCCATGACCGGATGCGGCAGGGACAGGACAGAACGACCGGCCTTGGCCGGTTCCGAAGGGGAATCACGCATGACGCGGACAGGGAAGCAGGGGATGAAGCGGACGATATTGAGCGTGCTGGTGGCCTTGCCCCTGGCGGCGCAGGCGCAGACGTACAGCAAGACCGAGACTATCGAGTACCACGACAATACGACGTTGTGGGTGCTGGGGCAGACGGCCACGGTCACCTGCGTGGCACCGGCCGAGTGCACGCCGTCCTGGGCGCCGAGCGGCATCGTGATGTCGGAGACGGCCTACGACACCCTGGCCCGACCGGTGACGGTGAAGTCCTTCGGAAAGCTGAAACAGACCCTGACCTACGACACCACCTCCACGGTGACCAGCGGTCAGCTGGGGACGCTGAAGACGGTCAAGGACGGCAACAACAACATCACCACCTTCGGCAACTGGAAGCGGGGCATTCCGCAGGCCATCACCCATGCCGACAGCAGCACCCAGTCCGCCGAGGTCAACGACCACGGCTGGATAAAGTGGGTGATGGACGAGAACGGCCATACGACGAACTACGAGTACGACGTAATGGGGCGGTTGAGCCGCATCCAGTATCCCCTCAACGACACAGTGGCCTGGCTGGACACGACTTCGGTGTTCGAGCCGGTGGCAGTGGCCGAGTACGGCATCCCGGCCGGTCACTGGCGGCAGACGGTCAGCACGGGCAACGCGCGCAAGGTGACCTACTTCGATGCTTTGTGGCGCCCGCTGCTGACGCACGAGTACGACGCGGCCAACCCGACCGGCACGTTGCGCGCCAGCAGCACCGAGTACGACAGCGACGGACGGGTAACGTTTCAGTCCTACCCTTCATCGGACCTGGTGCCGGCGGCCACCGGCACCTGGAGCTTCTATGACGCCCTGGGCCGGGTGACCCAGGTCAAGCAGGACTCGGAGCTGGGGCAGCAACTGACCACCACTACGGAGTACCTGGCCGGGTTCCAGACCCGGGTGACCAACCCGCGCGGCCAGCAGACGCTGTATGAGTATCAGGTCTTCGACCAGCCGAGCACCGATGCGCCCACTGGGGTGACGCAGTTTGCTGGTGTGGACACGGCAGCCACGGAAATCCAGCGTGATGTGTTTGGCAAGGTCAAACGGCTGACGCGGCGCAACGCTGACGGCAGCCTGCGCGTGGACCGCCACTACGTCTACCAGGCTGACCAGTTGCTGTGCAAAAGCATCGAGCCGGAGACCGGGGCGACGGTGTATGCCTACGACTGGGCCGGCAACCTGACCCATTCGGCCTCGGGCCTGGTG
>NZ_JBQCIJ010000029.1:0-53024 GCF_051953815.1 Pseudoxanthomonas sp. | reverse complement strand
ATACCGGCGACCTCCCCTCGGAAGTTCAATGTCAGGCGTAAGACGTCGGGTCTTCCGGCCGAGGCAGTACTACGGGATAATGGACGTCCTCCCCGATCACACCTAACGCCACCCGCCAAATTTGAACCCCGCCCCACGTCCATGAGCCCGAAGACCTGCCTCGGCCGGAAGACCCGACGTCTTCCGCCTGACCTGGAACTTCCGAGGGGAGGTCGCCGGTATGCCGTGGCCGCATCGCGCCCACGCGCCTGCCCGTGCCTGTCCTGGTGATTCCGGTTCGCCCGAGGGGGCGAAGGTCGCTGGCGTTCCATCGAACCATCGCAACGGTGCGAAAGGGCGCGGTCCTTCGTTCCTCATCCGATAACGAATGAGGACTTGCATCATGACCATTGTTGGCAATCTCGGCTTCCCGCGCATCGGCGCGCGGCGGGAGCTCAAGCGCGCGCTGGAAGCCTGTTGGCGCGGGGACATCACCGGTGCGGAGCTGCAGGCCACCGCGCGCAGCCTCCGTCACCGCCACTGGCGATTGCAGGCCGACGCGGGCGTCGACGTGGTGCCATGCAACGACTTCTCGTTGTACGACCACGTGCTCGACACCGCGTTCCTGTTCGACGCCATTCCGGCACCGTACCGGGAACTCGCCGACGCGGACGCGCTGGAGGCTTACTTCGCGCTGGCGCGCGGATGCCAGCGGGACGGCGTCGATCTGCGCGCGCTGGAAATGACCAAGTGGTTCGACACCAACTACCACTATCTGGTGCCCGAACTCCATCGCGATCAGGCCTTCCGCCTGCGCGGCGACAAGCCGCTGGCCGAATTCAACGAGGCGCGCGCGGCAGGCTTCCAGGCAAGGCCCGTGCTGTTGGGTCCGGTGAGTTTCCTGCGCCTGTCCAAGACCACCGACGGCAGCAATCCGTTGGCGCTGCTCGACCGCCTCCTGCCGGTCTATTCCGAATTGCTGTCGCGGCTCGCCGCCGCCGGTGCCGAATGGGTACAGATCGATGAGCCTTGCCTGGTGCTGGATGCGGACCCCGAGCTGCGACAAGCCTATCGGGATGCCTATGCCGCCCTGGCCGAAGCGGCGCGCCCGAAACTGCTGCTGACCACCTATTTCGGCGACCTGGGCGACAACCTGCCGTGGGTGGCGACATTGCCGGTCGAGGGCCTGCACGTGGACCTGGTGCGCGGGCTGGATCAGCTCGATGCGGTACTGAAGGCGTTGCCGCAGGGACGGGCGCTGTCGCTGGGGGTGATCGATGGCCGGAACATCTGGCGCGCCAACCTGGACAACGCGCTGGTTCTGGCGCGCTACGCGCAGGGCCATGTCGGCGCGGAGCGTCTGTGGCTGGCGCCCTCGTGTTCCCTGCTGCACGTCCCGGTGGACGCGCAAGGCGAAACCGGCCTGGATCCGGAACTGCGGAACTGGTTGGCCTTCGCGCGGCAGAAGCTGGAAGAACTGCGCTTGCTCGCCGATGCGCTTGCTGGCAATGGGCCGGAAGTCGAAGCCGCGCTGGCCGCGGCGCGCGAGCGCCACGAAGCGCGCCGGCGCTCCACGCGCGTGCACCGGCCCGAGGTGGCCTCGCGGATCGCCGGCCTGGATCCGGCCACGGCCGCCCGGTCATCACCGTACCCGGTGCGCCGCCGCCGCCAGGATGCGGGCCTGCGTCTGCCGCCCTATCCGACCACCACGATCGGCTCCTTCCCGCAGACGCATGAAGTCCGGCAGGCCCGCGCGCTGAATCGCGCCGGCAGGCTCGCCGACCGCGATTACGATGCTTTTCTCGCCACCGAGGTCGCGCGCTGCGTCCGCCTGCAGGAGGAGATCGGCATCGATGTGCTGGTGCACGGCGAGTTCGAGCGCAACGACATGGTCGAGTACTTCGGCGAGCGTCTCGACGGTTTTGCCTTCACCCGCAACGGCTGGGTGCAGAGCTATGGCTCGCGCTGCGTGAAGCCGCCGATCATCTTCGGCGACGTGGCGCGTCCGGCGCCGATGACGGTGCGCTGGTCACGGCATGCGCAATCGCTCACGTCCCGGCCGATGAAGGGCATGCTGACCGGCCCGGTGACGGTGCTGCAATGGTCGTTCGTCCGCGACGACCAGCCTCGGGCGCAGACCTGTCGCCAGATTGCGCTGGCCCTGCGCGACGAGGTCCGCGACCTGGAAGCCGCCGGCATCGGCGTGATCCAGATCGACGAACCGGCGTTGCGGGAAGGCCTGCCTCTGCGCAAGGCCGAATGGCAGCGCTATCTGGACTGGGCGGTGGAGTGCTTCCGCATCACGGCCGGGGTGGCGGCCGACGAAACCCAGATCCACACCCACATGTGCTACTCGGAATTCAACGACATCATCGAGGCGGTCGCCGCCATGGACGCCGACGTGATCTCGATAGAGACCTCGCGCTCGCGGATGGAACTGCTGGAGGCCTTCGTGAAGTTCCGCTATCCCAACCAGATCGGTCCCGGCGTCTACGACATCCATTCGCCGCGTGTGCCGGACCGCGCCGAGATGCGCGCGCTGCTGGGCAAGGCGCGGGAAGTGCTGGCGCCGGAGCAGATCTGGGTCAATCCCGATTGCGGGCTGAAAACCCGGGGTTGGCCGGAGACCCGCGCCGCGCTCGAGGAGATGGTGGCGGCGGCACGCATGATGCGGGCCGGGGCCTGAGGCGGCAAACCGGCGCCTCCCTGTCCATCCAGGGGAGGGCCGAGGTCCGCGCCGTCGGTGGGCGGGAATCAGTCCTGCACCACCGGCGGCGGCAGCGGCGGAGCCTGGGTCGGCCGGCCCAGCGGATCCAGCGCGATCATCACGAAGTGCCCGCGCGTGCACAGCTTGCGCTCGCCGCTCAGCAGGTCCTCGGTGATGACCTCGACGTCGACATTCATCGAGCTGCGGCCGACCTTGACGATGCGCGCGATGACCTCGACCAGATCGCCCTTGTGGATCGGCTGGTTGAAATCCACCTGCTCCGAGCGCGCGGTGACCACGGTGGTGCGCGCGTAGCGCGAAGCGGCGATGAAGGCGGACATGTCCATCCATGCCAGCGCCTGGCCGCCGAACAGCGTGCCCAGGTGGTTGGTGTGGTCGGGGAAGACCATGTGCAGCAGGCGCGCCTCGGTCGGGCGCGGTTCGTGCGAGGGATGTTCGGACATGCGGGTTGCTCCGTGTGGCCAGCGCCTCCCGACCGGCATCCTAGCGCAGTCGGGGAATGCCGGAATGAACCCCCGAGGGAGCGACGCCAGTCGCGAGAACTTCCGGCCGGGCCGAAGAACACCGCGACCGGCGTCGCTCCCACGAGGGATTTGCAGGGATGCGATCAGAACGCGTGGTCGAAACCGACCTCGCCCTGCACGCCGACCTGGTAGGCCGAAACGCGACGCTCGAAGAAGTTGGTCAGTTCCTGCACGTCCTGCAGTTCCATGAACGGCAGCGGGTTGCGCACGTTGTACTTCTTCTCCATGCCCAGCTTGACGAAATGCTGGTCGGCGCAATGCTGCAGGTACTGGCGCATGTCGCGGGTGGAAATCCCGGCCACGCCGCCGGACAGCACGTCCTCGGCGAACTGCACTTCGCACTCGATGGCCTCGGCCAGCATGTCGTAGACCTGCTGGCGCATGCGGTCGTCGAACAGATCCGGTTCCTCCTCGCGCACCGTGCGCACCGATTCGAATGCGAACTCCATGTGGCAGCTCTCGTCGCGGAACACCCAGTTGGTGCCCGAGGCCAGTCCCGGCAACAGCCCGCGCGAACGGAAGTAGTACACGTAGGCGAAGGCGGCGAAGAAGAACAGGCCCTCGATGCAGGCGGCGAAGCAGATCTGGTTGAGCAGGAACTGCCGGCGCTGGTCGCGCGTCTCGATCCGGCGCAGGTCCTGGAGCGAGTCGATCCACTTGAAGCAGAACTCGGCCTTCTTGCGGATCGACGGGATGTTTTCCACCGCCGCGAACGCCTTGGCGCGCTCGGCCGGATCCGGCAGGTAGTTGTCCAGCAGGGTCAGATAGAACTGCACGTGCAGCGCTTCCTCGTACAACTGGCGCGACAGGTACATGCGTGCTTCCGGCGCGTTGAGATGCTGGTAGAGATTGAGCACGAGGTTGTTGGACACGATCGAGTCGCCGGTGGCGAAGAAGGCGACCAGCCGGTGGATCAGGTGGCGATCGGCCGGGTTCATCTTGTCGTGCAGATCGCTGATGTCGATCTGGAAGTTGATCTCCTCCACCGTCCAGGTGTTCTTGATGGCGTCGCGGTACATCTCGTAGAACTGCGGATAGCGCATCGGACGCAGGGTCAATTCGAAGCCGGGGTCGAGCAGCATCTGGCGGGGGTGGGCGGACATGGTGCGTTGTTCCTGTTGGTTTGCTCCTTCCCCCGTTCGCGGGGGAAGGCCGGGATGGGGACGAACGGATCGGGACATCCATTCGCTTTTGTTCTTGCCCCCTTCCCTCGCCTGCGGGGCAAGGCCGGGATGGGGGTGAGCGGAGTGACGACGTTCGATTGCGATAAAGCGGGATGCAAAAAAAGGTCTTCGGCCTGCTCTGCATCCATTCGCCGCCAATGACTTCGGCTTTCCCGCACCCCAGCCCTTCCCCCGCAAGCGGGGGTGGGGCGGTTCAATGGGAGTGGCGCATCCGTGCGCAGGAACGTCCTCTTCCGTGGTCCGTCGGCAGCACCGGCAGGGGAGAGGGCTACTGGCAGGCCTCGCAGGCTTCCGGATTCTCCAGCGAGCAGGACACCGCCTCCACCGCCGTGTAGGCCGGCTTCGGCGCTTCGCTGCCGGCGCTGCTCACCGTGGTCTTGGCGATGCGGGTGGCCGGGCGCGAGCGCAGGTAGTAGGTGGTCTTGATGCCCTGCTTCCAGGCGTACATGTACATGGACGACAGCGCGCCGATGTTCGGGCTTTCCATGAACAGGTTGAGCGAGGCCGACTGATCGATGAAGGCGCCGCGCTCGGCGGCCATGTCGATCAGCGAACGCATCGGCAGTTCCCAGGCCGTGCGATAGATCTGCCGCAGCGGTTCCGGGATCTGCGCGATGCCCTGGATCGATCCTTCGGCCAGCTTGATGGCGTCGCGCATCTCCGGCGTCCACAGGCCCAGCTGTTTCAGTTCGGTCACCAGGTAACGATTGACCTGCAGGAAGTCGCCGGACAGGGTCTCACGCTTGAACAGGTTGGAGATCTGCGGCTCCACGCACTCGTAGCAGCCGGCGATCGAGGCGATGGTCGCGGTCGGGGCGATGGCGATCAGCAGCGAGTTGCGCAGGCCGTGCTCGCGGATGCGCCCGCGCAGCGCGTCCCAGCGCGCCATGTCCTGCGGCGCGACGTTCCAGGCGTCGAACTGCAGCTCGCCGCCGGCCGCGCGGGTATCGGCGAAGGACGGATGGCGGCCGCGTTCCTCGGCAAGTTCGCACGAGGTCTCCAACGCATGGAAATAGATGGTCTCGGCGATCTTCTGCGACAGCGCGCGGGCCTCGGCGCTGTCGAACGCCAGCCGCTTGCGGAAGAACACGTCCTGCAGGCCCATGCAGCCCAGGCCGACCGGACGCCAGCGCAGGTTGCCGCGACGCGCCGATTCGATCGGGTAGAAGTTCAGGTCGATCACGCGGTCCAGCTGGCGCACCGCCAGCCGCACGGTCTCGGCCAGGCGCTCGAAATCGAAGTCGCCGTATTCGTCGAAATGGCGCGCCAGGTTGATCGAGCCCAGGTTGCACACCGCGGTTTCCTCGGCGGAGGTGATCTCCAGGATCTCGGTGCACAGGTTGGACAGGTGGATGACGTTGTTCGCGCGCAGGGTCTGGTTGCTGGCGCGGTTGCACTTGTCCTTGAAGGTCATCCAGCCGTTGCCGGTCTCGGCCAGCGTGCGCATCATCCGCGCGTACAGCTTGCGCGCCGGCACCGCCTTGGCCGCCTTGCCCTGGGTTTCGGCCTGCAGGTAGGCCTGCTCGAACGCCTCGCCGTAGAGATCGGTCAGTTCCGGCACCACCCGCGGATCGAACAGCGACCATTCCTGATCCGCCTCCACCCGTTTCATGAACAGATCCGGCACCCAGTTGGCCAGATTGAGGTTGTGGGTGCGGCGCGATTCGTCGCCGGTGTTGTCGCGCAGTTCCAGGAAATCCTCGACATCGGCATGCCAGGTCTCCAGGTACACGCAGGCCGCGCCCTTGCGCTTGCCGCCCTGGTTGACCGCCGCGACCGAGGAATCCAGCGTCTTCAGCCACGGCACGATGCCGTTGGAATGGCCATTGGTCGACTTGATCAGCGAGCCGCGCGAACGCACCCGCGTATAGCTGACGCCGATGCCGCCGCTGAACTTGGACAGTTGGGCGATGTCGCCGTACTTCTGGTAGATCGATTCCAGCGAATCCTGCGGCGAGTCCAGCAGGAAGCACGAGGACAGCTGTTCGTGGGTGGTGCCGGCGTTGAACAGGGTCGGCGAGCTGGGCAGGTAGTCCAGGTTGCCCATGCGCCGGTACAGCGCCAATGCCTCGGACACGTCCTCGCTGAGCGCGCAGGCGATGCGCAGGAAGAACTGCTGCGGGGTCTCGATGACCTTGCGGGTGTGGGGGTGGCGCAGCAGGTAGCGGTCGTACAGCGTGCGCAGGCCGAAGTAGTCGAAGTGCAGATCCAGCGAAGCGTCCAGCGCGTCGTTGAGCTTGCGCGCGTTGGTCTGCACGAAGTTCAGCAGGCGGTCGTTGATCAGGCCGACTTCGTGCCCGCGCGTCACCGACTGCGAGAACGCGTGGATTTCCTGCCCGGTCACTTCCTTGGCGATGTAGCTGGCCAGCAGGCGCGCGGCCAGCCGGCTGTATTCGGGCTCCTCGGCGGTCAGCAGCGCGGCGGTGCGGATGGACAGTTCGTCCAGTTCGCGCGTGCTGGCGCCGTCGTACAGGCCGGAGATGGTGCGGGTGGCCACGCGCATCGGGTCGATGGCGTGCAGGCCCTCGCAGCTGCGCTGGACCGCGCGGACGATCTTGTTCAGATCCACCGGCTCGCGGCCGCCATTGCGCTTGGTCACGCTCATCGCGGTGGCGGTGGGCGGCGGGGTCAACAGGAACGCGTCCTTCTGGGACGGCGTGGTGCCGGCGTCGGCGACGGCGGTATCGGTCGGGGTCACGGGGCTTCCTCCATGCGTGATGCACGCGGCGGCCTGTCCCTCGCAGGCAGCGGAAGGCCGGATGGAGCATCAGGGTGGGGAAGCGGCGTCGCAGGGACCGCGACCGTGGGGACGGATGACGGGCCTGCTTCACCAGCCATCTCCCCCCGGAGATTCCGCGGCCGGCACCGCGCGGTGTGCAACGCGCGGCTGTCGGCAGGTCTTCGGACTCGTGGACGCGGAAGCCGAGCTTCCTCCTAGCCCGTCGCTTCCCAAGGCAGGCGCCTCAGTGCCAATGACGGGTTCGTTTCCACCTACCGCTGCGGGGCAGCGCCGGCATTCGACCGGCTTCCCTTTTCATCTCCCGGCGTGCGACCGGAAGAACCGACGGCCACAAGATAGTGGGGGCACATTGGAGCGTCAACACCAAATATGGTGATGGAGGCGGTGTGGAACGCAGCCCCTCGCAACGGCGGGCGTTCCACGTGCTGCTACTTCACGAAGCGGATGGCGTCCAGCGCCTCGCGCAACCGCGCCTGCGCGGTGGCGGTGTCGAAAGGGGGCGTGCGCGGCGGGTCGTAGACCTCGGGCCGGGTGCCGACGATCAGCAGATCGATGGCGTAGCAGCGTTGCTGGCGCACCGCGCGATAGGCGTCGACGGTCAGGTAATGGCTCATCGCGGCGTCGCTGGCGCGGAAATGCCGGAACGGCTGGCCGTCGATGCGGATCTCGTCGCGCGGCGACGGCAGCGCCGAGTCGGACACTTCCAGGCAGTTCGCCACCGCGTCGGGATCGTCGCTGATGCCCAGTCGCAATTCCGCCGCGGTGACATCGTCGGAGCCCTCCAGGACCAGCGCGGCCAGCGCCTTGCCGCGGCTGTCGGGCCGGGCGAAGGCTTTCCAGTCGTCGGTGGCCAGGTAGTCGCGGCGGAAATCGCGGCGCAGGGTGAAGCCCGGCAACGGCAGGATCGCCACGCCCATCGCCTCGTCGACGAACTGCGCCTGCAGGGCGATGCGCGATGCCTGCGCATCGGAGACCGGTGGCGGCGCCATCGGCGGAGCAGGCGTGGCATGCGCGGTTTCCACCGGATGTTCCGGCTGGCATGCGGTCAGCAGGCCCAGCAGGCAGAGCGTGCCCAGACGTTGCTTCATCGATCTTCCTTCTCGTTCACGTCAGCGCGGTCGAGTCTGGCAAAGCCAGGATGAACCTGCGCAGCGGCCTACCGTGAATGGATCCGGCGCCCGCCTTAAGCGATGTGGAGAGGAATTCAGGTTCGCGCGATCACGCGTCGCGCGGCGTGCGCGAATCATCGCGATCGGGTTTCGGCGCGACCCACTGCGCGGCGATGATGCCGGCTTCGTACAGCAGGCACATCGGAATCGCCAGCATCAGCTGCGAGACCACGTCCGGCGGCGTGATGACCGCGGCGACGATGAAGATGCCGACGACCGCGTAGCCGCGGCCCTGGCGCAGCTGCTGCGGCGTGACCCAGCCCAGCAGGGCCAGGATCACCAGCGCCACCGGCAACTCGAAACTCACGCCGAAGGCCAGGAAGATCACCAGCACGAAGTCGAGGTACTTGCCGGGATCCGGCGCGATGGTGACGATGTCCGGGGTGAACATCATCAGCGCATGGAACACGCCGGGCAGCACCAGGAAGTAGGCAAACGCGCAGCCGGCGTAGAACAACGCGATCGACGAGACCAGCAGCGGCATCGCCAGCCGTTTCTCGTGACGGTACAGGCCGGGGGCGACGAATCCCCACGCCTGGTACAGCAGCCAGGGCGCGGTCAGGAACATGGCGGCGAAGAACGCCAGCTTGATCGGCGCGAAGAAGCCGGAGGTCGGATCGTTGGCGATCATCTGCGCGGCCTGGTTGTCCGGCAACTGGCTCAGCATCGGCAGCGCCAGCCGGCTGTACAGCGTCTTCACGAACGGCAGCAGCGCCACCAGCACGATCACCACGCCCAGCAGCGCCCGCATCAGCCGCGTGCGCAGTTCCAGCAGATGGCCCATCAGGCTGCTTTCGGCCTGGTCCTCAGGTGCGTCGTGGTTCATCGCTGCTGCCGTGGGACAGGGGGGCGTCTTCTTCACCCGCGGGTGGCGCGGATTCCGGATCTTGATCTTGCGGCGGCGAAGGCGGTGCCGCCGGGTTTTCCACCGAGGCGCGCAGATCGTCGAACTCGCGTTCGGTCTCGGCCGCGCTCTCGCGGACCCTGCGTTCGGTTTCGCGCAGCGCTTCCTGGGTGTCGCGCAGGCTGCGTTTGAGTTCGTCGGCGGCCAGTTCGCGCTCCAGCTCGTCCTTCACCGAGTGCCACTGCGCGCGCGCGCGGCGTACCCACAGGCCGGCGAAACGCGCGACCTTGGGCAGGCGCTCGGGGCCGAGGACGATCAACGCCACGATGGCGATGACCACCAGTTCGGGGAAACCGATGTCGAACATGGCGGCAGGGACCGCGCTTACGGCTGCGAGTTGTCGCGATCCTTGGACGTGCTGGACTCGCTGTTGCGCGACTGCGACTGATCGTCAAGCCGTTCGACCGGCTTGTCCTCGTCCTGCATGCCCTTCTTGAAGCCCTTCACCGCCTCGCCCAGATCCTGGCCGACGTTGCGCAGGCGCTTGGTGCCGAAGATCAGCAGAACGACCACCAGAACGATGATCCAATGCCAGATGCTGAAACCGCCCATGGTCTTCTCGTGCGTTGAGTAATGAAATTCAGGCGATCAGCATAGCGCAGGCACGCCCGGAGATCCCGGGCGCGCGCTGACGTTTTCGCCCTTTCAGGGCGTACCGTTGAGCGGTTCAGTGCGGATTTCGCCTTCGGCGACCGGCTGGAAACCGGACTGGGCCGGAGCCGCGGCCGGCGCCTGGCCCAGCGGTGCGGTTTCGGCGACCGGCGCGGCCGGGCTGGCGGACGCGGGCGCCGACGTCACCGCAGCGGCCGCGACGGGTGCGGATTTGCCGCCGCGCGCGGCACGGGCCGCGGCCGTCACTTCCTCCAGCTGATCGCGGAAACCGACCACGGCGCCGGAAGGATGACCGGCGCGGCCTTCGAAGATGGCGCGCGGCGTGCTGCCGCCGCCATAGACGGCGGTGTTGGCATCGTCATCGATCTGCAACACGGCGCCGTCCAGCGCCACGCCGGCGAACAGGCCGCGGGCGCGCGACCACGACCAGATCTCGGCCTTCAGTTGGCCGTCGGTGGCGGCGGCGGCGTTGCGGCCCACCGGACCGGCGGCCACGCCGGCATCGGCGCCCAGGGTGATCTTGCCGTTGACGATGTTGTCCAGATTGCGGTCGTTGCGGAACACCAGGACGATGTCCGAGGACTGCACGCCGGCCTGGAAGCCGATGCTGCCGCCGGTCAGCTTGACGAACACCGGCTGCGACCAGGTGCCGTCCGGGTTCTTGACCGACATCAGGCCATGGCCGCGACGACCGCCGAACACCAGTCCGGCCTTGAGGGTGTCGGGGATGACCACGATGGCGCGGCCTTCGTCCAGCAGCTTGTCGGGAATGCCTTCCTCGGGGATCCGGCGGATTTCGTCCAGCACCCGCACCGCGTTGGTGGCGCGCTCGTCTTCCTTGGGACCGGCGAGGGCCTGGCCGGCGAACAGGGCGGTGGCCAGCAGGGTCGCTGCCGGCAGCATGAGCAGGCGGGAATGGCGGCGTTTCATGGGCGCTCCGAAGGTGGATTCGCAGAAATTTACTGCAACTGCTTGAAAATAGGTGCAGTCGAATGAATCGGCGCTGAGGATTCCGGGCTTCGGTCGCCGTCCATCGATCCGACCGAAGAAAGTCATTGATGGGAGAAGCGGCTCGCGAGAGTGCGCTCTGCCACAATACGCGGATGCCCGACGCACCCGATACCGCGCTGATCGCGGTCAATCTAGGCACGCCCGAGGCGCCCACGGCACCCGCCGTCCGGCGCTATCTGGGCGAGTTCCTGCAGGATCCCCGCGTGGTCCAGCTCAGCCGCTGGATCTGGCTGCCGTTGCTGTACGGCCTGATCCTGCCGCTGCGCGGTCCGCGCGCGGCCCACAAGTACGCGCAGATCTGGCTGCCGGAAGGCTCGCCGCTGGCGGTGCATACCCGCCGTCTGGCCGAGGCGCTGCAGCAGCGCCTGCCGCGCTGGCGGGTGGTCGACGCCATGCGCTACGGCCGGCCGGCGCTGCCGGAGCGGCTGCGCGAGCTGCGCCGGGCGGGCATCCGCCGACTGATCGTGCTGCCGCTCTACCCGCAATACTCGACCACCACCACCGAGTCGGTGAAGGACGTGCTGGCGCGCGAAGCCCGCGGTTTCGACGTCACCGTGATCGACGACTATTCGGTCGACGCCGGCTGGGTGCGCGCGGTGGCGGATTCGATCCGCGACTGGCGTGCGCGCAACGGCGCCGGCGAGCATCTGCTGTTCTCGTTCCATGGCCTGCCGCAGCGGCTGGCCCGCGATGGCGATCCCTACCCGCGCCGCTGCGAGGCCAGCAGTCGCGCGATCGCCGCGGCGCTGGGATTGGGCGAGGACGAATGGACCCTGACCTACCAGTCCCGTTTCGGCAAGGAACGCTGGCTGGAACCGGCCACCGACGCCACCCTCGACGCGATGGCCGCGCGCGGTCTGCGCAAGGTCGACGTGGTCTGCCCCGGTTTCGCGGTGGACTGCCTGGAAACCCTGGAGGAAGTGGGCATCGGCTTCGTCCAGCGGTTCGCCGGCCAGGGCGGCGAGCTGCGCTACATCCCCTGTCTCAATGCCACGCCGGCCCACGCCGACGCGTTGGCGGCGCTGGCGCGCCAGGTGGCCGGGGAACCGGCATGAAGCTGGAGGAATTCTCCGCCGACATCGCGATGGGCCGCATCGGCGGGCTGCGCGGCGGCGAGCCGGGCGGGTCGCGGGTGCTGGCGCTGCACGGCTGGCTGGACAATGCGGCCAGTTTCCTGCCGCTGTCCGGACACCTTTCCGGGATAGAGCTGGTGGTGCCGGATCTGCCCGGGCACGGCCACAGCGTGCACATCGGGCCGGGCGCCGAATACACCAGCGGCGTGGCGGTCAACGCGGTGCTGGACCTGGCCGATGCGCTGGGCTGGGACGAGTTCTGCCTGCTGGGGCATTCGATGGGCGCGGGCATCGCCAGCCTGTTGGCCGCATCCTCGCCGCGGCGGGTGCGCTGCCTGGTCGCGATCGAGGCGCTGGGCGGTTTGTCGGAAACCGTGGATCGCACCGCCGCGCGCTGGCAGGAGGCCATCGCCGCCGCACGCGCGCTGCCGGGCAAGCGGTTGCGCGTGTTCACCGACATCGCCACGCCGATCCGGGCCCGCATGCAGGCCAACCAGCTGAGCGAGGCCAACGCGCGCCTGCTGGTCGAACGCGGCATCCGGGCGGTGGAGGGCGGCCATGTCTGGAGCAGCGATCAGCGCCTGACCCTGCCCACGCCGCAGCGGCTGGACGAGGCGCAGATCGCCGCGCTGGTCGCGGACATCCGGTGCCCGACCCGGGTGATCTTCGCCGAACCCGCGCAGCCGTATTTCCCCGAACCGCTGCGCAGCCAGCGCGCGGGCCTGTTGCCGCACGGCGAACTGATCGTGATGGCCGGCACCCACCATCTGCACATGGAAGATCCGGCCGGGGTGGCGCGGGCGATCGGCGATTTCCTCAGCGCGCCCGGCGGCTGAAAACCGGAAGCGGCCCGCGGGCCGCTTCCGGTTGCGCTCCGTCCCGCCGAACGTCGCCTGACGTAGGCAGGACAGGCATGGCGATGACTACTGCGCGGCGGTTTCGGCTTCCGCTTCCATCACCTGCAGGCCGATCGAGACCGGTTCGCCCGCACCTTCGCCATTGAACGAAACGGTCGCCTTGCGGCCGTCCTTTTCATAGGCCAGCAGGCCCTCGTTGGCGCTGCCCTGCATCGCCATCGTCTGCTTCCAGCCCTGCTTCTCCATCGCCGTGCGCGCATCGGCGTACAGCTTGGCGACTTCGCCCGGGGCCTTGAGCGCGACCAGCTGGGTCTTGTTCACTTCCATCACGCTTTCGACCGCGTAACCGGTCGGCAGATAGACGTCCTTGGGGAAATTGACCGGCAAGGTGGCGCTGTCGCCACTGTGGATCTTCATTTCGCCTTCGTCGGTCTTGATGGTGATCGACTCGCCATCCTTGTCGACGTCGACCTTGTGGCCGGTCGCTTTTTCCAGCGCCGCTTCGGCCAGGCTTTCCTCGGCCGACTTCTTGCAGCCCGCCAGGGCCAGCGCCATGCAGCACAACAACAGCATTCCACGCATTCCCGTTTCTCCTTGTAGGTGTCCGATAAGGACCACGGCACCCGGACCGGGCCGGCCGTTACCGACAGGAACGATAGCGGAAAACTCATCCGGCCAGCAGCGCGCGCAGGCTGGCCTTGAGTCGGCGTCCATGTTCATGGAAATAGGCGCGCTCGTCGCGCCAGGCCGGGAACCGCGTCTGCACCTCGCGCCAGAACGCGCGCGAATGGTTGGCGTGGATGAGATGGCAGAGTTCATGGACCAGGACGTACTCGAACGCCGACGGCCGGGCGATGATCAGCGACAGATCCAGGGTCATCGCGCCATCCGGACTCAGCGAGCCCCACAGCGAGGACATCATCTTCAGCCGGATCGGCGACGGAGTGCGCGGCAATGCCGCCAGGTAGCGGGGCAGCCAGCGATTGATGTCCGCGCGCGCCTCGGTCTCGTAAAAGGCGCGCAGATGCCGGCGCAGGCCGGCGTCGCCGAGCCGGGTGGGCATGCGGACGCGGATGCGTCCACCGTCATGCTGGATGGCCGCGTAGCGGCCTTCCTCCCAGTCCACCGGCACGTCGTGTCCGCGCAGGGGCAGGGTCGCGGTGACGAAGGGCTCCAGGGTCGGCAATGCCTCCGCGCCGAGCTGGCGGGCCAGCTGCGCCTGCAGCCAGGCGCGGTGCTCGTGCAGGAAACGCTCGCCCGAAACAAGACTGGCGCGCATCGGCAGGGTCAGCCGCGCGCCGCGCTCGTCCACGCTCAGCTTGAGCCGGCGCGCGCGCGGGTCGCGGACCCGCTGTACCTCGATGCGGCGTCCGTCATCCAGCAACAGGGGAACGACATCGCGCTCGACGCCGCGGGGCGTCTTGGCGATCAGGCGTTGCAACCGGGGAAGCATGGCGAAAGCATCGCACGGAATGCCCGGTTGCCGGGTGTCCGGACGCAACGAGGGAGGATCGGGCAAGCGCAATGCACCGACGCTTCACCCTGGAAAGTCCAGTGAAGCTCCCTTTTGAAAAAGAGGGCGGGCACCCGCGAAGCGGATGGCGGGTCAAGGGGGAGGCAAAAGCAGGGCTCCTGCGATTCCCGATTCCCGGCTCTCAACGGCCACATGGCCGCTCATCCCGAATCAGTCTTCGGCCTTGCTCAGCTTCAGCGCGCCTTCCAGCACGGTGAACAGGCGCTTCACCTCGCCGGCCATCAGCGCGAAGCGGGCGTCCAGTTCGGCGCGCAGATCCTCGCGCTCGGTGTTCTCCAGCTGATCGACCGCGCCATCGAGGAACTTCAGCTTGCGGATGATCAGGTCCTCGCCGAGAACGAAGGAGACGTGATCGTCCAGGGTCAGGGCCAGCCGGGTGACCTGCTTGCCGGCTTCCAGGTGCTTGGCGATTTCATCGCTCTGCAGTTCCTGGTGCTGGCACTTGACCACCGCGCCGCCTTCCATCGCGTCCTTGAGTTCGCATTCCTCGCCCAGGCTCAGGCCTTCGGGCAGCGGTTCGCCGGCGATCCAGCCAGTCATGATCGCGCGCGGCGCGATTTCCGCGTTGAGCGGCAGGGCCGGGAAGCTGCCCATCGCGCGGCGGATCTCGGACACCACGTTCTCGCCGCTCTTGCGCGAGGAACTGTCCACGGCGACGAAGCCATGCTCCAGATCCAGCAGCGCGTCGGTGCGCGAGGGCTTGACGAAGGCGCGCGGCAGCAGCTCCATCAGCAGGTCGTCCTTCAGCCGCTTGCGGGTGCGTCCGCTCGGCTTGCGGCCTTCCTTCTCCTCGATTTCCTCCAGCTTGCGCGCCAGCAGGTCGTTGACCACCGCGCCGGGCAGGATCTTGTCCTCGCCGCCGACGCTCAGCCAGATCGAATCCTGGATGCGATGCGACAGCGCTTCCTCGCCCCGTCCGAACGGCGAGATGAAGCCGCGCGAGGACAGCTCCAGCGGGCCGACCGGCTTGAGCCGCGCCTCGGGAAGCAGTTCGTCGAGCTGGGAGAAATCGAGCGAGGGATTGAAACGGAACAGCGTCAGGTTGCGGAAGAACATTCAGGGGCCGGGAGTGGGGATTCGGGAATGGGAGTTCGGTCAGGGGAAAGAGATGGGGACGGTGCTACGAATCCCCACTCTCCAATCCCGAATCCCGCGCTTCCCCCGCCAGCCATGCATGCGCGTCGGCTTGCTGCGCGCCGTCGCGGTGGCCGAGGGAGAGGAAGTCGAACAGTTTCGGATCGCTCAGCTGCGAGGGCCGGATGTCGCCCAGCGCGCGCGAGATGGTTTCGATGCGGCCGGGCGATTCGCGTTCCCAGGCGTCCATCATCTTCTTGACCTGCTTGCGCTGCAGGTTCTCCTGGCTGCCGCACAGGTTGCAGGGGATGATCGGGAACGCCCTGGCTTCGGCGTAGGCCTCGATGTCCGATTCGCGCACGTAGGCCAGCGGCCGGATCACCACGTGCTTGCCGTCGTCGGAGCGCAGCTTGGGCGGCATGCCGGACAGCTTGGCGTGGAAGAACAGGTTGAGGAAGAAGGTCGCCACCAGATCGTCGCGGTGGTGGCCCAGCGCGATCTTGGTGAAACCCTGCTCCTCGGCATGGGAGTACAGCGCGCCGCGGCGCAGGCGCGAGCACAGCGAACACATGGTCTTGCCTTCCGGCACCACCCGCGACACCACCGAATAGGTGTCCTGCTCCAGGATCCGGTACGGCACCCCGATCGACGCGAGGTAGTCCGGCAGGATGTGCTCGGGGAAACCCGGCTGCTTCTGGTCCAGGTTCACCGCCACCAGCTCGAAGTTGACCGGCGCCTTCTTCTGCAACTGCAGCAGGATGTCCAGCATCGTGTAGCTGTCCTTGCCACCGGACAGGCACACCATGATCCGGTCGCCTTCCTCGATCATCCCGTAGTCGGCGATGGCCTGGCCGACCTGGCGGCGCAGGCGCTTGGCGAGCTTGCCCTGTTCGCGGGCGTGGCGACGGGGATCCGATGCGCGCGGCGTGGGATCGGCGAGGACCTGGGGCAGGGGCTGGATGACGTTCATGCGAACGGCCATTGTACCGGCCGCACCGCGATGACGACGAAACCCCGGCCGGTGTACGCTCGACGCGTGGATACCCAGAACCCCGCCGACATCGCCCAGCGCATCGCCGAACTCCGGCGCGAGCATCGCGAGCTGGACGAGGCGATCGCGCAATGGGTGGCCAGCGATCCGGAAACCGACGAAGTCGCCATCAAGCGCATGAAGAAGCGCAAGCTCTGGTTGAAGGACTGCATCGCCCGGCTGGAAAGCGCGCTGATCCCCGACGAACCGGCCTGACCCGTCCCGGGCGCTCCGCCCGCGTCCGATCCCGCCCGAAGCTGACGCGTCGCGTCACCCGCCCGGCCGCCCGATGGCGGTCCCTTGGCGGCGGATGACCCCTCGGAGGCCCCGTCTTCAGGCAATCCCGGGACTTGGCCGGAGTTGGCCCGATGCTTGCTTCATTTCTGTGAACAGGTGCCCATTTCGGGCGAGCAGGGCGTGGCCAGGAGCCGCATGAACCAGGAAAACGAAGCCATCGCGGGTCTGGCCCCGCCGCGCGAGCCGGGCGTGGCCACGGGCCCGCTGCGGGTGCGCCGGATCGCGCCCGGCGAAGCGCTGGGCGATGTCCAGCGGCTGCGGCGCGAGGTGTATTTCCTGGAACGGGGCCGGCCGGACGGGCGCGGCAAACGCATCGCCGACGGCCTGGACGGATGCGGCACCACGGTGGTGGTCGAGGTCGGCCCGCAAGCGGTGGCGACCCTGCGCCTGCATGATTTCGGCTCGCCGGCCGTGCAGGTCGAATACGGCAGCCTGTTCCAGGTCGATCGGTTCGCCCGCGCCTGGCCGCCGCAGAGCGTGGCGGTCGGCACCCGCTTCGCGGTGCAGGCGGATCAGCGCGCCAAGCGGGTGGTGGATCGGCTGATGGAAGGCACCTACCGCTGGGCCCAGGACAACGGCGTCCGTTTCTGGCTGGTGGCGTGCGAACCGTTCCTGATCGATGCGTTCGAACACTACGGTTTCCGCGAATACCTGCCACCGGTCATCCTGGCCGGCGGCGCGGAACTGCTGCGGATGGCGCTGGTGATCGACGATGCCGCGCACCTGGGCGAATGCGGCTCGCCGCTGCGCGATCTGGTGGAAGACCCGGTCGCGGGCGCCGCCGCCAAGGCGTGGCTGACCCGCAGCTTCGGGCATCTCAACTGACCGACGCCCGGCGACCGGGGCGCGCGGCTCACTCCACCGGCGCGACGGGCTCCGCCGGCGCCGCGGCTTCCGGGCTGACGCGCTCGATCGTGTGGCGCAGTTCGCGGCCCAGGATCACCTTGGCGTCCTTGGCCCACGCATCCAGGCGCTCGTCGAACACCAGCTTGCTGTTCTCGTCCGGCCACACCAGCTTGATCTCGCGCAGCTTGCGGATGAAGCCGCGGAACAGCGTCTTGTCGAAGAATTCCGGCGCGGCCGGCGCGTACAGCAGGCTCAGCCGCTGCGCGGCCTGCTGGCACAGGCTCTCCAGTTCGGCCGCGCCGAGCTTGCCGGGGCCGTTCTTCACCAGCACCGAAATGGCGATGTAATAACGCTCGAACGCCTGCTGCAGCGAGTGGCCGATGGCGCGCAGGCGGAACACCTCGTCGGTCTGGCCGGCGCTGCGCGCCAGGATGCCGCCGTCTTCCTCATTGACCTGCTGCAGCAGGCCCTCGCGGATGAACACGTCGACGGTGCGATCCATGCGCTCGACGAACTCGTCCTCGCTCCACGGCAGGAACAGTTCCTCCTGCAGGAACGGATACAGTCCACGCCCCAGGCGCAGCACGCCCGCGCGGCTCATGCGCCGGTTGTTCTGGAAGCAGCACGCGATCCACGACGACGCGGTGAACAGGTGTAGCACGTTGTTGCGGTAGTAGCTCATCAGCACCGCGGTGTCGTCGCTGTCGAAGCTGATGACGTCGCCCAGCGGGTGCTTGATGCGCTTGAGCACGCCGATTTCCTCGCCGTGGGCGATGATCCGCTCGGGCGAATGCGGGGTGACCGTGACCCGGTCCGAATACGGCAGATCCGCCAGCATCGATTTGGACAGCTCGATCTGCGCGATCAGATCCACTTCGCCCATCGCGTGCTTGGGCGTGGACAGCAGCGCCAGCGCCAGCAGGTTGATCGGGTTCACGTCGGCGGCGCGGTTGATGTTGACGTGGATGCGCTGGGCCAGGGTGTCGATGGTGTCGGACAGCCAGGCCGGCTTGTCGTCCTCGGACACCGGCTTGCCGTCCCATTCGGGCGCGTGCTCGGCCAGCACTTCGCCCAGCGGAATCGGCTCGCCGAAGTTCACCACCACCTGGCCGTAGTTCTGCTTGAGCACCTTGGGGATGTTCCACAGCAGCACCCAGATGGATTCCTTCTCCTTGGGCCGGCCGCTCAGTTCGTCCAGGTAGCTGTTGCCCTCCAGCAGCTTCTCGTAGCCGATGTAGACCGGCTGGAACAGCACCGGCTTGCGCGGCTGGCGCAGGAAAGCGCGCACGGTCATCGAGATCATGCCGCCCTTGGGCGGCAGCAGCCGGCCGGTGCGCGAGCGCCCGCCTTCGATGAAGTACTCCAGCGAATAGCCGCCGGACACCAGCTGCGCCACGTATTCGGTGAACACCGCCGAGTACAGCGGATTGCCGCGGAAACTGCGGCGCATGAAGAACGCGCCACCCTTGCGCAGGATGGTGCCGACCACCGGCAGGTTGAGGTTGATGCCGGCGGCGATGTGCGGCGGCACGATGCCGCGTTCGTACAGCAGGTACGACAGCAGCAGGTAGTCCATGTGGCTGCGGTGGCAGGGCACGTAGACCACTTCGTGGCCCGGCGCGGCCTCCTTGAATTTGTCCAGGTGATGGACCAGCACGCCGTCGTAGATCTGGTTCCAGACGTGCGAGAGCAGGAAGCTGGCCGAGCGCACCACCGGATTGGAATAGTCTGCGGCGATTTCCCAGGCGTAGGCATGCGCCTTCTTCCAGGCGTCCTCGGGCTTGCTCTTGTCGCGCTTGGCCTGTTCGGCGATCGCCTCGCGCACCGGTTCGGCGGCCAGCACCTGGTCCACCAGCAGGCGGCGGGTCGACAGATCCGGTCCGATGATCGCTTCGCGGATGCGGTGGAAGTGCGTGCGCAGCACGCGCGAGAGCTTGCGCACCGTGCGTTCCGGGTCCAGCCCTTCGGCCACGGTGTCGCGCAGTGATACCGGCGGGGCGAAGCGGACGATGGTGCCGCGGCCGTTGAGCAGGATCGCCAGTAGCCGGCGGAAGCGGCCGACGATGGCCCAGTTTTCCGAGAACAGCACCGAGAACCAGCCGCTCTGCTTATCCGGCGCGCGGCCGACGAAGATCGAGACCGGCACCAGCTGGACGTCGAGTTCGGGATTGGCGCGGTGGGCCTGGAGCAGCTTGGCCAGCGAGCCGGAATGGGTCTTGGCGCTGATCTGGTCGGGAATCAGGGTGCTGGCGTTGCGCCGGGACAGCGCCACGTAGGCGCGCTTGCGGCCGAGCGGGTCGCCGCCCACCGGCAGCGGTTCCAGCGGCGAGGGCAGGCCGGCGTCACGGCAGGCGCGATCCAGGATCAGCGCGTTGGACAGGCCGTAGTCCTCCAGCACGTAGCAGACCGGGCGACCGTCCACGACTTCCCGCGGCGACTCCGGCTCGATGCGCAGGGCCAGCCAGGGGTCGGCCAGCTTGCCCAGCAGGCGCGCCCACAGCGGACGCCGCGAGGCACGCGCGGGCGCCGCCGGCACCGGGGCGCGGGTGGAGGGAGCGGATTCGGACGCCGGCTCGCGCGGCGCTTCCGGCTTCTTGTCCGGCGGCGTCGGGGTGGGGGCTTCCGGGAACGGCAGGGGGTTCTGTTCTGGCATCGGCGGCATTATGGCCCACGGGCCTGTCCGGCTGGAAAGCGCGGACCCCCTGCGGGACCCGTGGGTTCAGGCCTGCAAGGAAGCGCTTCCGGGCCCGGAAAGACCGTCTCAGTGGCCTTGGGGCTCCGGCGGAGGCACCGTCGCTTCCGGCGCCGGGTCGCCGGGCGGCGGTGACCGGGTCGCCTCGGCCGCGCGCAGGTAGTCGCTCAGGTACCAGCGGCCGTCGCGGCGCTCCAGGCTGACCTGGCTGTCGATCTCGCGGTTGCCCAGCGGATAGTGGATCCGCACCGTGGCGCGGTCGCCCTTCTGTTCGACCAGGCCGGTGCGCAGGTCGGCCAGGGTGGTGTCCAGCGGCAGGCCGTAGCGGGCGAAACTCGCCTTGATCTCGATGAACACCGGCGCCAGCCGGCGCAGGCTGCCGTCCATGCCGGCCTCGCGCAGGTCCGCCTCGCTGGCCAGTCCGGCCTGGCGGGCGGCGGCGGCCATCCGGTTGATGGTATTGCGCGCCAGCGCCGGATCCGCCAGCGGCGCGTCCTGGGCCCATTCGCTGAAGGTCTGCACCACCTGGGTGTAGTGGAGCCGCTGGGTCGGGGTGTAGTCGCCTTCCTTCTTCAGGTACTGCACGCCGAACAGGCCCAGCGAGCGGGCGGCCTGACGCACGTCCCGGTCCTGGCGGGCGAACTGGCGGTTGAAGTCGCGCATCAGCGCCTGTTCCGAACCCGGCGCCGACAACGCGGCCAGCATCGGCACCAGTTGCCGGCTGAGCGGCAGTTCGGTCAGCGGCCAGCGGCTGCGATCCTCGCGCCAGGCGGTTTCCAGCGCCGCGTAGTCCGCCGGCGGAACCGCCGCGCGGGCGAAGCCGACCACGTCGTCGCGGCGCAGGTGGTCCACCAGTTCACGCACGGCGGCAGCCGGTTCACTGCGGGCGCCGGCGAGTTCTTCCGGCTCGCGCCTGCAGGCCACCAGCAGCGTCGCCAGCAGCAACGGCAGCAGCAACGGCAGCAGGACAGGCAAGGCGCGGCGCGCGTTCGGAGCGATAGGCATCGGCAGGACTTCCCCAAGTCGGGCCGCATCTTGGCCGGTCGGGCGCGATCCGGGCAAGCGACGCCGGTCCTGTTTTACGCGCCGGGAGCAATCCCCCGTCGCCTTTTGCAAAGGGTTGCAAGACCTCCCCCTTCGCAAAAGGGGGACTGAGGGGGATTTGCTTCCGGCGAAATAAAAAAGGAGGCGGCGATTCCGGATGGGAACCGCCCGCCTCCTGAAGCCGGCCGAAGCCGGAGGACTATGTGTTGTGGCACATGTCCGGCCGAAGCCGGATGGCGCACAGACTAGCGCCGGCCCCTATTTAAAGCAATACCTGAATAATTGCGATGTAAGCAATTGATTTATTTGAATGAATCGGCGATTTCAAGCTGAATCGCCTCCGCCGCCGCGCGCGGATCCGCCGCTTGGCGGATGGGGCGGCCCACCACGATCGCGTCCGCGCCCAGGCGGAAAGCCTCGGCCACGCCCACCGTGCGCTTCTGGTCGTCGCCCACCGGACCATCGGGACGGATGCCCGGGCAGACGATGTCGAAACCCGGACCGGTGGCGGCGCGGATGACGCCGGCCTCCTGGCCCGAGGCGATCACGCCGTCGATGCCGGCGGCTTGCGCGGCCAGCGCGCGTTGGACGACGATGTCCGCCGGTTCGCCGTCGATACCCATGGATTTGAGATCATTGCCATCCATCGACGTCAGCACGGTGACCGCGAGCAGGCGCATATCGCCGCTGCGCGCGGCAGCGGCGGCCTCCATCATCCCGGCATGCCAGCCATGGATCGTGCAGTAGCTCACCGGCCAGCGGGACAGGCCCTTGATGACGCCGGCGATGGTGGCGGGAATGTCGAAGAACTTCAGGTCGACGAAGATCTTCTTGTCGCGGCGGGCCAGTTCGTCCAGCACCCGGAAGTAGTCGCCCGACGCCAGCAGCTCCATGCCGATCTTGTAGAAGCGGACGGCGTCGCCCAGCCGATCCACCCAGGCCAGCGCCTCGGCGCCAGTGGGCTCGTCGAGCGCGACGATCAGCCGCTCGCGGGTGCCGAGCTGCAGCGGTCGCGCGCTCATCGGGCCACGTCCAGCGCGGCGCGCTTGGCCTGGCTGCGGGCTTCGGCCGGTTGCGCCCAGTCGTTGTTGAACAGCGCCGGCTCCCAGGAACCGTAGGTCGGGTTGGGCAGCATCCACCAGCGTTCGCCGAACCAGTCCTCGTATTCGTCGTACAGCTTCTGCCGGCCTTCCGGCGTATTGACCTCGACCTGCACGAAGTCGCCGATCTGATCGCCGAACTGCATCAGCACCCGGTACTTCTGCCCGGCCAGGCGACGACGGCAGTTCTTTTCCGAGCCGTTCTGCTCGCAGCCTTCCACCACCGTGCCCAGGCCCAGGAACACGCTGTCGTCGGCGACCAGCAGGCCGACCGCGCGCAGGTTGGCCAGGGTGGCTTCCTTCAGATGGACGGCGCGGTTGGAGATGTACAGCACGGTCACGCCCTTGGCGTTGGCGGCCTTGGCGAAATCGACCACGCCCGGCACGGGCTTGGCCTTCTTCTCGGCCACCCACTGGTCCCAGCTGACTTCGTCGTATTCCTTGCCGTCGCGGATCAGGCGCGCCTGGTAGGGCGAGTTGTCCAGGACGGTCTCGTCCACGTCCATCACCACCGCCGGCTTCAGGCCGGTGGCCGCGTTGCCGCGCTCGTCCGGCACCAGCGCGTCCCAGTGCTTTTCCTTCAGCGCCGCGTCCAGGTGATCGGCGGCGGCGCGGTAGCTCTGCTCGGCCAGCGCCTTGTATTCCACCGAGGTCTGCACCCAGGCCACCGCATTGAGGTTGTCGTGGAAGCCCGGCGCGGGCGCGGCGGTGGAGGCGGCCTTTGGCGCTTCCACGGCAGGGGGGGCGGCGGGGGATGGCGCCTCGGTGCGCTTGCAGCCGGACAGGGACAGGAGGGAGGCCAGGACACTGGCCGTCAGCAGGGCAGGACGCATCGCGGTTCCATCGAACGTGAGTGGCGCGATTTTAGCCGAGCGCGGTTTCAGCCGCTTTTCCCGCGCTTCCGCGCGGCGGCGACGCGGGATCGCCACGCCGGGACGGTATCCTGATCGCATGAGCACCGAATCCGACTTCTCTTCCGCATCCATTTCCTCCGAATCCGTCGCCGCGGCCCCCGTTCTCGATGCCACGGAAGCCCGCCTGCTGGGCTGCCTGATCGAGAAGGAGGCCACCACGCCGGACGTGTATCCGCTGACCGTCAACGCGGCCCAGTCCGCGGCCAACCAGAAGACCGCCCGCGATCCGGTGATGAACCTGGAACCGGGCGAGGTGAATCGCGGTCTGCGCGCGCTGGAACAGAAGGGACTGGCGCGGCAGGTGTTCTCCTCGCGCGCCGAACGTTACGAACACCGCACCGGCCAGCATTTCAGCCTGCCGCAACAGCAGGTCGCCTTGCTGGGCCTGCTCCTGCTGCGCGGTCCGCAGACGGTGCACGAACTGCTGGCGCGCGGCGAGCGCCTGGCGAAGTTCGCCGACGCCGAGGACCTGCGCCACCACCTGGATCGCCTCGCCCAGCGCCAGCCCGCGCTGGCGGTGCAGATTCCGCGCGGTCCCGGCCAGCGCGAGGACCGCTACATGCACCTGCTGTCCGGTGCCGTGGACATCGCCGCCATCGCCGCGCGCGTGCCCGTGGCGACGGCATCGAATTCCTCCGACCTGGAAGCGCGCGTGCAGGCGCTGGAAGCGGACGTGGCCGCTCTGCAGGAGCAGATCGCGCAGCTGCTCGCGCAGCGGGAAAGCTGAATCCCCTCAATCCCCCTTTTGCAAAGGGGGAAGCAAAAGCGGATTCATGCGAAAAAGTCGCTTTGGATAGCCCCCTTTGAAAAAGGGGGCGGGCGCCGCAGGCGACGGGGGATTTGCTCTTGAGAGATCCCGCCGCCTGGCGCGAAGCTGGCTTCCCGTCGGCTTCACCGATCCGCGGCGGACAGATCCGGCACCCGCACGAACAGGTCCGTCACTCCCACGTCCACGCCCATCTGCGCGAACAGCGTGGTGATCTGGCCACGGTGATGGGTCTGGTGATTGAAGAAGTGCAGCAGCGTGCCGTCCAGCGGGCGCCGGAATGGATCGCCGCGCAGGTTCAGATATTCCAGCGGCACCGCGAGCGTCGCCGCGTCCAGCGTGTCCACCCAGGCCACGATGATGCCGTCCAGCCATTCGCGGCGCGCGCGCAGCGCGGCCAGATCCGCGCACGGCCGGGCATCCAGCGCGCGCGGTGTGTCCAGCGCATCCATCTGCGCCAGGACCTCCGATCGCGAGGCATGCTGGCGGAAGCGTTTCAGCCAGATCGTGTCGGCCACCACCAGATGGCTCAGGGTGCCGAAGATGGAACCGAAGAACGCGCCACGATCGGCGAACACATCCGCTGCCGGCAGTTCCGAGGCCAGCGCGTACAGCCGCTCGTTCATCCAGCGGTTGTAGCCGGCCAGCAGCCGGAACCCGGCCGCCGGATCGCTCATTGCGGGCGCCGGCTGGAACGCAACAGCAGCAGGCTGCCGATGGCGGTGCCGATCAGCGACGCGCCCAGGCCGAGCAGGGTCGCGATCGACAATTCCCGCGACCACGCCACCGTCGCCGTGTCGTCGGCCAGCAGATGGCGCAGCACCACCGCGACCGGCACCGCGATGGCCGCCCATACCCAGATGCGCAGGAAACGTCCGGTCCCGAAGGCGCGCAGCAGCATCGCCACCGCCGCCACGGCGGCCAATCCGGGCGTGTACAGCGCGGCCGGCAGCGCCGCCTGATCCGCGGGCAGCTGCCAGTACTTGAAGCCGACGCCAATCAGCGCGATGGCGAATCCGATCGGCAACCAGACGGGACTGGAACGGGTCATGGCGACACCTGCGGGGAACTGTGTGAAGCCTAGCGAGATGATCGGGCAGGCGTCCACCTTGTGGCCGATTGACGGCGGAGATAGCCTGAAATCGTGAGTTCCAATCCCTACCTGGCATTCCTGCCCGTCGACAGACGGGCGCATCACAGATACAGACGCACGAAAGCGAATGGTCGTGGCGCGGCCATCGTGTCCACGTCGTGAAGGCGCCCCGGCCGAACGCAGCCGCGCGCGTGATCGTCGTCCACGGGGCGGGCGGGCACAGCGGCGCACTCTGGCCATTGGCCGCGCTGCTCGCCGAACAGGGGGTTGATGTCACCGCGATCGACCTTCCGCTGTACGGACGAACCGTGTCACCTCGCCCGGAGGCCGTTCGCTACGCCGACTGGGTGCGGCTGTTGAGCGATTTCGTTGCCGCCGAGCACGATGATCGTCCCCTCATCCTGTTTGGAGCCAGCATCGGCGGCATGCTCGCCTACGAGGTCGCCGCGGCATCCCCCGCCGTCGCGGCGGTGGCCGCAACCTGTCTTCTCGATCCCCGCGACTGGCGGGCACGAGCGCGGATGACCCGTTTCGGCCCGCTCGGCCTGCTGGCCGGGCCGCTGTCCGTGCTTGCGCGTGGTCCGCTCGCCGACGCGATGATTCCGATGCGCTGGGTGGCGAATCTCTCGAAGATGAGTCGCAATCCCGAACTGTCGCGGATGTGCGCCGACGATCCGCTCGGAGGTGGAGCTTCGGTTCCACTGGGCTTTCTCGCCTCCTATCTGCGCTACCGGCACGTCGCTCCGGAATCGATGACCGTGCCGGTGCTGCTCGTGCATCCCGAGCTGGATGCGTGGACCCCGGTGGAAATAAGCGCCCGCGTGCTTCGCCGAACGGCGGCGCCGACGCGGCTGGTCTTGCTGCGCGGGTGCGGGCATTTCCCGATCGAGGAGCCGGGCCTCGCCGACCTCGCGGACGCCATGCGCGACCTGGTGAATGATCTGGCGTCCGGTTTTTCCGGGTTCCCCTTGGAAGGGGAACGGGAAAAGCGGAGCGCGGGCAGGTGAGAGCGGCCTGATCTCCTGAGCGCAAAGGACCAATGCTCCCCTTCCCGGGAAGGGGCCGCCCGCTAGCCGTCCAGCAACGCCTGGATCGCCGCCAGCCCCGCGCTCGCGCGCTCCTTCTTGCGCTCGGCGTCGGCGACCGGATCGGCGCCGTCGCGTTGCAGTTCCTCGGCGGGCAGTTCGTCCAGGAAGCGGCTGGGCATCAGCCGGATGCGTTCGCCGAAGCGGCGGGTCTCGCGGCTGTGGCTCAGCCACAGCGCCTGCTTGGCGCGGGTGATGCCCACGTACATCAGGCGGCGTTCCTCGGCCAGGTTGCCTTCCTCCACGCTGATCTCGTGCGGCAAGACGCCGTCCTCGCAGCCGACGATGAAGACGTAGCGGAACTCCAGGCCCTTGGCCGCGTGCAGGCTCATCAGCCGCACCTGGTTGCCGCCGTCGTCCTTGTCGTTGCGCGACAGCAGCGCCAGCTGCGCGGCCAGATCGCCGACATTGCCGCCGCGCGGCCCGCCGTCGAACCAGTCGGCCAGTTCGTCCAGGTTGGCGCGTCGCCGTTCGAAGCCGGCCTGATCCTTGCTCTGCGCGCGCAGGTCGGCCAGCAGGCCGGAGCGCTCGATCAGGCGCAGCAGCAGTTCCTTGGCCGACAACGTTTTGGTGTGATCGCGCAGATCCCGGATCACGTCGTTGAACGCGCTCAGGCCATTGGCCGCGCGCGCCGGCAGCGCCTTCAGCACGGTCATCGACTCGGCCGCGCGCGACATCGGCATGCCCGCGTGCTGCGCCATTTCGGCCAGCTTGGCCAGCGAAGTGGTGCCGACTTCGCGCTTGGGCGACTGCACCGCGCGCAGGAACGCGGTGTCGTCGTCCGGATTGGCGACCAGCCGCAGCCACGACAGCGCGTCCTTCACTTCCTGGCGTTCCAGGAAGGCGGTGCCGCCGGTCAGATGGTAGGGCACGCGCAGCAGTTGCAGCGCCTTCTCCAGCACCCGCGACTGGTGGTTGCCGCGGAACAGGATGCAGAAATCGCTCCACGGTGCCTCGCGGGCCGTGTGCAGGAAGGCAATCTCGGCGGCGACCTTCTCGGCTTCGTGCTCGCTGTCGCGGCATTCCCACACCCGGATGCGATCGCCGTCCGGCTGATCGCTCCACAGCTTCTTCAGGTGTTCGTGCGGATTGTTGGCGATCAGCGTATTGGCGGCGCGCAGCACCCGGTTGGAGCAGCGGTAGTTCTGCTCCAGCTTGATGATCTCCAGCTTGGGATAGTCCTTGGCCATCTCCAGCAGGTTGTCCGGATTGGCGCCGCGCCAGGCGTAGATGCTCTGGTCGTCGTCGCCCACGCAGGTGAAATCGCCGCGCGGGCCGGCCAGCTGCTTCAGCAGGCGGTACTGGGCGTCGTTGGTGTCCTGGCACTCGTCCACCAGCAGGTAGCCGATGCGCTCGCGCCAGGCCTTGGCGATGTCCTCGTTGCCTTCCAGGATCTGCACCGGCAGGCGGATCAGATCGTCGAAGTCCACCGCGTTGAACGTCGACAGGCGCGCCTGGTAGCGCGCGTACAGGCTGGCGGCCTCCTGCTCGCGCGCGCTGCGCGCGGCCGCCATCGCCTCCTCGGGCGAAAGGCCGGCGTTCTTGGCGCGCGAGATCAGGTTTTTCGCCGCGTCGATGGCATCGGGTTTGGCGCCGGTCATCAGATCCTTGATCTGCGCGGCCGCGTCGTCGGCGTCGAAGATGGAAAAGCCGCGCTTCAGCCCCGCCGCCGCGTGCTCGATCTGCAGGAACTTCAAGCCCAGCGCGTGGAAGGTGCACACGGTCAGGCCGTCGGTCACGTCGCTCTTGAGCCGCTTGCCCAGGCGCTCGCGCATTTCCTTGGCGGACTTGTTGGTGAACGTGATCGCGGCGATGCGCTTGGCGGGCATCCGTCCCGAGGTGATCAGGTGCGCGATCTTCTCGATGATCACGCGCGTCTTGCCGCTGCCGGCGCCGGCAAGCACCAGCAGCGGTCCGTGCACGTGCTGGACCGCGGCGCGTTGGGGAGGGTTGAGGCCTTGCATGGGGGCGCTATTGTAGGGCCAAGCCCGCCCCGCATCGGCGCCCGGGACGGCTTGAAACAGAAAATTTTCACATTGACATCCGGCCCCGCATCGGCGGGGTGGCGTCGGCATGCGCCATGCCCGCGCCGCTGCGACACACCCGACCGGCATCCCGGTTCGTGTGGCTTTCGGACGATTCCGATGGGGCGCCGCCGACGCCCGTGGTCTCCTTCCAATTGTCATGTGATGCACTCCTGTTCGTATCCGGAGATCGCGTCGTGACGACACGAATCGATACCAACGGAGTCAGCAGATGCACCCGCCCATACGGCATGGCGCACGCAAGCGCGTGCGAGGCTTCAGCCTCGTCGAACTGATGGTGACCACCGCATTGCTCGCCATCCTGAGCGCGCTGGCGATGCCGTCGATTGAACACCTGATCAACGGCAACCGCCTGGCCAAGGCCAGCAACGAGATGCTCGCGTTCCTCAATGCGGCGCGCCTGGAAGCCGTCGCCCGCAACACGCGCGTGGATTTTTGCCGCAGCGTGGATGGCGAGCACTGCGCGGACCACGCTCCGGCCGCAGGAGGCTGGATGGCCTACCGGCGGCTTGACGGCGGGAACGGCGTGGTGGCCACCATCCGAATGGACGCCCGGATTGCCTTTCAGCTCAACCAGGCGGCCTCGGCCTGGACGGGGTACGACCCCGACGGCCGGATGCGCGCGGGCGGGGAATCCGCGCCCGCGGGTCGCATGCGTCTGTGCATTCCCACGACCCGCCCGCACGACAACATCCGCGATGTGACGATCCGCGCCAGCGGCCGGGTCGAAGTGATCGCATCCAGCGGCAACGGGAAGTGCCCGCGACCGGCGGGCTGATCCCGACACGCTCGAAGCCCGGAGGTGCGGAACCGCCATCGGCGCGCGGATCTGCGGCGTGACCGCTTCCACGGTTGGGCTTCTTTCGGAATCCTCCGATGGCCGCAGAACCACGTTCAGGTTTCCATCTTCGGTCTGCGGCTCATGGCCGCGCAGGGGGCGCTGCCGGGAGTCGGGTCTGTGACTCCCATGGACGATGACACGGTGGAGACGGAGATGAAGGGGGAGGGGAACGGAAATGGCGTGGTGCGGCCGGATACGGCGCGCCGCGCCGCGGGGTTCACCCTGACCGAACTGATGGTGACGATCGCCGTGCTGGCGATCCTGCTCGCCATCGCCGCCCCGTCCCTCGAAACCATGCTCAATCAGAACCGTCTGGCCGCGGCCAGCGACCAGGTGATCGCCACCCTGCAGAACGCCCGCATGGAGGCCGTTCGGCAGAACCGGCGGGTGATGCTTTGCGATTCCAGCGACGGCAGCCAATGCCAATGCTGCCAGCGCAAATGGAACGGCCTCCTGCTCGCGCGGCCCGAGGGCGATGACGACAGCAAGTCCCTGGCGTTCACCCAGCTGAAATCCACCGTGGAGTTCATCCCCGGCAACGCGTTCAACAGCCGCTCTTGGGAGGACAGGGTCGCCTATCGCGCGGATGGCCGGCCCGTGAGCGGGGCATCGTCGCTGTCGCGACCGCTCACGCTGCGCGTCTGCATCCCCACCACCCGGCCGGCCAACAACATCCGCGACGTGCTGCTGCACCCCAGCGGACGGATCGAGGTGACCTCCGCCAGCGGGAGCGGCGCATGCCCGCTCCCCGATAGCACATCGAATTGAGGTAAGCATGTCTGTCCAGCGACGTAACAACGCCATGGCTCGCCCGTTCTCCCGCCGTCATGCCGCGGGCATGAGCCTGCTCGAAGTGCTGGTGGCGGTGCTGGTGCTGGGCATCGGTGTGCTGGGCGCGGCCGCCACCCAGAGCGTGGCGCTGAAGGCCAACCAGGTGTCGACGATGCGCTCCCAGGCCATCATCGAGAGTTACGGGATGCTGGACGCCATCCGCGCGGCGATGCCGCCGGAGGCCGTGGGTTCTTCCGCTGCCCGGAGCACGTTCCTGGCGAACTATCAACTGCAGCGCACCTGCGACGCCGATCAGGTCGGCAAGGGCGCCACCCTGGCCAACAACGACATGCGCGAGTGGGTGAAAGCCCTGCGGGACGATCTTGGAGAAGGCGCCTGCGGCACCGTGGCCTGCGAAACCAAGACCGGCGAGTGCGCCATCACGGTGGAGTGGGATGAATCCCGGCTGCCGGGCGGCCAGTCCGGCAACACCCTCACCATCAAGAGTCGCCTGTGAGTATCGCTGTCTTCCCGTGCCGGCGTCGGATCGACGCCCGGCCGTATCGGCCGCAACGCCCATCGCGGACGGCGATGGCGGGTCTGTCCCTGATCGAACTGATGGTGACCGTGGTGCTGGGCCTGCTGGTGGTGCTGGCCGCCATCGGCCTGTTCACCAGCAACCGCGCCGTCTACGGAAGCACCGAGGCGCTGTCGCGGATCCAGGAGAACGCGCGTGCCGGTTTCGAACTGATGGCGCGGGACATCCGCGGCGCGGATGGCACCGCGTGCCGGGCTCCGGTTGACCTGCATACGGCCGCGGCCGCGTCCGCCCCGGAGAAACTTCCGCTGGTCCGCTGGATGGGCAACAACGTCGCCTCTTGGGGGAAGCTGGGCGAGTGGGGGGATGGTCTCGTGGGATGGAGCGGGACGCATGGAGACGCCATCGAGTTGCGCTCGGCCACGGAGGATGCGGTCGCCGTCACGCGGCACGAGGACCACACGCTTTACTACGCAGGCCCTCCCCGTTTCGCGCCCCTGGACCCGGTGCTGGTCTGCGACGGCAATACCGCTTATCTGCTGGGGGTAATCCTGGCGGGACAGGGCAGCCACGTCGCCTACAAGTCAGCCACATGCCAGATAGGCCCCGGATCAGAAGGCGGGATTGCCCTCCGTGCGGGCGGCCGGGCAGCGGGCGGGCCAGCCGGAGGCGGGATGAACTGCGAAACTGACGGCAATCCCACCGGGCTTCTCATCGATCCCTCCCGCCGCCCGGCGTTCCTGGCCCCGGTCGCCGCGGTGCAGTGGCTGGTGGAGACGAACTCGCGCGGCGGAAAGTCGCTGTATCGCGTGAGCCGCGGATCTGCCGGGAGCGATGAAAGGGCGGAAGTCATCGATGGCGTGCGCACGCTGGAGCTCCACTACCTGCTGCCCGGCAAGACCGAATACGTCGCCGCCAGCCAGGTCGGCGCGGACTGGAAGCAGGTGCGCGCGGTGCGCATCGCGCTGGAGCTGGAGGCTTCGCCGGGCGGAGGGTCCGGCAACGAAATAGGCCGTCGCGTCGTGCATGTCGTCAGCCTGCGGAACCGCAATCCATGAACGTTCCTCGCAACCCCGCGCACGCGCGCGCGGCGCGTGC
Source organism: Pseudoxanthomonas sp. (assembly GCF_051953815.1). Taxonomy (GTDB): domain Bacteria; phylum Pseudomonadota; class Gammaproteobacteria; order Xanthomonadales; family Xanthomonadaceae; genus Pseudoxanthomonas_A. The sequence goes on along the minus strand of NZ_JBQCIJ010000029.1, from coordinate 21,475 downwards.
CGTCCAACGGGGCAACACCCTGTTGACGGTGCTGGTGCTGCTGCTGGTGATGACGTTGCTGGCCCTGGCCAGCCTGCGTATCGGCAGCCTGGAGGAGCGCATGACCGCCAACCTGTTCGATCGCAGCCTGGCCTTCCAGGCCACCGAAGCCGCGTTGCGGGAAGGCGAGGCCCTGGCGCTGTCACTGGCGTCGCCTCCGGCCGCCGCCGAAAAATGCGTACAGGGCGTCTGCGGACAACCGTCGTATGCGTTGAACCCGGACGACGGGCTGGATGCCCTGTTCAAGGCCAATGCGCGTGCCGCCGCCCCGCTCGCGGACAACGCGCTGGCCGTGCCGAAGGCCGATGACGTGCGTTTCCTGGTCGTGTACCAGGGGAAGGCCGAAGTCACGCATGGGTGTTCGAGCGTTCTGGATGCCACTGGCCAGCCGCGGGATCCCCTGTGCCTGGCCCATGTCTATCACGTCGAAGCGCGCTATCAGGCCGCGGATCGCGCCTCGGTGGCCTTGCACTCGAGGGTGCAGGCGCCCGCCTCGGCTTCCTCCTCTCCCTAGTCGACCGCCATGAAACCCAGTTCCCGCCGCGTTCTTCCGCTGCCCGTTTCGCGCCTGTCCGCGGGCCTTGCCGGATTCCTCATCACCCTTGCGGTGTCGCCCGTGTCGGCGGGCGTGGACGATTTTCCGATTCCCCAGGAGCCACTGACGGCCGGGACGGCCGTACCGCCCAACCTGCTGCTGCTGCTGGATGACTCCGGCTCGATGAGTTGGGAATTCATATTCAATCCCGCCCTGGAGGTGATCCACACGTCCGCCGACAGGGCCGGTAAATTTGTCGCCGTGAAATGGAATTCGGAAGCCGGCTACCCCGGCAAGAACGCCACCCTCGCGCTCAACACGATCGCCTACGATCCCCTGAAGAATTATCGGCCGTGGCGGAACCCGGACGGCAGTGAAATGCCGGAGATGGATCCCACGGCGACGCCCAGCGATCCGTCCCTGCTCACAAAACCCATCTCGCTCTATTCCGAAGGGCGGCACTGGTTCTACCAGGCCAACCCAGGCATCACCAATCCCCGCGATCTGGAACAGTACACCCTGTACAAGCTGCTGGCCGAAAACCGGGCGCAGGCCTGCACGACTGCTGAAAGAAATGCCGCCGGCCTGTGGAAGAATCCCGGTGAGTCGATATGGCCGGAAGGCACTTGCCGGGAATTGACCGGATTCCAGTGGCGTGCCGCCGATGGCAGCGTCATCACCCGCAGCGTGGCCGAGGAATGGCGCAACTACGCCAACTGGTACGGCTACCACCGGACGCGCATGAAGGTCGCCAAGGCGGCCGTCAGCGGTGCGTTCAGCAGCCTGGACGGCGGGCAGGTGCGCGTGGGGTACGCGGTGTTGAACCAACACCAAGCCCGCAACCTCGACATTCCGGTACAAAGGGACAACGGGTTGTTCAGGGGCGCCAACCGGGCCGACTGGTTCGCCCGTGTCTATGCTGAAAGAGGCATCGGTGATACGCCGCTGCGCGAGGCACTGTGGCGTGCGGGCGAATACTTCGAAAAAAACACGGGGCCGGAGGGGCCCTGGGGGCCGGAGCCGCCGGACAGGCAGATCGCATGCCGGCAGAACTTCGTCATTCTTGCGACGGATGGCGAATGGACGAATCCCTACGACAGATTTTTCGTCAGCAACATCGATGGCACCAATGGGTCCGTTCAAACGTCGCCGAAGGGCGACACTTACCAGTACAAACCCGTGCCTCCGTATCGGGATAGCTACGACAAGACCCTGGCCGATGTGGCGATGCTGTACTGGAGGAAGGACCTGCGCAGCGACCTGCCCAACATCGTGCCGTCCACCCAGGAAAACCCCGCTTTCTGGCAGCACATGGTGACATTCACGATCGCCATCGGCATGCGGGGCAGCCTGGATCCGGTGGCGGACTGGCCCAAGCTGGTGGCCGGAACCCAGCAGTGGCCGAACCCCCACCACAACAATTTGAACAAAGTGGACGATCTGTTCCACGCCAGCGTCAACGGACACGGTGGTTACGTCAGCGCGATGGATCCCGAGGCCCTCAACAAGGGCCTGGAAGCGATACTGGGCACCATCAGCGAGCGCCAGGCATCCGCCTCCAGCCTGGCCGTGGATGGCGCCACGCTGGAAGCCGGCAGACGCAGCTTCGTGGCCAGCTTTCTTCCGGGGCCATGGACCGGCGACCTCAAGGCCTACGCCATCAATGCGAACGGGGAATCCTCCGAACTGGCCTGGAGCGCGGCCGAAGGCATCCCCGCGCAGGATCGCCGCCGGTTGTATACCCACGGATCATCCGGCCGGTCCGGAAAATGGCCGGCGACGGCGTTTCCCACCAGCGATCAGAAAACCGTGCTGACCGATGACATCGCCGCCTGGATCCGCGGCGACCGCAGTCGCGAAGGCGCCGGACTGCGCGCGCGCCGCGGCCTGCTGGGCGACATCGTCCACAGTTCGCCGGCCTACGTGAAAACCGCGGGCGCGGAGGCGGTCTTCGTCGGCGCCAACGACGGCATGCTGCACGTATTCGATGCGACGAACGGCAAAGAGCTGCTGGCCTATGTCCCGGGCCTGCTGGACATGGACCGGCTGAAGGAGCTCAGCCGGGCCAAGGGATTCCGCCATCAGTACTTCGTGGATGGCCCGCTGGCGGTGGCCCGCATGGATGGCGGCAATGGCGTGCTCGCCGTGGGTACGCTGGGGCGCGGCGGACGTGGGGTGTATGGCTTGGCGCTGGATCTGGGGCGACCGGACCAGCCGCCGTCGAGTTGGGAGTTTTCCGGTGACGGCGGCATGGGCCAGGCGCTGTCGCGACCGCAACTGGTGCGCCTGCGAACGGGCGTCGGGACACCGGACACCGTAGTGGTCGCCAATGGCATCAACAGCCAGGATGGCAAGGCCGTGCTCTATGTCCTGGACGCCGCCACCGGCGAATTGCGGAGAAAGATGGTCGCCGGCGATGAAACCGGCAATGGCCTGTCCGCGCCCACGGTGCTGGATCTGGACGGGGATGGCCGGGCGGACATCGCCTACGCAGGCGACCTGCGCGGCAACGTCTGGCAGTTCGGATTGAGGAATGGCAGCGTCCGCAAGGTATTCACCGCGGCGGATGCGAAAGGCAATCGCCAATCCATCACCGGTGGCATCGGCGTTGCTTTCCACCCCGCGACCCGCAAGCATTGGGTGTTCTTCGGCACGGGACGCTATCTGACCCTCGCCGACGGCGCCGATGTATCCACCCAGAGCTGGTATGGCGTGGAAGTGGGCGACGGCGACTCCACCATCACCCGCCGTCAACTGCTCGAACGGAAAATCACCGCCAGCGCCACGACCGACGGCAAACCGGTGCGCGCCTTTGAAAAGGCACGTCCCAACGACATGCGGGGCAAGCATGGCTGGGTGGTTGATCTGCTTACCCCCGGCGCCAAGCCCGAAGGCGAACGCATGATTGGCGAAACCCAGCAAATCATCGGTGGCCGGACCCTGCTGGCCGCGAGCATGGCGCCGACCGGAGGTGGCTGCGGCGGCAGCGGGCGCGGGTATCTGAACGCGATCGACCCCTTCACCGGCGGCGCGACCTCGGCGCCCTTCTTCGATGTCAACGGCGACGGCAAGATCGACGGAAAGGACAGCATTGACGGCACGCCCGCGGGTTCGATCGATCCGGGGCTGGGCATGATCACCGACCCCAACGTCCTGCTGGGCAAGCTGGTCGGGGGCGGCGGCGACGGCATCGATTCCCAGGCCTGTGCCAGCGGAGCCTCCGGCACCACGGCTTGCGTGGCGATGAATGCCCTGGGCAGCACGGCCGGGCGCTATGGCCGGGTGTCCTGGACAGAACGCATCCAGGGCGAGTGACGGGGCCTGTGCCATCAGTAGGAGAGACACCCGGGCGCATTCCCCCTAGGATTCGAGTCTTCGGATTCAAGGGGAAACAATCAGGATGATGTCCAAACGACTGTGGCTGCTGGCGCTGCTGCCGGTATCCGCCGCCATGGCGGCCGACAAGAAACCCGCGCCGCCGCCGGATCCCACCTCCGATCCGCTGATGATCACCGCCGGCTTCCTGACCCATCATCCGGACATGAAATACCGGCTGCTGGGCATGGAAGCCTTCAAGGCGAAGAAGTACGAGGACGCGATGCGGTTCTTCCGCCGCGCCAGCTTCTACGCCGACAAGCCTTCCCAGGGCATGGTCGCGGAAATGCTGTGGAACGGGCAGGGCGCGCCGCAGGACAAGGCGCTGGCCTACGCCTGGATGGATCTGGCGGCCGAGCGCGGCTACGCCGGTTTCCTCGGCCTGCGCGAACGTTACTGGAGCGCGTTGAGCGAAGCCGAACGCGCACGCGCGGTCGAGGAAGGGCAGGCCATCTACGCCCGCTTCGGCGACGCCGCCGCCAAGCCGCGCTACGAAACCCAGCTGCGTCGCGGCAGGATGCAGCAGACCGGCAGCCGCACCGGCTTCACCGGCAACGTGCAGATCATCGTTCCGGGTCCCGGCGGTGAGCAGACCATCGACGGCAGCAAGTTCTACGACCCCCGTTACTGGGATGCCAAGAAGTACTGGGCCTACACCGACCAGGTCTGGGCCAAGCCCCGCATCGGCCGGGTGTCGGTGGGCGAGGTGGAACAGGTCGACGAGAATCTGCCCGCCCCCGGCTCGCGGGTGCCCGAAACCGCGCCGCAGGTAGACGCTCCGGAACCGGACGTGCCCGAGGAGCCCGCGCCCGTCAATCCCTGACGGGCCGGCCATGCGCGGCAGTAGAATCCGCGCATGGCCAAGCTCTACTTCTACTACTCGGCAATGAATGCCGGGAAGACCACCACGTTGCTGCAGTCCGCCCACAACTACCGGGAGCGGGGCATGCGCGTGCTGATCCTGACCCCGCGCCTGGACGATCGGGCCGGCACCGGCGTGGTCGCCTCGCGGATCGGCCTGAAGGCCAGCGGCACGCCCTTCGTCCACGCCACCGATCTGGAGGGATTGGTCCGGGCCGACATCGCCGAACACGGCAAGCTCGACTGCGTGCTGGTGGACGAGGCCCAGTTCCTGACCAAACCGCAGGTGTGGCAGCTCAGCGAGGTGGTGGATGCGCTGCGCATCCCGGTGCTCTGCTACGGCCTGCGCACCGACTTCCGCGGCGAACTGTTCGAGGGCAGCCAGTACCTGCTGGCCTGGGCCGACGAGATTTCCGAGATCAAGACCATCTGCCACACCGGCAAGAAAGCGATCATGACCGTGCGCGTGGACGAGGAAGGCCGCGCGGTGCAGGACGGTCCCCAGGTGGAAATCGGCGGCAACGAACGCTACGTCTCGGTCAGCCGCGCCGAGTTCAAGCGGATCGCCCGCGGCGAAAGCCGCATCGAACCCATGCAGGCGCCGCTGCCGCTGTAGCAGGGGGCTTGCCTGGCGGACGGGGAAACGGGCAAAGCCGGAAGCAGATTCCCTTCAATCGCGAATCACCCTTTCCCCGCAAGCGGGGGAAATCGGGATGGGGGCGCTTTGCGCGTGGGCTTACACGCATGAGGCAGTGTTCTCTCTTTCAAGCGCTTCCCCGCTCAGCCGGATGGCGTAGGAGGCAAAGAGCCCTTCCGCCTTCCGTCTCAGATGCACGCTGCCCGGATTCGCTCGGCCTCGCGCGGAATCACGCCGCCATCCGGCTGCAGCCGGCGCAGCTCGGAGAGCAGCGCATCCAGATCGCGGCGTCCCCGCTCGCGCTGGCCCTGCTGGCAACGCAGCTCGGCCGCGTAACTGCGGGCGGTCCAGCGCAATTTTGGAATCTCGCTGCCTTCGCCCTTGCGCACCGCCAGCGCGTCCATCCGGCGCAGGGCTTCGGCGACCTGGCCGGTGCGGCCCAGCTGGCGCGCCAGCGACAACTCGGCGAACAGGGTGCGCGGGTGTTCGGTGCCGTAGCCGATGCGGGTCAGTTTCTCCGCGCGGTCGAAGTACTCGCTGGCCGCGGCCAGATCACCGCGCGCCGCCAGCACTTCGCCGATCATCCGATCGGTCTCGCCGACCAGCGCGTGGCTGGCGCCGAACAGCTCCGCGCGCAGTCCGCGCGCTTCCTGCAATGCGGCCAGGGCCTCCTCCTCGCGGCCGGCGCTGTGCAGCACCATGCCGTAGTTGTAGAGCCCGCCCGGCAGTTGCTGGCGACTGTCGGGACTGCGCCAGACCGTGATCGCGCGCTCGATGTCGGCGATGGCGCTGTCGGTATCGCCCAGCTCCCAGGCGATGATGCCCAGCGAATTCCAACTCGATCCGGTCTCGCGATGGGCCGGACCCAGCGCGCTGATCGTCTGCTCGTGCAACTGGCGCATCTGCGCCTGGGCTTCGCTGAAGTGGCCCAGATCCACCTGCACCGCGCCCATCTGCCGACGCACCGCCAGGGTCGCCGGATGGCGATCGCCGTGGATGTCGCGGGACAGGGTGAGCGCGCGCTGGTAATGCATCAGGGCGGTCTGCGAATCGCCGCGGATCCGGTACAGGCTGGCCAGACTGCGTTCGATGTCCACCGCCAGCGGGTGGCGTTGGCCGTCGTACTGGCGCAGATGCACGAGCGCGGCGTTGAAGCCGCGGATCGCGCCATCGGCGTTGCCCATGTCGCTTTCCAGGCCGGCCAGGTCATACAGGCTCTCCGCCACGCCGGTCTGATCGCGCAGACCGCGGCGGAGCAGCTGCGAGCGCAGGAAGAACTGGCGCGCGGTCTGGCGGTCGGCCACCGCGCGGCGGCAGCGTCCGTCCTGCGACAGGAAGTCGGCCGCCTGCTGCGGCAACTGGATCTGCAGGCGGGTGATATCCGGTTCCTGGCGGATCATCGCGTCGATGCAGTCGCGCGGCCTTCCCAGCAGCGAGAGCACGCGTCCGCGCTGGGTGGTGTTTTCCAGGGCCAGGGCCGGGGCCTCGCTGCCTTCGAGCAGGCGGCGCTGGCGATCCAGCAGGGCCAGCGCCTCCCGGTAATCGCCCAGGCCGATGCGCAGGCGCGCGATCACGCCCAGCAGTTCGGCATGCGCCAGCGGCTGGCGCGCCAGTTCGCGCTCGCCGCGACGTTCGCCGGCCACCAGCAGTTCGCGCGCGTCGAAGGTATTGCCGCGCTGCGCGGTGCCGGCGTTGTCGAACAGGCCGATGACGAAGTTCTGCATCGCCTGCGCGCGCGCGGCTTCGCGCACCGCCTGCTGGCTCTGCCACAGGCTGGCGCCAAGCGCGGCGATCAGGATCAGGGCGGTCACGCCGCCGGCGGCCAGTGCCCAGCGATGCCGGGAAATGTATTTGCGGGCGCGATAGCCCAGGCTCTGCGGACGCGCGTGCACGGGCCGTCCGTCCATGTGCCTGCGCAGATCCAGCGCCAGCGCCTCGACCGAGGGATAGCGCTGTTCCGGCGACTTGGCCAGCGCCTTCAGCGCGATGTTGTCCAGATCGCCGGTCAGGCGGCGGCCGTGCCGGCGCGCGTTGGGACAATCGGTGCGCCCGCCGCCGGTGGTGCGCTGCGCGGCCACCGAGGGCTTGAGCGGTTCCACCGCCAGGATCGCCTCTTCCCATTCCGCGTCGCTCTGCCGGCGCAGCCGGTAGGGCTTGGTGCCGGCCAGCAGTTCGTACAGCACCACGCCCAGCGAATACACGTCGGTCATGGTGGTGACCGGCTCGCCGCGGATCTGTTCGGGCGCGGCGTAGTGCAGGGTGAAGGCGCGGACTTCGGTGCGCGGGTTCAGCGGCGCCGGCTCGCTTTCGTCCAGCAGCTTGGCGATGCCGAAGTCGAGCAGGCGCACGTTGCGGTCCGGCGAGACCAGGATGTTGGACGGCTTGAGATCGCGATGGACGATCAGGTTGGCGTGGGCATGGCTGACCGCTTCGCAGACCTGCAGGAACAGGCGCAGGCGATCGTCGATGGACAGATCGTTGACCAGGCAGTATTCGGTCAGCGGGATGCCTTCGACGTATTCCAGCGCCAGGTAGGGCTGGCTGCCCTGGCTGACGCCGGCGTCCAGCAGGCGCGCGATGTTGGGGTGTTCCAGCCGCGCCAGGATCTCGCGCTCGCGGGTGAAGCGCAGGCGCAGGTTGGGATCGGCCAGACCGGGGCGCAGCAGTTTCAGGGCGACCCGGCGCTGGTACAGGCCGTCGGCACGGGAGGCCAGCCAGACCATGCCCATGCCGCCTTCGCCCAGCACGTCCTCCAGCCGGTAGGGGCCGATGAGCATGCCGGGCTGGAGTCCGCTCTGCGGTTTTTCCAGCAGCGGCGCTTCCATGAAGCCGTCGCTGTCATCCTCCAGCGCGAGCAGCTTCTCCAGTTCGGCCGCCTGTTCCGGATCCTCGGCGCGCAACGCATCCAGCCGGTGCGCGCGGGCGTCCGGCGCCAGCTCCAGCAGGACATCCAGCAGCGGGGAAAGCTGTTTCCAGCGTTCGACGTCCACGGTGGAGCGCCGTGATCAGGGTTCCTGCATCGACGACAGCAGGAACATCCGCGCCTTCTGCCAGTCGCGCCGGATGCTGCGTTCGGACCGTTGCAGCAGCTCGGCGATTTCCAGTTCCGAAAGGCCGGCGAAATAGCGCAGTTCCACCACCTTGGCCAGGCGTTCGTCGGCCTGTGCCAGTTGATCCAGCGCGGCGTTCAGCGCCAGCAGATCCTCGTCGAGTTTGAGGTTGCCTTCGACTTCCTCGGGAATGTCGGCGACCCGCTTGAGGTCGCCTCCGCGCTTGCGGGCCAGCCGGCTGCGCGCGTAGTCCACCACCACGCTGCGCATGGAGGAGGCGGCGTAGGCGAAGAAATGCGCGCGGTCCTCGAACTTGGCGGTGCCGGTGGAGCCGATCAGCTTGAGATAGGACTCATGGACCAGGGCGGTGGCGTCCAGGGTATAGCCGTGCTGGCCGGACAGCTGGCGCCGGGCCATGGTGTGCAGTTCCTGGTAGAGCGTGGCCAGCACCCGATCCAGCGCGGCGCGATCGCCGTTGCGGGCCGAGTCCAGCCAGATGGTGATGTCTGAAGCGTCCGCCATGTGCTTTCCCCACAAGTCAGGCGGCGAATATAGCCCCAAACGTGAGCAAAGGCATTCGGGAGAAGGTCTCTGTCACTTCTGGCAGTGGCCGCACCACACCGTGGTGCGCTGGCCGATGCTGGCTTCCTTCATCGGTCGCCGGCAGCGCGGGCACGGCTCGCCGCCGCGCCCGTAGGCCGACAGTTCCTGCTCGAAATAGCCGGGCGCGCCATCCGGACTGATGAAGTCGCGCAGGGTGGTGCCGCCGCGGGTGATGGCGTAACCGAGGATCCGCTTCACCGCCTCGGCCAGGGCGACATAGCGCTCGCGCGAGACCTTGCCGGCGGCGCGCAGTGGCGAAATCCCGGCCAGGAACAGGCTCTCGGCGGCGTAGATGTTGCCCACCCCCACCACCACGGCCTGGTCCATCAGGAAGGTCTTCACCGGCGCCTTGCGGCCCCGGCTGAGTTCGAACAGGTAGTCGCCGTCGAAATCGTCCGACAGCGGCTCCGGCCCCAGGGCCTGCAGCAGCGGATGGATCTCCCCGGCCGGCTGCCACAGCAGGCAGCCGAAACGGCGCGGATCGTTGAAGCGCAGCACCCGCCGCTGCCCGCGCGGTCCCTCCACCGCGATGTCGACGTGATCATGCGCGCGCACCGGCGTGTCCACCGGCAGCACCCGCAGGCTGCCGGACATGCCCAGGTGCAGCAGCGCGCTGCCGCCCTCCACGTCCATCAACAGGTACTTGGCACGCCGGCGAACCGCCGCGATCCGCTGGCCGGGCAGGTCCTGGGCAATCTCCGGCGGAATCGGCCAGCGCAGATCCGGCCGACGCAGGGTCACCGCCTGGATGCGCCGCCCTTCCAGGTGCGGGGCCAGGCCACGGCGGGTGGTTTCGACTTCGGGCAGTTCGGGCATGAGGCTACCGCAGGCAGGTATCTGGGAGGGGGATGGGGGTACGGGTCGCGAGGGACAAGCCCTGGCCGGGGCGGCGGAGGGAAATCCCGCCAGCCTGCGATTGTCCACATCTGTCACGGTCTATCCCAATTCCAGCGACGCGAGGGCAGCGTGGAGTGGCGACCCCAACGCTTCGACGCGCGGGACCTGGAGGATGGCAAACATGTTGGGCTGGTCGCAGGGATGCTCAGGGGGACGGAGGCGACCACCCCCGCGTTCGACCGGGTCCGGAATTCCTGTCGGGTTGCCCGTCCACGGATGCGCTCTCGCAGTACTCGGTCATACCAGCGCCTTCGCCCGTTCCTTACCTAACATTGGACGCAATCCGGGCGACGGAGCATGGAATCCGCAGATGGAGGCCATACCATGCAGACCCCTTCACGTTGTCAGGAATGTAAATCGCATGGAAGTTCGCGCACAGTTGAAGTTGGCCGGCGGTGCCTTGATGGTGGCGTTGTTGACCGTGGCTTGCTCCCCCAAAACTCCCGCCAAAGGCGCTGACACCACGAATGACAGCTCACCTCTTGTCATCGAGGAAATCGCAGTTGTCGGCAAGGATGCACGGTCAGATGCTTCGCACTCACTTCTGCGCCCTAAGAAACCGCTTCGGTTGAGCATAAAGACATCCCGGAGTGCAAAGAACAGCACCATGGAGGTCAAGGTTTTTGCGCTGTCAACGGGAGAGGTGAAGGAAGAGCGGGTCGAACACCTCGGCGATGACGCTCCCTCGACGGTGGATCTGGAACTGGACAATGCGAAAGACTGGTCCCAGGACCGCTATCTGATCGAAATCCGCCTGGATGGAAAACTGGCGGGCCAGCAGGAATTCGATCTCATTGATATTCCGGAGGAAGCGGCGCGCCCTTAGGACGGCGACGGAGGGGAGGGTTCCGCATCGTCACTGAGCGCATGAAGGAATGCCAGAAGCGCCTGCTTCTCCTCCACCGTCAGATGAATGGGTGTGCTGCGGGATAGATTCCGATAGTAGATCTCGCGTTCCAGCGCCTCTTCGAGCGTCGGAACGCTGCCGTCATGCATGTATGGCGCCGTCCGGGCGACATTCCGGAGCGAGGGCGTTCTGAATGCGCCGAGGTCCTCCACCTTGCGGCTGAAGCTGAATTTCCCCAGCTCGGAGACGCGACTGTCCGAAAGGACGGCATGTCCCAACGGCTGGGAGACAAGCACTTCATCGAGATGATCGAGGGCGGAGGAGATGTTCCCGGCGACCTGTTCGAAGCCGATGCCCGTGTGATGTGATTTGTTGTCGGTCAGCGTCGTGTTCTCGCGATTGAACACATGGCAGGTGCCGCACTCGGCTTTGCCATTGAAAAGCGCCATGCCTGCAAGCGCTTGCTCGTCCAGGACGGTTTCTTGGGCCAGGTGGCGGAAGGCCGGGCCGTCAGGCGCCGGTAAAGATCCGATATAGGCGGATAGGGCGGACGCAAGGCGATCCTGGTCCAACTGCGTCGCGCCATTGTGGTGGCGAAGGAACGCCGCGTATTCCGGTCGCGAAGCCAGCAGGACAGCCAATTGCTCCATGTCGGTGAGCCCCATTTCAACCGGGTTGGTAAAAGGCTGCAGCACAACCTCCCGCAGCGACGTTTCACGTCCATCCCAAAAAAAAGAAGCTGCTTTTCCTGTGTCAAGAAGGCTGGGCGAGTTGCGTGTCCCGGACCTTTTTCCGGTGCCGATGGAGACGATGTGACCATCGGCAAAGGAGTGTTCGGAAAGGTGGCAGCTCGCACAACTGACATCGTTGTTGGCGCTCAATCGACGATCGTTGAAGACTTCTCTTCCGAGTTCGACTAGAGATCGATCAGCGGATGGGATCGCCCCGGTAAAGCACGAAGAAAGAGAGAGCGATAACGCGGTTGCCGCTGCCAGTGTGATGCTTCTCTTTCTCAATATGGTGTCCATCCACAAAGTTAATTGACAGCATATTTTCAGCAGCTAAAAAAGAAAGTCGAATGGGGTGGCATTCAGTCGAATGTCGGAGAAGGCACAAAGGTCCGGATGCGGCATCCTGCGATCAGGGAGCGAACTTCTTGGGTGTTTGGAAAAAGGATGAGTTGTGCGGCGCAAGTCGGGAGGCGCGATGAAACATGCATGGAAGATCATGGTCGCGTTCGTGATCGCTGGTGTGGTGACGTCACTGGCGGGAGCAGCTACCTATAGCTATGACGCCAATGGTCGGCTGGTGCTGGCTGCGAACGAAGAAGGAGGCCGCGTACGTTACGTCTACGATGCGGTAGGAAATTTGCGCGGCATTGAAAGATTGCGTCCGGATGAATTGGCGATTCTTGATGTCGAGCCCGGACGCGGTGCTCCGGGCGCGCGCGTGCTGATCCGCGGACAAGGATTCTCGGCGACAGCGATGGAAAATCGGGTCGAGTTCAACGGTACGGTCGCGGAAGTTACAGATGCATCTCCGACCTCGCTGGCTGTCCTGGTCCCGGCAGGTGCGACGACAGGCCTTGTCCGGGTAGATGCCAAGGGAGCGTCAGCCGTTAGTCCGACGGCATTCATCGTGGACGAGAATGAGGCGCCGCCTGTCATCCATCGGATGGCGCCCTTGCGCGTCGCGGTGGGAGCGACCGTCGGGATCGATGGCGAGAATCTGACCCCGATTCCTGGTCAAAGCAGCGTGCACGTGGCAGCTCGTCCGGTGATGATCGCCGAAGGCGCCAAGGGGCATCACATCGATTTCGTCGTACCGGCCAATGCCAGCAGCGGAAAGGTAACGGTCACCACTCCTTTCGGCAGAGTCCGGAGCAGCGAGGACCTGGTCGTGGTTCCGGCGGGCATCTCTCCGGCCGATGTGGAGACGGTTCATCGGATCGAGCCGGGAGCGACGCCGATCTCCCTGAACGTGTCTTCGCCGGGGAAATGGGTGGTGGTGCTGTTCGATGGCAAGGAGATGGAGCACCTGAGCGTTCAGACCGACCTTGGCGCCGGGGTGGACATCGAGTACACCGTTCGCGGCCCGGCGAATCGGGTGCATGCGAACGGCGCATTGTCCGCAAGAAGCGCTTCGGCTCATTTGCCGACGCTGAAGGAGCCCGGTACCTATGCGATCTTCATGAAGCGTCTCTCTAACGCAGGTGGTTGGCGTCTGTCGATGGAAGTCGATCCGACGCTGGAAGCCGGCGGCAACGCAAGGACATTCGAAAACTGGGCGGCAGGCCAGAGCAAACGCTTCCTTCTTCCTGGACGGGGCGGTGACAATCTGGGCCTGGGCATCAGCGAACTGAGCGTGGGTGACGGTAGCAGCTACGCCAACGCCAGAGTGTATCGGCCCGATGGCAAGCAGCTGCGGGATCATACCTGCTATCTCAGCAGTGGCGATTGTCAGTTGAATCTGCAGAGCATGGCCGCGGGCGCGTATGCGGCGGTGGTTCAATCCGGGTCGGGTGGCCAGCACCTGAGATTCAAGGCAACGCTGTCGGCCGACGTAGCCGGCCGGCTGGTGCCGGACGCGTGGCAGACACTGGTGCTGGACCGGATTGGCCGAAATGGGCGGCTGAGTTTTACTGGCACCGCCGGGCAGCGGTCGGGGATACAGGTCGCGGACCAGAAGACGATGCCGGTGAACCGGGAGGTGTACTACTACGTGTATGCGCCGGATGGCAGCTTGTTCACATCCAGAACCATCAAGGTCGGCGGAACGCTAGATCTGCCTGCCTTGCCGGTCGACGGCACGTACCAGCTGTTCGTGGATCCGGCCCATGGCGAGACATTGACGGTCCAGCTGCGATTGGCGACCGGCACGATCGAAGGACTGCAATCGGACACGGGACAGGCCAACTATGCCGCCAACCAACTGGGCGAAGCGGCGTACTTTACCTTCGTGGCCAAGGAAGGCGACAACCTGGGGCTGGGCATCAGCGAATTGATGCTCAGCGAAGGTTCTTATGCCTATGTACACGTGAGCCGACCCGATGGTCGGGAACTTCGGTATGCATACTGCTACGCAAGCAATGGTGGTTGTGATCTGAACCTGCCTGAGCTGAAGGCAGGCACGTATGCAGTGGTGGTGAAACCATCGGCGCCCGCGCAACAGATGCGGTTCAAGGCCACATTGTCTTCCGATCTGATAGGCCAACTGACGCCGGATGTGTGGAAGACACTGGTATTGGGACGACCGGGGCAGAACGCGCGGTTGAGCTTCACCGGAATTGCAGGGCAGCGCTGGGGCGTGCAGGGGGCCGAGCAACAGACGATGCCGGTGAACCGAAGAGTCTACTACCGCGTGTATGCCCCGGATGGCGGCTTGTTCAGATCGACGCATATGGATGATCGCGGGGACGCGCTCGATCTGCCACCTTTGCCTATCGATGGCACCTATCAGGTGTTCATCGATCCGGAATATGGCGGAACCCTGACGACGCAGCTGCGGCTCTCCACGGGCACGACGGAGGGGATGCAACTGGACGAGGAGCAAGGCACGTATGCGGCCCGGGAAGCCGGAGAGGCGGCGTACTTCACCTTCACGGCCAAGGAAGGCGACAACCTGGGGTTTGGCATCAGCGATTTGCTGACCACCGAGGGTGTCAGTGGCTATGTCTACGTCAGATTCCATGACCCTAGTGGACACAACTGGAAGACAGAGGCTTGCTATGCATATGACAACGGCGCTGGAGGAACCTGTGGAGTCAATCTTCCAAGCTTGTCCGCAGGCTCGTATGCGATCTCGGTAACACCCGGAAAAGCGGGCCAGAAGCTTCGTTTCAAGGCGACACTGTCTTCAGATCTGAAAATGCAACTGGTGCCCGATGAATGGATGAATCTGGTGCTGGGGAGGCCGGGGCAGAACGGGCGATTGCGCTTCGACGGGGTCGTCGGACAACGGCTTGGCCTGCAGATCTCGGGTCAGCGGACCCTGCCGGCATACAAGAGCGTGAATTACCGCGTACATGGGCCTGACGGGAAGCTGCTGACATCACGCTCATTGAGTGACAGCGCCACGCTGGATTTTTCGGCGCTGCCGTCCAGTGGAACCTACGAGGTATTCGTGGACCCGGTCGACGGCAGGACATTGAACGCGCAGTTGCGTCTGGCAACCGGCACCGCCGAGGGAATGGAGCAGGATGGCGAATCAGGCACCTACGTTTCCCGTGATGACGGAGAGGTGGGGTACTTCACCTTCAAGGCGAATGCCGGCGACAATCTCGGTCTGGGTATTCACGAACTGGAAGGCGGTGGCCCAGGCTCGGGAATTCGCATCCAGGTCTATCCGCCCGATGGCTCCTGGCATCCGTCCGATTTCTGTTACACCTCTTGGGGCAGCTGTGGCATCAACCTGTCGAATCTCAAGGCTACGGGAACCTATGCGGTTCTGATTGTTCCCGAATATTCCAAGACGCCGATGCGATACAGGATCACCTTGTCCCGTGACAAGGTGGGACGACTGCCACTGGATCAATGGACGGCGCTGGCGCTGCCACGGCCCGGCCAGAACGGTCGCTTGACGTTTGCCGGTTCTGTCGGGCAGCAGTTGATCCTGCAGATAAATGGACAAGAGACGACGCCCGCTGGCAAGTATGTGTACTACCGCGTTCACGGGCCGGACGGTGCTCTGTTGCAATCCGGGAGCGCCTCAGGAAACACATGGCTAAAGTTGCCCGTGCTGCCGGTCAGTGGGGACTATCAGGTCTTCGTGGACCCGTCCCAAGGTGCGAGCGCGACCCTGAAGTTGCGACTGGACAGCGGGGTTGATGGCGAGTTGATCAAGGACGCAGAACCCAGAATGTACGAGCGCACCCATCTGGGCGAGGCGTCGTACTTCACGTTCCTGGCCCAGGAAGGCGACCATCTTGGTCTCGGTATCAGGGATGTGGTGACCGCTGAAGGACGCGAAGGGTATTTCGTCAGGGTCTACGTTTACCGACCCAACGGAAGTCGGCTGATCGAACAAAGTTGCTACATGCGTTGGGGAGGATGTGGCCTCAATCTTCCCAACCTGAAGGCAGGCGCCCACAAGGTAGTCGTGGAACCGGAATGGCCCGGCCAGCGCATCCGTTTCAGGATCGCCCTGTCCTCTGACCTGACAAGTCCGTTGGTGGTGGACGAATGGAAGGCATTGGTCCTGGGACTCCCGGGCCAGAACGGTCGGTTGAGTTTCATTGGTACCACAGGTCAGCGCCTGGGTCTGCAGATCGTCGGACAGAAAACCGCGCCGGCGGACCGAACGGTCTACTACCACGTGTACGCCCCGGATGGCAGCCTGGTCAAATCGACATCCCTGTACGGACACGCCGATGTGCTCGATCTGCCGCCTTTGCCGATGGATGGCACCTATCAGGTTCTTGTGGATCCTTTATACGGCGAGACCTTGAGTGTGCAGCTGCGCCTGGCGACGGGTACGGTCGGGGGCAAACGGTTGAATGCCGGCCCGATCACCCACGTAGCTGACCGGCCTGACGATGCAGCGTATCTCACCTTCACGGCCAACGCGGGAGACAATCTGGGGCTGGGTTTCAGCGAGTTGCTGACCAGCAAGGGCACCCGTGGTTACGCCTATGTCTGGATCCACGGGCCGGACGGAAGTCATTGGAAAACGAAAGCCTGCCATGTCCACGACGAGGGACCGGGAGGAACTTGTGGCGTCAACCTGACCAATCTGCGGGCGGGCATCTATGCGGCCGTGGTGAAGGCGGAGAAACCCAACCGGGAGTTGCGCTTTACGGCCACATTGTCTGCGGACGTGACAGACCAGCTGGTGTCGGACAGATGGACAACCCTGGTGCTGAGACGCTCGGGCCAGAACGGATGGTTGAGTTTCACCGGTGTCGCGGGGCAACGGCTCGATCTTCAGATTGCCGGACAGCAGACGTCGCCGGCGCGCGGGTATGTCTACTATGACGTCTATGCTCCGGATGGCACCCGCCTGGCATCGAAAACGGTCTACGCCGATGGAACGATGGCATTGCCGGTCTTGCCGGTGAACGGTACCTATCGGGTGTTCGTGGATCCCGACTACGGCGAGACACTTACGACGCAGTTGCGATTGGTGACCCGGCCATCCTTGTCTGATCTGGGGCGAGTGAGTCGCTTTTCCCTGGCGGATACGTGGCGCGCCGCGTCATTCCAGTCCGATCTCGACATCCGCCCGATCCAGGATGGAGAAAGGCGGCCAGCGCCCACCACTGAAACACGCATCCGCGCACAACGGGGAAAGCGCGTCCGCAAAACCGCGAGCGCCGCCTGATGCCAGCGCCCAGGAAGGACAAGGAGTACATCATGGATAAGCGCACGCATAGCCGGAACAGCCTCGTGCTGACAACACTGTTGAGCCTGCTTGCGGTCATGGCCAGCACGGGGCAGGCACCAGCGCTCCCGGCAGATCCTGCGTCGGTGGACGCTCAGGCGCATCAGCCGACGCATGTCGTTGCGGAGCGTAGAGTGTCCCTTTCCGGTGGAAGAACATTGGTTCTGTCGACTGACGGGCGCACCTTGATGGAGCGCGACGCGAAAACCGGTGTGGCCGCGCATCGATTCGACCTGAAGCCCGTACGCATTGGTGCGAGCATGACCATGTTGCCAAGCGGACGCGTGCTCATCTGGGGAGGCGCCACGCCGGACGGCAAGGTTCAGTCGGGTGGTCTCTGGTACGACCCGGCCTCGCACCGCATCGAGCCGGCATCGGGATTACCTTTGGCTGCACGGAGCGGCCACAGCGCAACGGTCTTGACGGACGGGCTCCTGTTGCTGGCGGGGGGGCGGGGTGAGGCCGCGGCTGCGGAGTTGTGGAACGAAAGAACCGGGGCACTCACTCGCGTGCAGAGCCATCCGAGCCTGCCTACAGGCCACCTCGCGTCGCTGCAGCGCGATGGAAAGGTCATGTTGCGGGGCGGAAGCATTGCCGGTCGAACCACGCCAACCCAACTTTGGTTTGATCCGGAGTCCTTGTCATTCATCGGGAAGGCCGAGGCCGCCGAGGATGCCGGGCAGGCGCCGCGAATGGCGGGATCCTTACCCCGCCAGGGGGATCGGGTGACGCCCGTCGATACGCTGATCTCGGTTCGATTCGCCCAGCGCATACGTACGCAGGATCTCGATTCCTCCACCGTATCGCTACTGGGGCCGGGCGGGATGGCGCCTGTCGATATCGTGGCAGCCGAAGAGGGCCGCCTGGTTTTTGCCCGCCCGAAACGACCGCTATACCCGGGATCCCGATACTCCTTGCTGATTGATGGAGTACATGCCATCGATGGTCGCGCCATGCCCCTCACGGTTCTGGACTTCCAGACGGAGGTCCTTGCCGACGCAAACGATGCGCGGCTTCAGGAAAGCGCTGACACATTGCCGGAACCAGCAGGCAAGTGTGGGTACCCGGGGAAACTTCAGCTTTGCCGGGCAATGGGCGTGCTGAAAGAAGGGGCCTGGCAACCGGGACGGAACAATACCGAGGGACGCTGGCGGGTTCAGGGCAGCCAGCCGGACCTGCGTAACACCGAAATCATTGACCGCATTGTCCGCGCAATGCGTTTCACCAGTGTCATGGGGCAGATCCTGCGGGTGGATGGGGTGCCGGTGGCCGATGTGGAAGTGACCATCGGCGGCAGGAGCGTCAGGACCAATCGGGATGGCTACTTCCTGTTGCACGAGGCGCCCGCCGGCAAGCAGGAGATGTATGTCGACGGCACCACCGCGAATGCTGCCGGCGTGGAGTACGGCCAGTTCGTGGCAGGCATCGACGTGAAGCCCGGACAGCTGACCCAGATTCCGTACACCATGTACCTGCCGCGCATCACGGCGCGGGACAAGAGTCGCATCGCTTCTCCGTTGGGTCGCGATACCGTGATCACCCACCCGGATATTCCGGGCCTGCAAATCCTCATTCCGCGCGATACCGTCATCCGCGACCGCAAGGGCCGCGTGGTGACCGAACTGGCCATCGTGCCGACGCCGGTCAACCGGGCGCCGTTTCCGGTCGCGGACAACTATCCGATGTACTTCACATTGGAGCCTGGCGGGGCCACCGTACAGGCGTTGACGCCGGAGGCTGCGGAAGGCATTCGGGTCTTGTACCCGAACTATGACGCCTATCCGGCGGGCACCGAGGCCAACTTCTGGATCTACGACCCCGCGGAAGGATGGCGTGTGTACGGAAAGGGGCGCGTGACCAGCGACGGAAGCCGGTTTGCCCCAGAAAAGGGCGTTGCCCTGCATCAGACAATGGGGGGCAGCTACTCGGTGGCGACCAACGATCCGCCCACCGAGCCCGACCAGCCGCCCTGCAGCGAAGCCTGTGGATCATCCGGCTCCGGCGCGGGCGCCACCGCCGGAGATCCCATCGATCTGTACACCGGCGAATTCTTCTACTCGGAGACCGACGCTGCGCTCACTGACATCCTTCCGATCGCGGTCAGCCGCCACTATCGACCCAACGATGGCGGCAAACGGGAGTTCGGCATCGGCACGGTGTCGAATTTCGGCTATCGCATGTATTCGCCGCCAGGTTCAGGCTACGACCTGATCCAGCTCATCCTCCCTGGCGGGATGCCGGTGGATTTCACCCGCATCGCGGGTTCCGGCCTCACGGGCACCTGGCAACATTCGGGTGGCACGACCGCGTTCGCGGGATCCGTACTGAAGTATGTATACGACGATCAGCGCTATGGATTTCTCCTGACCCTGCGGGATGGAACCATCATGCGCTTCGGCAACTACGCGCCCAACCCGTTGCGCTGGATGCAGGACAAGCATGGCAATCGAGTCGAGTTTGTCTACGATGCCGGTCTGCTCGTGAAGATGGTTTCCTCCAGTGGACGCTACCTGGTGCTGGAACACGATTCCAGCAACCGCGTTCGTCGCATCCGTGATCATGCGGGCAGGCATTGGACGTACGCCTATGACAGCAGCGGCCTGTTGACGCAGGTGACTTATCCTGATGGCGCTTCCCGGCGATATGCGTACCGCGTCGAAACCCTTGCCGGTGGGAAGCTCAAGTCGCGGCTGGAATCGATCCATGACCAGAACGGCCATCGCATCGTTCACAACGAGTTCGAGGCGCAAGGCGTGGGCGGCTGGAGCGGTCGTGTGGTCAAGCAGACCCAGGCCGACGGTGGCGTTTATCGTCTGCAATACGACCACGTGGATGGCGATACCACCGGAACCTTGGTGACCCGGCCAGACGGCAGCCAACGCCGGATTGTGTTCGATCCCGCCAGCCACTACCCGGTCAGCGATACTGTGGGTTATGGCACCGCACTGGCGCAGATCACGCGCTTCGAGCGCGACGCCGCGGGACGTCTGCGTGCGAAGGTGGATCCCTTGGGGCGTCGCATCGAGTATCGCCATGATGCCGATGGCCTGTTGACGGGTCAGATCATGATGTCGGGTACGCCCGACGCCAGGCAGGCCACCTTCCGCTACAACGCCGTGGGCGACCTGGTCTCCATGACCGACAGCCTGGGCAGGACGACCACGCTGGGCTACACCGATCGCTGCGTCTCCTCGATAGCCGACGCCGCAGGTCAGATCCAGCAAACCGAATGCAATTTCGCCGGACAACCGCTCGCCGTGACGGATCCCTTGGGTCACCGCACAAGCTTCGAGTACGAAGGCTATGACCTGGCGGCCGTGACCGATCCCATGGGGCGTCGCATCGAAATGCGTCACGATGCGCTCGGTCGCGTCATCGCGGTGCGTGATGGCGCCGGGCGTACCACGCGGCGTGTGCACGATGTCATGGGGCGGGTCAGTCGCCAGATCGATGCCTCCGGTGGCGTCACCGAGTTCGGCTATGACGCCAACGGGAATGTCATGGCGGTGCTGCTCCCGCACGGCGCCGGCATCACCTATGCCTACGATGCGCGCAACCGGCTGACCACGCGCACCGACAGCCTGGGCCAGGCCGAGCACTGGACCTACGACACGATGGACCGGGTCACCTCCTACACCGACCGGAATGGCGCCATCACCCGCTTCGAATACGACGTGCTGGGGCGGCTGGTCCGGACCCGGCAGTCCGACAGCGTCGTCACCGCCCGCTACGACGCGGGCAACCGTCTCGTCAGTCTGGAAGACCCGGCCACCGGCACGCTGGCCTGGTCCTACAACGGGTTCGACGAGGTCGTGCAGGCCAGCAGTCCACAAGGCATCGTCCGCTATGAGTATGACCGTGGCGGCCAGCGCACCGCCATGACGGTGGACGCCCAGCCGCGCATCGACTATCGCTATGACGCGGTGGGCAGGCTGGTGCGCCTGTGGCAGGGCAGCGAAAACGTGGCGTTCACCTACGACGCCACCGGCCGCCTCACCCGCACCACCCTGCCCAATGGCGTGGAGACGGGCTACGCCTACAACGCGGCCAGCCAGCTCACCGGCCTGGCCTGGACCAAGCCGGGTCAGGCGACGTTGGGTACGCTGGGTTACGGCTACGACGCGCTCGGTCGCCGGGTGGCCCAGACCGGCACCTATGCTCCGCAGCCGCTGCCGGAAGCCAGTCAGGGCGGCAACGCCTTCGACGACAACAACCGGCAGCTCCTGCACGACGGCAAGGACCTGAGCTATGAC
>NZ_JBQCIJ010000028.1:0-139403 GCF_051953815.1 Pseudoxanthomonas sp. | reverse complement strand
TCGGTGCGGTCTGGGCGCAGGCGCCGGCGACAGCAGCAAGGCAGCCCAGCAGCAGGCTGCGGCCGAGGGACGCGAACATGGATCGGGGCACGACGGTCATCGGGTATCCGGTGGAAATGCGGTCGGTACGGTACGCCGGCCCGCGTTAAGCGCCGCCTGAGATTGGAGCGCGCAGTCGAACCGGCCGCCGTATAATCCGCGGCTTCGCATTTTTCGGCCGGATACTGTCATGGGACGTGGCCCCTCCATCGAAGCCCGCAAGAACGCGCAGGACGCGCAGCGCGGCAAGATCTTCACCAAGGTGATCCGCGAGATCTCGGTGGCGGCGCGCGCCGGCGGGGGCGATCCGCACAGCAATCCGCGCCTGCGCGTGGCCATCGACAAGGGCCTGTCGGCGAACATGACCAAGGACGTCATCGAGCGTGCCATCAAGAAGGCCACCGGTGAACTGGAAGGCGTCACCTACGAGGAAATCCGCTACGAGGGCTACGGCGCCGGCGGCGTGGCGGTGATCGTCGATTGCCTGACCGACAACCGCGTGCGCACCGTGGCCGATGTCCGCCACGCGTTCAGTAAATGCGGCGGCAACATGGGCACCGAAGGCTCGGTGGCTTTCATGTTCAAGCGCCTGGGCGTGCTCAGCTACGCGCCCGGCGCCGACGAGGAGAAGATCACCGAGGCAGCCATCGAGGCCGGCGCGGACGACGTGGTGGTCTATGCCGACGACGGTTCCATCGACGTCATCACCGCTCCCGACGGTTTCCAGGCGGTCAAGGACGCCATGGACGCCGCCGGTCTGTCGGCCGATCAGGCCGAGGTGACCTTCCGCGCCGACAACGACATCGCCGTGCAGGGCGACACCGCCAAGCAGGTCGTCAAGCTGCTGGACATGCTGGAAGACCTGGACGACGTGCAGAACGTCTATTCCAACGCCGAGCTTGGCGCGGACGCGTATGCGTGAGGACGGGATCGGGGATTCGGGATTGGGGATGACGCACGCCCCGATGCCGGCCCCCTGCTGCGCGCCATGCAGCCAACGCCCATTTCCCAATCCCGAATCCCGTCCGCGATGACCCGCATCCTCGGCATCGACCCGGGTTCGCAGCGCACCGGCGTCGGCATCATCGACGTGGATGGCGCCGGGCGGACCACCCACGTGCACCATGCGCCGCTGGTGCTGCTGGGCGCCGAGGATTTTCCGCAGCGGCTCAAATGCCTGCTGACCGGGCTGGCCGGGATCATCGAGACCTGGCGGCCCGACGAGGTTGCGATCGAGAAGGTGTTCATGGCGCGCAACCCCGATTCGGCGCTGAAACTGGGACAGGCGCGCGGCGCGGCGATCTGCGCGGTGGTGCTGCGCGATCTGCCGGTGCACGAGTACGCGGCCAAGGAAGTGAAGCTGGCCGTGGTCGGCAAGGGCAGCGCCGAGAAGCACCAGGTCCAGCACATGGTCGGCATCATGCTGGGCCTGCAGGGCAAGTTGCAGGCCGACGCCGCCGACGCGCTGGCGGTGGCCATCACCCACGCGCACGTGCGCGCCACCGCCAACCGCCTGGGCGTCAACGCGCGCCAGGCGTGGAGCCGCAAGTGATGTCCGGGATCCGGGATTGGGGATTGGGGATTCGCAACGGCGCGACGCGGCGGAAGGCCGCATGTCGCCAGTCCCCAATCCCGAATCTCCAATCCCGTGCCCGGAGGGCCAAATGATCGGACGACTGCGCGGCATTCTTTCGCACAAGCAGCCCCCGTGGCTGATCATCGACGTGGGCGGTGTGGGCTACGAACTGGAGGCGCCGATGAGCACCTTCTACGACCTGCCCGACGTCGGCCGCGAGGTCACCCTGTTCACCCATTACGCGCAGAAGGAGGACAGCGTGTCGCTGTACGGCTTCCTGCGCGAGAGCGAGCGCCGCCTGTTCCGCGACGTGCAGAAGGTCAGCGGGATCGGCGCCAAGATCGCGCTGGCGGTGCTGTCGGGCGTGAGCGTGGACGAGTTCGCGCGACTGGTGCAGGCCAGCGACGTGACCGCGCTGACCCGCATTCCCGGCATCGGCAAGAAGACCGCCGAGCGCATCGTGGTGGAACTGCGCGATCGCGCCGCCGATCTGGGCGGCGGCGGCGGGGTGAGCGCCAGCCTGCCGGCGGATCCGCAATCCGAAGCCACCATCGCCCTGCAGCAGCTGGGTTACAAGCCGGCCGAGGCCGCCCGCATGGCCCGCGACGCTACCGGCAACGGCGACGATGCGGCCACCATCATCCGCAAGGCGCTGCAGTCGGCCCTGCGCTGAACTGTTTAGAGCCTTTCCTCACTTCCCGCGCGCTAGCCTTTCCCCGCCATGTCCGCATCCGCTTCCTCCCACCCGACCGCCTCGTCCCCCGGCGGCCACGGCCACTCGCATGGCGCCCCGCAGGGCCTGCCCGGGCTGGTGATCGCCGCCGCCGGCGTGGTGTTCGGCGACATCGGCACCAGCCCGCTGTACACGCTGAAGGAGGCGTTCTCCGAACACTTCCACCTGCAGGCCAACCACGACACCGTGCTGGGCATCCTGTCGCTGGTGTTCTGGGCCATGATGATCGTGGTGACGGTGAAGTACGTCTCCATCATCATGCGCGCCGACAACGAGGGCGAAGGCGGCATCATGGCGCTGATGGCGCTGACCCAGCGCACCCTCAAGAAGGGCTCGCGCACCGCCTACGTGGTCGGCATCCTCGGCATCTTCGGCGCCTCGCTGTTCTTCGGCGACGGCGTGATCACCCCGGCCATCTCCGTGCTGGGCGCGGTCGAGGGCCTGGAGGTCGCCGCGCCGGCGCTGGATCGCTTCATCGTGCCGATCACCATCGTGATCCTGCTGGCGGTGTTCATGGCCCAGCGGTTCGGCACCCAGAAGGTGGGCCGGGTGTTCGGGCCCATCATGGTCGTGTGGTTCCTGTCGCTGGCCGCGATTGGCATCGGCAACATCATCGACGCGCCGGAAGTGCTCAAAGCGCTCAACCCGCTGTGGGGCGCGCGCTTCTTCGCCCAGCACGGCTGGCAGTCGGTCCTGATCCTGGGCGTGGTGGTGCTGGCGGTGACCGGCGGCGAGGCGCTGTACGCGGACATGGGCCATTTCGGCATCAAGCCGATCCGCTATGCCTGGTACATCCTGGTGCTGCCGTGCCTGTTCCTGAACTACCTGGGGCAGGGCGCGTTCGTGCTGGAACACCCGGCGGCGGTGGTGAACCCCTTCTACGAGGCCGTGCCGCGCTGGGCGCTGTACCCGATGATCGTGATGGCGACCCTGGCGGCGGTGATCGCCTCGCAGGCGGTCATCACCGGTGCCTTCTCGGTCGCGCGCCAGGCCATGCAGCTGGGTTACATCCCGCGCATGCAGATCAAGCACACCTCGCACGACACCATCGGCCAGATCTACATCCCCGGGATCAACTGGATCCTGATGGTGGCGGTGCTGACGGTGGTGCTGATGTTCCAGGATTCCACCCGCCTGGCCGCGGCATACGGCATTTCGGTGTCGGCGACCATGCTGATCGACACCCTGCTGCTGGCGCTGGTCGCGCGCGCGCTGTGGCCGAAGGGCAGCGGTGTGGTCATCGCGCTGTGCGTGGTGTTCTTCGTGGTCGACGTGGGTTTCGTGTTCGCCAACGGCGCCAAGTTCTTCCAGGGCGCGTGGTTCCCGGTGGTGCTCGGCATCGTCGTGTTCACCCTGCTGCGCACCTGGCGCCGCGGCCGCGAACTGCTCAGCGCCGAGATCCGCAAGGAAGGCATCCAACTGGATACCTTCCTGCCCGGGCTGATGCTGGCGCCGCCGGTGCGGGTGCCGGGCACGGCGGTGTTCCTGACCGCGCAGACCGGCATGGTCCCGCACGCGCTGCTGCACAACCTCAAGCACAACAAGGTGCTGCACGAACGCAACGTGTTCCTCACCGTGGAAACCCTGCCGGTGCCGTTCGCGCCGATGGAGAAGCGGCTGAAGATCGATTCCATCGGCGACGAGTTCTACCGGGTGATCGTCAAGTTCGGCTTCATGGAGACGCCGGACGTGCCGCAGGCGCTGATGCGCTCCTGCGACCGCGGCGGCATCTATTTCGATCCGATGGAAACGACCTATTTCGCCAGCCGCGAGAGCATCGTCGCCACCGCCCATCGCGGCATGCCGGTCTGGCGCGACAAGCTGTTCGCGGTCATGCACCGCAACGCCGCGCCGGCCACCGGCTTCTTCCGGATTCCCGGCAATCGGCTGGTCGAACTGGGCGCGCAGGTCGAAATCTGAGCCGCGGCCCCGTTCCGGGGCGCGCGCGAAGGGCCGGACCGCATCGGGGTCCGGCCCTTTTTCGATGGCGGTTTGCCCCATAATGGCGGCATGACCGAAGACCGCATCATCGCCTCCGGCGCGACCCGCGAAGACGAGGCCATCGAGGCCAGCATCCGGCCCAAGCGGCTGGACGAATACCTCGGCCAGAAGCCGGTGCGGGAGCAACTGGACATCTACATCCAGGCGGCCAAGGGCCGGGGCGAGGCGCTGGATCACGTGCTCATCTTCGGTCCGCCCGGACTGGGCAAGACCACCCTGAGCCACGTGATCGCCAACGAGCTGGGCGTGAACATGCGGGTCACTTCCGGCCCGGTCATCGAAAAGGCCGGCGACCTGGCGGCGCTGCTGACCAATCTGCAGCCGCATGACGTGCTGTTCGTGGACGAAATCCATCGCCTGTCGCCGGTGGTCGAGGAAGTGCTGTACCCGGCGATGGAGGACTTCCAGATCGACATCATGATCGGCGAAGGCCCGGCGGCGCGCTCGATCAAGCTCGATCTGCCGCCGTTCACCCTGGTCGGTGCCACCACCCGGGCCGGCCTGCTGACCGCGCCGCTGCGGGATCGTTTCGGCATCGTGCAACGGCTGGAGTTCTACAGCGCCGAGGAACTGACCAGCATCGTGCGCCGTTCCGCCCGCATCCTCGGCATCGACTGCGAACCGCAGGGCGCCGCCGAAATCGCGCGGCGCTCACGCGGCACCCCGCGCATCGCCAACCGCCTGCTGCGGCGGGTCCGCGACTATGCCCAGGTGCGCGCCACCGGCCATATCGATCTCGCCGTCGCCGATGCCGCCATGCAGATGCTGAAGGTGGACCCGGAGGGCTTCGACGAGCTCGACCGGCGCATGCTGCGGACCATCATCGACAGTTTCGACGGCGGTCCGGTCGGCGTCGAATCGCTGGCCGCCGCGCTGTCCGAGGAGCGGGGCACACTGGAGGACGTGATCGAGCCCTACCTGATCCAGCAGGGCTTCCTGATCCGCACGGCCCGCGGCCGCATGGCCACGTCCAAGGCCTACCGCCACCTGGGCCTGAAGCCGCGCCGTGAACTGGAACTGGGCGGCGCGGGCAATGAAGAGATGTTCTGATCCATGGCCCGGTTTTCCGTCCTAGTCCAGGCAGGCCGTCCTTGAGCGTCCAATCGCAGACCAGTGAAGCCGTTTCCCGGCTATTCAGTTGGCCGACACGCGTCTATTGGGAAGATACCGACGCTGGCGGCGTGGTCTACCACGCGCAGTACGTGGCGTTCCTGGAACGCGCGCGGACGGAATGGCTGCGCGCGCGCGGCCACAGCCAGGAACGGCTGCGCGGGGACCACGATCTGGTCTTCGCGGTCCGCGCGATGACGCTGGATTTCCTGAAACCGGCGCGCCTGGACGACCTGCTGCGGGTGGAACTGACACTGCGCCAGTGCAAGCGGGCCAGCGTCGTCTTCGCCCAGCGCATCCTGCGCGGCGAGGAAGTCCTGCTGACGGCCGAGGTGAAGGTCGCGGCGCTGGCCGCCGCGGGTTTCAGACCCAAACCGCTGCCCGAACCGTTGTACGAAGAATTCAAGCTGTTCGAAACGCCGAACTGACCAATCCGAAACATCGAGGAATACCGGATGATCGCACCGCTCCTGGCCGCCGTGGTCGAAGCCCTGCCCGAGGACACCGCCGCCGCCGCCGCCCAGGCGACCGCCGCCACCGCCCACAGCGGCATCAACTACCTGGAGCTGATGCTCAAGGCCAGCCTGCCGGTCAAGCTGATCGTGGTGCTGCTGCTGGCCGGCTCGCTGATCAGCTGGATCATCATTTTCCGCAAGGCGCGGGTGTTCAAGGCCGCCAACCGCGACGCCGACGACTTCGAGGGCCGCTTCTGGTCCGGCGCCGAGCTGAGCAAGCTGTACGCCAGCGCCGCCGACCGCAACCGGGTGGTGAGTGGCCTGGAAGCCATCTTCGAGGCCGGTTTCCGCGAGTACGCCCGCCTGCGCGACAAGCGCAAGCTGGACCCGCGCGCGCAGCTGGAAGGCGCCCAGCGCGCCATGCGCGCGACCTATGCGCGCGAGGTCGACCAGCTGGAGCGCAACCTGGAACTGCTGGCCAACATCGGTTCCACAGCCCCCTACGTTGGCCTGGTCGGCACCGTGTTCGGCATCATGGTCACCATGCACGACATGCTCAACAGCGGCGAGCAGGCGGGCATCGCCTCGGTCGCGCCGGGCATCTCCGAAGCCCTGTTCGCCACCGCCATCGGCCTGTTCGTGGCGATTCCGGCGGTGTGGGCCTACAACCGCTTCACCACCCGGGTCGAGCGCATCTCGGTGCGCTATGAAACCTTCGCCGAGGAGTTCAGCTCGATCCTGCAGCGCCAGTCCTCCGGCGACGAATAAGCGGAGTCCGCCATGACCGCCGCCATCTCCCGCGTGCGCAAGCGCCGCAAGCTCAAGTCCGAAATCAACGTCGTGCCGTACATCGACGTGATGCTGGTGTTGCTGATCATCTTCATGGTGACCGCGCCGCTGCTGACCCTCAGCGTGGACGTGGACCTGCCGAAATCGAACGCCCGCTCGGTGGAGAGCAAGAAGGACCCGATCATCGTCAGCGTCGGCGCCGACGGCGCCTACACGCTGACCCTGGAAAGCGGCAAGCCGGAACGGCTGGACGGCCCGACCCTGGCCGCCAAGCTGGAGGCGTTCGTCAGCCAGAACCCGGACGTGCCGGTGTTCGTCGCCGCGCCGGGCGCTTCGGATTACCAGCGCGTCATGGACACGATGGTGATGCTGCAGCAGGCCGGGGTGAAGAAAGTCGGCCTGATGAGCCAGCCGGGTGGCAATGCACGCTGACGCGCTCCCGCCCCGGCACCGTCCCGAACAGGACGATCTCGCGGTCCCGGTCGCCCTGGCGATCGGGGTCCACGCGCTGATCGCGCTGCTGTTCCTGGCCGCCTATCTGTGGTCGCCTTCGCACAGCTTCGACGCGGCCGCCGGTTCGCCGGTGATCGAGGCCTCGCTGGAGATTTCCAGCGCCGACATCCGGGCCGCGCAGCGGGCGATGGAAAACGCGCCCAAGCCGGAGCCGATGCCGACGCCGATCGAGGAAACCGCCGAGGAGGAGACGGTCCCGCCGCCCCAACCGCTGCCCGAGCCGCGCCCGCAGGATTCACCGGTCGCGCCGCAGCAGCAGGCGCAGGAACGCATCCCGGTGCCGGATACCGAGGACCAGGACGCCGCCAGCCGGCTGGCCATTTCGCAGGAAAAGGCGCTGAAGGAGCAGGAGGAAAAGCGCCGCCAGGAGCAGATCGACCTGACCGAGCGCGAGCGCCAGCAGGAAGCCGAACGCAAGCAGCGGCTCGCCAAGCAGCAGGAAGAAGCCGAACGCGACAAGAAGCTGGCAGACCTGCGCCGCCGACGCGAACTGGCCGCGCGTGAGGCCCAGTTGGCCGAACAGAAGCTGCGGCAGCTGCAGAACGTCCAGTCCCAGCGCGCCACCACCACCACCGCCAGCGCGGCCACTCCGACCGCCAGCCGGCCCAGCGGCGGCCAGCCGGGGCAGGGCGGCACCAGCACCGATCTGACGGCCCAGTACGCGGCCGCCATCCAGCGGGCCGTGCTCAACCAGTGGATTCGCCCGGACAGCGTCCCGGTGGGCCAGCGTTGCCGCATCACCATCCGCCAGTTGCCCGGCGGCGAGGTCATCGACGCCAAGGTCGACCCGAGCTGCCCCTATGACGAGGCCGGACGGCGGTCGGTGGAGGCGGCCGTCCTGCGCGCGCAGCCGCTGCCGTACCGCGGATTCGAGAATGTTTTCCAGCGCACCCTGAATTTCACGTTCGAAGCGCAGGATCGCTGACAGAATCACGACCCTGAACAGGCGCTGTTCACGATTGCGAAAACGTTCACACCAAAGCTGGTATCCCTTTCCGTTCAGACAGACCGAGAATCCCCGACCTGCCATGAAAATGCTGCCGCGCTGGCTTTCCGCCCTGACCCTCCTGCTGCTGTCGTTCGCCGCCACCGCCCAGGAGCGGGGCCTGGACATCGACATCATCGGCGGCAATGCCTCGGCCCTGCCGATCACCGTCGTCCCCATGCCCTACCAGGGCTCCGCCGGCGCGCCGCAGACCGACGTGGCGGGCGTGGTGCGGGCGGATCTGGAACGTTCCGGCTCCTTCCGCACCCTGAAGGAAGCCAGCATCGTCGAACGCCCGACCCGCGGCAGCGAGATCCAGTACCCGACCTGGCGAGCGCTCAAGCAGGACTACCTCGTGGTCGGCCGCGTGGTCGACGCCGGCGATGGCGGCTACCGGGTGGAATACGAGCTGTTCGACGTGGCCAAGCAGGAGCGTCTGCTTGGCCTGGCGATGACCGCCCGCGCCAATGCCATGCGGGACGTCGCCCACCAGATGGCCGACGCCATCTACGAGAAGATCCTGGGCATTCCGGGCGCGTTCTGGACCCGCATCGCGTACGTCACCGCCAGCGGCGCCGGCAAGGGCGCCCGCTACGCGCTGATGATCGCCGACTCTGACGGCTTCAACCCGCAGACCGTGGTGCGCTCCTCCGAGCCGCTGCTGTCGCCGTCGTGGAGCCCGGATGGCCGCCGCCTGGCCTACGTGAGCTACGAAGGCGGCAACTCGGCGGTCTTCATCCAGGACATCACCACCGGCGCCCGCCAGAAAGTCTCGGGCTTCCGCGGCATCAACGGTTCGCCGTCGTTCTCGCCGGATGGCGGCCGCCTGGCGCTGACCCTGTCGCGCAGCGGCAATCCGGAAATCTACGTGATGGACATCGCCAGCCGGCAACTGCGCCAGCTGACCAACCAGTCCAGCATCGACACCGAGCCGGTCTGGAGTCCGGACGGCGCCACCATCTACTTCACCTCCGACCGCGGCGGCCGCCCGCAGATCTACCAGGTGCCGGCCAGCGGCGGATCCGCAAGCCGGGTTACCTTCGAGGGCAGCTACAACGCCTCGCCCAAGGTCTCCTACGACGGCAAGAAGATCGCGGTCGCGCAGGGCAGCGGCAATACCTACCGCATCGCGCTGATGGACCGCAGCCTCGGTTCGGCGCGCTGGTCGACCCTGTCGCCGGGCTCGCTCGACGAGTCGCCGAGTTTCGCACCCAACGCCAGCATGGTCCTCTACGCCGCCCGCGAAGGGGGAAGAGGCGTACTGTATGCCGTCTCCGCCGACGGCCGGGTCCGCCAGCGGCTGGTGCTGGCCGATGGCGATGTACGCGAGCCGGCATGGTCGCCGTACCGCGCAAAGCGTTAAGATGACGTCTACGGTTCAACCCCCATCCCTGCGAGAAGCCGAAGGAATCACGATGAACAACACTGCCCGTGTTTTGATGCTGTCCCTGATGTCCGTGGCCGTGCTGGCCGGTTGTAAGAAGGCGGTCAAGGAAACTCAGCCGACCGACACCACCACCACCACTCCGACCACCCCGACCGAGCCCACCACTTCCGGCGTCTATGGTCCGAACGACCTGGATACCGACGCCTGCCTGCGCCAGCGCGTGGTGTACTTCGACCTGGATCAGGACTCGCTGAAGCCGGAGTTCCAGGCAATCATGGGCTGCCACGCCAAGTACCTGCGCGACCGTCCGTCCTCGCGCATCACCCTGGAAGGCCATGCCGACGAGCGCGGCAGCCGCGCCTACAACCAGGGCCTGGGCGAGCGCCGCGGCAACGCCGTGTCGTCCGCGCTGCAGGCCAACGGTGGTTCCGGCAGCCAGCTGAGCGTGGTGAGCTACGGTGAAGAGCGTCCGATCTGCACCGAATCCAACGAGTCTTGCTGGGCGCAGAACCGCCGCGTCGAGATCGTCTACACCGCGAAGTAAGCGATGAGCGCGATGTCGATCGGCAAGCGTTTCCTGCTGGTCACGGCGGCGGCCCTGGTGGCCGCCGCTCCAGCCTGGGCGCAGCGCCAGAGCCTGGCGGACCGCGTCACCGCCCTGGAAGCGAAGGCCAACAATTCGCAGGCCAACATGGACCTGCTGAACCGGCTCAGCCAGCAGGAAGGTGAAATCCGCGAACTGCGCGCACAGCTCGAGAAAGTCCAGCACGACCTGCAGGAATTCCAGCAGCGCAACCGCGATCAGTACCTGGATCTGGATGGCCGGTTGAACCGCATCGAAGGCGGCGCCACGCCTCCCGTGGCCGCGCCCGCGACCAGCGGCGGCCCCGCAGCCGCGCCGGTGGCTCCGCCGACCGCCGCCACCAGGGTGGTCGAGCCGGCGCCCTCCGTGCATGGCGATGCCGGTTCCCTGGCCCAGGCCGGGGACGAACGCACCGCGTACAACCAGGCGTTCGACAAACTGAAGTCCGGTGACTACGTAGGCTCGGCCCAACTGTTCACCGCCTTCCTGCAGGCGTACCCCAGCGGGGTGTATGCGCCGAACGCGCTGTACTGGCTGGGCGAAAGCTATTACGTCACCCAGAACTACGCCCTGGCCGCGGAACAGTTCCGCGCGCTGATGGAGCGCTATCCCACCCACGACAAGGCCCCCGGTTCGCTGCTCAAGCTGGGCCTTTGCGAGTACGGCCTGGGCAAGGTCGATGCCGCCGAGCGTACCCTGGCCGACGTGGTCAGCCGGTATCCGGGCAGCGATGTCGCCCGCACCGCCGACGATCGGCTGAAAGCCATCCAGCTCGGTCGCCTGCGCTGAGCCCGGTCTGTCCGGTCCCAGGCGACCGGCGTGAGTCTCGCCGGGGGTGATCTCTGCCTGCCCCCGTGGCTGAATCCCGTTTCCGTAACCGCCCGACGGCCGCCCCGCCGACAGGCGATAATGTGCCGTCATGAACGCTGTCCCCACCTCCGAGCCCGTCGCCCAGGAACGCCTGAAGCTGACGGAAATCTTCCTGTCCCTGCAGGGCGAGGCCAATGCGGCGGGCTGGCCCACGGTGTTCGTGCGCCTCACCGGTTGCCCGCTGCGCTGCCAGTACTGCGACACCGAGTACGCGTTCTATGGCGGGCAGTGGTGGGATATCGACGCCATCCTGGCCGAGGTCGCCCGTCATGGCGTCCGTCATGTCTGCGTGACCGGCGGCGAGCCGTTGTCGCAGAAGCGTTGCCTGATCCTGCTGCGCCGCCTGTGCGATGCCGGCTATGACGTGTCGTTGGAGACCTCCGGCGCGCTGGACATCGCCGAGGTGGATCCGCGGGTGTCGCGCGTGGTCGATCTGAAAACGCCGGGATCCCGCGAGATGGCGCGCAACCGGCTGGAGAATCTGCCGCTGCTGACCCCGCGGGATCAGGTGAAGTTCGTCCTGTGCGGTCGCGCGGACTACGAGTGGGCGCGCGGAATGGTGGCCGAGCACGGCTTGGCCGGGCGTTGCGACGTGCTGTTCTCGCCATCCAAATCCGAACTCGAACCGCGCCAGTTGGCCGACTGGATCGTCGAGGACCGGTTGCCGGTGCGTTTCCAGATGCAGCTGCACAAACTGCTCTGGAATGACGAGCCGGGGCGCTAGCGGCGGAGATTGGATTCCCGCCGGCCCGGGCGCCGCATGCGCATTCCTCGCGTCCCTTTCACGAAGGGTGCAAAAGCCGGAAGCTCTTTCCCGATTCCCGATTCCCGATTCCCGATTCCCGATTCCCGATTCCCGATTCCCGATTCCCCATGAAAAAAGCCGTCGTCCTTCTCTCTGGTGGCATGGATTCCGCCGTCGTCGTCGCCATCGCCCGCGAGCAGGGTTACGCCGTGCACGCCCTGAGCGTGCGCTACGGACAGCGACATACCTCGGAACTGGAAGCCGCCGATCGCGTCGCCCGTTCGCTGGGCGCCGTCGCGCACAAGACCGTGCATGTGGATCTGCGCAGCATCGGCGGCTCCGCCCTGACCGACGACATCGACGTGCCCGAAGCCGGCGGCGGTGGCATCCCGGTCACCTACGTGCCGGCCCGCAACACCATCATGCTGTCGGTGGCGCTGGGCTGGGCCGAGGTGCTGGGCGCGGCCGATATCTTCTGTGGCGTCAACGCCGTCGATTACTCCGGCTATCCCGACTGCCGGCCCGAGTTCATCGACGCGTTCGAAAAACTCGCCAACCTGGCCACCAAGGCCGGCGTGGAAGGGGCCGGCCTGCGCATCCACGCCCCCCTGATGTCGATGGGCAAGGACGCCATCGTCCGCGAAGGCATCCGTCTGGGCGTGGACTTCGCCGAGACCGTCTCGTGCTACCAGGCCGACGAACAGGGCCGCGCCTGCGGCCATTGCGACGCCTGCCGCCTGCGCGCGCAGGGCTTCGCCGACGCCGGTGTGGCGGACCCGACCCGCTATGCCTGAACCCCGGGATTTTTCAGCCGCCCCCAAGCTGGGGTAGAATTCGCACCCCGGCGCAATGCCGGGTGCATGGGCCGTTAGCTCAGTCGGTAGAGCAGAAGACTTTTAATCTTTTGGTCGAAGGTTCGAATCCTTCACGGCCCACCATTTGCATCCATCACCTGCGCCATGACGCGGCGCGGAGAACAGCGGTTCGGGAAAAATGTGTGGCTCCCGCCACTTCCCGGTCTTGTGCGGGAAAAACGCGCTCGCGGGCAGGCTCCTCGTCAGGCGCGGTCGTTCAGGCGATTGTTTCGTAACGCTTGTGGAATGCGGCAACGATCTCCGGTGAATTCAGCGCGTTGGCCGAACGGTTCTCCATGGCCTCGGCCTCGTCATAGTCGGATGAGGTGATGAACAGCACCGACGCGTTTCGCCGCTCTCCAAAGAAGCCCTCTTCGTCGAGGTACCTCAAGGCGTCCGTCATCGCCCGGTGGACATCGGCCTTGAACGCGGCAAAGGCGACCGCATCGCCGGATGCCGAACCGCAGGATTCTCTGAGCTGTTTGCAGATCGCGTTGAACGGATTGGCGGCAAAACTCTCGTAAGCCCATTCGGCGCTCGCCCACTGGTAGTAGGCAAGCTCCGCCGGGTCGGTCTCGTTCGCCTCTCCCACCTTTTTCCGATATTGCTCCCACGAGTTGGCGGCTGGCACGACGGTGTAGCAATCCTCGTCGGTGTATAGCGCGAACGCATAAAAGGTTTCATCGCCATGCTGGGCCAGCAGCGCCGAAAAGGACGCGCGAGCCGCCGCTGCAATATCTTTCGTGAGTGCTTCCCGGTTCAAGATAATCCTTTTAAGTATGCGAACTGTCGCGGCAATCCCGGCCCCGGATCGGCTTTGCGGCGGAATTCTACTTCGGCGGGGCAAGAGGGATCTGTGCAGCGTCTGTCTTACCGCACAAGCCGGCGCTGATCTCCGTGCGGCTTCTCTTGCCTATGGAAAAGGAACCCTTGGATCACAACGGGTTTGGCGTTACAACGTCGACTGTCTCCACAAGGTGCCGGCATGCGAATTTTTGAAGTCATCCGCTGGGGGAATGATTCCGGAGATCCCCTGACAGGGGGCGCGAACGGGCCCGATACCTGTTTTCTCGTGCGTGCGGACACCGTCGAGGAGGCGGCCCGCCTCGCGGATGTCCGGTTGGCCGCGCTTCCGCACCAGCGCGTTTCACCCTGGTCACACGCCGTCTATCTGTTGGGGGACGATCTCGCTTCGCGGGAGGCCCCGCTGATCCTGCGCGGTCCGTACATCCAGTCGGCGTACTGTCACGGATGGCGCCAGTGGCATCGCAACGAAAGGAATGATCCTTGGGTCGAGAAGCCATCTCCCGACGCCGCCGCCTGACCAGGGGCGTGATACGCGTCCAGCGCGCCTGACGTCCGTCTACAGCACCACCCGGTACAGGCCGCCACCAAAGTGGACATACCAGGCGCCCTGCAGCCAGGCGCTGCCGGTGCCCTCGGCGAAAGGCACAATCAGGACGGGCGCGGCGCCGGGGCGGCCCAGATAGAGATAGCCCTTGCTGACGAACATCACCTGGCCAGCCGCGATGGCGTTGATGGAGGCGTCCTCGCCGGCGGGGGAGACGGCGGCCAGTTGGCCTTGGGGCGAGCGCAGCCACACCTGTCGGACGGTCTGGCCCTGCACGGTGCTCAGACGGGTGAAGCCGACCCATCCGCCACTCGGAAAATAGTCGACCCGCGGGGTGAGGAATTCGCCACTGGCATCGCGCAGGGTGACTTCGCCGAGGTTGTCGTTGTACATGACGATCCGGGAAGCGGTCTCCGAGACCTGTTTCCGGTAGACGATGTTGATGCCGTCGGTCAGCGGATTGAAATTGGAATACGTGGCATCGTGGGTCAACTGCACGGTCTGCCCGGCACGGTAGCGGAACACGTTGTAGGGCGCCGGCCCTTCGGTGTACACGACGTCGCCGTCGTCACCGACATCGGCCAGATCGGCGACGCGGCCGCTGCCCACCAGGGTGTCCTTGTAGAGCATCACGTCGCGCAGGTTCAGGTAGCGTCCCGGGCGCCAGGTCGGCCAGATGACGTAGCGCTTGTTGTTCGGACTGACGCGCATGCCGCGTGGCGTCCCGTCATTCCACAACGGCGTGGCGCCGCCGTTCCATTCGTACACGGACGTCTCATCGTCTTCGGTGATGCCAAACACCACGCCGCGCGCGGTCAGTTTCTCGTAGCCGGGTGTATGGCCCGTCGGATCCGGCACCACGCGCAGGCTTCCGGTCGCGCGGTTGTAGACCTTCAACAACGGTCGTCCGTCTTCGATGGTGAAGAACAGGATGCGCTGCGGGGTAAGGTCGGTGATGGTGCCGTCGACTTCCGTCACGTACTCGAGATGCGCCGAAAAGGCCGAGAGAGGGAGTGTGGCGACCAGCAGCGCGGAAGCCGCGCGCAGGAGAAACGAATGCAACTGCCGTTCGATGAAGTTAGTTTTCATGGCGGACTCAGCAGCATCGCCTGATGGAATCCGAGCGTGCGAGCGCGCTTGTGAAACGGACGTCAAACGGAATTCAGGAATCTGATCCCGGACGGAAGTCCCGGCGAACGCCGGTCCACATCTCAATGCGAGCCGAGAAACATCGGAGTCCGGCCGGGATGATCCGCACGGACAATATGGCAAGATCCGCCGCCCTCCCGCGTACCGGCGGACTCAAGCTCGCGGCAAGGCGGCCGATAACGGCTGCGCGGTCATGCGTTCTCCCGGGGCGGGCCGTGAGCGGAAAGCTGTCGAACATCCTCCCGGATGGAGAGGGAGGCGACAGGAGCGGAGACGCGGGACATCGCGACATCCGTATCGGGCCAATTCCAACTTTCAAGAGGAACGCAATGCACGCCGACGTACAAGCCAACAAGCCCGCACCGGTCAAGGCGACCTGGATCTGCCTCGCGATCGCCTGGCTGTTGTTCATCATTCCGATTCCGGGCGTGGGCCTGTTCGTTGGCTGGCCGCTCAACCTGGTCGCCTTCATCCTGGCCATCGTGGTCATGGCGCGCGGACGGACCGCAGGCGGCCTGATTCCGCTAATCGCCAGCATCGTGGTGTCGCCGATCGTGTACTTCATCGGGCTGGCGGTGTTCGGTGCGGCCCTGGGGGGAACCGGCGCCTACCAGGACTATGTGGAGCGAGCCGCCGCCGCGCAGGAGGCCCAGCAGCAGGTCGAAAGCGACAGCGCGGAGCGCGCGAACCAGGCGGCCGAGGAAGGCGAGCGGTAAGCGTCATCATCCTGACACCGCGCGTGCCTGGCAGCGCGCGCCAACAGAAAAGCCCGGCGTAATGCCGGGCTTTTCCGTTTGAAACATCGGCCACGCCGCCGTGATCAGGTGTCGTAACCCACCTGGCCCTGGGTGAAGCCATGGGTCTTGCGTATCGCCAGCTGGTTGGTCACGCCCAGCAGCTCGTAGTGCCCGGCCAGGGTCGCCAGCAGGCCGTCGACGCCGAGCTTCGGCGTTTCCGTGGGAACGCTGGCGATCTGGCGCTCCAGCGCTTCGCGGCGCCAGTCGCGTCCGCGCAGCTTGGCCCAGTTGCGCACCAGCGCATTCGGCTTGCGCGGCGCCTGCTTCGGCGGTACCCACAGGTAGTCGTCGAAGATCATCACGCCGCCGACCTTCAGCAAGGGCCAGGTCATCACGCCATCGGCCAATGCGCCAAACGCCGAGTGCCAGCCATCGATGTAGATGAAGTCGAATTCGCCTTCGATGCGGCGCAGCGAGTCGAAGCTGTAGCCCGCATGCTCGGTGATGCGGTCGGCGAATGCGGCCGTGTTGTGGCGAAAACGCGCGTGGTAGTCGCCATACACGGGGTCCGGCGCGAACAGGTCGACACAGTCGATGCGTGCGTTCGCACCGGTGAGGATGTTCTGGCACAGCCAGAGCGTGGATCTGCCCTCGAAGCTGCCGATCTCCAGCGCGCGGACACCGGCCCGATCCCGGAACCCTCCCAGCCACTGCTGCCAGTGCGGGATGTTGTGATCGAACCAGTTCTCGCTATAGGGATTCTGTATCTGTTCGGACATCGTTTCCTTCAACACGACGATGAGCTGTCCCCTGGCCTGTCGAAGGCAGGCTGGAGCGGAATTCTAAGTGGATTCAATGGCCCCCGCGAAGTGCCCGCGTGCGGAGCCGGTCCCCAGTCGCTAAGGTAGGGGACCCGCATCCGGTGGACCCGGCCCACAAGTCACATGTTGAAGATTCTCGGCAAGCCCACTTCCATCAATGTCCGCAAGGTGCTCTGGCTGTGCGATGAGCTCGGGCTGCCTTTCGAACTGGAGGAATGGGGAAGCGGCTACCGCTCGACCGAGGATCCCGGCTTCCTGGCCTTGAACCCGAATGGGCTGGTGCCGGTGATCCGGGACGGCGATCTGGTGCTGTGGGAATCGAACACCATCTGCCGCTATCTGGCCGGCCGCGAAGGGCGTGTTGACCTGCTGCCGATGGAACCGGCCGCGCGCGCCCGGGTGGAGCAGTGGATGGACTGGCAGGCGACGGAACTCAACAACGCCTGGCGCTATGTGTTCATGGCACGGGTCA
This sequence comes from Pseudoxanthomonas sp., assembly GCF_051953815.1. Taxonomy (GTDB): domain Bacteria; phylum Pseudomonadota; class Gammaproteobacteria; order Xanthomonadales; family Xanthomonadaceae; genus Pseudoxanthomonas_A. The sequence goes on along the minus strand of NZ_JBQCIJ010000028.1, from coordinate 122,233 downwards.
GGCGGAGTCCCGCCCATGCCGAGCCGTCATTGATCGAAGCCAGCGAGCGGGAATGGAACCAGCGGATGCTCCTGCTCGACCAGCAACTGGCGCGGACCGGGGCGTACGTGGCCGGCGCGGCCTTCAGTCTGGCGGATGTCGTGATTGGCCTGTCCGTGAACCGCTGGCGGATGACGCCGATGCCACATCCCGAACTGCCGGCGGTGATGGCGTATGTGCAGCGGCTGGAGGAGCGGCCGGGCTACCGGCGTCATGGCGGCAATGGCGTGCCCTGATGGAATCCGGGGTTGGCCAGACGAAAGAGGCGCCATGCAGGCGCCTCTTTTCTTATTGCCTGTCGGCGCGGCTCAGGGGCGCATCGGGTAGCCGCCGAATCCGCGAGGCGGTGGAGGCCCCACGTCGCCGGGCAGGCGGCGATAGCCGTGGAAGCCCGGACCGTCATACCGGCTCACGCCGATATTGAGGTTGAACGCGCGCGATTCGCCCTCGTCGTTGTTGTAGGACTTGCACAGGTTGATGTTGGCGGCGTTCCAGTGGCTGCTGCCGTATCCCTTGGTGTAACCGATGCCGGTGGCGACGCTTCCGGACACATCGACCTTGCCATCATCCTCGTCGACCGGTTTGCCGCAGGCGTTGCGGGCCACCGGCGCCGGACGCAGCGAGCGGGCCGGGCGCCCGCTGGTGTCGCCGTAGTAGGTGCCTGGCGGATCGGAGCCATAGAGGGCCGGACGGGGCAGGGTCAGGTCCAGGGACTCGGCCGACTGGGCAAAGGCGCCTCCGGAGACCAGCAGACTCAGCAGCAGCGGTGCGATTGCCTTCATGTGGGCCTCGGTCGGGAATGCGGGATTCTCGCGCGATCCGTGCGCCAGCCGCCAGACGCTAGCAGCCGCTGCTTGAACCCAGGCTGGCTTGCGCCGAGAACTTTCCGGCTAGGACAAAGGTCACGATGACTTGATGGCGTCGCCGGTCTCCCTGCCGCCGGGGATGATGGTGGCGCCGGACCGCGCCGGCGGATTTCCGTCGTTATCCGCCGGCCGGTTCCCCTCATAACAACTACAACATCGCTGTGCTCTCTCATCGCGGTCGCAGGGCTCCCTGCGGCCGCATTTTGTAGGGAGTTCCCGCGAATCAACCTGCCGCGCGGATCGCTTCCAGCACCTGTTCGCCGTAGCGCGCCAGCTTGGTGCCGCCGATTCCGCCGACCTGGGCCAGCTCGTCCAGCGTGCCGGGGCGGTGTTCGGCGATGTTGCGCAGGGTGCTGTCGTGGAAGATGACGTAGGCAGGCACGTTCTGCTGCTTGGCCAACTGTGCGCGCAGGTCGCGCAGCGCGCCGAACAAGGGCTGGTCGGAGGGCGATACCACCACGCCGCTGCGCGGGGAACGTTCGCGCTCGCGGGCCGGGGCTTCCTTGCGCAGCAGCAGGCGACGCTCGCCCCGCAGCACCGCCCGGCTGGCTTCGGTCAGGCGCAGGCTGCCGTAGCCTTCCGCGTCGACTTCCAGCAGGCCGGAGGACACCAGTTGGCGGAACACGCTGCGCCAGCCACCGGCATCCAGGTCGCGGCCGATGCCGTAGGTGGTGAGCTGGTCATGCCCGCACTGGCGGATTTTTTCGCTCTCGCTGCCGCGCAGGACATCGATGATGTGGTTGACACCGAAGCGCTGGCCGCTGCGGTAGACGCAGCTCAAGGCCTTCTGCGCGGCCTCGGTGGCATCCCAGGTGGCGGCCGGGTGCAGGCAGTTGTCGCAGTTGCCGCATTCCTGGGGATAGGTCTCGCCGAAGCTGGCGAGCAGCACCTGCCGGCGGCACTGCATGGATTCGCAGTAGCCCAGCAGCTGATCCAGCTTCCGCCGTTCCAACCGCTTGCGTTCCTCGCCGGCCTCGGACTGTTCGATCATCTGCTTCAGCAGCACGACATCGCCCAGGCCGTAGGATAGCCATGCGTCGGCGGCCTCGCCGTCACGACCGGCGCGGCCGGTTTCCTGGTAGTAGCCTTCCAGCGACTTGGGTAGATCCACATGGGCGACGAAGCGGACGTCGGGTTTGTCGATGCCCATCCCGAAGGCAATCGTCGCCACCATCACGATGCCTTCCTCGCGCAGGAAACGACGCTGGTGGTGCGCGCGCACCTCGGCGTCCAGGCCGGCGTGGTAGGGCAGCGCGTTGAAGCCCTGTTCCAGCAGGTAGTCGGCGAACTGCTCCACTCGCTTGCGCGAGAGGCAATAGACGATGCCGGCCTCGCCCTTGTGGGCCTGGAGGAAATCGCGCAGCTGCCGCTTGGCGTTGTCCTTCTGGGTGACCGTGTAGCGGATGTTGGGGCGGTCGAAGGAACTGACGAAGCGTTGCGCCTCGGTCAGCCCGAGGCGCTCGGCGATTTCGCGCTGGGTCGGCGGATCGGCGGTGGCGGTCAGGGCGATGCGCGGCACCTCCGGCCAGCGCTCGTGCAGGATCGTCAGTTCCAGGTACTCGCGGCGGAAATCGTGGCCCCAGGCCGAGACGCAGTGCGCCTCGTCGATGGCGAACAGGGCGATCCGGCTGCGCTCCAGCAGGGACAGGAAACGCGGGGTGAGCAGTCGTTCCGGCGCGACGTAGAGCAGGTCCAGTTCACCCTTCAGCAGCGCCCGCTCCACGTCCGCCGCGGTGGCGGCGTCCAGGGTCGAGTTGAGGAAGGCGGCACGGACGCCGAGCTGGCGCAGCGCCTCCACCTGGTCCTGCATCAGGGCGATCAGCGGCGACACCACGATGCCCACGCCTTCGCGCAGCAGGGAGGGAATCTGGTAGCACAGCGACTTGCCGCCGCCGGTCGGCATCAGGACCAGGGCGTCCTGGCCGGAGACGAGCTGTTCGACGATGGCCTGCTGGTGGCCGCGGAAGCGGGAGTAGCCGAAGACCCGCTGCAGCAGGTCCGTGGGACGTTCTGACATGGGCGATAGGGTAGCAGGCCGGCGGGACCGGGCGTTCGGACCTGGGCCCGGATCGATGTCCGGGGAAAGGGGGACGGGGTGTGGGTTATTGTCCGCCCGCCGGCGGGGAGGACGCGGATGCGGCGGTATAAAAAAAGCGCCCGGACGGACCGGGCGCTTGGGTCGGTCAAACCGCCGGTCGCGGGCTCATTCCAGCAGCGAGCGCAGCATCCAGGCATACTTCTCGTGGGTCTGCAGGCGCTGGGTGAGCAGATCCACGGACGGATCGTCGCCGGCGTCGTCGGCGGTCTTCAGGACCTTGCGGGCCGTCCGGCACACCGCCTCGTTGCCGGTCACCAGCTGCTTCACCATGCCCTGCCAGCCAGGCACGCCGTCGGCGCCGGATTCCTCCTGGATGGAGGACAGGCGCACGAATTCGCCGTAGGAACCCGGCGCGTTGTAGCCCAGCGCGCGGATGCGCTCGGCGATCTCGTCCAGCGCGGTCCACTGCTCGGTGTACTGGGTCTCGAACATGGTGTGGAGCGAGTTGAACATCGGCCCGGTGACATTCCAGTGGAAGTTGTGGGTCTTCAGGTACAGCGTGTAGCTGTCGGCGAGGAACCGCGACAGGCCCTCGGCGATTTTCTTGCGGTCGCCGGTGCTGATCCCGATGTCGATGTTCGGGGAGGTGGCCGCGGGCGCGGAAGCGGCGGCCTGCTTGGTCTTTGCCTTGGTCTTGGACATCTGCACTCTCCTTATGGGGGTCAATGGCCCACAATAACTACCCTAAACCCGTTTGGGTAATAAAACGTTTCACCCGATTGTATTGATGAACGCTATCGAATCTTCTCCGGACAACGACCTTCAGGCCGCCCTCCGCGCCATCGACGGCGCGCTCAGCCGGGACCGCGGGCGCCTGCACGGATTGTGGTCGCGCTGGCAGGCGCGCCCGCGCGATGCCGCCGCGCGCGACGCGTTCGCCCAGGCCTTGGCCGCTTCGGTGTCGCGGCGCGAAGCGCGGGCGGCCTCGGTGCCGGAGGTGAGTCTGGATGAAGCGCTGCCGATCGCCCGTGAAGGGGAGCGGATCGTCGAACTGATCCGCCGCCATCCGGTGGTCGTCATCGCCGGCGAGACCGGTTCGGGCAAGACCACCCAGCTGCCCAAGCTGTGCCTGGCCGCCGGACGCGGCGTGGCCGGCATGATCGGTTGCACCCAGCCGCGCCGGATTGCGGCGCGCGCGGTGGCGCGGCGGGTGGCGGAAGAGCTCAAGACCGGCATCGGCGACGCGGTCGGCTACCAGGTGCGCTTCACCGACCAGGTCGGCGACGACACCCGCGTCAAGTTCATGACCGACGGCATCCTGCTGGCCGAGATCGCCAGTGATCGCTGGCTGTCGGCGTACGACACCATCATCGTCGACGAAGCACACGAGCGCAGCCTCAACATCGACTTCCTGCTCGGCTACCTCAAGCAGCTGCTGCGCAAGCGGCGCGATCTGAAGGTCATCGTCACCTCGGCCACCATCGACACCGAGCGCTTCGCCCGTCATTTCGATGATGCGCCGGTGATCAGCGTGGAGGGGCGGACCTATCCGGTGGAGGTGCGCTACCGGCCGCTGGAAGGCGAGGGCGAACAGCAGGGCGAGCGCACCGTCAACGACGCCATCGTGGCGGCGGTGGACGAGATCACCCGCCAGGATCCGCGCGGCGACGTGCTGATGTTCCTGCCCGGCGAGCGCGAGATCCGCGACGCCCACCAGGCCCTGGAACGCCGCAAGTACCGCGAGACCGAAGTGCTGCCGCTGTACGCGCGGCTGTCCGCGCGGGACCAGGACCGGGTGTTCAATCCCGGCCCGAAGCGCCGGCTGGTGCTGGCGACCAACGTGGCCGAAACCTCGCTGACCGTGCCGCGCATCCGTTACGTGGTCGACCCGGGTTATGCACGGGTCAAGCGTTACAGTCCGCGGCAGAAGCTGGATCGCCTGCATATCGAACCGGTTTCGCAGGCCAGCGCCAACCAGCGCAAGGGCCGCTGCGGGCGCATCGCCGAAGGCATCTGCTATCGCCTGTATGGCGAGGCCGACTTCCAGGCCCGCGCCGAGTTCACCGATCCGGAAATCCGGCGCTCCAGCCTGGCCGGGGTGATCCTGCGCATGCTGCAGCTGGGACTGGGCCGGATCGAGGATTTCCCGTTCCTGGAGCCTCCGGACGAGCGCGCCATCGCCGACGGCTGGCAGCAGCTGACCGAACTGGGCGCGGTGGACAAGGACCGCAAGCTGACCAGCATCGGCCGGCAGATGGCGCGGCTGCCGGTGGACGTGAAGCTGGCGCGCATGCTGGTGGCGGCGCAGCAGCACCGCTGCCTGCGCGAGATGATCGTCATCGCCGCGTTCCTCGGCATCCAGGATCCGCGCGAGCGGCCACCGGAGGCGCGCGAGGCGGCGGACAACGCGCATGCGATCTTCGCCGACACGCGCTCGGAATTCATCGGCATCGTCAAACTCTGGGATGCCTACCGGCAGGCGCACGAAGACCTTACCCAGTCGAAGCTGCGTGACTGGTGCGAGCGCCACTTCCTCGGTTTCCTGCGCATGCGCGAGTGGCGCGAACTGCATCGCCAGTTGCTGCTGCTCTGCGAGGAACTGGGATGGACGCTGGAACCCGCGCCGGCGACGGCTGCGGACACTCCGCCACGCCCGGCGCCGGCGCGGGCGGGCAAACGCTCCGGCGCGGAGGCGGCCATCGCGGCCGGCGCAGGCGAAAGCCCGACCGAAAAGCAGCGCCAGGCCGCCTACGTCGCCCTGCATCGCGCGCTGATCGCCGGCCTGCCGACCCAGGTCGGGCATCGCGGCGAGAAAGGCGATTTCCAGGCGCCGCGCCAACGCCGGTTCCAGATCTTCCCGGGCTCGGCGCTGGCGAAGAAACCGCCGCCGTGGGTGCTCAGCGCCACCCTGCTGGACACCCAGCGCGTATGGGGCCTGACCAACGCGGCGATCGAACCGGATTGGGTCATCGCCGAAGTGCCGCACCTGCTGATGCGAAAGCACTTCGACCCGCACTGGTCGCGCGCGCAGGGCCACGTGCTGGCGTCGGAGCAGATCAGCCTGTTCGGGTTGGTGCTGGCGCCGAAGAAACCGGTTCACTACGGCCGCATCGCGCCGGTGGAGGCGCACGACATCTTCGTGCGCCAGGCGCTGGTGACCGGCGAGATCAACACCCGCGCCGGTTTCGTCGCCTACAACCTGAAAACGCTGGAGCAGGCGCGCGAGGAAGAAGCCAAGCTGCGCCGTGCCGGCATCGTCGCCGACGAGGACTGGCAGGCACGCTGGTATCTGGATCGGATCCCGCCGGACATCCATTCCGCGGCGGGCCTGGATGCGTGGTGGAAAGGACAATCGCCGGAAGCGCGCCGCCGGCTGGCGTGGACGCTGGCCGACCTGCTGCCGGGCGAGGGCAGCGAGGAAGATCGTTTCCCGAAGTATTTCGCCCTGGGCGATGCCCGGCTGCCGCTGCATTACCGGTTCGAACCGGGCGCGGCCGACGACGGCGTGACCCTGGAGGTGCCGCTGCACCTGCTCAACGCGCTGGATCCCGCGCGGTTGTCGTGGCTCGCGCCGGGCTTCATCGGCGACAAGGCGTCGGGACTGATCCGCAGCCTGCCCAAGGCGATGCGGCGCAACTACGTGCCGGCGCCGGACTTCGGGCGCGCCTTCTTCGAGGCACACCCGCGGCCGACCGCGGACGACATCCGCGGCGAACTGGCGCGCTTCCTGTCGCGCGCCACCGGTGCGGCGGTGACCGCGCTGGATTTCGACGAATCCGCGCTGGAGCCGCACCTGCGCATGAACCTGCGCCTGCGCGAGGACCCGCGCAAGGGGGGCGAGGGGCGGGTGCTGGCCGAGTCGCGGGACCTGGATGAACTGCGCGCGCGCTTCGGCGAGCGCGCCGGCCAGGCGTTCGCCGCGCGCGCCGGACGGGCGATGGCCGCGAGCGGGCTGCGCGAATTCCCGGCGCAGCCGATTCCGTTGCAGGTCCCCGGTGAAGCCGGTGTACCCGCGTACCCGGCCCTGCGCGACGACGGCGACAGCGTCGCATTGCAGGTGTTCGCCGATCGCGCCGAGGCCGAGGCCGCCCATCCGCGCGGCGTGCGCCGGCTGCTTGAGTTCGCCCTGGCCGATCGCGTCCGCCAGGCGCGCAAGCAACTGCCGGTACCGCCGAAAGTGGGCCTTCTCTACGCCGCCATCGAGCGCTTCGGCGAGGGCGACAAGGCGGGCGAGAAGGAGCGCCTGCGCGCGGATGTCGTCGACGCCGCGCTCAACGCGGTGCTGGCCGATGGACTGGACGGCATCCGTGATCGCGCCGCCTTCGAACAGCGCCGCGATGAAGCCGGCCGGAGCCTGTTCGGCGAGGCGATGGAGCGGCTGAAACTGGCCGAGGCCATCCTGTCAGCGGTCGCCGAACTCAAGCCGCAACTGGAATCGCCGTTGATGGGTTGGGCGCGCGGCAACCTGGATGACCTGCGCGCGCAGCTGGACGGCCTGGTGCATCCTGGGTTCCTGCGCGACACCCCGGCCGCCGCGCTGGCCGAGCTGCCGCGCTACCTGAAGGGCATGCGCCTGCGCGCGGAGCGCGCCCTGCGCGATCCGACCCGCGACCAGGCGCGCATGCTGGAGGTCAAGCCGTTCGCCGACGCGTTGGAGGACGCCGCGCGGCTGGGCATATCGCGGCAGCCTGGCTGGCAGGCGTTGCGCTGGGAACTGGAGGAGCTGCGTGTCTCCGTGTTCGCCCAGGAACTGGGCGCGCGGGGTGGCGTGTCGCCGAAGAAACTGGCCCAGCGCCTGCAGGCGCTGCGTGGTTAGCAGCACACAACCGGCGGGCATGAACGGAATGCGCGGCAACACTGTTCGCCGGGCGCGCGTGCGGGTAACGTACTGAACGTCTCCCGGTCAGGATCGATCGTGTTCCCCGTCCCGCGCGAAGCTCTGCTGGAACTGCTGCAACGGCCTTCGGCCGCGGTGCTTCCGGCGGCGTCGCGCGAGATGGTCAGGGCGCGCATCGAAGGCGGGTCCGGTCCGGAACTGCCGTTGCAGGATCCGCTCGCGGTGCTGGTCGACACGCTGGATACGTTGACCGCCCTGTCCGCCGATGGCGAGGTGATCGCCGCCGCCTGGCTGTTCGCGCTGCCGTCACCGGAACCGGTCGCCGGCGCCAGGCCCGCCGTCCTGCCCGCCGGCATCGTCGATCTGCTGGAAGGGCAACAGGCCGCCGCCCAGGTGTGGGCGCTGCACGCCGAACAGCATCGCAGCGCCAACAACGAAGGATTGCGTCGCCTGCTGCTGGCGATCGTGCGTGATCTGCGCGTGGTCCCGATCCTGCTGGCGCGGCAACTGGCGCGGATGCGCAACGCGGGCCTGCTGGAGGATGCGCAGCGACGAGCGCTCGCGCGCCTGACCCGCGACATCCATGCCCCGCTGGCCAACCGCCTGGGCATCTGGCAGTTGAAATGGGAACTGGAGGATCTGGCCTTCCGCTACCTGGAGCCGGAAACCTACCGCCAGATCGCCGCGCAGCTGGACGAGAAGCGGGTCGGGCGCGAACGCTACATCGAAGCGGTCAAGGCAACCCTGCGCCAGGCATTGGCCGAACACGGCATCGACGCCGAGATCAGCGGCCGCCCGAAGCACATCTACAGCATCTGGCGGAAGATGCAGCGCAAGCAGGTGTCCTTCGACGAACTCTATGACCTGCGCGCGGTGCGGGTGACCGTCGACGACGTCGGCGCCTGCTACGCGGCGCTGGGCGTGGTGCACGCGCTGTGGACGCCGGTGCCCAGCGAGTTCGACGACTACATCGCGCGGCCGAAGGCCAATGACTACCGCTCCCTGCACACCGCCGTGGTCGGTCCGGAAGGGCGCACACTGGAAGTGCAGATCCGCACCCACGAGATGCACGCCCAGGCCGAACTGGGCGTCGCCGCGCACTGGCGCTACAAGGAAGGCGGCGGCGATCGCGCCTTCGACCGCAAGATCGCCTGGATGCGGCGCCTGCTGGATCAGTCGCAGGAAGGCGGCGAGGGCGCGGGCCTGGCCGGCGATCTGGACTCGGAACTGGTCGAAGATCGGGTGTACGTTCTCACGCCGAAGGGCGAGGTGATCGATCTGCCGCAGGGCGGCACCGTGCTGGATTTCGCCTACCACGTGCACACCATGGTGGGTCACCGCACCCGCGGCGCCAAGGTCAATGGCCGCATCGTGCCGCTGAACCATGCGCTGCGCAGCGGTGACCGGGTCGAGATCATGACCTCCAAGACCGGCGAGCCGCGCCGCGACTGGCTGCTGCCGGCCAACGGCTTCCTCGCCTCGGGCCGTTCGCGCGACAAGGTGCGCGCGTGGTTCCACAAACTCGATCGCGCGCGCAATCTCCAGGCCGGCCGCGAGCTGCTGGAAAAGGAACTCAAGCGCCTCGGCCTGCATCATGCGGATCTCTCCGGCGTGGCGAAGAAGTTCCATGCCGAGAATGTCGAGGAACTCCACATCCAGATCGCGCTGGGCGATGTCGGGCCCAACCAGGTCGTGCGCGCGCTGCATGAAGAGCAGCGCGCCGCCAGCCAGCCGGCCACGCCGTCGTCGTTGCCGCTGCGCAAGCCAGGCGGGCGCAAGCCGGCGCCACCCTCCAAATCCCGCTTCACCGTCGAAGGCGTCGGCAACCTGCTGGTCCAGCTGGCGCGCTGCTGCCAGCCGGTGCCCGGCGAGGCGATCAGCGGCTATCTGACCCGCGGCAGGGGCGTGAGCGTGCATCGCACCGACTGCACCGCGTTCCAGCGCCTGGCCGGGGCCAACCCGCAGCGCGTGCTGCCGGTGGAATGGGGCCAGACCGGCGGCGGCTACGAGGTGGACGTGCAGGTGCGGGCGCTGGATCGCAAATGGCTGCTCAAGGACATCACCACCCTGATCGCGCAGGAGGACGCCCATGTGCTGGGCATCAACAGCGATCAGGCCGGCGCCAGCGGCCGGGTGCAGCTGCGCCTGCGACTCAAGGTCGCCGACTTCGGCCAACTGTCGACCCTGCTGGGCAAGCTCGACGGATTGCCGGGGGTCGAGGAAGCGCGACGTTCAGCCTGAGTGGTTATGCTGGGCCGGTGATGCCCGAGCACCGCCACGAGTCCCCCCGCCAGGACGGCCGGATCGAGCCGATCGCCGACTGGGAACATCTGCGTTTCCGCAACGACGACGCGCCGCCGCGCCAGGGGCCGCCGTTGTGGCGCGCCCGGCGCACCTGGCGCTGGGGCGCGCTGATCGTGCTGGCGTTGCTGATCCTGCTGACGGTGTTCCGGCAACCGCTGGCGAACCTGTTCTGGCCCGATACCCGCATCCAGCAACTGCTGGATCAGGGGAACGCCGCGCTGCGCGCCGATCGACTGACCGCGCCCGACGGCACCGGCGCGCGCCAGTACTTCGAGGCCGCCCAGGCGCTGGACGGCGATCGGGCGGAAGCACGCGACGGTCTGGCGCGGGTGGCCAGGGCGGCGCTGGAACAGGCCGGTCGCGCCACCGATCGCGATGATTTCGCCGCCGCGCACGCGGCGCTGGCGCTGGCCAACGAACTGCAGGTTCCGCGTGCCGAAGCCGCAGCGCTGAGCGAACGCCTGCGCAAACGCGAAGCCGCCGATGCCGGCATCGAATCGCTGCTGCGCCAGGCGCAGGCCGCCCAGGCAGCGGGCCGCCTCGATGGCGATCCCGCCGCGGCGCTGCCGCTGTTCCAACGCGTGCTGGCGCTGCAGCCGAACCGCATCGAAGCGCTGGAGGCCCGTGAGGACATCCTCAGCGATCTGCTGCAGCAGGCGGGTACGGTGATGGCGCGGGGCGATCTGGTCGCCGGTGGACGCCTGATCGCCCGGGTGCGCGACTACGACGGCGGCCACGTGGATCTGCCGGCGGCGCAGGCCGGGCTGGCGCGCGCGGTCGACGAACGACTCAGGCGCGCCGATACCGATCTGCGCCGACGCCGACTGGACCGGGCGGCGGAGGGCTACCGGCAGGTGCAGACCGTCTCGGGTGAAGACGCGCGCGCGCGCCAGGGGATCGAGCGGGTGGCGGCCGCCCTGGCCGAATCGGCGCGGCGCCAGGCCGGCGACTACCATTTCGAGCAGGCGGAAACCGACCTCGCGCAGGCGCGTGAACTGTCACCGCAGTCGCCGGTCGTGCGCGAGGCGTCGCAATACCTGGAGCGGGTGCGTGCCTCGCACGCCAATCTGCCGTCGTCGGTGCCGCCGCGCGAACGCCAGCGACGGATGACGATTCTGCTGGCCGAAATGGCCCAGGCCGAGGCGCGCGGCGACTGGATGACGCCGCCGGGTGAAAGCGCCTACGACAAGCTGCGTGCGGTGCAGGCGCTGGCGCCGGATGACCCGCGGGTGCGGCGCGCGGCCTCCCGCGTGCTGGTGGCGGCGCAGGCGTGCTTCGAAGAGGAATGGCGTGGCAATCGGGTCCGCCGCGCGCAATCCTGCCTGTCGGCCTGGCAGACCATCCGGCCCGGTGATCCCGCCCTGGTGGAAGCCCGCCGGCGCATGGCGCAGAAGTGGATCGCGGTGGGCGACGAGCGCCTGGGCGCGGGCGACGTCGCATTCGCCGCGCAGGCATTGGATGAGGCGCGCGGAATCGACGCCCGCGCGCCCGGCCTTTCCGATTTCGCCGAGCGGGTGCGCCTGGCGCGCCAGGCGCAGCGCTAGCCGCGCAGCCGGAAAATCCCGCGCACGCCCGCGCGGGCGGCATCCAGCGAGAAATGCCGGCGTACATTCTCCAGGCCGTTGGCCGACAGCCGTTGCCACAGCGCGGAATCCTGGTACAGGCGCACCACGGCGTTGGCGAAACCGGCCGCATCATCGGCCACCAGCACGTCATGCCCATTCCGCAGATGCATGCCTTCCGCCGCGCAACTGGTGGCGACGACCGGCTGTCCGTGGGCCATGCTCAGGTTGATCTTGCCCTTCACGCCCGCGCCGAAACGCAGCGGCGCGACCGCCACCCGCCCGCCGTCCATGTACGGATCCAGGTCTTCCACATAGCCATGGATGTGCACGCCGTCGCGGCCATCGCACGCCAGGATTTCCCGGGTCGGATCGCTGCCGATGCAGTGGAACCGCAGATCCGGGATGCGCGCGCGGATCAGCGGAAACACATCCTTGATGAACCAGCGCACCGCGTCGATGTTCGGCGGATGACGGAAGCCGCCGACAAACACCAGGTCCTGACGCTGCGCATCCGATGGCGGCGACGCCACCGGTTCGTGCAGATTGGAAAGCAACCCTACCGGCACGTCCGGCGCCAGATCCCTGAGCAGTTGCTGCTCCATCGCGCTGACGACGAGGGTGAGATCGCTGCGCGCCATCAGATCCAGTTCGCGCTGGCGGGTATTGGCCGCTGCGCGCACCAACGCGCCGTCTCCGGCCAACTCGGCCGCGCGGGACTCGCGCAGGAAATGCAGATCCACGGTGTCGAACAGGAAGCGCGCGCGACCGGCGTGCCGGCGTACCAGCGGCAGCGCGGCCGCGGCGATGTGGTGACGCGAGGCCATGACGGTGTCGAATCGATCGCCATGTCGTTTGAACCAGGCGGGCAGGCCGCCGATGAAAGGCTCCACCCAGACCTCCACACCCAACGCCCGCAGCCGCTGCAGGCCGCGCCCGGTCTCGCCGCCCTCGGCCGGCACGAACACGACGTGGGCGCCCTCGGCCACCAGCAGGCGCATCAGGTTAACCAGCCGCAGCGAACCCGAATCGCGATCGGGCTGGGGAATGGCGGCGTCCAGCAACAGGATCTGCGGCCTGCCATGCGCGAGCAGCGCGGGGCCGGGAATCCGGTCCGGCGCCAGGTGCCCCGTGGACAGGACTGCACGCCATTTCTCCGCGAATACCTGTTGATTGCGGACCTGGTAGGCCTTGGGACCGGTACGGGTGTCGGTGCCGGAGCTGACACCCTCCAGGTGCACTACGCGCGAGCGCGGTTGATAGAGCACGCGGTGGCCGGCGGCCCGCACCGCGAATGCCAGATCGGTGTCCTCGTAGTACGCGGGGGCATAGCGGGTATCGAAGCCGCCAAGCTGGCGGAACAGTCCGGCGGGGATCGCCAGCGCGGCGCCGGAGCAGTAGTCCGCGTCGCGCAGGCTGGCGTAACGCGGATCCTCCGGCGCATCGAAACGTCCGTAGTTCCATGCCGAGCCATCGGAGAACACCACGCCACCGGCCTCCTGCAGGCGGCCGTCCGGATAGATCAGTTGCGCGCCGACCAGGCCCGCGTCCGGATGTTCCTCGAAGGTGCGCACCAGTTCGTCCAGCCAGCCTGGCTGGGGCAGGGTGTCGTTATTGAGGAAGACCAGCAGGTGCCCGCGCGCCAGCGCGGCGCCGTCGTTGCAGGCCGCGATGAAGCCGCCGTTGCTCGCCCTGCGGTGATACCGCAGGCCCTGGATCTGTTCCATCCAGCCCCGCGTCTCGTCACTGGAACCGTCGTCCACCACCAGTATTTCCACCGGGCTGGCGGGCGGATGCTCCGCCAGCGCGCGCAGGCAGGCGAGAGTGTGGTGGGCCTGGTTGTAGACCGGGATGATGATACTGGCGGCCGGGGCGTCGGCGCGGGGAACGGCGAAGGGGGCGAACGGCGCCTCGGCGGGCCGGTAAAGCGGCCGGGACGGCGGTGGCGGCGTGCGCGTCCAGTGCCGCTGGACGCGTTGCCAGGTGGCCCGCCATCCGCGGGTCCGCAGACTGGTCACACCCCGGTGGAGCAGGCCGCGCATGCGTTCGAACAGGAAGCGCATATCGGCCAGTGACATCGACATTCCGTTTGCAACTCCAGCTGAGCAGGGGCGGTTCCGGGGCGCCGAACCCGCAGACCCTGCGTTAGACTGCCCGGAATTCCCATTGTCGCATCCCCGTGGCCCATACCGACTACGACGACGAAGACGATTACGAGTACGACGAGGACGACACCGAGGGCCGCCCGGCCTGGCGCCAGCGGCTGATCACCTGGGGCCTGGCAGCCCTGGGCCTGGGGCTGGGATTCCTGATTCCGTATACGTTGTACCTGAACCACCAGGTCACCCAGCGATTCGGGGAGCTGCGCTGGCAGGTGCCCACGCGCGTCTACGCGCGCCCGCTCGCGCTGGCGCCGGGCGTGGCGATGGACGCCCAGACCCTGAAGACCGAGCTGGCCGCCGCGTCCTACCGCGAGGACGGCACCGGCAAGCTGCCCGGCACCTACGCCCGCGAGGGCGGCCGCTTCACCATCTCCAGCCGCGGCTACGTCGACGTCGACGGGCAGGTGGCGCCGCGCCGGATCCAGGTCAGCCTGTCCGGCGGCCGGGTCGCCGGGGTGCGCGACGTCGATCGCCGCCAGAACCTGAAGGCCGCGCGGCTGGATCCGGCGCGCATCGCCACCCTGTACGGGCAGAAGCAGGAGGAGCGCCGGCTGGTCCGGTTGAAGGAAGTCCCGCTGCTGCTGGTGACCGGCCTGCAGGCGGTCGAGGATCGCGACTTCAAGGATCACCACGGCATCGATCTCAGCGGCATCGCGCGCGCGGTGTGGGTCACCCTGCGCTCCGGCGGCGAGACCCGCCAGGGCGCCAGCACGCTGACCCAGCAGCTGGCCCGCAGCGGCCTGCTGGGCATCGGCAAGGAAGTCACGCCCTCGCGCAAGTTCAATGAAATCCTGTTCGCCCTGATCCTGGAAGCGCGCTACGACAAGAGCACGATCCTGGAGGCGTACTTCAACCAGGTGTACCTCGGCCAGCGCGGCAGCCAGGCCATCCACGGCGTCGCGGCCGGCGCGGAGTTCTGGTTCGGCCGGGATCTGAATTCGCTGACCACCGAACAGGTCGCGCTGCTGATCGGCATGGTGAAGGGGCCGTCCTACTACGACCCGCGCCGCAATCCCGAGCGGGCGAAGGAGCGTCGCGATTTCGTCCTGGGCAAGCTGCTGGAAACGCGGCTGATCGACGAGAAGGAATACAAGCGCGCGCTGGCCGCGCCGCTGGGCGTCACCCAGACCCCGGGCATGGCCGCGGCCAACCGCTTCCCGGCCTATGTGGATCTGGTCCGCCGGCAACTGGCGCGCGACTATCCGGAAAGCGCGCTGCAGGGCGCCGGCCTGAGCGTGTTGACCGGCATGTCGCCGTCCGCGCAGGCCTACGCCGAAGGCGCGGTCACCCGCACCATCAAGGCGCTGGAAAACAAGCGCCGGCCGCCGTTGCAGGCGGGCGTGGTGGTGACCGACGTGCACGACGGTGACGTGCTGGCGGTGGTCGGCAGCCGCGACGTGTCGCAGCCGGGCTTCAACCGCGCGGTGGAAGCGCAGCGCCCGGTCGGTTCGCTGCTCAAGCCGTTCGTGTACCTGCTGGCGCTGGCGCAGCCGGACACCTATTCACTGGCCAGCTGGGTCGATGATTCACCGGTGACCGTGCAGCTGGGCCGCAACCGGCGCTGGACGCCGGGCAATGCGGACAACCGCAGCCATGGCACCGTGCGCCTGATCGACGCGCTCGCGCGCTCGTACAACCAGGCCACCGTGCGCGTGGGCATGAAAGTCGATCCGGAGCGGCTGGCCGAACTGCTGCGCGTCCTGGCCGGCGTCAAGGCCGACGCCAACCCCGCGCTGATCCTGGGTTCGACCGACCAGAGCCCGTACGCGATGGCGCAGCTGTACCAGTTCCTCGCCTCCGGTGGCGAAATCCAGCCGCTGCACGCGGTACGCGGTGTGCTGGATCCCAACGGCAAGCTACTCAAGCGCTACGACAAGACGCCCGCGCCGGCGCAGGAAGGCGATTCCATCGCCGCCAACCTGATCAGCGTCGCCCTGCAACAGGTGGTCAGCAACGGCACCGGCCGGCAATTGCTCGGCGACGGGCTGGGCCGGCTGCAGTCCGCCGGCAAGACCGGCACCAGCAACGACGGCCGCGACAGCTGGTACGCCGGCTACACCGGGGATCACCTGGCGGTTGTCTGGATGGGCAACGACAAGAACGAACAGACCGGCCTGCAAGGTGCGACCGGCGGCATGCGGGTGTGGTCCAACTTGTTCGCGCGACTGCCCAGCGCGCCGCTCAACGTGTCCGGCAAGGGCCTGGACTGGCAGTGGGTGGTGGGTAGCAACACCACCGATCCCGGCTGTCCGGGCGCCCGCCAGTTGCCGTTCGTGGCCGGCTTCGCACCCGCCTACAGCGCCTGCGTCATCGAGGCGCCGGTGACGCCGGAAGAAGAGAGCGGTGGCTGGCGCAGCTGGTTCGGCCTGGATCGGAAACCCGAGGAAGCCCCGCCCGCCGAAGACACTCCCCCGCCCGCATCACCGCCATGAAGATGAAGTTGTTCCCCCGCGCCGCCGTCCTCGCCATCACCACGATCCTGCTGGCTTCCTGCGCCATCGCGCCGCCGGAACCTGAGCCGCCCGCGGTCGCCGCGCGCACCCCGGCGCAGATGCTGGCGGCGGTCCACAAGGCCGCGCAGGGCGGCGACGATCGCGAGTTGAACGTGCAGCCGCTGCGTGATCCGGAAGTGGAGGATCTGCGCGCGACCGCCGGCAAGGCGATGAGCGGCGGGAACCCCGCCGCCGCCGCCGCCGCGCTGGACCAGGCGCTGGGCATCGTCGCCGACGATCCGGCGGTGTTGCAGGAGCGCGCCGAAGTGGCGCTGGCACAGGGTGAATTCGATCGGGCCGAACAGTTCGCCACGCGCGCGACCGGCCTGGGTTCCGCGGTTGGCCCGCTGTGCCGGCGGCATTGGGAAACCGTCCGCCAGGTCCGCGAGCGTCGCCGCGAACTGGCGGCGGCGCCCTTGAAGCGGCCCAACCAGGCGCAACTGGACGAACAGGCGGCGAAGCTGGCCGCGCTGGATCGCGCCATCGCCGAAGCCGGGCAGCAGTTCGACACCTGCACGGTGCCCGGCATCAATAGAATGTAGGCATGTCCCAGCTTGCCCAAGCCAGTTGCGAAGCCCTCAGCGAGGGCGGCGCGCTGGCCAGCCGTCTCGATGCTTTCGTTCCGCGCGAGGCGCAGCAGCGCCTGACGCGCGCGATCGCCGATGCCTTCGACCAGCGCGACGTGCTGATCGCCGAGGCCGGCACCGGCACCGGCAAGACCTTCGCCTATCTGGTCCCGGCGCTGCTTTCCGGCCTGAAGACGATCGTCTCCACCGGCACCCGCGCGTTGCAGGATCAGCTCTATCACCGCGATCTGCCGCGCGTTCGCGACGCGCTCGGGGTCGGCCTGAAGTCGGCGTTGCTGAAAGGGCGCGCCAACTACCTGTGCCGTTACCGGTTGGAACAGGCCAAGGGCGAGCCGCGCTTCACCTCGCGCGAGCAGGTCGATCAGTTCCAGCGCATCGTGGCCTGGGCCGGCCGCACCCACTTCGGCGACATGGCCGAACTGGCGACGCTGCCGGATGATTCGCCGCTGTTGCCGATGGTCACTTCCACGGTGGACAACTGCCTGGGTTCGGATTGCCCGTTCTGGGAGGACTGTTTCGTGGTGCAGGCGCGCCAGCGCGCGCAGGCGGCGGATCTGGTGGTGGTCAATCATCACCTGCTGCTGGCGGATCTGGCGCTGAAGCAGGAAGGTTTCGGCGAAATCCTGCCGGGCGCGCAGGCCTTCGTGATCGACGAGGCGCACCAGCTGCCCGAACTGGCGGCCAATTTCTTCGGCGAAGGCTTCGGCATGCGGCCATTGCAGGAACTGGCGCGCGACTGCCTGAGCGAATGCAAGGACGTGCCCGGCGCGCTGGCGACGATGCAGGCGCCGGTGCAGCAGCTGGAACAAACGCTGCGTGATCTGCGCCTGGCGATGGACGGCCTGCCGGTGCGTGGCACCCGCGAACGCGCGCTGGGCAAGATCGAGGTCAGCGAGGGATTCGACAACGTGGTCGACGCGCTGGCGGCGTTGTTCCAGTGCGTGGTCGGCATGGCCGAGGCCTCGATTGGCCTGGATGCCTGCGCTGCGCGCGCGCGCGAACTGTCCACCCGGCTGTCGCGCTGGCTGGGAGAGGACGAGGGCGAGGCGATTCCCGGATTCGAGGACGACGAGGCCGCGGCGCACGACAGCGTGGGCGATGTCTTCTGGTATGAACTGACCCAACGCGGTTTCCGCTGCCAGCGCACCCCGCTGGATGTATCGGCGCCGTTGCGCCAGCATCGCGAACAGTCGCGCGCCGCCTGGGTGTTCACCTCCGCCACGCTCGCCGTGGGCGGACATTTCGATCACTACGCCGAGCGGCTGGGCCTGGAGGATCCGCCAACCTTGCTGCAACCCAGTCCGTTCGACTGGCCGCAGCAGGCGCTGTGCTACCTGCCCGGCAACCTGCCGGATCCGGCTTCGCGCGATTTCGGCCGCGCCGTCATCGAGGCGGTGAAACCGGTGCTGCAGGCCTCGCAGGGGCGTGCCTTCCTGCTGTTCGCGTCGCACCGCGCGCTGCGCGAGGCCGCCGAACTGCTGCGCGGCGGCCCCTGGCCGCTGTTCGTTCAGGGCGAGGCGCCGCGCGCGCTGTTGCTGCAGAAATTCCGCGAATCGGGCAATGGCGTGCTGCTGGGCGCAGCCAGTTTCCGCGAAGGCGTGGACGTGGCCGGCGACGCCTTGTCGGTGGTGGTGGTGGACAAGCTTCCGTTCGCCGCGCCCGACGATCCGGTGTTCGAGGCAAGGCTGGATGCGATTCGCCGGCACGGCGGCAATCCGTTCCGCGACGAACAACTGCCGCAGGCGGTGATCGCGCTCAAGCAGGGCGTGGGTCGGCTGATCCGCAGCGAGACTGATCGCGGCGTGCTGGTGCTGTGCGATCCGCGCCTGCTCGGCAAGTCGTATGGCCGGGTGTTCCTGGAGTCGCTGCCGCCGTTCGCGCGCACCCGACGGGTGGAAGACGTGCGGGCCTTCTTTGCGCCAGAATCGGTGGGCCAGAGGGAGATGGACCTGTCATGAAGCTGCTTGCATTCGAGACCGCCACCGAAGCTTGCTCGGTGGCGCTGTACCTGGACGGCGAGGTGCGCGAGCGCTTCGAGATCGCGCCGCGCCGCCATGCCGAGCTGGCGCTGCCCTGGGCCGAGGCGCTGCTGGCCGATGCCGGCGTGGCCCGCACGGATCTGGACGCCATCGCCATCAGCCGTGGTCCCGGCGCGTTCACCGGCGTGCGCCTGGCCATCGCGCTGGCGCAGGGCATCGCGATGGCGCTGGACCGGCCGATCGTGCCGATTTCCACCCTCAAGGTGGTGGCCGCGTCGCTGGTGCTTCCCTACGCGACCGAGCCCGCGGGATCGAAGCAGCGCATCCTGGCGGCGATCGATGCCCGCATGGGCGAAGTCTATGCGGGGGCGTTCATGCGCGATGGCGCGGATCTGGTCGCGCTGTCGGATGAAACCGTCGGCACGCCCGACGCGGTGATCCTGCCGGACGAGGACGGGCGCTGGCATGGCGCCGGCACCGGCTTCGCCGCGCTCGACGGCGCGTTGCAGGCACGCCTGCAACCGCACCTGGCCAGCGTGGATGCGCAGGTCCTGCCGCATGCCTCGGATCTCGCGCAGCTGGCGTCACTGGCGTATGCACGCGGCGAGACCGTCGCGCCCGAGCGCGTGGAGCCGGCCTACCTGCGCGACAACGTCGCCCTGACGCTGGCCGAACAGGAAGCGCTGCGCGCGTCGAAGTAGGCGCCGCCGGATCCACACGTGCGCCCGCACCCAGGACGCGGACGCACGATGGCATTCACGCCTGCCGCTTGCGCGCATGCACCTCGATCACATCCAGCAGCAGCGGACGCTGTCGCTTCGGCACTTCGCGGAACAACTGCAGCAGCCAGCGCTCGTCGCCATCGCGGACGACGTCCTCGGCCGCCAGCCGTTCAAAGTCGACGCCGGTCAGGCGGGCGAGTTTCAGCCTGTGGCCGACGGTGGGCGCGATGTCGCCGTGGGCTTCCCAGTTGGCCACCGCGCCACGCGTGACGCCGAGCGCATGGGCGTGGAAACATCGATGTGCTCGACATGAGCATGGCGCACGGGAGATCGCGCTGGTGTTCGCCTGACCACGCGGGCACCCCTGATTATTGCGATCAGTCTGCGCGCTTTCGCGTCGACGCGCTGGAAACGCCGTCCGCTTCACTCATCCCGCACTTCGCCGCCCGGCAGGAAATTCCAGGTGCGGGTGACGTGCAGGATGTCGATGTGCTCTTCGGTGTCCGGCAGCGGCGGAAAGGGTTCGGCCATGCGGACGATGCGCAGCGCGGTGGAGTCGAGCAGGGGAATGCCGCTGGACTGGATGATGCGGGTCTGCTCGACCGAACCATCGCGGCGCACCGCCACGCTGATGACGAGTTGCCCGGCCAGGCGCTTGCGGCGCGCTTCGTCCGGGTAATTCAGGTTGCCCACGCGCTCGGCGCGATCCACCCAGGCGCGCAGGTAGTTGGCATAGGCGTATTCGCGGGTGCTCGCGGAAACGAACTTGCGCTTGGGCCGCTTGGCATACAGCTCCGAGCGCAGGTGGATCTCCGCCGCGAGGCGCGCCATCTCGGCGTCATGCTCGATCTTGCGATCGCCTCGCGGCAGGTCGGGACGCTCGAGCGGCGGCGTCGATTGCGCGGGCGGCACCCGCAGGTCGCTGTCGCGGGTCGCGATCACGCGGGCTTCCGGCGGTGGCGCGGGCGAGGGAGCCTGCGCGCGCAGCGGCTGCGGCGCGAGACCGGTCTCCTGCTGGGGAACCCAGCCGGCCTGGCTGTCGCGTGGCCGGCGCGCCTTGTCGTGATCACCACCCCCCTGCTGGTTGGCGGCGGCCAGGAAGTCGGCTTCCTTCGGGGTCAGCGGTGTCTGGGTCTGGCTGAGCACCACGTCCAGGGTCGGCACCACCGGCGCCGCCTCGTCCAGGGTGAAACCCACGCCCAGCACCAGCATCCCATGCAGGATCAGCGACAGCGCCAGGGTCGCGCCCAGGCGTTCGTTCTCGCCGACGCGGGGCGGGGAGACGGCGACCGCGTTCATTTCAGCCGGCCAGCTTGCGCTCGATGACGTCGAACAGCTGGCTGGCGATGTTCAGGCCGAACTGGGCGTCCAGTTCGCGCACGCAGGTCGGGCTGGTGACGTTGACCTCGGTCAGGTAGTCGCCGATCACGTCCAGGCCGACGAACAGCATGCCGCGACGCTGCATTTCCGGACCGACCTGGCTGGCGATCCAGCGGTCGCGTTCGCTCAGCGGGCGGCCCTCGCCGCGGCCGCCGGCGGCCAGGTTGCCGCGGAACTCGTCGCCCTGCGGGATCCGGGCCAGCGCGTAGTCCACCGGCTCGCCGTCCACCAGCAGGACCCGCTTGTCGCCATCCTTGATGCCCGGAATGAAGCGCTGCGCCAGCGTCTGCCGGCCCGAACCGATCAGGGTTTCCAGGATGACGTTGGTGTTGGGGTCGCCGGCGCGGACGCGGAAGATCGAGCGGCCGCCCATGCCGTCGAGCGGCTTGAGCACGGCTTCACCGTGTTCGTGGACGAAGGCTTTGAGCGCGGCGGCGTCGCGGCTGACCAGGGTCGGCGGACAGCATTGCGGGAACAGCAGCGCGGCCAGCTTCTCGTTGAAATCGCGCAGGCCCTGCGGATCGTTGACCAGCAGGGCGCCGGCGGCCTGGGCCACGGACAGGATGTGGGTGTCGTACAGGTACTCCGAATCCACCGGCGGATCCTTGCGCATCAGCACCGCCTGGCCGGGGCCGAAGCGCTGGTCGACCGGTTCGCCCAGGGTGAACCAGCCGGCCTTGTCGTCCTTCACCGCCAGCGGCGCCGTCCGCGCCCAGGCCTCGCCACCCCGCAGGGACAGGCCGCCCGGCAGCACGTAGTGGAGCCGATGGCCGCGGCGCTGGGCCTCCAGCAGCATGGCAAAGGTGGTGTCCTTGGCGATCTTGATGGACCCGATGGGGTCCATGACGACGATGACATCGAACGGCATGGCGGGAGCTGGCGAACCGGTGCGGGAGTGGCGAGATGTTAGCAGGCCCCCGCCGACGGACCCGCCCGCCGGGCTCGCCGGAAACCGGGGAAGGTCAAATGAGACGGGGTTCGCATCGCCGTGTTCAGCTGGCCCCTTTCCGGAGCCTCAACTTGACAGTCCGCGCCCGGGCTGGAATATAGGGGACATCGCAGCGACGCCGGTTGGTCAATGAAGCGTCGCGCGCACGGGGATTCCAGTAATGACGCAGAACGCTGACCGGGCCGGGGAACTCAATGGCCTCCGGGTCATGGTTATCGATGATTCGAAAACCATCCGCCGCACCGCGGAGACCCTATTAAAACGTGAAGGTTGCGAAGTGGTGACCGCGACGGACGGCTTCGAGGCGCTCGCCAAGATCGCCGACCAGCAGCCGCAGATCATCTTCGTCGACATCATGATGCCGCGGCTGGACGGCTACCAGACCTGTGCGCTGATCAAGAACAACCAGGTGTTCAAGAGCACCCCGGTGATCATGCTGTCCTCCAAGGATGGCCTGTTCGACAAGGCGCGCGGCCGCATCGTCGGATCCGAGCAGTACCTGACCAAGCCGTTCACGCGCGAGGAACTCCTCGGCGCGATCCGCGCGCACGTCAGCACCTGAGCGCCGTGACGCCGACCGCAACACCGCGCACTGGGAGCGGACCATGAGCCGTACACCGTTCGACATTCTTGCCGAGTACGAGCGCCGCAGCCTGGCGCACGCGGTCGTGCTGCCCGCCGTCGAGCAGGCGCCGGACCAATGGCGTGGCGTCGGCTACCGGGTTGGCCAGCGCCGGCTGGTGTCCAATTTCGCCGAAGTGGTGGAAATCGTGCCGCTGCCGCCGATGACGCAGGTGCCCGGGGCGCAGCCCTGGCTGCTGGGCATCGGCAACCTGCGCGGCAACCTGTTCCCGGTGGTCGACCTCAAGCAGTTCCTGGAGGGCGAGCGCACGGTGCTGCACGAGGGACAGCGGGTGCTGGTGATGCGCCAGCCCGGCGGGGACGTCGCCCTGACCATCGACGAACTGTATGGACAGCGCAGCTTCAACGAAACCCAGCGGACCGAGCCGGGGAGCCTGGCCGAGGGGCGTTACGCACACTTCGTCGACCGTGCCTATCACGGCGACGAGCACGATTGGGGGGTGTTCGCGCTGTCGTTGCTGGCGCGCACGCCGGAGTTCCGACAAGCCGCGCTCTGACGCGGACGACAACTAGAAACAGCCAGGGGTTTGGAACATGAGCACTGCGGCGGATTCCCCCAACACCAGCAAGCTGGGCGGCCTGGGCAGCACGTCCTGGCTGGTCCTGCTGGTGATTGCGGTATTGCTGTTCGGCGCCAACACGGGCGTCGCCACGTGGCAGGGCAGTCGCCTGTCCGGCGCCAGCACCGGCGCATCGGACATGCGCGTGCTGTCGCAGCAGCTGGCCAACTATGGCCGCGAGGCCGTGGCCGGCAACGCCGAGGCATTCAAATCGTTCCGTTCGACCAAGGAACGCATCGACACCACGGTCAGTGAGCTGGAAGGCCGGTTCGGCAAGGAAGGCGCGATCGTCGGTCCGCTGACCCAGCTGAAGGCGACCTGGGCGCCGCTGGACAAGAGCGCCGACCAGATCATCGCCAGCGAAGCCGCCGTGCTCGCGCTGTCGGGCAACGCCGACCGCTTCGCCGGGCAGATCCCGCAGTTGCAGGCGCAGTTGAACGAGGTGGTGCGCGCGATGTCCGCCAGCGGCGCGCCGTCCTCGCAGATCTACAGTGCCCTGCAGCAGGTCGTGCTGGCCGGCACCATGGCCCGTCGCGTGACCGAAATCCGCGCCGGCGGCGCGGGCGCCGCGATGGCCGGCGACGCGCTGGGCCGCGACGCGGTGCTGTTCGGCCAGGTGCTGGACGGCCTGCGCAACGGCAACGCCGACCTGGGCATCGCCGCGGTCCGCGGCCCCGGCGCGCTGGCGGCGCTGGAGCAGTCGCAGGCGCTGTGGACCAACATGAAGAAGGATCTGGACGCCATTCTCGGCAGTTCCAGGAACCTGTTCGGCGCGCAATCCTCGGCGGCCTCGCTGACCAACGGTGCCGGCAAGATGCTGGAGGACAGCACCCGCCTGTTCGAGGCGTTCACCGCCTTCGGCTCGGTGCGCGACACCCGCATCTTCCCGAACTTCTGGATTTCCGTCGGCGCGGGTGCGCTGCTGCTGGTCTCGATCGGCGGCTTCCTGTTCAGCCTGTACCGCAACCGCCAGCGCGAGCAGGAAACGCGCTATCAGACCCAGGTCGAATTCAACAGCCGCAACCAGCAGGCGATCATGCGGCTGCTGGACGAAATCAGCTCGCTGGGTGAGGGCGATCTGACGGTGAAGGCCTCGGTGACCGAGGACATGACCGGCGCCATCGCGGACGCCATCAACTACGCCGTCGACGAACTGCGCAACCTGGTGACCACCATCAACGACACCTCGGTGCAGGTGGCGGCCTCGACCCAGGAAACCCAGGCCACCGCGTTGCAGCTGGCCGAGGCGGCCGGCCACCAGGCCGACCAGATCACCACCGCGTCCGAGCGCATCAACGAAATCGCGGTCAGCATCGACCAGGTGTCGCGCAACTCCACCGAATCGGCGGACGTGGCGCAGCGCTCGGTGCAGATCGCGACCGAGGGCGCCGGCGTGGTGCGCGAAACCATCCGCGGCATGGACCAGATTCGCGACCAGATCCAGGAAACCTCCAAGCGCATCAAGCGACTGGGCGAGTCCTCGCAGGAAATCGGCTCGGTGGTGGAACTGATCAACGACATTTCCGAGCAGACCAACATCCTGGCCTTGAACGCGGCGGTGCAGGCCGCGTCGGCGGGCGAGGCCGGCCGCGGTTTCGCGGTGGTGGCCGACGAAGTGCAACGCCTGGCCGAACGCACCTCCAACGCGACCCGCCGCATCGAGTCGCTGGTGCAGGCGATTCAGGCCGACACCAACGAGGCGGTCAGTTCGATGGAACAGACCACCGCCGAAGTGGTGTCCGGTGCGCGCCTGGCCGAGGACGCCGGTACCGCGCTGGGCGAGATCGAGCGTGTGTCCAGCGATCTGAACGACCTCATCAAGAACATCTCCGGCGCGGCCCAGCAGCAGTCCGCCGCCGCGACGGACATCACCGAAACGATGGGCGTGATCCGCCAGATCACTTCGCAGACCTCGCTGGGCGCCAAGCAGACCGCCGATTCGATCGGCCACCTGGCGCAGCTGGCGGCGGATCTGCGTCGCTCGGTCGCCGACTTCAAACTGCCGGGCTGAGGACGGAACGCACGGATGAAAGCCCGAATTTCCACCGCATGGCACCCGTCCCCGACGGGATGCCGCTCGCTTGCTGACGGAGCGTGCCGATGAGCGCGTTGCGCGAGGCCATGAGCCATGCCGTCCTGGGCTGGGTCAAACCCGAACTGGACGAAACCCTGCGCCTGGCGCGCGGGGAAATCGAGGCATTCGTCGAGACGCCGGCCGACACCGGCCGCATGCGTTTCTGTGCCGGCTACCTGCACCAGGTGCAGGGCACCCTGCGGATGGTGGAACTGTATGCCCCGGCGATGGTCGCCGAGGAATTGGAGCAACTGGCGCAGGCGCTGCAGGAAGGCGCGGTCGCCGATCGCGAGGAAGCCTGCGCCACCTTGATGCGCGGCGCGGTGCTGCTGCCGGATTACCTGGAGCGCCTGCAGGACGGCCATCGCGACATCCCGATCGTGCTGCTCCCGCTGCTCAACGAGATCCGCAACGCCCGCGGCGCGTCGGGCCTGAACGAGAGCATGTTGTTCCCGCCGGGAACGCAGGTCGCCGCGGCGCCGGAACCCAGCGCCGAGGAAATCGATCACGCGCGCAGCAGCATCAGCGGCCGCAACCGCGAACTGCTGGACACGGTCGGCAGCGCGGTCAAGGAGGAACTGCTGCGGGTCAAGGACGCGCTGGACCTGCACCTGCGCACGCGTGGCGACGCCGCCGCGCTGCAGCAGCAGGTCTCGGAGCTGGGCAACGTCGCCGATACCCTCGGCATGATGGGGCTGGGCGTGGCCCGCGACGTGGTGCAGCAGCAACGCGACGCGCTGCGCGACGTGGCCGAAGGCCGCCGCCAGGCCGACGAGGGAACCCTGCTGGACATCGCCGGCGCGCTGCTCTACGTGGACGCGTCGCTGGACGATCAGGTCGCCCGCCTGGGCGGCCCGGTGGACGAGGGCAGGCAGGATCCGAGCGCGGTCGAGTCACAGCGCACGGTCGAAGTGCTGGCCCAGGAAGCGATCATCAACTTCGCCTCCGCGCGCGAGAAGTTCGTCGCGTTCATCGAGACCAACTGGGATCACGCCGAACTGACCGACGTGCCGCGCCTGCTGGACGAGGTCGCCGGCGCGATGCGCATGCTCGAACTGGACCAGGCCGGTGACTACCTGCTGGGCGTGCGCCGTTACGTCAGCAATGAACTGATCGGCAAGCGACGGGTGCCCGGCGGGCAGCAACTGGACACGCTCGCCGACGCGCTGGCCAGCCTGGAGTACTACCTGGAGGCGCTGCGCGAGCGGCGCCCCAACCGCGACGACATCCTGGAAATCACCCGCAGCAGCCTGGAAAACCTGCGCTATTGGCCGCTGCCGGACGAAGCGGCGCCGACCGCGGTGCCGATCGGCATGGCGGTGGAAACGCCGCCCGCCGCCGTATCCGCGCCGGAGGAGATCATCGCGGCGGTGACACCCGCCGCTTCCGGCGAGGACGCGGCGGCGCATGCCAATCCGTTCGATCCGGTGGGTTTCGAGTTCACCGAAGAAGCGTCGCCGCCGCCCAGCACCGTGCCGGTCAGCTGGGAATCGGTGGAGCTGGACGTGGAATCCGCCGTGGCAGGCGAGGACGCCGGGGATGCCGAACTGGCAACGGTGATGGCCGACATCGACGCCGCGGCGAGTGCGCTGGCACCGGGTCATGACGTCGCCGCATCGCACGCGGTCGCGCACGCGCCTCCAGCGCCTCCCGCAGCGCCGGCGGCCACGCCGCTGGCCGGTGGATTCGAAGGCGATGCCGCGGACATCGACGACGAGATCCGGGAAGTGTTCCTGGAAGAGTTCGACGAGGAAATCGTCAACCTGCGCCAGTTGCTGCCGGCATGGCGGATGGTGCCGGAGGACCTCGAACGCCTGCGGCCGATCCGCCGCGTGTTCCATACCCTGAAGGGCAGTGGCCGGCTGGTCGGCGCCAAGGCGCTGGGCGAATTCAGCTGGAAGGTCGAGAACATGCTCAACCGCGTGCTGGATCGCACGCGTGCGCCCAGCATGGCGGTGGCCGTGCTGCTGGAGCAGGCCTGCGATGTGCTGCCGCAGTTGAACGCGGCGCTGCGCGGGCAGGCGCCGGTGACCGCGGATCTGGAAGGCATCAAGGCCGTGGCCGACCAGGTCGCGGCGGGCGAGGAAGCGTTCTATTCGAAGGGTGGTGATGCGACCGGCGCCGGCGAGGCCGAGCGGGAAGAGGCGTTCATCGAAACGGTCGAACCGACCGCCCCGGACCTCGCGCCCGAAACGGAATCCGAGGTCGAAATCGCGGACGGCACGCCCGCGTCGGTGGACTCGGTCCTGCGCGAGATCCTGGAAGCCGAAGTCGCCACGCACCTGGAGACCGTCCAGGGCTGGCTGTCGGCGGCGCATATCGCCCCGCAGCCGGCCACCGATCCGCTGCTGCGCGCGATGCACACGATGAATGGCGCGTTCGCGATGGCCGACGTGCCCGAGATCATCGAAGTCACCGCGCCCGCCGAGCAGTACATCAAGCGCCTGCTGGCCACGGCCGGCACGCCCGCGCCCGAAGGCGTGCAGGCGCTGTCGGATGCCGCCGCCGCGATCACGCGCAGCATCGACGCGCTCAAGAAGCCTTCGCCCCGGATCCCGGTGTTCGCGGAACTGTCCGCGCGTCTGGCCGCCTTGCGCGACAGCCTGCCGGAAGTGCGCGCGGGTGCGCAGCTGATCAACGACAGCGCGCAGGGCACCTACGTCGAAACCCTGTCCGGAATCGCGCCGCCGGCGCCCCTGGAAGACGTGCAGCTCGCGCCGCACGATCTTTCCCGGTTCATCGAACCGGCGCAGGCAGACGCGCTGGGCGTGGTCGGCTGGAAGGACGAACCGTTCGCGGCACAGGAAACCGCGTCCGCCGATGTTTCCGCGTCGCAGGCATCGCCGGAACCGCCCGCGCCGGAGCCGGTGCCGGAATCGGACGGCGGCGGAAGCGTTGCGGCGGATGCCGCGCCCGCGGCCGGCGCCATCGATTTCTACGATGTGCACGACGTGCGCACCTCGTATGTCTACACGCCCTGGTCCGATGCGGGTTCCGCGGTGGCCGCGGATGCTGCGTCCGCTGCGTCCGCTGCGGTTGAAGCCGCGTCGACCGGAGCCGATCCGGCGCCGGAAGAGGACGGTTCGGAACCGGTCCTCGAGGTCGCGGCCGAGCCGTCCGATGACGCGCTGGTGGTCGAGGAGATGGGGATCGAAACGTCGGGCGACGCAGCCGGCGACGACACCTCTTTCGAGTTCGACGACGCCGGGACCGAGGAAACCGCGCCCGCCGAAACCGGTGAGGTGTCCGGCGACGTCGCCGGCCAGGACGATGCGCTGGTATGGGAGAGCGTCGCGCTGGAAGAGGCCGCGACCACCGAGGTCGTCACCGCCGACGCAGCGGAATCGCAGGGCGACCTGGCCGCATTGCAGGATGGCGGAACGATCTTGGCCGACGCCGTGGAGGAAATCGCCACGGTGGAAGCTCCGGTGTCGATGGCGGATGCGGATGCCGCCAGCGCCGACGCCGCCATCGAAACGGAATTGGCGTCCAGCGACGAAACGGATGCGGGCGCTGCCGATGCCGTGCCGGCGACGGCCGACGCGGACGATGGCGAAGCGGGTGCCGGAACCGAAGCCGAAGCCGAAGCGTGGCGACATGACGAAATGGCGGCGGAAGACGAGTCCGCGCGGGACGCGGTCGCCTCCGACGAAGCCGAAGTGGAGGCGGGAGCCCTGGCCGAAGTCGCTGCCGAGGACTTCGCGGACACCGCGGACACCGAAGCAAGCATCGAAGCCAACACCGAAGCCAGCACTGAAGCCAGCACTGAAGCCAGCACCGAAGTCGACCTTGGCGTCCTGGAGGCGGGCGTCGCGCCGGTTTCCGGGGAACAGGCGGCATCGGACCCTGCAACGCAGGCATCCGGCGAGGACCTGCCGATGGAAGAGCAGCCCGAAGACGCCCTGGATCTGGCCGGCCTGGATCTGGACCTGGTCGAGATCTTCGTCGAGGAAGGCAACGATCTGCTGGATCACTCCGACGATCTGCTGGCCAAGCTGCGCGAGACGCCCGAGGACCGCAGCCTGGTGACCGGCCTGCAACGCGACCTGCACACGCTCAAGGGCGGCGCGCGGATGGCGGGCATCCACGCGGTCGGCGATCTCGGCCACGCGATCGAATCGATGCTGGAGTCGATCGTGGCCCAGCGCACCGAACTGGATCGCCGTGGCGTGCAGTTGCTGGAGCGCGGTTTCGACGCGCTGCACGAGCAGCTCAAGCGGGTGTCCGCGCGTCGCACCGTCCATATCCCCGACGGCCTCATCGGTGAATTCACCGCGCACGCGCGCGGCGTAGAGCCGCCGTCCGAACCCGCGCGCCAGGTCGAGGCGCCGCGCGCGCCGATCAGCCTGGCGCCGTTGTCGGCGCCGGTGGAGACCGAATTCGCGCAGGACGAGGAGTTCTTCCCGCACAGCCAGCAGGAGCAGGTGCGCGTGCGCGCGGATCTGCTGGATCGGCTGGTCAACCACGCCGGCGAAGTGGCGATCTACCGCGCCCGCCTGGAGCAGCAGCTGGGCGCGTTCCGTGGCGCGATGGCCGAGCTGGAGCGCACCAACATCCGTCTGCACGATCAGCTGCGTCGCCTGGATCTGGAAACCGAGGCGCAGATCGTCGCGCGTTACCAGCGCGAACAGGATCATCAGGACGCGACCTTCGACCCGCTGGAACTGGATCGCTTCTCCACCCTCCAGCAGCTCAGCCGCGCGCTGGCCGAATCGGCAGCCGACATCAGCGGCCTGCAAGGCGTCCTGGACGATCTGGCCCGCAACTACGACAGCCTGCTGCATCAACAGTCGCGCGTGAGTTCGGAGCTCCAGGACGGCCTGATGCGCGCGCGCATGGTGCCGTTCGAGGGCATCGTGCCGCGCCTGCGTCGCGTCCTGCGCCAGGCCGCCACCGACACCGGCAAGCAGGTCCGACTGCTGCTGGAAGGCACCCACGGCGAAATGGATCGCAACGTGCTGGAGCGCATGACCGCGCCGCTGGAGCACCTGCTGCGCAATTCCGTCGCGCATGGCCTGGAATCGCCCGAGAAGCGCGTCGCGGCGAACAAGCCGGAAGAAGGCACGGTGCAGGTCAACCTGCGCCGCGAAGGTTCGGAAATGGTGCTGAGCGTCCGCGACGACGGCGCCGGCCTGAACCGCGCCGCGATCCGGGAGCGCGCCGAACAGCGTGGCCTCCTGCAGCCGGGCGCCGCCATCGACGACATCGATCTGGATCGCCTGATCCTGGAATCGGGCTTCTCCACCTACGACAGCGTCAGCCAGCTGGCCGGCCGCGGCGTGGGCATGGACGTGGTCTACAACGAAGTCCGCCAGTTGGGCGGCTCGCTGGACATCGCGTCGCGCCAGGGCGAGGGCGCCGAGTTCACCCTGCGCCTGCCGCAGACGCTGGCGGTGACCCAGGCGGCGTTCGTGCAGATCGGCGAGACCCAGTTCGCGGTGCCGGTGGCCTCGGTCAGCGGCATCGGTCGCATCAGCCACGCGCGCTTCGAGTCGGGCACCGGCAGCTACGTCTACGGTGGCGAGGAGTACACCCTGTACAACCTCGGCCATCTGGTCGGACACGCGCCGGCGCGCGCCGAAGGCGAGGCGCAGGTGCCGCTGCTGCTCATCCGCGCCGGCGACATGCGCGCGGCGGTCGCGGTCGATCACGTACTGGGCAACCGGGAAATCGTGGTCAAGGCGGTCGGTCCGCAGATCGCGTCGGTGCCCGGCATCTACGGCGCCACCATCACCGGCGACGGCAGCGTGGTGGTCATCCTCGACATCGCGCCGCTGGTGCGCCGCCACCTGGCGCAGCCGCAACAGCCGGCGTCGGCCGCGCCGGCGCAGGAACAGCGGCGCGTTCCGCTGGTCATGGTGGTCGACGACTCGCTGACCATGCGCAAGGTCACCGGCCGCGTGCTGGAACGCCACAACTTCGAAGTGGTCGCGGCGCGCGACGGCGTGGAAGCGCTGGAGAAGCTGGAAGAGCGGGTGCCGGACCTGATGCTGCTGGACATCGAAATGCCGCGCATGGACGGTTACGAGCTGGCCACGGCGATGAAGGCCGAACCGCGCTTCAAGGACGTGCCCATCGTGATGATTACCTCGCGTACCGGCGACAAGCATCGCCAGCGCGCGTTCGACATCGGCGTGCAGCGCTACATGGGCAAGCCGTACCAGGAACTGGATTTGATGCGCAACGTCTACGATCTGCTGGGGATCGCACGTGTCCGGGAATGAGGCCAAGCGCGTCGCGCTGCTGGCGCGTCCCGGTCCGGCGCGGGAACGCCTGCGCGCCACCCTCAACGAAGTGGGGGCGGACATCGTGCTGGAAGACGATCCCGGCGCGATCGATGCGCAGGCGGTGGGCGATGCGGCGCCGCAGGTCGTGCTGGTGGCGCTGGAACCGGCCATCGAGGACAGCCTGGCGCGTTTCGACAGCCTGCTGGACGATCCTGCGGTCGCGGTGATCTTCGAGGAAGCCGAACTGGCGGCGCGTCGCGACGGTTGGGAGGCACGGCGCTGGGCGCGTCATCTGGCCGCCAAGATCAACGGTCATGACGACGTGTTGCCGCCGGGTCGCGAGGAAGACGCGTCGCTCGCGCTGGAACCGGGCCTGCCGCCCACGCCCGCGCAGATGCACGCCGACGCCGCCATCGACAAGCATGTGCACGAGGCGGTGGATCGCGCATGGGAACTGCCGGACGACGATTTCGCCTATCGCCCGCCGTCGGCCGCCGCGCAGGGCGCGGTGATCGATGCGGACGAATGGCTGCGCGGCGCCGCGCCGAATGCGGAAACGCCGGCCGAGCCGGCACCCGCGCCACCCCCGCCGCCGGTGATTGAGCCGGTGTGGGATCTGGCGCTGGAGCCGCTCAGCGCGGAACCTGCGGTCGCGCCGCCGCCCGTGGTCGCCCCCCCGTCATTGAACGACACGCCGACGGCATCGAAATGGGAGCTGTCGCTGGAACCGCTGGAGCCCACCGTGGCCGCGGGCGGTCCGCGTTCGCCGGGCGCGGTGCTGGTGTTCGCCGGCATCGGCGGTCCGGATGCGGTGCGCAAGCTGTTGGCCGAGCTGCCGCCCGATTTCGGTCGTCCGTTGATCGTCCACCTGAAACTGGACGGCGGACGCTACGACAACCTGGTGCGGCAGATGGCGCGGGTATCGACGATGCCGGTGCTGCTGGCGGAAATCGGACACGCCGCCGAAGCCGGACATGTCTACGTGCTGCCGGGGGATGTCGGTGTCAGCGTGGAGCAGGGCGCGGTGCATTTCCGCGCGCAGGGCGAACTTGAGAGCGCGGTGCTCCAATTGCCGCCGCGCGACAGCGCGGTGCTGCTGCTCAGCGGCAGCGACAGCCAATGGGTCGACACGGTCTGGCCGCTGGCGACGCAGGGTGGCTGGGTGGTAGGGCAGGCGCCGGAAGGCTGCTACGACCCGACCGCCTCGCATGCGCTGGCCGCGCGCGGCGGACAACTGGTGACGCCGACCGAGATGGCCCGGCAGCTGACCGAACGCTGGACTTGAGGAGACTGCTTTCATGGCACATGCGAACGACGAAATCCGCGGCGTACTGGTGCAGTCCGGCGATGATCGCCTGCTGCTTCCCAACGCGACGATCGCCGAAGTGCTTTCGCGCGCGCCGATCCTTCCGATCGAGGGTGCGCCGGCCTGGCTGGCGGGCGCCATCGACTGGCACGGCTGGCGGGTGCCGCTGGTCGCCTTCGCGCGCCTGACCGGACTCGGTGGCGATGTCACCGCGGCCAACAGCAAGATCGTGGTGCTGAAGGCGCTGGGTGGGCGCGAGGATCTGCCGTACTACGCCCTGTTGACGCCTTCGTTCCCGCGCCTGGTGTCGGTGCCGCGCGATGGCCTGCTGGCCGACGCCACCGAGGAGGAACTGCCGGCGGGCGTGCAGGTGCGCGTGCTGCTGGGCGACGAGGTGGCGATCCTGCCGGATCTGCAGGTCGTCGAACAGCGCATCCACGAAGCGCTGCAGGCGGCTTGAAGCGCCCGTTCACGCGGTTTCCACCGCGCTGAATTCCCGCTGGCGCGCACGCGCGGATTCACGCCGGGTTGGCGTCGGCGGTGACAGCGTGATCCAGCTGCTCAGGCAGTCCTTGCAGATCGACGGGAGGCCATCATGAAAGCCTGGATCCTTCTTCCCCTTTGGTTGCTGGCGTTGCAGGCCGATGCCCAGCAGGCGTCGCCGCAGCCGGTGCGCACCGAGCCGTTGACCGCCTACCAGGGCGGCGGCCAGAGTCGCCAGTTGCAGGAGCAGAGCGGACCGGTCACGGTGCGCTGGGGCCAACCCGAAGCCCTGCCCAACGCCGCCGATTACCGGGTGGGCATCGCCGACCTGGATCGCAACCGCGACGGCGTGCTGACCCGCGACGAGGTGCCGGAGAACCATGCCCTCGCCAGCGAGTTCAAGCTGGTCGACCGCAACCACGACGGGCGCATCACCGCCGAGGAACTGGCCGCCTGGCGATGAGCCGGTGCCGTCGCCGGACGCGAACACGATGAAAGCCGGCTAGGCGAGATCGCCGAAGCGCGATTGCAACGCGGCGATCGCCGCCAGCCCGGCGGTTTCCGTGCGCAGGACGCGCGGTCCCAGCCGCAGCCCGACGAAGCCGGACGCCAGCAGGATCTCGCGGTCGCGCGGCGACCAGCCGCCTTCCGGGCCGATGGCGATGGTGATGCCGGCGCCACCGGTGGGCGGCGACAGGCCGGCGAGGGACTGCTCGCCAACCGGATCCAGCAGCAGCCGCAGATCCGCGCCATCACAGGCCTGCGCGGCCTGGATCAGGGGGGGCGGCATCGATACCTCGGGAATCCGCGCACGACCGCTCTGCTCGCAGGCCGACACCACCACGCTGCGCCAGTGCGCGACCCGTTTGTCCAGGCGCTCGGCGTCCAGTTTCACCTCGGTGCGTTCGGCGTTCACCGGCTGGATCCGGGCGATGCCGAGCTCGGTGGCCTTCTGCAGGATCAGATCCATCTTCTCGCCCCGCGCGATGCCCTGGATCAGGGTCAAGCGCAAGGGGGATTCGCGCTCGACCGCCAGCGAGGACATCACTTCGACCTGCGTGTCGCGCTTGCCCACGCTGACCAGGCGGGCCATGTAATCCTGGCCGTCGCCGTTGAACAGCACGCACTCGTCGCCCTCGCGCAGGCGCAGCACGCGGGTGAGATGGTTGGCCGCCGTTTCGGGCAGCGCGAAGGTCCGCGCCGGCGCCAGCGGAAGATCGACGTGGCAACGGGTCAGGCGCATGCGACAGCCTCCTCGATGGCGGCGCGGGTGGTGGCGGCGAGCAGTTCCAGTTGCGCCTCGTCCACACAGTAGGGCGGCATCCAGTACAACACATCGCCGAGCGGGCGCAGCACCACCCCACGCACCAGCGCGGCGCGGTAGGCATGCAGGCCGATGCGTCGGCCTGCGTCGAAAGGATGCCGGCGCTCGCCGTCGCGGGTCAGTTCGATGGCCAGGATCATGCCGGCCTGGCGGACATCGGCCACCCACGGCAATTCCTCCAGCGGCGCGGCCAGGGCGGCCATGCGCGCGGCGGTCGCGCGGTTGCGCGCCAGCACGTCGTCCTGCGCGAAGATGTCCAGGCTGGCCAGCGCGGCGGCGCAGGCCAGCGGATTGCCGGTATAGCTGTGCGAATGCAGGAACGCGCGTTCGCGGGAATCGTCCAGGAAAGCGTCGTAGATCGCCTGGGTGGCCAGCACCGCGGCCAGCGGCAGGAATCCGCCGGTCAGGCCCTTGGACAGGCACAGCAGATCCGGCATCACGCCGCTCTGCTCACTGGCGAACAGGGTGCCGGTGCGGCCGAAACCGACCGCGATTTCGTCGGCGATGAGGAACACCCCGTGAGCGTCGCAGAGTTCGCGTGCGCGCCGCAGATAATCGGGATGGTGCATGCGCATGCCGCCGGCGCATTGCACCCGCGGCTCCAGGATCAGCGCGCAGATCTCGCCGGGATGCCGATCCAGCAGATTGGCCAGCGCGTCGGCCGCGCGCCGGGCGACATCGGCATCGGTCTCGCCCGGCTCGGCCAGGTAGGCATCGGGCGAGGGCGTGAACAGCGCCTCGGCCAGCAGCGGCGCGTAGATGCGCCGGTACAGCGGAATGTCGCCGACCGCGAGCGCGCCCAGGGTCTCGCCGTGGTAACCGTTCTCCAGCGCGATGAACCTGGTCCGTCGCGCTTCGCCGCGGTTGTGGAAATAGTGGAATGCCATCTTCAGCGCCACTTCCACCCCGGCCGAGCCGTTGTCCGCGTAGAACACCTTCGCCAGCGGCGCGCGTCCGGGCTGGCGCGGCGCCAGCGCCAGCAGGCGCTCGGCCAGTTCCACCGCCGGGGGATGGCTGAAGCCGGCCAGAATCACCTGTTCCAGTTGCCCGGCCTGGCGCGCGAGCGCGGCGGCGATGCGCGGCTCGGCGTGGCCGAACAGGTTGGTCCACCAACTGCTGACCGCGTCCAGATAGCGGCGGCCGTCCTGTCCAATCAGCCAGGCGCCTTCGCCCCGGGCGATCGGAACCAACGGCAGGGTATGGGGGTGTTCGCGCATCTGCGTGCATGGGTGCCACAGCACCGCGAGATCGCGCGAACGCCAGGTCTCCGCCTCTGCTAGCATTCGGGTTTCATGATTCGTCGCCACCATCCCGCCATGATATCGGCGTGCCTGCCATCCCGTCGCCCGGTTCCTGCCCGCGGAGCGCGGACATGAGCCGTCGCCTGCCGATCATCCACCGGGTGACCGAGCGCAGCGGCGGTCCGCTGGAGCGCAACGTCGAAGAGCTCGATCTCGAGTTCAGCAACGGCGAGCGCCGGCGCTTCCACCGGGTCCGCGCGGACGGCCACGGCGCGGTGGTGGTGGTGCCGCTGATCGACGACGACACCGTGCTGCTGGTGCGCGAGTACGCCGCCGGCGTGCATCGTTACGAACTGGGCCTGGTCAAGGGCCGCATCGACGCCGGCGAGACACCCGAGCAGGCCGCCGATCGCGAGCTCAAGGAAGAAGCCGGTTTCGGCGCGCGGCGCGTGGACGTGCTGCGCAGCCTGACCCAGGCGCCGCTGTACATGAGCCACCAGTCCTGGCTGGTGGTCGCGCGAGATCTGTATCCGGAGCGCCTGCCCGGAGACGAACCCGAGGAGTTGGAAGTAGTGCCGTGGAAGCTTGATGCCCTCGACCAGCTGATGCTGCGCGAGGATTTTTCGGAAGGTCGTTCGCTGGCGGCATTGTTCATCGTCCGCGAATGGCTGCGTACCTCGGCATGAGCCGGATGACCTCGGACCTCCACGAAGCCGTACTCGTCATCGCCCGCGAAGCCGGCGATGCGATCATGGCGGTGTACGAACAGGGCTTCGACGTCACCCGCAAGGCCGACGACAGCCCGTTGACCGCCGCCGACCTGGCCGCGCACCGGGTCATCTCCGAGGGCCTGCGGCGACTGACGCCGGAATGGCCGGTGCTTTCCGAGGAAGCGGCTGACATTCCCTGGCAGACCCGCTGCGCCTGGCCGACCTACTGGCTCGTCGATCCGCTGGACGGCACCCGCGAGTTCATCAAGCGCAATGGCGAGTTCACCGTCAACATCGCACTGATCGAACAGCACATCCCGATCTTCGGCGTGGTGCAGGCGCCGGTCACCGGCGAACTCTGGCATGCCGAACGCGGACGCCATGCGTACCGCCGGCGCGGCCAGGTCGACGAGCAACTGCGCAGCCGCGCGCCCGCGAGGGCGCCGCTGCGGGTGGCCGCCAGCCGTTCGCATCGCGACGCGCGCACCGAGTCGGTGCTGGCGCGGATGGGCGACATCGAACTGGTGGGCCTGGGCTCTTCGCTGAAGTTCTGCCGCATCGCCGAAGGCACGCTCGACGTGTATCCGCGGTTCGGCCCGACTTCCGAATGGGACACCGCCGCCGCGCAATGCGTGCTGGAGGCGGCCGGTGGCGCGCTGTTGGCGCCGGACGGACGCGCCTTCCGCTACAACCGCCGCGAGACCCTGCTCAATGGCGATTTCATCGCCCTGGGCGATCCGGCGCTGCCATGGCGCGAGTGGCTGGAGGACGGCGCCGTTGAACAGACCGCCTGAGCCGCGCGAGATCCGCGAGCTGCTCGACATCATGGCGCGCCTGCGCAATCCCGACGGCGGTTGTCCGTGGGATCTGGAACAGGATTTCGCCACCATCGCGCCGTACACGATCGAGGAAGCCTACGAGGTCGCCGACGCGATCGATCGCGGCGATCTGGACGATCTGAAGGACGAACTGGGGGATCTGCTGCTGCAGGTCGTGTTCCATGCGCAGATGGCGAAGGAGCAGGGGGCGTTCGCGTTCCCCGACGTGGTCGCGGCGATCTGCGACAAGATGATCCGGCGCCATCCGCACGTGTTCGGCGACGACAGTTTCGAGGATGCCGAAGCGCAGACCCGCAACTGGGAAGCGATCAAGCAGGCCGAGCGCGCCGCCGCCGGCAACGCCGACGCCTCCGCGCTGGCGGGCATCTCGCGCGGGCTGCCGGAATGGCAGCGCGCGGTGAAGCTGCAATCGCGCGCGGCGCGGGTCGGCTTCGACTGGCCCGGCCCCGCGCCGGTCATCGACAAGCTGCACGAGGAAATCGGCGAGGTCCAGGCCGAACTGGCGCACGGCGACGTGGTCGCCAACCATGATCGGCTGGAGGACGAGATCGGCGA
The DNA here is from genome assembly GCF_051953815.1 of Pseudoxanthomonas sp. Taxonomy (GTDB): domain Bacteria; phylum Pseudomonadota; class Gammaproteobacteria; order Xanthomonadales; family Xanthomonadaceae; genus Pseudoxanthomonas_A. The sequence goes on along the minus strand of NZ_JBQCIJ010000028.1, from coordinate 84,355 downwards.
CCTGCTGTTCGTCGCCGCCAACCTGGCCCGGCATGCGAAGATCGATCCGGGCGCGGCCCTGCGTCGCGCCAACCTCAAGTTCGAGCGGCGCTTCCGCACCATGGAAACGCTGGCGGGCGAACGGCGCGAGGCGCTGAAGGATCTGTCGCTCGAACAGCAGGAAGCCTTGTGGCAGCAGGCCAAGCGACAGGAACGCGGCGCGGCGGAGTGAACCGGGCGTCGCGGCGCCGGCGAGGAGGACGCGGATGAAGACCCTGCTGCTGTTCGTCATCACCGCGCTGGCGGAAATCGTCGGCTGCTACCTGCCGTATCTGTGGCTGCGCAAGGGCGGCAGCCTCTGGCTGCTGGCGCCCGCGGCGGCGAGCCTGGCCCTGTTCGCCTGGTTGTTGACCCTGCACCCCACCGCCTCCGGCCGGGTCTACGCGGCCTATGGCGGCGTGTACGTCACCATCGCGATTGGCTGGCTTTGGCTGGTGGACGCGGTCAAGCCGACCCGCTGGGATCTGCTCGGCGCGGGGCTGTGCCTGCTCGGCATGGCGGTGATCATGTTCGCGCCGCGCACGGCCTGAGCCAGCCGGCGGCGCGTTTGCGTCCCCGCGCGGACGGGGACATCATCGCGACGATCGGCACCGCGCCGGACCGGGAGAGCGATCCATGAGCCGTTTCGCCAGTTTCCGCGAGTTCTATCCGTTCTACCTGAGCGAGCACAGCCACCGCACTTCGCGCCGGCTGCATTTCATCGGCAGCTGCGGCGTGCTGTGCCTGTTGGCCTGGACGATTGTCTCGGGCAATGCCTGGTGGCTGCTGGCGGCGCTGTTCTGCGGCTACGGCTTTGCCTGGGTGGGGCATTTCTTCTTCGAGAAGAACCGGCCGGCGACGTTCCGGCACCCCTTCTATTCCTTCGTCGGGGACTGGGTGATGTTCAAGGACATCCTCACCGGACGGATCCGGTTCTAGAGGGTTACGCCGCGTCCGCCACGCAGCCCCGCGGCTGGGTCCGGAGCAGCGCGCGGCCCAGATCGAAGGCCCTGTCCAGGTGCCGGCCCGCGTCTTCGCCACCGGCCGGAACCAGCAGTTCCGAAGTGATCACGCGCGCGCCGCAGTATTCGAAGATGCCGTGATCGATCTGGGTGCGCATCGCGCCGAAGTAGCCGTGCCGCGCATAGGTCCGCATGTCGGCGCCACCGATGGCGAGCAGATGCACCGACAGGTGGCCGAGCCGGCGCTCGTCACGCCCGTCCTTCTCCTCGTAGGCCCATCCCTGCGAGAACACCCGGTCGATCCAGCCCTTGAGCAGGCCGGGCATCGACCACCAGTAGATGGGATAGACCAGCGCCAGGGTGTCGGCGCGGTCGATGCGCGCCTGTTCGGCCAGGACGTCGGCGGGCGCGGGCGCCTGCCGCAGGAAGCGGGCGATGTCGGCTTCGGTGAAGCGCGGATCGAAGCCCTCCCGCGCGAGGTCGGCGATCTCGGCCGAATGCCCGGCGTCCCGCACGCCGTCGGCCAGCCGGCGGGCCACGGCGTGGGTCAGGGAATGGGCCACGGGATGGGCGGTGACGATCAAGGCGTGCATGGAGGCTCTTCGCGAAAAAGGGAGGGATGCGGATATACTTCCAGTAACTTACGGTCAGTAACTTACTTTTGGTATATAGTGGTGTCAAGCCCGTCCGATCTGCCCGATCCGGCCTCTCCGGAACTGCCCGCCCGCAGGCGCCTGTCGCGCGAGGCGCGCTTCCGCCAACTGCTGGAAGCGTCCTGGCGCCTGATCGGCGAGGAAGGCACCGAAGCGCTGTCGCTTGGACGCCTGGCCGAGGTGGCGGGTGTCACCAAGCCGGTGGTCTATGACCATTTCGGTACCCGCGCCGGCCTGCTGGCCGAGTTGTACCGCGATTTCGACGCACGCCAGACCGCGCTGATGGACGCGGCGCTGCGCGAGGGCGCGGCGGACCTGGAGGCGCGCGCAAGCGTCATCGCGCGCTGCTATGTGGAATGCGTGCGGTCGCAGGGACGGGAGATTCCGGGCGTGGTCGCCGCCCTGGCCGGGTCGCCGGAAATGGAACGGATCAAGGGCGAGTACCAGACCGCGTTCATGGCCAAGTGCCACGACCTGCTGGCGCCGTTCGCGCCGGAGCGACGACTGCCGGCGGCGGGCCTATGGGCGCTGCTGGGCGCGGCGGAATCGCTTTCCTATGCCGCGGCCGCGGGAGCCGTTGACGCGGCGCAGGCCATCCGCGCGCTGACCGATCTCATCGTCGGCATTGTCGAGCGCGGGGACGCGTCCTAGCCGGTCCGCCGGCTCACTCGTAGAACATCAGGAACGCCGCGCCGACGATCAGGGCGAAGGCGGCGTAGTGGTTCCATTTCAGCGGCTGGCCCAGGTACCAGGTGGAGAAGCCGGCGAACACGACCAGGGTCAGGATTTCCTGGATGGTCTTCAGCTGCACCACCGAATAGACGGTGCTGCCCAGCCGGTTGGCGGGGACCATCAGGGTGTATTCGAAGAAGGCGATGCCCCAACTGGCGACGATGGCCAGCAGCAGCGGCGAACTGCGGTATTTCAGGTGCCCGTACCAGGCGAAGGTCATGAAGATGTTGGAGCCGAGCAGCAGCACCAGGGGCAGGACGCGGGCGAGCATGGAAGGGGACCGGGAGGAGGATGCGCAAGCCTAGCCTCACTGCGGGCTGAATGGCAGCGGTGGCCTTCACGCGACCTCAACCAGGGGCCGGGTAGCTTCACAAAGCTGAAGCAACAGGGAGCTCATATGCGCCACTCACAGGAAACCGCGGGTCTGGTTCTGGTCGTCGAGGACAACCGCAACATTTCGGAAATGGTCGGCGAATACCTGGAGGGTCGGGGATTCGAGGTCGACTACGCCTCGGACGGACTGGACGGCTACCGGCTGGCCACCGAGAACAGCTATGACGTGGTCGTGCTGGATCTGATGCTGCCGCGCATGGACGGCATGGAGGTCTGCAAGAAGCTGCGCAACGAAGCGCGCAAGTCGACGCCGGTGCTGATGCTGACCGCCCGCGACACCCTGGACGACAAGCTGACCGGCCTGAGTTCGGGAGCCGACGACTATCTGACCAAGCCGTTCGCGATCCAGGAACTGGAAGCGCGCCTGCGCGCGCTGATCCGCCGCGAGCGCCGCCAGGTCGGCGCCGAGGTGCTCAAGGTCGCGGACCTGGTGCTGGATCCGGTGAGCATGCGCGCGACCCGCGGCGGCAACGAGTTGATGCTTTCGCCGATCGGCCTGCGCCTGCTGACCATCCTGATGCGCGAGTCGCCCCGGGTCGTCACCCGGCAGGAGATCGAGCGCGAGATCTGGGGCAACGGGCTGCCGGATTCGGACACCCTGCGCAGCCACCTCTACAACCTGCGCAAGGTGATCGACAAGCCGTTCGACAAGCCGCTGCTGCATACCGTCCAGAGTGCCGGTTACCGGATCGCGGACATCGGCTGACGACCACGGCATAATCCGGCCGGGGAGAGGAGCCGCCATGCCGCAGGGGTTGCCGCGCAAGCTACGCATCGCCTTCATCCTGCAGGCGGTGATGGTCAGCCTGGCCATCGTGCTGGGCGTCTATCTGATCTCGGCCGTCATCAAGCACAGCCTGATGAACACCGCGCTGCAGGAGGAAGCCACCCATTTCTGGGAGCTGTACGACGCCTCCACCGCGCAGCCGCCGCCGAATACCCACAACCTGCGCGGCTACCTGGTGGTCAAGGGCCACTCCAACCTGGTGCTGCCGGACAACCTGCGCGATCTCAAGCCGGGTTTCCACGAGCTCAAGGACGACGACATGCTGGTGCTGGTGGACGAGCAGCCGGCCGGTCGCCTGTACCTGGTGTTCCTGCGCTCGCAGGCCGAGCGGCTGGCGTTCTACTTCGGCACCCTGCCCATCATCCTGACCCTGATCGCGATCTACGTGGTGTCGTGGTTGACCTACCGTGCCTCCAAGCGACTGGTGTCGCCGGTGAGCTGGCTGGCGCGGCAGGTCTCCGAATGGGATCCGCGCCGTCCGGACGTCAGCGGGCTGGCGCCGGACCGCCTGCCGGCGGAAGTGCAGGGCGAGGCGCGCCAGCTGGCGTCGGCCCTGCATGGCCTGGCCCAGCGCGTGGCCTCGCACGTCGCCCGCGAACGCGACTTCACCCGCGACGCCAGCCACGAACTGCGCACCCCGCTGACCGTGATCCGGGTGGCCAGCGACATGGCGATGGCCGAGGAGGCGTCGCCGCGGGTGGTGCGTTCCCTCCAGCGCATCCAGCGCGCCGGCCGCGACATGGAAGCGGTCATCGACGCCTTCCTGATCCTGGCGCGCGAGGCCGAGGTGGAGCCGCAGCGCGAGGATTTCGACGTGGCCGACATCGTGCTGGACGAGGCCGAGAACGCGCGCGCGCTGCTGATCGGCAAGCCGGTCGATCTGGAAGTCAGCTGCCACGCCAAGCCGCGCCTGCACGCGCCGCCGCGGGTGTTCCAGGTGGTGGTCAGCAACCTGCTGCGCAACGCATGCAGCTATACGGACAGCGGACGCATCGACGTGATCGTCGAAGCCGACCGGGTGGTCGTCCGCGATACCGGCATCGGCATGTCGGCCGAATCGATGGAGCGGGTGTTCGAGCCGTTCTACCGCGCCGATCCCTCGCGCCCGCGCGGTAGCGGCCTTGGACTGTCGATCGTCAGCCGGTTGTGCGATCGGTTCGGCTGGAAGATCGAGTTCGAGAGCGAACTGGGCAAGGGCACGGCTGCGACCATCCGCTTCACCTGAGCATCCAGAACAGGGGAGATGAGCGGGAGCCCAACGGGAACCGCGGTCCTCTCTGCGCTGTCAACCGCGGCGCCCGCCGTGCGTTAATGGGCCCGACCTCTCTTTCCGACATTGCCGACTCGCCCGCATGAGCCAGCCGTCCCGCCGTCGTTCCAAGCTCGTCCCCCGCATCGTCCTCGGCATCGCCGTCCTCGCCCTGCTGGGCGCGGGCGCCTGGTACTGGAAGGGCCGCCAGGCCAAGTCCGAGGAAGGCGCCTTCCGCACCGCCGAGGTGGAACGCGGCAACATCCGGGTCGCCATCTCGGCCACCGGCACCCTGAGCGCCATCTCCACCGTCACCGTCGGCAGCCAGATCTCCGGCCAGGTCACCGACGTGCTGGTGGACTTCAACAGTCCGGTGAAGAAAGGCGACGTGCTGGCACGCATCGATCCCAAGACCTACGAGGCGCAGATCGAGCAGGGCACCGCCCAGATCGCCGCCGCCCGCGCGTCGCTGGCGCAGGCCCAGGCGACCCTGCACAACGCCGAACTGGACTACCGCCGCAAGGCCGATCTCGGCCAGCAGAAGCTGGTCGCGCAGAGCGACGTCGACCTGGCCCGCGCCGCGCTGGACCAGGCCCGCGCCCAGGCGAATTCCGCGCAGGCGCAGATCCGCCAGCAGACCGCGTCCACCCAGACCACCCGGGTCAACCTGGAGCGGACCGTGATCCGTTCGCCGGTGGACGGCGTGGTGCTGACCCGCAGCATCGAGCCCGGCCAGACCGTGGCCGCGAGCCTGCAGGCGCCGGAACTGTTCACCATCGCCGAGGATCTGCGCAAGATGAAGATCGAGCTGGCGGTGGACGAAGCCGACATCGGCCAGGTCAAGGTTGGCCAGACCGTGTCCTTCACCGTCGACGCATTCCCGGATCGCCAGTTCAAGGGCCTGGTCGAACAGGTGCGCCTGGCGGCGACCACCACCAACAACGTGGTGACCTATCCGGTGGTCGTGACCGTCGACAACGGCGACGAGATCCTGCTGCCGGGCCTGACCGTCAACGCCGAAATCGAGGTCAGCAAGCGCGACAACGTGCTCAAGGTGTCCAACGCGGCGCTGCGCTACAAGCCCACCAACGAGGACGAACAGGCGCCGGGCGCGCCGCAGGCCGCGCAGGTGCGTGGCGGCGGCGTGATCGAGGATCTGCAGCGCATCGCCGGTGAGCTGCAGCTGACGCCCGAACAGCGCGCGGCGTTCGACGCGGCCGTGCAGGCGGTGCGCGAACGCCAGGCCGCGCGGATGGCGCAGGTCCAGCAGGGCGGCGGCAACCGCCTGTTCGGCGGCGGTCCCGGCGGCGGCGGTCCGCGCATGGTGACCAGCGGCGGCGCCGGCGGCGCGATGCAGGCCCAGATCCGCCAGCGCATGGCCGAGCGTTTCCAGCAGGATTTCGCGGCCTTCCGCGCCACCCTGGATCCGGCCCGGCAGCAGCGCTGGGACAACGAGCTCAAGGCGCTGCTGGCGGCCAAGCGCGCGCCACTGTACAAGCTGGTGGCCGGCAAGCCGGAGCGGATCATGGTGCGGCTGGGCGCCAGCGATGGCAGCGCGACCGAGGTATCCGGCGACATCAAGGCCGGTGATCAGGTGGTCGTCGGCGAGCGCGCCAAGGAATGAGCGCCGTGCCCGTTTCCGCCGGCGACGTGCCGGTCATCCAGACCCGGGCGCTGAGCAAGGTGTATTCGCCGGGCACCGAAGCCGAGGTGGTCGCGCTCAAGGGCGTGGACGTGCGCATCGCGCGCGGCGACTTCGTCGCCATCATGGGACCGTCGGGTTCGGGCAAGTCGACCCTGATGAACCTGATCGGCTGCCTGGACACGCCCTCGTCCGGCACCTACCACTGCGATGGCGTCGACGTGGCGACCCTGGACGCGGAGGAACTGGCGGTGCTGCGGCGGGACAAGATCGGCTTCGTGTTCCAGGGTTTCAACCTGCTGCCGCGGATGAACGCGCTGGAGAACGTGGCGATGCCGCTGGGCTATGCCCAGGTTCCTCCGCACGAGCGCGCCGAACGCGCGCGCAGGGCGCTGGCGGCGGTCGGGTTGGCCGAGCGTGGCGGGCATCGCCCCAGCGAACTGTCCGGCGGCCAGCAGCAGCGCGTGGCGATCGCGCGCGCGCTGATCAACGAACCGCCGATCATCCTGGCCGACGAACCCACCGGCGCGCTCGACAGCCGGACCGGCGAGGAGATCCTGGCGCTGTTCAAGCGCCTGCGCGACGAGGGCCACACGGTGATCCTGATCACCCACGACGCCGACGTGGCCGCCCACGCCGACCGCATCCTGGTGATGCGCGACGGCGAACTGCACGAGGAACCGGGATTCGCGAAGCGGGATTCGGGATCGGGGGAGCGCGCTCCATGAATTTCACCGACATTCTCCGCACCGCGATCTTCGCCCTGCGCGGCAACTGGATGCGCAGCGCGCTGACTTCGCTGGGCGTGATCATCGGCATCGCCGCGGTCATCGTGATGGTCTCGGTGGGCCAAGGCACCCAGGCCGAAATCGACAAGCTGGTGTCCGGCCTCGGATCGCAGCGGCTGGACATCAACCCCGGCGCCGGCCGGGGCGGTGGAGGCGTGCGCATCAGCGGCAGCAGTTTCTTCACCCTGCGCGAAGGCGATGTCGACGCGATCCGCAGCGAGATTCCGGAAGTGCAGTACGTGGCCGGTGCGCTGCGCGGCAATAGCCAGGTGGTGTACGCCGAGAACAACTGGCAGAGCAGCTGGCAGGGCGTGCAGCCGGATTACTTCGACATCAACAGCTGGACGATCGCCAACGGCGAGGGTTTCGATACGCAGGACTACAGCAGCGCCGGCAAGGTGGTGATTCTCGGCGAGACCGTGCGCCGCGAGCTGTTCGGCGAGGAAACCGGCGTCGGCCAGACCGTGCGCATCGGCCGGGTGCCGTTCACCGTGGTCGGCACGCTGGCGCCGAAGGGGCAGGGCGGTTTCGGCCAGGATCAGGACGACGTGATGATGGTGCCGCTGGAAACCGCCCGCCGCCGCCTGATGGGGTCGATGGGCCTGCCGCCGAGCGCGGTGATGCAGATCGCGTTGACCGTCAGCGACGCCAAGGACCTGGGCTACGTGCAGGGTGAAGTCGAGGCGCTGCTGCGCCAGCGGCACAAGATCGCCCCCGGCGAGGAAGACGATTTCAACGTCCGCAATATTTCCGAGATCGTCGCCACCCGCACCGCCACCACCCGCCTGATGTCGTTGCTGCTCGGCGCGGTCGCGACCATTTCGCTGATCGTGGGCGGCATCGGCATCATGAACATCATGCTGGTGTCGGTGACCGAGCGCATCCGCGAGATCGGCCTGCGCATGGCGGTCGGCGCCGGACCCGGCGACGTGCGCCGGCAGTTCCTGGCCGAGGCCATGCTGATTTCGCTGATCGGCGGCGTGCTGGGCATCGCGATCGGCATCGTCGGCGCGCTGCTGGTCGGCAAGTTCAGCGAACTGCCGATCGCCCTGAATGGCCAGGTCATCGGGCTGGCGGCCGGGTTCTCGGTCGCCACCGGCCTGTTCTTCGGCTACTACCCGGCGCGCAAGGCCTCGCAGCTGGATCCGATCGAGGCGCTGCGCTCGCAGTGAGGTCCATCCGCCGCCGGCCGCGCTTCTGCGGCATCATCGGCGGATGGATCTGGATACCTATCGCCAATTGCGTTCGCAGGCGCGCCGGCTCGCGCGCCATGCCGACGATGCCGAGGATCTGGTGCAGGACGCGCTGGTCGCGGGGCTGGAAGCGCAGCGCGCCGACGCGCCCTGGCTGGCCGGAACGATGCGCAACCTGGCGGCGATGCAGGCGCGCACGGCGGTCCGCCGCCGCCGCCGCGAAACGGCGAGCGTGGAAGACCCGTCGATGTCCACGGAGCCGGCGCCACCCTTCGAGCCTGTCGCCGCCACCGCCTGGCTGCGCGCGTGGCCGACCAGCCTGCGGCGGGTGGCGGTGCTGGCGCTGCACGGACTGTCGGCCGAGGAAATCCGCTGGGTGCTGGGCCTGTCCCCGGAGGCGTTCCGCCAGCGGCTCAGCCGCATCCGCAAGGCGCTGGGCGCGTTGCCGCCGGCCGCGCGGGCCGAAAGCCTGGCCCTGGCCTACGTGCGCGATCCCGCACGCAGCGTCGATCTCGAATTCGGCGTGATCCGCCGTCGCCTGCGCGCGGCGCTGGGCGGCGCCACCGGCCTGGCGACCCACGACGCCGATGGCCATCTGCTGGTGATCCGCCGGCCCGGTCACAACTGGCGTCCCGGCGGCAACGGATAGACGGGACCACAACCACAAGGAGGATTCCCAATGCTTTCCCAATGCAAGGTCGGCGCCATCGTGTTCTTCGTCAGTGATCTGGCGCGTTCGATGGCTTTCTATCGCGACACGCTTGGCCTGCCGGTCAACGCCATCGACGGCCACGACGGTCCGTTCGCCCTGGCCGAGGTCGGTGGGCTGACCCTGGTCTTCATCGTCCAGCCGGTCCGGCCGGGCGATTCACCTGTGGTGGTGTTCAGCCTGGACGGCGGCATCGACGACTATGCCGAGGCGCTGGCGCAGCACGGGGTGGAGATCGTCGTGCCGGTCAGCGAGTCGCCGGATGGCGGGTTGTCGCTGGATTTCGTCGATCCGGATCGCAACCTGCTGAGCCTGCACCAGGACGCGGGCCTGCCGCGCCGGAAGTAACCGCGGGAGTCGCGCCTTCCGGGTCACGCGGCCCGGAAGGCGCAATCCGGTTCGTTCAGGCCGCGCCGGGCGCGTTGGCCTGCGACCACGCTTCCATCCGCCGCTGCATCTCCTCCGGCGCGACGTCCTCGACGTGGGTGGACAGCGACCACTTGTGTCCGAAGGGATCCACGACCGTACCGATGCGGTCGCCCCAGAATTCCTGCTTGACCGGGCGTTCGGCGCGCGCGCCGGCCTTGACCGCGCGCGCATAGGCGGCGTCGGCGTCCTCGACGTAGATCATGAAACTGGAGGTGGCGCCGCCGCGGCTGTTCGGCGACAGCGCGTTCATGTCCGGCCATTCGTCGGACAGCATCAGCACGGTATCGCCGATGCGGGTTTCGGCGTGGCCGATGCGATCGCCCATCGGCAGCCGGTACATTTCCTCGGCGCCGAAGGCGTCGCGATAGAAATCCAGCGCCTTGGCGGCGTCATCGACAATCAGGTAGGAGGTGACGCTGTGGTAGCCCTGCGGACGGTACGTGGTGGTAGCCATGACGGGTCTCCTCTGCGGGAGGCCGACCCTACGCCGGTGCGGGTTACGTTCCCGTCTAGGCGGGAAGGTCGGGACGCGCGCGGGAAATCCGCCGGGAAACCCACCGGGAAAATCCGCGCGCGCGTGGCCGCGGGTCAGTTCACGTACGGATCGAGCAGTTCCCGCCAGAGCGCGTAGCCGGCCGCGTTCATGTGCAGGCGGTCGGCCAGGAACAGGTCTTCCCGCGGCTTGCCGTCGGCGTCCAGCATCGGCGTGAACACGTCGACATACACGAAGTTGCGGCGGGCGGACTCGGCCTTGATCAGGGCATTGGCCTCGCGCTGCGCGTCGAGCAGGTGCGCGCGCGACGGACTCGGCTTGGTGGAGATGTAGATCAGGCGGGTGGTGGGCAGTTCGCGGTGGATGAGCTCGGCGAAGGCGACGAAGTCGTCATGCAGCTGCCGCGGCGTGCGGCCGCTGGCGATGTCGTTGTCGCCCGCGTACAGCACCACCGTTTTCGGCTGGTAGGGCAGCACGATGCGATCGGCGTACCAGGTGCTGTCGCGGATCTCCGAACCGCCAAAGCCGCGGTTGATGACCTTTGCGCCGGGAAAATCCCGCGCCAGCGATTCCCACATCCGGATCGAGGAACTGCCGACGAACAGCACCGCGTGCTTCGGCGGCGGCGTGGCGGCGTCCTCGGCCGCGAACCGCTGCATGTCCTGTTCCCACTCCGGGCGGGAGACTTCGGCGGGGATGGCCGGCGCCCGCTTCGCGCCGTGACCGGCGGGCGCGGTGGCGCAGGCGGACAGCGCCAGCAGGGCCGGCAGCAGCAGGCAGGCGAGTCGGCGCACGGGCAGCGGAAAACGGGACATCGGGCAGGGCTCCGGACGGCGGAAAGGGGCCAGTGAAGCAGCCGGGGCGGCCAAAGGCAAACCCATACGTGCCGGTAAGGCACCCCGATATGGCAAGATCGGCGCCTTCACGGACCTTCCGCATTCCATGCCCGCTGCCGCCACGCCCCATTCCCCGCATTGCCCGCCTGCCCAGATCGCAGGCTGATCGGAGCTACCGGCATGGCGGACGAAATCGGACACATGCCCCGGGGCCCGGGGCGCATCCTGAAGGCGGCGGTCTGGTCGATGCAGGGGCTGCGCGCGGCCTGGCTGCACGAGTCCTCGTTCCGGCTGGAGGTCTACCTGCTGGTGGTGCTGACGCCGCTGGCCCTGTGGCTGGGCCACACGCCGGTGGAACGCGTGCTGCTGATCGGCAGTTGCCTGCTGGTGCTGGCCGCCGAACTGCTGAACTCCGCGATCGAGGCGGTGATCGAGCGCTATGGCCCGGAGCATCACGAACTGGCCGGACGCGCCAAGGACATGGGCTCGGCGGCGGTGTTCGTGCTGATGATGAACGTGTTGCTGTGCTGGGGCCTGATCCTGTGGCCCCGCCTGTCCGAACTTTTTTCCTGATCAAGCAAGGTTGCGAATCGAATGAGTCTTGAGTTCCTGGCCGACCCCAACGTCTGGCTGACCCTGGTGACGCTGAGTGCGCTGGAAATCGTCCTGGGCATCGACAACCTGGTGTTCATCTCCATCGCGGTGAGCAAGCTGCCGGCGCACCAGCGCCCGAGCGCGCGCCGTTTCGGCATCGCGGTGGCCTGCGTCACCCGTATAGGCCTGCTGGTCTCGCTGGCGTTCCTGGCGCGGATGCAGAACGATCTGTTCACCGTGGGCGGGATGGGCATCTCGATCCGCGACCTGGTGCTGATCCTGGGCGGCATCTTCCTGCTGGTGAAGGGCAGCATGGAGATCAAGGAACTGATCACCGGCGGCGAGGACGAGGATCCGACCACCACCCGCGCATCGGCGGTGTTCGGCCTGGTGATCGCGCAGATCGCCATCATCGACATCGTGTTCTCGCTCGACTCGGTCATCACCGCGGTCGGCATGGCCCAGCACATCCCGATCATGGTCGCCGCGATCCTGCTGGCGGTGGCGGTGATGCTGCTGGCGGCCAACCCGCTGGGCCGCTTCATCGACGCCAACCCGACCATCAAGATGCTGGCGCTGGCGTTCATCGTGCTGATCGGCGTGGTGCTGATCCTGGACGGCTTCGAGATCCACGTGCCCAAGCCCTATGTCTACTTCGCCATGGGCTTCTCGGTGATGGTCGAGTGGCTGAACCTGCTGATGCGCCGTCGCGCGGCGAAGAAGCACATCCCGGGCGCCGGCAACTGGTAAGCCCGGCCGCCGTTCATGGTTCCACCGACGCCCGGCTTCCGCCGGGCGTCTGCTTTCGGGAGCGGCGGGTCGGCAACGGCGGCGGCGGCGTCGTTGCCGCGGCGCGGTTGCATCCTTCATCGCCGGGTGCTGCAATGCCGCCGTCCCTGCCGAAGGAGTGGAGCCATGCGTCTGTTCGTCCGTTCGCTCGTGCTGGTCGCGCTGGCCGTGTTGCTGTCCGGCTGCGGCTACAACGCCATCCAGCAGAAAGACGAGGCGGTCAAGGCCGGCTGGTCGGAAGTCCTGAACCAGTACAAGCGCCGCGCCGATCTGATTCCCAACCTGGTCAAGACCGTGCAGGGCTACGCCCAGCAGGAGCGCCAGGTGCTGACCGACGTGACCAACGCGCGCGCCCGGGTCGGCCAGATCCAGGTCAACGCCGACGATGCGGCGTCCCTGCAGCAGTTCCAGCAGGCCCAGGGCGAACTGTCCAGCGCGCTGTCGCGCCTGCTGGTGGTCACCGAGAACTATCCGAACCTGAAGTCCGATCAGTCCTTCCGCGATCTGCAGGCACAGCTGGAAGGCACCGAGAACCGCATCACTGTCGCCCGCGGCCGCTACATCCAGACGGTGCAGGACTACAACACCTACATCCGCTCGTTCCCGCAGGTGATCACCGCCAAGATCTTCGGCTACAAGGAAAAGCCGAACTTCACGGTCGAGAACGAGGCGCAGATCCAGCAGGCGCCGCAGGTCGACTTCGGCACCGCGCCGCCTCCGCCGGCCGCGCCGCAGCCTTCTGCGCCGCCGGCTTCGCAGCCCGCGCCGGCCAACTGACACCCCGTCGCGATCGCGCCGATGCTGCGCCGCGCGCTGGCCTGTGTGCTGCTGTGGTGCTGCCTGCTGCCGGTGGCGGCGCAGCAGCTGGCGGCCATTCCCGCGCTGGATTCGCCGGTGGTCGATACCACCGGCACGCTGGACGCCGCGCAGAAACAGCAACTGGAACAGCAGGCGCTGGCGCTGCAACAGCGCAAGGGCAGCCAGTTGCAGGTGCTGATCGTGCCCACGACCGAGCCGGAAGCCATCGAACAGTACACGCAGCGGGTGTTCGAGCAGTGGAAGCTGGGCCGCAAGGGCGTGGATGACGGCGTGCTGCTGCTGGTCGCCAAGAACGATCGGCGCGTGCGCATCGAGCCGGGTTACGGATTGGAAGGGGCCATCCCCGACGCCATCGCCAACCGGGTCATCCAGGAATACCTGGTGCCGAAGTTCCGTGCCGGCGACTACGGCGGCGGCATCACCGACGCCACCGCGGTGCTGGTCAAGCTCATCGACGGCGAGGCGCTGCCCGCGCCGGTCAGCGACAACCGCCCGGAGCGTTCGCGTGGCGGCGACTGGCTGTTCGCGCTGTTCGCCGCCTTCGTCATCGCTACCATCGTGCGCGGCGTTTTCTGGCGCGCGCCCGCCGGCATCCGCGGCCTGTTCACCGGCGCCGCCTCGGGTGGCACCGCGTTCCTGCTGTCGTCGTTGCTTCCGATGGCGGGAATCGCCGGCGTGTTCGGCCTGATTTACGGCCTGCTGTCCGTGTCCAGCGGCGGCGGCGGCGGACGCTACGCCCGCCACCGCGACTGGGGTGGCTGGGGCGGCGGTGGCGGCTGGGGAAGTGGTGGAGGATTCGGCGGCGGTGGCGGCTTCGGTGGAGGCGGCTGGGGCGGTGGCGGCGGCATGTCCGGAGGCGGTGGCGCCTCGGGGAGCTGGTGATGCGCCTGCTGCGCCATCTGTTCCCGCCTTCCGCGCGCCGGCTGTTCCCCGCCGACAGCCTGGAGCGCATCGCCGACGCCATCCACCAGGGCGAACAGCGCCATCGCGGCGAAGTGATGTTCGCGGTCGAAGCGGACCTGCCGATGCAGGCCGTGCTGCGCGGCATGCAGGCGCGCGAGCGCGCGCACGAGGTATTCGCGCGCCTGCGCACCTGGGACACGGAAGCCAACAACGGCGTGCTGATCTACCTGCTGCTGGCCGACCACCGCATCGAGATCGTCGCCGACCGGGGCCTGCGCGGACGCGTCAGCGACGAGCAGTGGCGCGGGGTCTGCCAGTTGATGGAAGAACACCTGCGCGCCGGTGACGCCGAAGCCGCCGTGATCCGCGGCATCGCCGCGGTGTCGGATCTGCTGGCGGCCTTCTACCCGCAGGACGGCAGCCAGCCGGACGAGGACGAACTGCCCAACCGGCCGCACATCTTCTAGCGCCGTGCAGGCGGCGTGATCCCGGCGGCGAGCCTTGCCGCCGGCTGTCGCCGGGGTTGCGGCAGGCGGCGCAAGCGGTCGGGCTGGGGCAAAATAGGGCATTCCCTGCCGGTCCCCGAGGCGCATGATCTACCTCCACCAGATTGACCCCATCGCCCTTTCCTTGGGGCCGCTGAAGCTGCACTGGTATGGCCTGATGTATCTGCTGGGTTTCATCGCGGCCTGGTGGCTGGGGCAGCGGCGGGTGCGCGCCGGCCGCTTGCCGGGGGTGGACGCCAACGGTTTCTCCGACCTGCTGTTCTACGCCATGCTCGGCGTGGTCCTGGGCGGGCGCTTGGGCTACATCCTGTTCTACGGGCTGGAGGGATTCCTCGCCCATCCGTTGTCCATCTTCAAGGTGTGGGAAGGCGGCATGAGCTTCCACGGCGGCCTGCTGGGCGTGATGACCGCCGCGCTGTGGTGGTCGCGCCGCCAGCGCATGCATTTCTTCGACACCATGGATTTCGTCGCCCCGCTGGTGCCGCTGGGCCTGGGCTTCGGCCGCATCGGCAATTTCATCGGCGCCGAATTGTGGGGCAAGTACACGAAGGCCGGCTGGGGCGTGATTTTCCCGACCGATCCCGCGTTGAAGGACTTTTCCGCCGCGCAGTTGCAGGCGCAGTACGCCGCCGGCGCGCTGGACCGGTTCGCCCGCCATCCCTCGCAGCTCTACCAGGCGTTCCTGGAAGGCCTGGTGATGTTCGTGGTGTTGTGGTGGTTCTCCCGCCAGCCGCGGCCGCGCTACGCGGTCTCCGGCCTGTTCGCGCTGCTCTATGGCGTGTTCCGCTTCGTGGTCGAGTTCGTGCGCGTGCCGGACGAGCAGCTCAGCTACCTGGCGTTCGGCTGGCTCACCATGGGCCAGCTGCTGAGCGTGCCGCTGATCCTGCTGGGCGTGTACCTGCTGTGGTTGTCGCGCCGCTCGCCCGTCCTGCAACCCGTCGCTCCCGCCAAGGAATCCGCATGAAGCCGTACCTCGATCTGCTGCGCCACGTGCTGGAGCAGGGCGCCGAGAAATCCGATCGCACCGGCACCGGCACGCGCAGCGTGTTCGGCTGGCAGATGCGCTTCGACCTGGCCGAAGGCTTCCCGTTGGTCACCACCAAGAAGCTGCACCTGCGTTCGATCGTCCATGAGCTGCTGTGGTTCCTGAAGGGCGAGACCAACATCGCCTACCTGAAGGACAACAAGGTCAGCATCTGGGACGAGTGGGCCGATGAGGCGGGCGAGCTCGGCCCGGTCTACGGCAAGCAATGGCGGCGCTGGGCGACCGCCGACGGTGGCGAGATCGACCAGATCAAATGGGTGGTCGAGGAAATCAAGCGCAATCCGGATTCGCGCCGCCTGATCGTCAGCGCCTGGAACGTGGCGGATCTACCGAAGATGGCGCTGATGCCCTGCCACACGATGTTCCAGTTCTACGTGGTCGACGGAAAGCTGAGCTGCCAGCTGTACCAGCGCAGCGGCGACATCTTCCTGGGCGTGCCGTTCAACATCGCCAGCTACGCATTGCTGACCCACATGGTGGCGCAGGCCACCGGACTGGGCGTGGGCGACTTCGTGCATACGCTGGGCGACGCGCACCTGTATTCCAACCACTACGAACAGGCGCGTGAACAGCTCGCGCGCGAGCCGCGCAAGCTGCCGACGCTGCGACTGAATCCGGACGTCACCGATCTGTTCGCTTTCAGCTACGACGACATCGAAATCCTCGGTTACGACCCGCACCCGGCCATCAAGGCGCCGGTCGCGGTATGACCGAAGCCGACGAAGTGGCGGAGGTCGGCTTCCGCCGCGACGATGCCTACCTGCGCGAGCAGTACCTCAAATGGTGGCTGTTCCGCAGCGGCTGGCGTCGTTGGCTGTGGCTGGCCTCGTGGCTGCTGGCCATCATCGCGTTGGTGGTGATCCTCACGACGAGCGCGCCAGGCCTGCGTTTGCCCGCCGTGGTGGTGGTCGCGGCCGGCCTGGCGCAGGGCGTGATGCCGTGGCTGGAGTTCCGGCGCTGGAAGCGAACCGCGCTCGGTGGCCTGGATACCATGCCGGATCTGCGCCTGTCGGTGGACGCCGGCGTACTGCGGTTTGGCGCCGGACCCAACGTGCGCTATGACGCCGCGGGGGAAGTGGTGCGCGTGGCCGGCGGTCGGTTCGTCTATGAGCAGGGAAGCCATGGCCGGCACGTGTACCTGCCGGATCGCTGGTGGAACGATCCCCGCACGCAGGCCTTGCTGGCCCGCTGGCGGCCCGCGTCGCCGGCGGACGCGCCGCGCTAGCGCGACGGCGTGTCGCGGCAACCGCTGACGCAGCGGAAGTACGCCGCCGCGCCCGGATAATCCACGGTCATGACGAAGTGGCGGAAGGCGTTGCCGCCCAGCGCGCCGTCCACGCGCGCGTCCATGAAGCTGGACATGAAATCGTGGAAGTTGCGGTTCTCCCGATGGGTGAACCAGACCGGGCCCACCTTGTAGCCGGCGACGATCACTTCCGGCACTTCGATCATCGCCGAGCCCATGCCGGCCTGCGCGTTCTCGATGACGCGCCACTCCGGATGCGCCTTGCGCCAGGACTGGAACACGCTGTCGGTGATCATGCTGGTGGCGCGTTCCGGCGGGCCGCCATCCGCGAGCTCGGCCAGCGCCTGCGGCGTGAGTACGGTCATCGCGCCGGTATCCAGCAGCAACGAGTGTTGCCTGCCGTCGATGCTGACCTGCAGGCGCGGGAAATCCGCCACCCGCGTCCCGTGCTCGTCGGTCTTGAAGCCCAGCGCGAGCCGGCGCAGGTCCGGCGAGGGTTTCCAGTCCCCGGCCTCGCGGCGGAAACGGCGTCCGGGATAGTCCCAGGTCCAGATGCGGCCGCCGAACCAGGCCTGGCCCAGGATGCCGTCGTCCTGGCTGGTGCCCGGCAACTGCGGGCCGGCCAGCGCGCTCGGCAGCACCATCAGGCGGCCGTCGTCGGCCAGTGGCGGAGGAATGCCGGCCTCCAGCGCGAACGCGGGCAGGCGGGTGATGCGGGCGCGGTCGCCCAGTTCGCGCCGCGCGTCCGGATCCTCCAGCGGCGACAGCGGCAGCTTCAGCCGTTCGACCGCTTCCTGCTTGAGGAACATCCCGCCGCCGGTATCGGTGTACAGGCGCAGGCGTTCTCCCTGCGCTCCCCGCGCCTCCAGATAGACGCGATCGGATTCGAAGCTTGCGGGAAGCGATTGGCCCGCGCTGGCGGTCGCGCCCAGCAGCAATCCGGTGGCCAACAGCATCGTTCTGGCTTGCGAGGGCATCCGGCCTTCCCCGAAGATGGTGTGCGGCGAAAGTACGCCGCGTTCCCCACGCCTGCAATACGCCGGAAGGCCCCACGCATGAATCCAGCCGTTTCCCTGTCGCTGATCGCCGCGCTCGATCGCCATTACGCCATCGGTCGGGACAACGATCTGCCTTGGCGCCTGCCGGATGACCTCCAGCGCTTCAAGGCGCTGACCCTGGGCAAACCGGTGCTGATGGGACGGCGCACCGCCGAGTCACTGGGGCGCGCGCTGCCGGGCCGCCGCAATCTGGTCCTGACCCGCGGCGGGCGGGTCCCGTTCGCCGGCATGGAGGCGGTCGCCTCGCTAGAACAGGCGCTGGCCTGGGCCGCCAGCGAGGGCAATCCGGAGGTCTGCGTGATTGGCGGCGGCGAGATCTACGCGCAGACGCTGGTGCTGGCCGACGCCCTCTACCTCACCCACGTCGATACGGTGGTGGAGGACGCGCACGCGCATTTTCCGCGCTTTGATCCGGGCGAGTGGGATGTGGTCCGGCGCGAACCACATCCAGCCGACGCGCGCCATGCGTACGCGTTTGAGTTCGTCGATTACCTGCGCGTGCGGGCCGGCTGACGAAAGAACCGTCCGGCGATCACGGCAGCACCGGCCGGTAGTGGCCGATGATGGAATGGCCGAACAGCAGGTCCTCTTCCTGCGTACCGGCGCCGATGTTGTGCAGGATCAGCGGCACGCCTTGCGCGCTGCGCCGGTCCGAGACGATGCCGATGTGCAGCAGGCCGCTGCCTTGCAGCTTCCAGGCCACGATGTCGCCCGCCTGATAGCTGTCGACGCGCGTGCTGATCGGCGCCGTCCAGCCCTGCCGCTCGAACCAGCGCATCTGATTGGGCACGCGCCGATGGTCGATGTTGCGATCGGGGCCGCGCATGTCCCAGCTCCGGGGATACGCGTCGAAATTTCCGCGCATGTCCTCGTGGATGCTGCGTTGCAGATCCAATCCCCGCGCGCGGAACGCGCGGATGACGACATCGGTGCAGACGCCGCGATCCTCCGGCACATCCCCGCCGGGATAGCCCAAGCGGACGTAGGCCGGGTCGTAATGGCGGGTCACGCCGATCTGGGCGCGCGCCGCCACGACCAGAGGCGGAGCGGTGCGCGGAGCAGTGGCCGTGGTCGAAGGCGCAGGGAGTGCGACGCCAACGGTGGCGGCCGTCGTCCGCGCTTCGCCGCAGGCGGTCAGGGACACGCCGGCAAGCAGGGCGAAGACGATGCGCGGGTTGTTCAGCGACGGGAACATGGCGATGGATTGTAGGCGGCCCGCGCCGCGCGTGCGGGCGAACGATGCCAGTGTGATGTGCCTGATGGACGCGCCCCGGCGATGATCGCCCCTGCTGGCGGGAAGCCCGGCAGCACGCTGGGGACGATGGACGATCAGCCGACGGTGGCGCTGGCAGTCGACAGTCGGCAGTTTGAAGGGAATGACCTCCCCCTTTTGAAAAAAGGGGGACCGAGGGGGATTTGCTTCTTCGCCGAAGCGCAAATTCCCCGTCGCCCGCTTCGCGGCCGTCACGCCGCCCGGGCTGCAGCTTTCGTCCGATTCTTTGTCGATGCCTGCCCCGGCTGGTGGAAAGTCGAGGGCATGCGCTGAGCGGGCGGGGTCAGTCCCGGCCCGCGAAACTGCTCGGATCCACGTCGCGCCCGGGCATCTGCACGATGCGCAGTTCGTCGGTATCCAATTGCAGCGCGGTGAGCTTGCCGCCCCAGACCGCGCCGGTATCAATCGCGTGCACGCCATGGCCGATCATCAGGCCCAGGGTCGACCAGTGGCCGCAGACGATCTTCAGATCGCGTGGCGCGCGGCCGGGAACCTCGTACCAGGGATACAGCCCCTGCGCCTGGGTGCCGGGCGCGCCCTTTTCCTCGATTGCCATGCGTCCGCGTGGCGTGCAGTAACGCATGCGGGTGAGCACGTTGATGATGGCGCGCGCGCGGTCATAGCCGGCCAGGCCGGACGACCAGTTGGGCTTGTCGCCGTACATATTGCGGAACAGCTTGCGGTAGCCATTGCCGTGCAGCTGCTGCTCGACCTCGCGCGCATAGCGCTCGGCGAGGTTCGTGGTCCATTTGGGCGCGAGCCCGGCGTGGATCATCATCCAGCCCAGCTCGCGGTCGGCATGGACCAGCTTCTGGCCGCGGAGCCAGTCCAGCAGCACGCGCGCATCATCGGCCAGCACCACCCGCTGCAGATCCGGATTGACCTTGCGCTGCTCATCCGGCGAGCGTTCGCCAATCGCCAGCAGCGACAGATCATGATTGCCGAGCACCACCACGCTCTGATCGCGCAGCGCGTGCACCAGCCGCAGGGTTTCCAGCGATTGACCGCCGCGGTTGACCAGGTCGCCGCAGAACCACAACCGGTCGGAGGCGGGATCGAAACGGATGCGCTCCAGCAGGCGCTGGGTCGCGTCGTAGCATCCCTGCAGATCGCCTATCGCCCAGACCGCCATCAGTGCAGCGTCCGCGGGATCGAGAGGGTGAACTGCGGAATGGGGGCGTCGAAGCGGGTGCCGTCGTCGGCAATCATGTCGTAGCTTCCCTTCATGGTCCCGATGTCGGTTTCCAGCACCGCGCCGGAGGTGTATTCGAAATCCTCGCCCGGCTGCAGCCAGGGCTGCTCGCCGACCACGCCCGCGCCTTCGACTTCGCGGACCTTGCCGTTGGCGTCGGTGATGACCCAGTGGCGGCCGAGCAGGCGCGCGGGCACGTGGCCCCGGTTGCGGATGCGGATGGTGTAGGCAAACACATAGCGCCCGTCCTCGGGCGCGGATTGATCGTCGAGGAAGCGGGTGGCTACGTCGATATCGATGGCGTAGTCGTGTTTCATGCCGGACAGTGTATGCATTGCGGCGTGAAACAGGAATCGCCGTGCAGGCGCGCCGGTGATCAGCCCGCCGGCGGCGCCGGTGTCTGGTTGGCCAGGCGGATGAAACCGGCCACCTCGACCTGCTCGGCGCGGGCATCGGGACTGAGTCCCGCGGCTTCGATGGCGGCGGCGTCGCATACGCCGGACAGGGCATTGCGCAGGGTCTTGCGACGCTGCCCGAACGCGGCCCGCACCACTTCGGTGAAGCGCCGCGGATCGGTCACGCCGATCTCCGCGGGGGGACGCGGCACCATCCGCACCACGGCCGAGTCGACCTTCGGTGGTGGCCGGAACGCGCCCGGCGGAACCACGAAAAGAGGGGTCACCGTGCAGTACGCCTGTAGCATCACGCTCAACCGGCCGTATACCTTGGTGCCCGGACCGGCGGCCATGCGATCGACCACTTCCTTCTGCAGCATGAACACCATGTCGCGGATCGACGCCGCGTGTTCAAGGGCATGGAACAGGATCGGCGAGGACAGGTTGTAGGGCAGGTTGCCGACCAGTCGCAGGCGTTCGTCGCCGGCCAGCTTGCCGAAATCCACCGCCAGCACATCCTTGTGGATGATGGTCAGGCGGCCGACGCCTTCCGAGGCTTCCATCAGTGGAGTAATCAGATCGCGATCGAATTCAATCGCGGTCAGTTCGCCATGCCGGCGCAGCAACGGCATCGTGATCGCGCCTTGCCCCGGGCCGATTTCGACCAGCCGATCGCCCGGCTTGGGATCCACCGCGAGCACGATCCGCTCGATGTAACTGCGGTCGGTGAGGAAGTGCTGGCCCAGCGATTTCTTGGGCGGCGCCTTGAAATGGGACATGGCGTGGTCTGGGAATCCGGGATTGGGGTGCGAAACAGGTACGGCGGGAAGCGGGGCTGAGCGGGTGTGGCTAGCTTGCCGGCTTTTGTCGGGCGATGCGCGCGCAGGTGCGCACCGCCGCGAACAGGCTGGAAGGATCGGCGACGCCCTGGCCCGCGATTTCAAGCGCGGTGCCGTGATCGACCGCCACGCGGGGATAGGGCAGGCCGAGGGTCAGGTTGACCGCCTGCTCGAAGCCGCTGTACTTGAGCACCGGCAGGCCCTGGTCGTGGTACATCGCCAGCACTGCGTCGAAGCCGGCGAGCTTCTGCGGGAGGAAGGCGGTGTCGGCGGGCAGGGGACCGATCAGACGCATGCCTTCTTCGCGCAGCATGGCCATCACCGGCTCGATGATCTCGATTTCCTCGC
The DNA here is from genome assembly GCF_051953815.1 of Pseudoxanthomonas sp. Taxonomy (GTDB): domain Bacteria; phylum Pseudomonadota; class Gammaproteobacteria; order Xanthomonadales; family Xanthomonadaceae; genus Pseudoxanthomonas_A. Next base: position 62,464 of record NZ_JBQCIJ010000028.1, on the reverse strand, counting down.
GACCCAGATGCCCGGCTTCGCCCGCATGCGGATTGAGCCCGAGGACCGCGATCACGGGATCGGGGATGCCGAAGTCGTCGCGCATCGCGGCATGGGTGATGCGCAGCACCGTGGTGAGTCCGTCGACGGTGATGGCGTCGGCCACCTGTCGCAGGGGCAGGTGCGTGGTCGCCAGGGCGACGCGGACGAAGTCGTTGGCCAGCATCATCACCACGTCGCGCCGCGCGCGCGCGGCCAGCAGTTCGGTGGTGCCGGTGTAGGCGATGCCGCCGGCATTGATCGCGGCCTTGTGCACCGGTCCGGTGACCACGCCGGCGAACTCGCCCCGCAGGCAGGCATCGGACGCCTGCTCCAGCGCGGCGATGACGGCGGCGGCATTGCGGGGATCCGGCCGGCCGAAATGGGTGGGCGCGGCATTCGGCACCGCGCGCAGGCGCAGATCGCCCGGCGACCGGACGTCCTCATGCTCGTCGAGCAGGCGCAGCGGGAGGCCCAGCCCGGCCGCGGCGGCCCGCATCACTTCCGGGTCGGCGAAAGCGACCAGCCCGCAATCGTCGCGGGATTGCTGGGCAAGGCGGACGCAGAGTTCGGGCCCGATGCCGGCCGGCTCACCCGGGACCAGCGCCAGGCGGGGCAGCACGCTCAGCCGCCGGGCGTGGGAGCGGGCGCTTCGGCGGGGGCGGGCGCCGGCGCATTGGCCGGCGTACCGTCGGTCTGGGCCTGCGCGCCGGTGCGGATGTTCACATAGGCCTCGCCACGCATTTCCTGCAGGAAGCGGTTGTACTCGTCTTCCAGCTTGCGGCGGCCGATGGTCTCGCGGACCTGGGCGCGCTGGTTGGCGTCGGTGACGTCGCTCTGGCGCGCTTCCACCCGCTGCACGATGTGCCAGCCCGCGTCGGTGCGGAAGGGCTGGGTGACCTGGCCATCGCCGACACCGGCGACCTGCTCGCCGAACGCCGGACCAAAGGCGTCGGCCGGGAACCAGCCCAGATCGCCGCCTTCACCGCGGCTGTTGGGATCCTCGGAGGATTCCTTGGCGACGGTGGTGAAATCCACGCCGCCGGCGATGCGGGCGCGCAGGGTATCGATCTTGGCCTTGGCCGCAGCGGCGTCCTGGGTATCGGTGATGCGGACCAGGATGTGGCGGGCGTGGTATTCGGTAACGGTGCGCTTGTCCGCCTGCGCCGCATCGCGGGTCTCCACCAGCTTCAGCAGCTGGAAACCGCTCGCGCCGCGCAGCGGCCCGACCACCTGGCCGGGAGACATCGTCTTGAGCATCTCCACGAACGCGGTCGGGATCTCGTCCATGCTGCGCCAGCCGAGGTCGCCGCCGTCCAGCGCGTTGGGGCTGTCGGAGTAGCGCACGGCCGCGGCGTTGAAATCCATCTCGCCTTTGTCCAGCAGCGCCTTGATGCCATCGATCTTCTGCTGGCCGGTGGCGATCTGCTCGGCGGTGGCGCCGTCCGGCAGGGCGACCAGGATGTGCGCCAGGTGGTACTGCTGGCCGGCGTTGGCCTGCATCGCCAGCGCGGCGTCCACTTCGCCCTCGCTGACCTGGATCTTGCTCTGGGCAAAGCTCTGGCGCAGGCGCTGCACGGTGATTTCGTCACGCAGCGAGGCGCGGAAATCATTAAAGGACATGCCGTCCTGGGCCAGGCGCGCGCGCAGCGCGTCGACGCTCATGTTGTTCTGCTGGGCCACCGCGGCGACCGCGCCGTTGACTTCCTGGTCGCTGACCTGGATGCCGCTGCCGTTGGCGCGGGTCACCTGCAGCTTCATCAGGATCAGGCGTTCCATCACCTGCCGTTCCAGCACGTCGCGCGGCGGCAGCTGGCCGGGCTGACTGGCGTACTGGTTGACCACGTTGGCGACCGCGCGATCCAGCTCGCTCTGCAGGATGACGTCCTCGTCGACGACGGCGGCGATCCGATCCAGCGGCTGGAGGGACTGGGCCGACAGCGGCGCCACGCAGGCGGCGGCCAGCAGCGCGGCGGCGAGGGGACGGAGCAACTTGATGGTCATGGCAGCATATCCGGGGCGTAGCGGTTGGCGTCGTCCGGATCCGGCGTGGTATTGCTCGGCGGGACGAGATAGAGGTCGTCTCGGTAATAGCCGAGGATACCACGGCGCAGGGTGCGCTCCGTGTCCTGGCCGGCCGAGCCGAGACCCTTGAGGACGAATTCGATCTGGAAGGAGTTGTTCATTTCTCCCTCGCGGTTGCGCACGTAGCGGCGGACCACCGCGCGTACCGCCAGGCAGCAGCTGTCCCACTGGACGCCGGCGATGCCTTCCAGCAGCTTGTTGTCCTGGAACGAGTGGTAGTAACGGCCGACGATGCTCCACGACGGGCTGATCGGGTACAGGAACGAGAAATCGCCCTGTTCGAGCAGATCGCGGCGATGGCGGTAGGTCAGGTTGACCACGCCGTCGTCACCGATCAGGTAGCGCGCGCGCAGGCTGGCCAGGTCCTCGCGGCGGAACTTCGGATCCCATTGGTAGGAAGCGCCGATGGTCCAGCGGTCGGTCGGGGCGTAGTTGGCGTCCGCGATCCAGGCCGACTTGCCCTTCAGCAGCGGGGCCTCGGACGGATTCAGGGTGACCCGGCTGTCCTCGAAGTAGCGGATCTGGCCGAGGCTCATCGAGGCGCGCTCGAAACCGTCGGACTGGCGCAGGAAGCGGGTCGTCACCGCCATCGTCAGCTGGTTGGCGTCGGTCTGCCGATCCGGACCCGAATAGCGGTTGTCGCGGAACATCTGGCCCCAGCTGTAGGTGAAGGGGCGGGTGTCGAACAGCGGAATGCCGTCCTGGTTGCGATAGGGCACGTTGAGATAGAACAGGCGCGGTTCCAGCGTATGCAGGAAACGGCTGCCCTTGATCTCGGTCTCGCGGTCGAAGAACAGGCCCATGTCGACCGAGCCGATCGGCAGGCTGCGGTTGGGCGATTCGTTGTAGTACGGCCGCATCACCGCGTCGGTGACGTTGGCGAGCGGGATGCCCAGCGCGCGCGCGGCGCGATCGGTGGCGATGCCGCGCGCCAGTTCCGGATCCAGGCGATAGTCGGTGTAGCGCCACGCCAGCGTGGGACGGACGTACCAGGACGGTCCCTCGAAGTTCACGCTGATGCTCGGCTTGAGATCCAGGCGGGTGCCGCCGGCGTGCACGTCATGCTGGAAGCGCACGGCCTCGCTGTGCAGGCCGACGTTCAGCCAGCGGCCCAGCGGACGGTCGTAGGTGAAGTAGACGCGCGGCAGGCGGTTGTACGGCAGGCTGGCCTTGGTCAGATTGAAGTCCGACAGCTGCCAGGCATCGGCCATGACGCCGCCGTTCCAGAACTGGCCCACGCCATACAGGCCGATGGTGCTGGTGAGGGTGCTGGCGGTCAGGCCACCGAGGTTGTTGGCGAAATCCTCGACATAGCGGGAATCGCTGACCCAGACCAGGTTGGCGCGGGCCTGCCATTGCGGACTCAGGTTGTGGTAGCCGTCGAAACGGAACATGCCGCGGCTGTCGTCCGGATCCGGATTGCGCTCGGGCACGAACTCCGGCTCGCGGGTACGCGTTTCGAGCAGATCGTCGCGGTGCATGTAGTTGCCCTGCAACTCGCCGGCGCCGCCTTCGTACAGATAACGGAACTCGCCTCCCAGGGCGAGGCCGCGCTTGCTCATGTAGCGCGGATTGAGCGTGGCGTCGTAGTTCGGCGCCAGGTTCAGGTAGATCGGTTGGCGATAGTCCAGGCCGTTGCGCCCGGAATGGCTCAGGGCCGGGTACAGCAGGCCAGTGTGGCGCTGATCGTCGATCGGGAACTTGAACCACGGCATGTACAGCACCGGGACGTGGCCCAGTCGCACGGTCGCGCCGTGTGCCACGCCCCAGCCGGTCTCGGTGTTCACGTCGATGCGCCGCGAGCGCAGTTCCCAGCGCCGGTCGGCGGGATCGCAGGTCGAGTAGGTGGAATGCAGCAGGCTGCCTTCCGGTCCCTTCATGTCGATGCGATCGGCGCCGCCATTGCCACGGCGGGAGACCAGCTGGTACTGCAGATTGTCGATCTGGTGGCGATCGGCATTCTGGTCGCCGCGCGCGCTTTCGGCGACCAGGCGGATGCCGGCGTCCTGATAGCGCACATGGCCTTCGGCCGAATAGGTGTCTTTTTCCTGATCGTAGGTCAGGTTGTCCGCGCCCAGGTACTGGTCTCCGCGGACCAGCGCGACATTGCCCTGGTACTCCAGGTTCTGCTCGGTGCCTCCGAGCTTGTCGCCGACGATGCTGGTGTCCTGGTTCGCGCGCGCGGCGCGCGCCTGCTCGCTGTTGGTACCGGCCGCCGGTTGTGGCGCACCCTCGAACACAGGGACCGGATCCTGGATCGGGCACAGCGCCCAGCTCTCGGGCTTTTCGTCCGCCGCCAGCGCCGGCAGGCACAGGGCGATACTGAACGGCAGGGGCAGCAGGCGAAGGACTGGACGCACGCGGTACCGGGCTCCGGAGAAGGTTCGGTTCAGAAACGGCGGTTAGCTTGCCGGATCCCCGGCATGGCGGCAATGAAAACCCCCGGCCGGTTTCGGGTCTGGTTCATGCAGTCGCGGCCCGGGCCGGGATCGCGGTTCAGCGCAGCTCGTCGACATGCGCGGAGGCACATTCCTTCAGGGCCTCCAGGTCGTAGCCGCCTTCCAGCATCGACACCACCCGTCCGTCGGCGTGGCGCCGGGCCAGTTGCCGCAACTGGCGGGTCAGCCAGCCGAAATCCTCCGTTTCCAGCATCAGATCGGCCAGCGGGTCGCGCATGTGGGCGTCGAAACCGGCGGAGATCAGCAGCAACTGCGGCCGGAACTCGTCCACGGCCGGCAGCATCTGGTCGGCCCAGGTGTTCTGGAAGCGGAATCCGCCGCTGCCCGGCGGCAGCAGGGCGTTGAACACGTTGCCCGCCCCGCGCTCGTAAGGGGCGCCGCTGTACGGGAACAAGCCCGATTCGTGGGTGCTGAAGTAGGCCACCCGGGGGTCGTTGTAGAAGATGGCCTGGGTGCCGTTGCCGTGGTGGACGTCGAAATCGACGATGGCGACCCGCTCCAGCCCGTGTCTGTCCAGCGCATGGGCGGCGGCGATGGCGACGTTGTTGAACAGGCAGAAGCCCATCGCGGCACCGGCCGTGGCGTGGTGGCCGGGCGGGCGGACCGCGCAGAACACGGTGCCGGCGTCTCCATGCATCACCGCGTCCACAGCGGCGATGCCGGCGCCGGCGGCGCGCAGGGCCGCCGCGCGCGAAGCCGGCACCATCACCGTATCCGGGTCGAGCATGCGGTGGCCTTCGAAGTCGACGTCCAGCACTTCACGCAGCAAGGCTTCGTCATGCACGCGGCGCAGATCGCCCAGCTTGGCCAGTGGCGCTTCACGCCAGTCGAGGTCGCCGTGGTCGCGGCGCAGGACTTCCAGTACCACCTCCAGCCGTGCCGGCCGTTCCGGATGCTCGGGTCCGGGGTCGTGCGACAGGCAGGCCGGGTGGGTGTAGATGATCACGGCGTCAGGTCGGGCGCCGCCGTTCGTGGTTCCAGAGCACTTCGCCGTGGCCGTCGGCGCGCGCCAGCACGCGGGCCAGCACGAACAGCAGGTCCGACAGCCGGTTGAGGTAGCGGATCGCCTCCGGCCGCACCGCGTCGTGGCGGGCCAGGGTGACGGTTTCGCGCTCGGCGCGGCGCACGATGGTGCGGGCCAGGTGGCAGCGCGCGGCCGCCTCGCCGCCGGCCGGCAGGATGAAATCCTTCAACGGCGGCAGTGCCTCGTTGTAGTGGTCCAGCCGCGCTTCCAGCGCGTCCACGTCCTCGCCGGTGATGGCGGCGTGGCCGGGAATGCACAGTTCGCCGCCCAGGTCGAACATCTGGTGCTGGACCACGGTCAGCAGCGCGGCGACGTCCTCCGGGACGTTCGGCGCGGCGAGGATCACGCCGATCGCCGAATTGGCCTCGTCGACCGTGCCGTAGGCGTTGACCCGCGCCGAATCCTTGCCGACCCGGCTGCCGTCACCGAGACCGGTGGTGCCGTCGTCGCCGGTGCGCGTGTAGATCTTGGAAAGACGGTTGCCCATCGGGGTGCCGCGCTCAGCGCGGCGCCTTCTGCTGGCCCAGGCGCGCCAGCTGCTCGACGCCGACGTGGGCGATGGCGGCCAGGCCGACATAGATGGCGGCCACGCGCAGATAGGGGACGAACCAGTCGCTGTAGTTCTTCCACCAGCCGGCCACGGTCGGATTGGGCACGATGTCGCGGGCCAGCCAATAGAAGCTGCCCTGGCTCAGCAGGTGGCAGACCACCACCGAGGCGGACAGGCTGGCCACGGTCACCGCCAGCACGCGGCCATGCTGGCCGGCGTGGTTGGCGTGGAAGCGGCGGACCAGCAGGCCGCCGACCCACAGGGCCAGGTAGGCCGGGACCAGGAACCAGTACGCCGCGGAGGTGCAGTAGTGGGCCCAGAAGTTCATGCCCTGGCCGCTGATGACGACGTAGTCCACCGCGACGGCCAGCGCCATCAGCAGCGGAAACGCCCAGCGGGTCCAGCCGCGCAGGTAGAAGCCCCCCAGGAAGAACACCGCCCACGACGCATCCGGCACCGGGCCGAAATGGGTCAGCGTGGCCGGCAGGTGGAGGCGGGTCGCCGCCATCAGCAGGGCCAGCAGGACGAGGATGGCGGCGCGTTGGGAGTTCGTGTTCATGCAGACGGATTCCGGAGGCTCAGCGCACCATTCTAGCGGACCGCGACGCGGGCCGGGCCGCGGACCGGCGCCGGGCGGCCCGGACCGGTCGAGCCGGTATCATGTCGGCATGACGCAACGGCATGACGTGGTAATCGTGGGGGGCGGCCTGGTCGGCGCCAGCCTGGCCATCGCCCTGGACCGCCTGGGCATCGACGTGGGCCTGGTGGAGGCGGCGCCGCCCACGGCGATGCCGGCGGTGTTCGATCAGCGCAATCTCAGCTTCGCCGCCGCCACGGTCAACGCGTTGACCGCGCTGGGCGTGATGCAGAAGCTGCGCGCCGTCGCCGGACCGATCCGGCGCATCCACATCAGCCGCCAGGGCGACTTCGGGCGGGTGCGCCTGGAGGCCGCCGACTACGGTCGCGACAGTTTCGGCCAGGTGGTGGTGGCGCGCGATTTCGGCGAAGCGCTGGAAGCCCGCCTGGGCGAACTGCGCCATGTCACCCGCTATCGACCGTCCCGCTTCGTCGCGCTGGAGGAGGGCGTCGCCGATGCCCGCCGCCTGCGCCTGGCCGGCGAGGCGGGCGAACAGTTCGTGGAAGCGCGCCTGCTGGTCGCCGCCGATGGCACCCGCAGCCAACTGCGCGAGGCGCTGGGCATCGGCGTGCAGGAACAGGATTACGGGCAGACCCTGTTCGTCGCCCGCGTGCGTGCGGAACAGGCGCCCGACGGCACCGCCTACGAGCGGTTCACCGCGACCGGCCCCACCGCACTGCTGCCGCGCGGGGATCGCCATTTCGGCGCCATCCATGGCGTCCCGAAGGACCTGGCCGGCGACGTCGCCGCCCTGGACGAAGCGGCGTGGCTCGCGCGCCTGCAAGGGGCGTTTGGCTGGCGGGTCGGGCGTTTCATCGCCAGCGGCGAGCGCAGTGCCTATCCGATCAGCCGGGTAGTGGCCGACCGCCTCACCGCGCCGCGCGCGGTGCTGATGGGCAATGCCGCCCAGACCATCCACCCGATCGGCGCGCAGGGCTTCAACCTCGGCCTGCGCGATGCGCTGACCTTGGCCGAACTGCTCGAAACCGGCGGCGCCGACCCTGGTGACGAAGGCCTGTTGCGGAGCTATGCGCAGCGGCGGGCGGAGGATCGCCAGCGCACGCTGGCGTTCTCCGACGGACTGGCGCGGTTGACCGCCAACCCGGCGCCGATGCTGCGCCCGCTGCGCAGCCTGGGCCTGGCCGCGGTCGACCTCTCGCCCACCTTGCAGGCGTTTCTGGTCGGCGGCGCGATGGGTTTCCGCGGCGACGTGCCGGCGCTGTGCCGGGAGGTGGCGGCATGAACCGGCGCGGGCAGATGGATGCGGTGATTGTCGGTGGCGGCGTGGTCGGCGCGGCCTGCGCGCTGGCGCTGGCCGACGCCGGGTTGCAGGTCACGCTGGTCGAAGGCCGCGAACCCGCGCGCTGGTCGGCGGCGGATCCGGATCTGCGTGTCTACGCATTCGCCCCGGACAACGCCGTGTTGCTGGAGTCGCTGGGTGTGTGGCGCGCGATCCGCGACGCCCGCGTGCAGCCGTATCGACGCATGTGCGTCTGGGATGCCGCAGGCGGCGGCGACCTGGTGTTCGATGCCGACACGCTGGGCCATGCGCAGCTGGGCTGGATCCTGGAGAACGCGCTGCTGGTCGATCGCCTGTGGGCGGCGCTGCCGGCGGCCGGCGTGCGCCTGCATTGCCCGGCGCGGGTGCGGGATGTCGAGCAGGACGAGACCGGCGTGCGCCTGACGCTGGAGGACGGCACCCGCCTGGATGCGCGCCTGGCCATCGCCGCCGATGGCGCCGATTCCAGCCTGCGCCAGGCCGCCGGCGTGGCGGTAACGCAGCACGACTACGCGCAGCGTGGCGTGGTCGCATACATCCAGACCGAACGCCCGCACGAGGACACCGCCTGGCAGCGGTTCCTGCCGGGCGGGCCGCTGGCGCTGCTGCCGTTCACCGAGGGCCGGAGTTCGATCGTCTGGACGCTGCCCGATGCCGAAGCCACGCGCGTGCTCGCGCTGGACGACGACGCGTTCGCGCGCGAACTCACCCTGGCGTCGGCGGCGCGGCTGGGCCAAGCCCGGCCGGTGTCGGCGCGCGCGGCGTTTCCGTTGCGCCGGCAACTGGCCCAACAGTACGTGTCCGGGCGGATCCTGCTGATCGGCGATGCCGCGCACGTCGTGCATCCGCTGGCCGGACAAGGCGTCAATCTGGGCCTGCGCGATGTCGCCGGGCTGCGCACGCTGATCCGGGACGCGCAGTCGCGCCGGGTGGACTGGAGCGCCCCGCACCGGCTGGCACGCTGGGCGCGCCAGCGGCGCAGCGAAAGCACCGCCGCGGCCTATGCCTTCGATGGCATCAACCGCTTGTTCTCCAATGACGAAATGCACCTGACCCTGGTGCGCGGGCCGTTGCTGGGCCTAGCCGGACGCCTGCCGCCACTGGCCAACCTGTTCTGGCGTCGCGCCTCCGGCCTCTGACATCCCACGTGGCGCGGAGCGCGCTCCGCGCCACGTGCCCCATCAGGGCAGGAACGGAAACACGATCTTCAGCAGCGCCTTCAGACCGCCTTCGGCGGTGCTGGCGATGGCATCCGCGCCCAGGCTGTTGAGCGCGTTGCGCGCGTCCTGCCAGCGCAGCTTGCCGATGTCCTTCTTCAGCAGTTCGGCGACTTCCTCCGAGGTCGGCGCCAGCTTCTTCAGTTCGCCGCGGATGTGCGCCGGATCGGTCTGCAGGAAGCCCCAGCGTTCGGCGATCGCCAGCAGGGTATCGAAGCGCACCGCGACCACTTCGCGGTTGCGCTCGTAGACCGGCAACGCGCCGACATCCAGGATGGCCTGCTCGAACTGCTGCTGATCATCCGGATGCTCGATGCGCACCGCCAGGAAACCGTCCTTGCGGCTGCGCTCGCTCACGTGCTTTGCCCCGGCGCGCAGGTTGGCTTCGGTCAGCACGGTGGCGACGATCCGTTGCAGGGCGGCTTCGCGTTCTTCCGGCACCAGCGCGCGCCAGCGCGCATAGCCATCGCGGCGCAGCGCCCGCACCTTGGCCGGGGTGACCCGCAGCTTGCCGGCGACGATGAAATTGGATTCCGCCCGATCGATGGCGCCGTCGCGTTCCAGCAGCACGAAGATCAACAGTTCCAGATCGCGCTTGGTCAGTGACTGGAACCCCTGCAACAGGGTCAGGCGCAGGAATTCGTTGCCGAACGCGGCGGGATCCTTCAGTTCGATGGGCAGCATGGGAGGGGCTCCGGGTCAGGGAAGCATCTTGCCATGCAGGCATGTCACCGCCTGAGACCCCATGCGCAGTGGCTCACAGAACGCGATGCGGGCGCTCAGCGCGCCGCCGCGCCGCCGTGTTCGCGGCCCGGTCGTTCGCTGCGGAAGGTTTCCACCGCGCCGCGGTCCTGCAGGGTGACGTAGACGGTGCGGCCGTCTTCTCCGCCAAACGCGACGTTGGTGGGCTTTTCGCCCTTCAGCCGCACCTCGCGCAGCGGGCGGCCCTGCGGGGAAACGATGGCCACCGTGCCGGCGCCGTAGCGGGCGATGTACAGGTTGCCGTCCGCGTCGGTGCGCATGCCGTCCAGGCCGTGATCCGGGAAATTCAACAGCAGGCGCTTGTTGGCAACGCCGCCGTTGTCGTCCAGGTCATACATCCAGAGGTTCCGCTGGACGCTCTCGTTGACGTAAAGATGCTTGCCGTCCGGGCTCACCTCGACGCCATTGGTGGTGCCCATGCCGGTTTCCAGCAGGTGGGTGCTGCCGTCGCGGTCAATGCGCCACAACTGGCCGCTGCCGTTCTTCCAGTCGGGATCGCTCGCGTACAGGCGTCCGTCCGGCGCCAGCGCGATGTCGTTGGGCTGATGCATGCGCGGTTCGTGCGCGAACACCTCGACGTGACCCCGGGCGTCGATGCGCAGGATGTTGTGGCCGCTGTAGTCGGCCACGTACATCGCGCCGTCCGCCGTGAAGCGGATGCCGTTGCCGGTGCTGCCGGCCGGCAGCTCGACGAACAGTTCGGCCTTGCCGCTGCCGTCGGCCTGCGCGCGCACGCGGCCGATGGTGCCGTCGCGTCCGAAGCTGACCAGGTACAGGTGGCCGTCGGGACCCACCGCCGGGCCTTCGATGCCCTGCGAGAACACGCCATCGCCGACGTAGTCGCGGGCGATGTATTCGGGTTCCGAAGCGAGGCTGGTCGAAGCGGCCGACATCAGGAGGGCGGCGAACAGGCAATGGCGTGCGGTCATCGGTGCTTCCTCAGCGGCCCAGGGCGTAAAGCGCGGTGGCAAAGGCCAGTATCGCCACCGTGGTGGCGATCGCGGCCAGCCGGTTGGCCCGGTGCAACTGCCGTTCCATGCGGTCGGCGCCGACCTGCAGCACTTCGATGGTCTTCTGCATGTCGGTGGCCAGCCGCGAGATCGAATCGGCGTTGCGGGTGGCCGCCGCCTGCAGTTCGGTGATCTGTTCGTCGATGATCGCCAGCCGCTGCGCCTGGGTGGTATCGATGGGCGGCGTGCGGGTGAACAGCGGTTTGGCCAGGCGGATGATTTCCGGCAGCGAGGACGCGGCGATGGTGATCCAGGTGGCGGCCATGGGATTCCTGCGCACCGTGGGGGGGTGCTTGATGGACTGCGGGGATGTTAACCCGCAGGCGCCGAATGGGGGTCAATGCCGCGGCGTGGCGAATACTGTGATCTCTTCGCGATCGTGATAGAGCTGGCGCGCGCGCACGGTGAGCGGACGCGAGGCCTGTTCGGCGAACAGATCCAGGCACAGCCGGGTCTCGTCCCAGCGCTTCTTCATCGGCAGCTTGAGATTGAAGATGGCGTGCCGGCACCAGCCCTCGCGGAACCAGGTGCCCATGCGTTCGGCGACCCGGCGCGGCTGCTCCACCATGTCGCAGACCATCCAGTCGAGCGGTTGCGCGGGTTTCCAATGGAAACCGTCCGCGCGCAGGTGTTCGACCAGCCCGGTGTCCAGCACATGCTGGCGCAGCGGACCGTTGTCGACGCTGGTGACGCGCAGGTGCTGGCGGGTCAGCACCCAGGTCCAGCCTCCGGGCGCGGCGCCCAGATCGGCGGCGGTCATGCCGGGTTTCAGCAGCCGAGCGCGTTCCTCCGCGTCCAGCAGCGCCAGGAAGGCTTCTTCCAGCTTCAGCGCCGAGCGCGAGGGCGCGTCCGGCAGCAGTTTCAACCGCGGGATGCCCAGCGGCCACGGCGAACTGTCGTGCGGCCGGGTGCTGGCGAGGAACGCATGATCGCCCTGCACGAAGACGACGTGCAGGCGTGGCAGCCGTTGATCCTCCTGCGCGCTCAGCAGGCCGGCCCTGCGCAGCGCCGGGCGCAGCGCGTTGCCGAAACTGCGGGCCAGTCCGGCCAGCGGCTTGGCCGCGTCGGAATCCGGATGTTCCACCCACAGATCGCCGAAGCGCTGGCCCTCCAGCGCGGCCAGCATGGGCGCGATGCGGTCCCTGGGATCCAGCGCGCGGAGTTCGGCGATCACCTTCAGCTTCTGCCGGGCGAAGACCAGTTCGCGCCAGGGCAGCGCGCGATCCAGCGCGTCGCCCTGATCGCTGACGAACACCACGTAGCCGTCGTTGCGCTGCGCGCGGGCATAACCGGCGATGCCCGCGTACGCCGCGCGCTCGGTCAGCTCCGCGGCGAGCTCGGGTTCGAAGCCCTGCCGGCAGAACCCCAGCAGGCCGCTCATCGGCGTGCCCCGCAAGCGGACACGGCGATGGCCTCAGTACTTGTCGCCACCGGATTCGCCGTAGTGCTTCAGGACCGCGCGCGCGTCGTCGCGGCGCAGATCGCGCACCACCTCGATGCCGCGCTTGTTCAGCTCGCCGATCCAGTCGGCCGGCAGCGGGCCTTCGTCGAACTCGGTCAGTTCCATCACGTCCTCGGCGCGCGCTCCGATCAGCAGGCGGTCGATGCCGGCCCAGACGGTGGCGCCATAGCACTGGCAGCACGGTTGCGAGGATGTCGCCAGGGTGACCGGACCGATGCGTTCGTTCAGGCGCGGCGTCTGCAGGCGCTGCTGCGCCAGCATGTAGGCCATGTTTTCGGCGTGCGCCAGCGAGCATGTATGCGGCATCACCCGGTTCACGCCGATCGCGATCACCCGGTGATCCGGACCGAACACGACCGCGCCGAACGGACCGCCGGTGTCGGCCTCCACGTTCCGGCGCGACAGCGCGATCGCCAGGCCGACCTTGTCCTCGTCGCCCGGAAACACCGCCGCGCCGTCGACGGCGTCATGCACCCACGCCGGCAGGGTCAGGTGGACCTGGGCGTACAGCATGCTCATGCCTTGGCCCAGGTGTCGCGCAGGGTCACGCTGCGGTTGAACACCGGCTTGTCGGCGGCGTGGTCGTAGCGATCGGCGACGAAGTAGCCGATGCGCTCGAACTGGAACGACTGTTCCGGCCTGGCCGCGGCGGCGGCCGGTTCCACGTAGCCCTGCACGGTGCGGCGGGACTCGGGATTCAGATAGTCGCGATAGCTCTTGCCGTCGGCTTCGTCGTCCGGATCCGCGACGGTGAACAGGCGATCGTAGAGGCGGATTTCCGCGGTGACCGCATGGCGCGCGCTGACCCAGTGGATGGTGCCCTTGATCTTGCGATCGGCGCCGGCCATGCCGGGGCGGGATTCGGGATCCAGCTCGCCGCGGATTTCGATGACCTGGCCATCGTTGTCCTTAATCACTTCATCGCAGCGGAAGATGCCGGCGCCGCGCAGGCGCACTTCGCCACCGGGAATCAGCCGCTTGAAGCCCTTGGGCGGGACTTCGGCGAAGTCCTCGCGCTCGATCCACAGCTGATTGGAGAACGGCACTTCGCGCGAGCCGAAGCCCTCGTCCTTGGGATGGTTCGGGAACACCAGCGATTCGCCATGGCTGTCCGGCAGGTTGGTGATGACCAGTTTCAGCGGGTCGATCACCGCCATCCGGCGCGGCGCGGCCGCGTCCAGGTCATCGCGCAGCGCGCCTTCCAGCACGCTGTAGTCGATCAGCGAGTTCTGCTTGCTGATGCCCACGCGGTCCACCATCAGGCGCAGCGCGGACGGCGTGTAGCCGCGGCGGCGGATGCCCTGCAGGGTCGGCATGCGCGGATCGTCCCAGCCGTCGACCAGCCGGTCGGTGACCAGGGCATGCAGCTTGCGCTTGCTCATCACCAGGTAGTTGAAGTTCAGGCGCGAGAATTCGATCTGGCGCGGCTTGCCGGCTTCGCTCGGCAGGCCCTTGGACAGCAGCGGCGCCAGCAGCTCCGGGTGGTTCGCCAGATCGACCTTGTCCACGCACCAGTCGTACAACGGGCGGTGATCCTCGAACTCCAGCGTGCACAGCGAGTGGGTGATGCCTTCCACCGCGTCGCCGAGCGAGTGCGCGTAGTCGTACATCGGATAGATCGGCCAGGCGTTGCCGGTGTTCTGGTGCTCGACGTGCTTGATCCGGTACAGCGCCGGATCGCGCAGGTTGATGTTGCCGCTGGCCATGTCGATCCTGGCGCGCAGGGTGCGCGCGCCGTCGGCGAACTCGCCCGCGCGCATGCGCCGGAACAGATCCAGGTTCTCCTCGACGGAGCGATCCCGCCACGGCGAATTGCGGCCCGGCTCGGTCAGGCTGCCGCGGTACTCGCGGACCTGTTCGGCGCTCAGGTCGCACACGAAGGCGTCGCCCTGCCGGATCAGCTTCTCGGCGGCCAGGTAGTACACCTCGAAGTAGTCCGAGGCGTGGCGCAGGTCATGCCAGTCGAAGCCCAGCCAGCGCACGTCGTCCTGGATAGCGGCGACGTATTCGGGGTCTTCCTTGGCCGGGTTGGTGTCGTCCAGGCGCAGGTTGCAGACGCCGCCAAACTCGGCGGCGATGCCGAAGTCCAGGCAGATCGCCTTGGCGTGGCCGATGTGCAGGTAGCCGTTGGGTTCCGGCGGGAACCGGGTCTTGATGGCATGGTGGCGGCCGCTGGCGAGGTCCTCGCGCACGATCTGGCGGATGAAGTCCCGCTTTTCGGGGGCGGCGTTCTCCGGCGTGGCGGCGGTGGGGGCGGGGGTCTCGGACATGCGGGGCAGGGCGATTCTGGGCAAACGGAGAGTTTAGCCGTTCCCGTCCCCGGCCGCGTCGCGGCGGCCTATCCTGTACGTCCTTTTCCACCCGCCGGAAGCCGTGCATGAGCCGTCCCATCCTGATCATCGGCAACAAGAACTACTCGTCCTGGTCGCTGCGCCCGTGGCTGCTCCTGCGCCAGTTCGGGGTCGAGTTCGACGAGATCCGGCTGCCGCTGGACACGCCGGAGTTCTTCGCCGAGGTCAAGCGCTACTCCCCGACCGGCAAGGTGCCGGCGTTGTGGGACGGGGAGCTTCACCTGTGGGACTCGCTGGCCATCTGCGAATACGTCAACGAGCGCTGGCTGGACGGCGCCGGCTGGCCCCGCGAGCGGACCGCGCGCGCGCTGGCGCGGGTGGCCGCGGCCGAGATGCACTCGGGATTCGCCGGATTGCGCACCCAGTTGCCGATGAACAGCCGGCGCCAGCCCGACGCGTACCGCTGGGACGAGGCCGCCCAGCGCGACATCGACCGGGTGCAGGCGCTGTGGTCGGAACTGCGCATGCGCTTCGGCCAGGGCGGCGACTTCCTGTGCGGCGGCTTCGGCATCGTCGACGCGATGTTCGCACCGGTGGCGATCCGCTTCGACGGGTATGGCGTGCCGGTGGACGCCGTGGCGCAGGACTACATGCAGGCGCTGTTCGCGCTGCCGGCGATGCGCGAGTGGCGCGAGGCGGGGGCGCTGGAAACCGAATCCGTGCCCGGCACCGAGGCCATGCGCAAGGCTCCGTAAAGGCCGGAAGGTGTAGCCTGCCGGCGATTGCTGGAGATTTGCCGATGCGAGTGGTCTATCTGGCCGACAACCTGTTCGACGCCCATCTGGTCAAGCACGCGCTGGAGGATGCCGGCCTGCCGGCGTTCGTGTTCGGCGAATCGCTGATGGGCGGCATGGGCGAATTGCCCCTGTTCGGCGTGCTGCGGGTCTGCGTGCCGGATCCGGCCTGGCCGGAAGCGCAGGAGGTGGTGGCCCGGTTGCCGCTGGCGCGGCCGCCGGAAGGCGACGAATCCGCGGAGGATTCGCCGGAAGGAAGTCCGCTGCCGGCCTGAGGGGCCGCGACGCTGCGCCTTGGGTTCCCCCTTGACCAGCCATTTAGCGGTTGAAGGCGGAAAAAGGGGGCCAAGGGGATTTGCTTTTCGCGCTCCGGCAGCCAATCCCCCGTCAGCCGCTGCGCCCGCCCCCTTTTTCCAAGGGGGCGGATGGGTTGTTCGTCGAGCGTTGCCACCTTGGCACCGAGGGCGGGGCGGCGAAAGCAAAGCTTTCATGCCGCTCGCCGGTGGCGCCGTGCCGGGCCGTTGGCATCAACGCACGCAGGTGGTGTCGTCTTCGGTGAAGTAACCGTTGACGGTCGCCAGCCGGTGCGCCTGGCAGTTGCCGGCGCTGTCGGTCATGCGGAAATCCTGGCGGGAATGGCCGGTCGCGCGGCGCTGCTCGCGCGGCACTTTCTGGGTGTAGCCGGCCTCGCCCTGGAAGCGGTTCTCCACTTGGATCCAGATCGCCGGCGCGTCGCCCTGCTGGCGGCGGGTCGATGCGTTGGCCTGGATGACCAGATCGGTGGTCAGGCGCGGGTTGCCAGCTTCGGGCACGGTGCGGATGCCGCCGTCCAGGCTGAAGGCCAGCGCGCGTTCCTCGACCTGCGGGGCCTGGCCCGCGGCGCGGATCGTCACCTGCTGGCGGTCGGTCCATTCGGCTTTCAGCCGATCGTCCGACTCTTCCTTGTCCCAGTCGTGGCGGCTCCGCATGCCGACCTGATAGGCGACTTCGATGTCGCGCCGGCCCGTCGAAGTCTCCACCCAGCCGGCGAGGGTCAGTTCGCCCGCGCCCGAGGAACGCAGCACGGTGCGCCCGTCTTCCTCGCTGAAGGCGTCTTCCCGCGCCGGCTGGCCGAGCACGTGCGAGGTCAGCGCGCCACGGGTGCGCGCGCCTTTCGGATCCCGCCAGATCTGCAGGTTGGGCAGCAGCGTCCAGCCGGTGGCGTCATGCGCCAGGCCGACCACGCGCACCCGCAGTTCGTGCGGCTTGCCGTCGTTGAGCAGGCCGATGAACGGGGTCAGCTCGAAGCGCTGCGGATGCAGATCGAACGTGTGCGGCGCCGGAATCGCGTACCACAGGAAGGGGTTGGACCAGCCGCCGGTGTAGATGTGCGGATACGGTGCCGCCAGGCCGGCGACCTTGCCGTCGATCAGCACCTGCAGTTCGCGGTAGGGGCCGTACTCGCTCGGGCAGGAGTATTCCTTGCGCGGCACGCTCAGGTACCAGAACTCCTCGCAGCCGCCGCCGGAACCGTTGGCATAGACCTCGGCCACCAGCCGGGTCGCGTCCGCCGGCAGGGTGAAGCCGCCGACCATGTCCGCACCGGCCCGATGGGCGCCGTCCAGCGGGACGATGTGCTCCGCGCTGACGGCCGGTGCATGGGTGGCGTCGGCCGGATAGAAGGTCAGGGTGGCGCGGATGTCGAACACGCCGGTGTAGGTCTCGTTGACCAGGTTGCCCAGTTCCATCACCACGGGCTGGGCCCGGGTGAACAGCGGCGCATAGGCGCTCACGTCCTTCTCGACCTGCCAGCGGATGCCTTCGCGCGACGGCTCGGGCGTGCTGGTGCGCAGGATGGTCACACCGCCCACGCTGATCTGGCCCATGCGGTCGTACTGGCGACCCTTCACGCCGCCCTCCATGTCCAGCACCACCTTGTGCCAGGGGCCGGGGCAGTCGGCCGGCGGCGTGAACGCCTGCCGGTAGGGCTCGAAATCGGCGAAGCCGTGGCGGACGATTTCCACCGTGCAGTGGCGGATGTCCGGCCGGACGATCTTGGGCTCGGCGGTCCGCGGGTCGTCCCAGTCGGCGCTGAATTCGGTGGGAGGGCGGGTGTCGGCGGCGAACGCCGGGGCCGCCGCGGCAGCGGCGCACAGGAGCAGGGCAAGGCGGGGAATCATCGGTTTATATCGATCCAATTCAATATGCGGCCAAGGGACGGACAAGCGGGTACCGCGGGGGAGGGCCGCAGCCTACACCGGTGCCGGCCCGTCGCGACAGTCCGTAGCGCTTGAAAGCGCCGTCGCAGCGCCCAGATCCGTGGCATCCACCACCCGCGGGGTGTCCCATGCTTGGAATCGGTGCCCACAAACAGCGCATGCCGCGCCCGGAAGAGATCCTGCCCGGCCGCCCGCATCCGCTGCCGCTCAACAACACCCACTTCGTCCATGGCCGTCCGCTGCGCGCGGACGCCACCGGCCTGTTGCAGGTCGAATTCGGGATGGGCTGCTTCTGGGGCGTGGAACGCAAGTTCTGGAGCCTGCCGGGCGTGTACACGACGGCGGTCGGCTACGCGGGCGGCGGCACGCCCAATCCCACCTACGAGGAAGTGTGCTCGGGCCTGACCGGACACAATGAAGTGGTGCGGGTGATCTACGACCCGAAGCGGATTGATTTCGAGGAACTGCTGCGGGTGTTCTGGGAAAACCACGATCCCACCCAGGGCATGCGCCAGGGCAACGATCTCGGCACCCAGTACCGCTCGGCGATCCTGTGCCACTCGCAGGCGCAGTACGACGCCGCGCTCGCCAGCCGCGACGCCTACCAGCAGCGCCTGCGCGCCGCCGGCTACGGCGACATCACCACCGAGATCCTGTATCCGGCGCCGGAGTTCTACTACGCCGAGGACTACCACCAGCAATACCTGGCGAAGAATCCGAACGGCTACTGCGGTCTTGGCGGCACCGGCGTGAGCTGCGCGATTGGCCTGGATGCCTGACAGGCCAGGCAGTCCGCACGCGGAGTCCTGCGGGAGCGACTCGGTCGCGATGAATCAGACCGCTGCTTTCAAGGCAAGGGCGACAACGCGCCCGGGTTCATGCCGCCTCGCGGCCTGAGGCATGGGGCGCGGCGATGCTGCCTTCGCTCCCACGGGAGCGCGCGCTGACGGGGAATCACAGCCGCGTCACCGCACACACGTAGACCACTTCGCAGGCGCCGCTGCCGCTGTCGGTGCGCGAAGTGGAACTGCGCCAGCGCCAGCCATCCGGCGCCTGCGCCTCGACCAGCCAGCCGTCGATGCGCACCCGATCATCCCTGCGGATGGCGGCCAGCGCCCGCGCCACTTCGTCGGAGCCGGGAATCATGTGCATGTTGGCGCTGCTGTGCGCGATTTCCACCGGATCCAGCGGTGGCTGATCGCTCCATCGGTAGTGGTACCAGCGCGAGCCCTGGCTGATGCTCAGGCCGTCGAGCACGGCATCTTCCGCCATCCGCCGCCAGCCCAGCGCCAGGTCAAGCGGCGAGAGATCCGATTCGCGCCCGCTGCGGTACTCCTCGCGGGACAGCACGCGCGCATCGACGCTGAAACCGGCCAATGGCGTCAGCGTCGCCGCGCTCAGGGCAAACGGACGCAGGCCATCGGGCACATCCGTCTGCAACGGCTCCTCGCCCGCGCCCACCCGCGCGGGCAACGGACAGTCGGGACGCAGATCCGCCGCCGCCGCCGGAGCGCGATGGCCACGCCGGAAATCCGAGAACCACCAGCCGGCGACGCCGGCCAGCAGTCCGAGAATCAGCAGGACTCGCAGGTTCAAGCGGTGGCTTCGGCCAGGCGCAGGGCGATGGTGTCGCGCAGGGCGACCAGATCCTTGGCGAAGATCTCGATGCCGGTGGCGAGTTTTTCCTTGGCCATCGGGTCGGCTTCGATCGCCGCCGCGAAACTTTCCGCGGTGATCGGCGCGGCGGTCACCGGCTCGGCCGCGACCGGCGCGAGCTTGCGCGGCAGTTCGCCGTGATCCTGATCCAGCTTCTCCAGCAGATCCGGTGAAATGGTCAGGCGATCGCAGCCGGCCAGCGCTTCGATCTGCGCGGTGGAGCGGAACGAGGCGCCCATCACCACGGTCGGCGAGCCGCGGCGCTTGAATTCGGCATACACGCCGCGCACGAACACCACGCCGGGATCGGCATCGATGTCCACGGGCGCCTGCCCGTTGGCGACGTACCAGTCGAGGATGCGACCGACGAACGGGGAAATCAGGAACGCGCCGGCCTCGGCGCAGGCGATGGCCTGCGCCTGATTGAAGATCAGGGTCAGGTTGCAGTCGATGCCTTCGGCCTGCAGCTGGCGCGCGGCCTCGACGCCTTCCCAGGTGGAGGCCACCTTGATCAGGATGCGGTCGCGGCCGATGCCACGCTCGGCGTACATGGCGACGAACTTGCGCGCCTTGGCCACGGTCGCGGCGGTGTCGTAAGCCAGATCGGCATCGACCTCGGTCGACACGCGGCCGGGGATCAGCGCGCTGAGCATGGCGCCGACACCGACCGTCAGGCGATCGGCGACTTCATTGACGATCGCGGCGCGGTCGCCGTCCTGGCCACGCGCCCAGCCGAGTTCGCGCTCGATGAGTTCGGCGTAGATCGGCAGGTCGAGCGCCTTCTTCACCAGCGTGGGGTTGGTGGTGCAATCCACCGGCTTGAGCCGCTTGATCGCCTCGTAGTCGCCGGTGTCGGCGACCACGACGGAGAGTTCACGCAACTGGGCCAGCTTGGACGGGGAAACGGGGGAGTTCATCGCAACACTCATGGACGGCGAGAGGGGAGGCACAGTATGCCTCGCGCCGCCCGCCAGTTCAGCGTTCAACGATGGAATTCGCCGTTTGCTTCGGGCTGGTAGCGAATGCCGGTGACCCGCAGGCGCAGGTGGCGGCCGCCGGGTGCCTGCCAGTCGATGGTCTGGCCCACCGACAGACCCAGCAGGGCGCTGCCGACCGGTGCCAGCACCGAGACGTAGCCCTTGTCGACATTGGCTTCGTTCGGATAGACCAGGGTCAGGTTGTGATCCTCGCCGGTCAGCTCATCGACGCAGTCGATGGTGGAGTGCATCGTGACGACGCCTTCCGGAACCTGTTCCGGAGGCAGCACTTCGGCGCGGTTGAGTTCGTTCATCAGGGCCACCGCGGCCGGCAGCCGGCGCAGGGCGGGGGAATCGAGCAGGGCTTCCAGCCGGTTGAAATCGCGGCTGGAAATGATCAACGAAGGCGGCAGGCCGCTGGTATGCGCAGTACTCATGGGGTCCTCTTTTTCAGGTGTGCAACAAGGAAATGGGCGCCGCGTTTCCGCGCCGCCCATCCGGGTTTGGTTTGTTGGCTTACCGTAGCCGGTTGCCCGTCCGGGTTCAAGCCGGGAGCGTTCAGCCGGCGCGACTGGCGGACAACTGGCCGGCGCGCGTTGCGGGCATGTTCACGTCGACAGCCGGATCGAACAGCGATGCCGGCAGTTCGCGGAATACCTTGGCCAGCTCCTGCAGGAATCCGGCCATCGCGGAACTGCGACGCCAGACCAGCGCGATCCGGCGGCTGGGATGCGAATCGCTGAAGCCGAGCAGGTGGATGTTGTCCGAACGCGCCACCGGCGGCTTGACCGCCAGCGTGGGCAACAGGGTGATGCCCACGTTCGCCGCCACCATCTGCCGCAGCGTTTCCAGGCTGGTCGCGCGGAACTCGGATTTCTCGTTGGCGCCGGAGATCCGGCAGACGTCCAGCGCCTGTTCGCGCAGGCAGTGGCCGTCCTCCAGCAGCAGCAACTGCTGGTTGGACAGTTCGCCCAGCGACAGCGAATCGCGTGAGGCCAGCGGGTGCGCTTCGGGGACCGCGAGCAGGAACGGTTCCTCGAACAGGAATTCGGTGTGCAGCTGATCATCCTGCAGCGGCAGCGCGAGCAGGCCGGCATCGAGCTTGCCTTCGCGCAGGCGCGACAGCAGCACGTCGCTCTTCTCCTCGACCAGCAGCAGCTCCAGTTGCGGGAAGCGCGCGCGGATGCGCGGCACCACGTGCGGCAGCAGATAGGGGCCGAGGGTCGGGAAAATGCCCAGCCGCACCGTGCCGGCTTCCGGATCCTGGCTGCGCCGCGCGGCTTCCTTCATCTGCTCCACTTCCGCCACGATCCGGCGCGCGCGCTCGGCGGCGTCGCGTCCGGCCGGGGTCAGCATGACCTTGCGCGGCGCGCGTTCGACCAGCGGCACGCCCAGTTCGTCCTCCAGCTTCTTGATCTGGGTGGACAGGGTGGGCTGGCTGACGAAGCAGGCCGCCGCCGCATGGCCGAAATGCTTGTGGTCGGCCAGGGCCACCAGGTACTTCAGGTCGCGCAGGTTCATCCGGGACATTCCGTTGGGAAACCGGTGGGCGGGTCCCTCCGCGTGGACGCGGCGGGCTCATCCACCCAGAGAGTACGCCCTTCCGGGGACGCGGATGCGTCCCCGGAGGCGATGGAGCGGGACCGGGTCAGGCGCTGACGGCTTCTTCCGGCGCCTCGACCGGGGCGGAGGTGCGGATGAGATGGTCGAACGCGCTCAGCGCGGCCTTGGATCCCTCGCCCATGGCGATGACGATCTGCTTGTACGGCACGGTGGTCGCATCGCCGGCGGCGAACACGCCCGGCACCGAGGTGCGGCCATGCGCGTCGACTTCGATTTCACCCCGCGGCGAAAGGGCCACGGTGCCCTTCAGCCACTCGGTGTTGGGCAGCAGGCCGATCTGGACGAACACGCCTTCCAGTTCGATGCGATGGCTGTCGCCGCCCGCGCGATCCTTGTACACCAGGCCGGTGACCTTGCTGCCGTCGCCCTGCACCTCGGTGGTCTGCGCGCTGGTGACGATGCGCACGTTGGGCAGGCTGCGCAGCTTGCGCTGCAGGACTTCGTCGGCACGCAGCTTGTCGTCGAACTCGATCAGGGTCACGTGGCTGACGATGCCGGCCAGATCGATGGCCGCCTCGACGCCGGAGTTGCCGCCGCCGATCACCGCCACCCGCTTGCCCTTGAACAGCGGACCGTCGCAGTGCGGGCAGTACGCCACGCCCTTGTTGCGGTACTGATCCTCGCCGGGGACGTTCATCTGCCGCCAGCGCGCGCCGGTGGACAGGATCACGGTCCTGGCCTTGAGCGAGGCGCCGTTGGCCAGTTGCACCTGGATCAGATCCTTGCCGGGCACCAGCTTCTCCGCGCGCTGCAGGTTCATCACGTCGACGCTGTAGTCCTTGACGTGCTGTTCCAGCGCAGCGGCCAGCTTGGGGCCTTCGGTGTAGGGCACCGAGATGAAGTTCTCGATGGCCATCGTGTCCAGCACCTGGCCGCCGAAACGCTCGGCCGCCACGCCGGTGCGGATGCCCTTGCGCGCGGCGTAGATGGCCGCGGCGGCGCCGGCGGGGCCGCCGCCGATCACCAGCACGTCATAGGGCGCCTTGGCCTTGATCTTTTCGGCCTCGCGCGACGCCGAGCCGGTATCGAGCTTGGCGACGATCTCCTCCACGCCCATGCGGCCGGCGCCGAACACCTGGCCATTGAGGAAGATGGTCGGGACCGACATCACCTCGCGCGCGTCGACTTCCTGCTGGAACAGCGCGCCGTCGATGGCCACGTGGCGGATGTTCGGGTTCAGCACGCTCATCAGGTTCAGCGCCTGCACCACGTCCGGGCAGTTCTGGCACGACAGCGAGAAATAGGTCTCGAAGCTGTATTCACCGTCCAGGCCGCGGATCTGCTCGATCACGTCCTGTCCCAGCTTCGACGGATGCCCGCCGACCTGCAGCAGCGCCAGCACCAGCGAGGTGAACTCGTGGCCCAGCGGCAGGCCGGCGAAGCGCAGATGGATGTCCTGGCCCGGCGTGCCCAGCGCGAACGAAGGCTTGCGCTCGTCGTCGTCGCGGGATTCGGTCACGCTGATCCGATCCGACAGCGACACCAGGTCGGCCAGCAGCGCCTGCAGTTCCTTCGACGATTCGCCATCGTCCAGCGACGCCGTGATCACGATCGGCCGGGTGACCTTTTCCAGGTAGGCCTTGAGCTGGGTCTTGAGGTTCGCGTCCAACATGCGGGGACTCCTTGGTGGGCGGAGGGAAGAACACGGGTGCGGTCGGGGAGACCGCAAGGGCGTTTGCAGTAGCGGCCTGGGCCGGAGGGAGGGAGCCAGGGAGAGAGGACTGGCGCGGCGCAGGCCGCTGGTGCAAACGTCCGTCTGCGGGGGAAGCGCCCGGGCGTACGCCCGGGCGCCGTTACAGCGCGTACAGCAGGTACTGCGTGGAAATCAGATCTTGCCGACCAGGTCCAGCGACGGAGCGATGGTCTTGGCGCCTTCCTTCCACTTGGCCGGGCAGACCTGGCCGGGGTTGTTGGCGACGAACTGCGCGGCCTTCAGCTTGCGCAGGGTCTCCGACACGTCACGGGCGATGGCGTTGTCGTGGATTTCCAGGGTCTTGATCACGCCTTCCGGGTTGATGATGAAGGTGCCACGCAGGGCCAGGCCTTCTTCCTCGATGTGCACGCCGAACGCGCGGGTCAGCTGGTGGGTCGGATCGCCGACCAGCGGGAACTGGGCCTTGCCCACCGCCGGGGAGGTCTCGTGCCACACCTTGTGCGAGAAATGGGTATCCGTGGTGACGATGTACACCTCGGCGCCCGCCTTCTGGAACTCGGCGTAGTTGTCGGCCGCGTCTTCCACTTCGGTCGGGCAATTGAAGGTGAAAGCGGCCGGCATGAAGATGAGCACGGACCACTTGCCCTTCAGGGTGGCGTCGCTGACTTCGACGAATTCGCCGGCGTGGAACGCGGTGGCCTTGAACGGCTGGACTTGGGTGTTGATCAGGGACATCAGGTTTCCTCTTGAAGATTGCGGAGGGACAGGGGTGAAGCGACGGAAGAGAGGTTAATAGGCGTAGCCTAATCAATCCAATGGATTGATAAGATTGTATCAATAGATTTCATCTATCGATTGCCGCAGTCAGCTTCCGTTTCGATATGGGGCCTCGATGGCTGCGGGCCAAGTCACGGGCGACCGGTACTTTCGGCAGGGGGGCGGCCGCGGCGCCGGGTCGTAAGTTCGAAGGCTTTCCACTGTGGGGATTGGACATGACCGTATTGCGTCGCAGCGCCCTGGCGTGTGCTCTGTTGCTGGCGGCCTCGCTGCCCGGGTTCGCGGCCGAGCCGGCACAGGTCGTCCCCAAGGGGCCGCTGCCGCGCACGGTGGTGCCCTCACTGGTGAACCTGGAGCTGAGGCTGGACCCGCGCCAGGAACGCTTCAGCGGCACCACCCGCATCGATGCCGAGGTCAAGGAAGCCACCCGCGTCCTGTGGATGCATGGCCGCGACCTCGACATCCGGCAGGCCATCGCGATCCTCCCCGACGGACGCCGGCTCAAGCTGGCGGCCGAATCGGCCGACGTGTCGGGCGTGCTCAGGTTGACCGCCGCCGAGTCGATCCCCGCCGGCAAGGCGGTGCTGGAAATCGTCTTCGAAGCGCCGTACGGACAACTGCAGGGCGCCTACCGGGTCAAGCCCGATGGCCGTGATTACGTGGTCACCCAGATGGAGCCGCTGGGCGCGCGCAACACCTTCCCGGGTTTCGACGAACCCAGCTTCAAGCAACCCTGGGACATCACCCTGATCGTGCCGGAGCAGGACGTCGCGGTCGCCAACAGCCGCGAGCTCAAGACCGAATCACTGGGCAACGGCTGGAAGAAGGTCACCTTCGCGCGCACCGAGGCGCTGCCCAGCTACCTGATCGCGTTCGCGGTCGGTCCGTGGGACGTGCCGAAGGGGCCGGACATTCCGGCCACCGCCATCCGCGACACGCCGATCACCCTGCGCGGCGTCGCCGCGCACGGGCAGGGCGAGCGCATGCGCTACACGCTGGACAACACGCCGGTGATCGTCACCCAACTGGAGGAGTACTTCGGCACGCCGTATCCGTTCGACAAGCTGGACAATGTCGCCGCGCCGGATTTCTGGGCCGGCGCGATGGAGAACGCCGGGCTGATCGTCTACCGCGACACCCTGATGTTCCCGGACGAGAAATCCACCCCGCGCGAGCGCCAGGCGTACTGGGGCGTCAGCGCGCACGAGCTGGCGCACCAGTGGTTCGGCGATCTGGTGACGATGAAGTGGTGGGACGACCTCTGGCTCAACGAAGCCTTCGCCACCTGGATGGGCACCAAGATCACCGGCCAGCTGCAACCGGGTTTCCATGCCGACCGCGGTCTGCTGGAAGGTGCGCTGGAAGCGATGGGTGAGGACAGCCTGGTCAGCACGCGCCGGGTGCACGAGCCGATCAATGACTTCACCGAAATCCAGTCGGCCTTCGACGGCATCACCTACCAGAAGGGCGGCGCGGTGCTGTCGATGTTCGAGACCTACATCGGCGAAACCGCGTTCCGCGACGGCATCCGCAGCTACCTGAAAGCGCATGCGCGCGGCAACGCGACCAGCGGCGACCTGATCGCCGCGGTGGCGGCGCAGAGCAAGGATCCGGCCGGCGTGGATCGCGCGTTCAAGAGTTTCATCGACCAGCCGGGCGTGCCGTACGTGAAGGTGGACGTGGACTGCGCGGGCAAGACGCCGTCGCTCAGACTCCAGCAGCACCGCTACCTGCCATTGGGATCCGCCGCCAGCGCCAACCAGACCTGGGGCATGCCGTTCTGCGTGCGCTACCAGGACGGCGATCAGGTTCGTTCCGAATGCAGCCTGGTCGAACAGGCCACCACCACCCTGCCGTTGACCCAGGCCAGGAGCTGTCCGGCGTGGGTGATGCCGAACGCGCACGGCAACGGTTACTACCGGTTCGCGCTGGATGCCCGGGCCGCCACGCAGTTGGCGGGCGCGTTCGCGCAACTGGACGAACGCGAGCAGCGCGTCTATGCGGATTCGCTGGAAGCGGCGTTCAAGGCCGGCAGCATCGATGCGGCCGGTTATCTGGCCGGCGTGCCGCAACTGGCGGCGGCCGAGGTGCGCCAGACCGCGACCGCGCCGATGGCGCAGCTGACCTGGATGAAGGAGTACCTGGCCCAGGACGACGCACAGAAGGCCGCCGTGGCCGCCTATGCTCGCAAGACCTATGGCCCGCGCCTGCAGGCTTTGGGCCTGGAACCCAAGCCGGGCGAAAGCGACGACACCCGGATCCTGCGCCGTACCCTGATCGGCTTCCTCTACCGCACCGGCGAAAGCCCGGAACTGCGCGAGGAACTGGTGCGTCGCGGCCGCGCGGTCATCGGCCAGAAGGCCGACGGCAGCGCCGGCACCGGCAAGCTGGATGCGGAAGCGGTGCCGCGTGATCTGCGCGCGGTATCGCTGGCCGCCGTCGCCCGCGCCGGAGACGCGGCCACGTTCGATCTGCTGGAGAAGCACCTGCGCGCGACCCAGGATGCGGCGATCCGCACCGAACTGCTGGAAGCGCTGGGCAACATGAGCGCGCCGCCGCTGGCCGAACGCGCCCGCGCCTTCATCCTGGAAAAGGGACTGCTGCGCCGGAACGAACTGGCGCCCCTGCTGATGCCGCAGATGGAAGAGGAGCAGGCGCGTCCGGCCCTGCGCCAGTGGGTCGATACCCATTTCAAGACCCTGGAAGCCTCGCTGGCCCCGGCCGGCGCGCGGCTGGTTTCGGTCTACGGCGCGGGCATGTGCAGCAAGCAGGAAGCGTCGGATCTGCTGTCCCGCTTCGGCGAACGCATGAAGACCGTCGAGGGCGGTCCGCGCGCGCTGAAGCAGGAGGCGGAGAACATCGGCCTGTGCGCCGAGCTGCGCGACGCGCAGCGGGTCAAGGGCTTCGGCGGCGCTTTGCAGTAAGCTGCCCGCCCGCGCTGGGCGGGTCGCAGGTTTCGTGATGGGCAGTTCCGGACAATCCGATGTCAGCCAATGCCTGTCGCGCGCGATCGGCCGTCTTCCCGCCGAAGACGGCCGCCACGTGGCCGAGCACCTGTTGTCGCACGCGCTGGGCCGGGACCGCGCCTGGCTGTTCGCGCATGCGCGGGATTCATTGGACGCGGAAGACGTCGCGCGCTTCGAGGCGCTGCTGGAACGGCGCATCGCCGGCGAGCCGGTCGCCTACCTGACCGGGCGGCGCGGTTTCTGGACGCTGGATCTGGCGGTCGGTCCCGACACCTTGATTCCACGCCCGGAAACCGAACTGCTGGTGGAGCTGGCGCTCGCGCGACTGCCGGCCGGACAAGCGCTGGACGTGGCCGATCTCGGCACCGGCAGTGGCGCGATCGCGCTGGCCGTGGCCAGCGAGCGGCCCAGGGCGCGGGTAACCGCCACCGACGCCAGCGCGGGTGCGCTGGCGATGGCCGAGCGCAATGCGCGCGAGCACGGCATCGACAATGTCCGCTTCCTGCGCGGCGACTGGTGGCAACCGCTCGCGGGCGGGCATTTCGATCTGGTGGCGAGCAATCCGCCGTATATCGCCGAAGGCGATCCCCATCTCCAGCAGGGGGATCTGCGAAGCGAGCCCATGTCCGCGCTCGCGTCGGGCGTCGATGGCCTGGATGCCATCCGCGTCATCGTCGGCGACGCGTCGCGTCACCTGCGCGTGGGCGGCTGGCTGCTGCTGGAACATGGCTGGGACCAGGGGGCGGCGATTCGCGAGCTGCTGCGACGGGCCGGTTTCGACGAAGTCGCCACGGAACAGGATCTGGAGGCGCGCGATCGCGTCACCCTGGGCCGCTGGCCGGGTTGAACCCGCGCGCGGAAGCGGGCACCAGCCGCGCCGGTTAGAATGGGCGCCTGTTTTCCGCGGAAATCGCCATGCGCACGCTCTATCCGGACATCGAACCGTACGACACCGGCACATTGAAGGTCGACGACCGCCACACGCTGTACTACGAGCAGTGCGGCAATCCGGACGGCAAGCCGGTGATCCTGCTGCATGGCGGTCCCGGCGGCGGCTGCAGCCCGAAGATGCGGCGTTTCCATGATCCGGCCAGGTACCGGATCATCCTGTTCGATCAGCGTGGCTCGGGCCGTTCGACGCCGCATGCCGATCTGGTCGACAACACCACCTGGGATCTGGTCGCCGACATCGAGCGGCTGCGCGAACGGCTGGGCGTCGAGCGCTGGCAGGTGTTCGGCGGCAGCTGGGGTTCGACGCTGGCGCTGGCCTACGCCGAAACCCATCCCCGACGCGTCACCGAACTGGTCCTGCGCGGCATCTTCATGCTGCGCCGCTGGGAACTGGAGTGGTTCTACCAGGAAGGCGCGTCGCGGCTGTTCCCGGATGCGTGGGAACACTATCTGGCGGCGATTCCGCCGGTCGAGCGCCACGACCTGATTTCCGCCTACCACCGCCGCCTGACCTCCGACGATCACGCGGTGCGGCTGGCGGCCGCGCGCGCGTGGAGCGTGTGGGAAGGCGCGACCAGCTTCCTGCGGGTGGACCAGGATTTCGTCAGCGGCCACGAGGACGCCGAGTTCGCGCTGGCGTTCGCGCGCATCGAGAACCATTACTTCGTCAATGGCGGTTTCTTCGAGGTCGAGGATCAACTGCTGCGGGACGCTTCGCGCATCGCCGACATTCCCGGCGTCATCGTGCACGGCCGCTACGACGTGGTGTGCCCGGTGGCCA
This sequence comes from Pseudoxanthomonas sp., assembly GCF_051953815.1. Taxonomy (GTDB): domain Bacteria; phylum Pseudomonadota; class Gammaproteobacteria; order Xanthomonadales; family Xanthomonadaceae; genus Pseudoxanthomonas_A. Next base: position 33,293 of record NZ_JBQCIJ010000028.1, on the reverse strand, counting down.
ATGCGTGGGAACTGCACAAGGCCTGGCCGAAGGGGCGCCTGGAGATCACGCCGACCTCGGGCCATTCCGCGTTCGAGGAAGAGAACATCGACGCGCTGGTTCGGGCCACCGATGCATTCGCCTGATTTGCCCCGTCTGGGGTGTGTTGCCGGCGGGCCGATGCCCGCCTTTGGAGAAGAAAGATGTCGCAAGAAGAAGAAATCGTGGTCAAGGACAGCAACGGCGCCGTGCTCGCCAACGGCGACTCGGTGACGCTGATCAAGGACCTGAAAGTGAAGGGCACCTCGGTGACGCTCAAGCGCGGCACCCTGGTCAAGAACATCCGCCTGACCGACGACGAGGAACTCATCGAATGCAACGTCGACAAGGTCAAGGGGCTGGTGCTGCGCACCGAGTTCCTCAAGAAGGCCTGAGCCGGCGTTTCCGTCCGGCCGGGCACATCGTTGCCCGCTACGGCGGTCAGCCCGGAAACAGAAACCCGCGCCGTGATGGCGCGGGTTTTTTCTTGCGTTTCCGATTGGCTTACAGCCGGCCGCGGGCGTCGGCGGTCTCCAGGGAAGCCTCCGCATCGCGCGCCAGCCAGCGGACCCGCAGCACGTCGTAGGCCCAGTTGAAGCCCAGCGTGTAGGGCAGGAAGAACAGCAGCAGGCCGATGTCGAGGACGAAGGCCTGCACCAGGCCGATCGACAGCCACCACGCGGCCAGCGGAACGGTCGCCACGATCAGCCCCAGTTCGAACAGCAGGGCATGCACGACGCGGACCTTCGCGCCGCGGCTGAAGCCGAGGTGCCGCTGGGCGCGATCGAAGGCCGCGTTGAAGGCCATGTTCCAGAGCATCGCCAGCGTCGACACCGCCAGGGTCAGCGCGCCGGTGTGGACCAGCGACTTGTCCAGCAGCCAGGCCAGCGCCGGCGCGGACAGGGCGATCGCCAGGCCTTCGAAGGCCAGCGCATGGAGGATGCGTTCCTTCAGGCTTTTCTCGGGGGTGGTGTGATTCGGGTTCATGGCGAAGCTCTTGCAAAAACAGCGTGCGGCCATTTTCATCGGCTGATAGGATGGAATGAAGTTGGTACCCATCGGTAAAACCGATATATGAATCCTTCCCCTGAATCCCTGCAGGCCTTCGCCCAGGCCGTGGCGCTGGGCTCGTTCAGCGCGGCGGCCCGCCGGCTGGGCAAGAGCCAGTCCACGGTCAGCGAGGCCATCGCCCGGCTGGAAATCGACCTGGGAGTCACCCTGTTCGACCGATCCGGCCGGCAACCCCGGCTGACCGAGGCGGGACAGGTGCTGCTGGGCCGGGTGGAGCAGGTGCTGGCCGCCTCCGACCGGCTCCAGCGGGTGGCGGTGGAACTGGCCGGCGGACGCGAGGCGCGGGTGACCCTGGCGCTTTCGGACGCCTACCAGTCCGCGGGCTACGAGGCGCTGCTGGCGGAAATGGATCGCCGCTACCCGGACCTGGAGTTCGAGTGCCTGCTGGCCGAACGCGAGGATCTGATCGAACTGGTCGACGAGGGGCGCGCCACCCTGGCGCTGCTGGCCGCGCGCGAGCACTACGCGCCGGAACTGGGCTGGGCGACGGTGGCCGAGCGGGCCGAGCTTGGCCTGTTCGTCGCCCTGGACCATCCCTTGGCGCGATTGCCCCGGGCGCGGATCGAGGATCTGGCCGGCTGGCGCTCGCTGGCGCTGAGCACGGTCGGGCGGCCGGAAGCGGTGGACGACGCGCTGCCCGCCGGCGACGGCCGCTGGACCGCGCCGAACTACCTGCTGCTGCTGGAAATGGCGGTGCACGGTTTCGGCTGGGCCGAACTGCCGCGCTGGCTGGTCAATGGCTATGCCGGCGGGAGGTTGCAGGAATTGAGGATGCCCGGCTGGCCGCGCACGCAGGCGGTGGACATCATCTGGTCGCGCCGGCGACCGCTGGGGCCCGCCGCCAGCTGGATGCTGGAACGCCTGCTGGCCGAACCGTCGTGAACGGGCGCGCCTAGGCGCGCGGGGTGCCGTCGAGTTCGTGCTCGATCATCCACAGCCCCGCCCAGAGCTTGGCGTCCAGTTCGTACCCCTCGCGCAGCTTCGCGGTCAGCCAGGCCGCAGCCTGGTTGCGCGGAATCTCGTGCACGGTGATGTTTTCGTCGCCATCGCCGCCGCCCGGGCCGACCTTGCGCAGGCCGGTCGCGCGCACGAAGGCCACCTTCTCGCTGCTGCTGCCGGAGGAGGTGGGGCCAATCAGCAGGACCTCGGCGTGATCCGCGGTCCAGCCGGTTTCCTCCTCCAGCTCGCGGATGGCGGAGACTTCGATGGATTCATCCGCATGGATGTCGCCGACCAGCCCAGCCGGCATCTCGATGGTGTTGGCCTGCAACGGCACCCGGAACTGTTCGACGAACAGCACCCGGTCGTCGGGCGTCACCGCGATGATGATCGCGGCCAGGCCGCCGCTGTGCGTGCGCTCGGAGTATTCCCAGGTGCCACGCTCGACCATCCGCAGGTAGCGGCCCTCATAGACGGTGCGGGGCGTGGCGGTCTTGCGGTGTCCGGGGGCGTCATCCATGCCGTGATGCTAACGGCTGGCGATGACGTTTTGTAGCTTGCGGGCCGCGCGGCACGCGGTGACCACGATGATCACAGGGCGGCCGCTTCCAGCAGGCGACGACGCGTCATCGGTCCGAACCGCAGCGTTTCGGACAGGCCCTGCAGCATGTCGCCGTCGGCGACGGCGCGCCCGAAACCGGCTTCCTGCGCGCCCAGCGGCGCATCCAGCGAGATGGTGGTCAGCTGCCGCCACAGCAGTGCATGCTCGCGCTGTTCGCGCAGGCGGGCGGCGATGCCTGCGGCGCCGCGCAGGCGCAGGAACGGCACCTCGTCGATGCGCGCGAGCAGGGCGTCGAGGCTGCCGAAATGCGCGAGCAGCACCGCCGCGCTCTTGGCGCCGATCCCGGTGATGCCGGGGATGTTGTCGACCGCGTCTCCGGCCAGGGCCAGGTAGTCGGCGATCTGCCGCGCTTCCACGCCGTGGCGCGCCTTCACCCCGCTCATGCCCCAGCGCTGGCCGCGGGCGAAGTCCCACTGTTCGTCGTGGTCCCACAGCAACTGCGACAGATCCTTGTCGGCGGAAATGATCACGCCGCGGAAACCGGCGGGACGCGCGCCGTGCAGGGCGCTGCCGATCAGATCGTCGGCTTCGTATTCGTGGTGCGCCAGCACGCTCAACCCCAGCGCGGCGCACAGCGCCTTGCAGTGGCCGAACTGCCGGCGCAGCTCTTCCGGCGCCGGCTCGCGGTTGGCCTTGTAGGCCGGATAGATCCGGTTGCGGAAGCAGCTGTCCAGCGCTTCGTCGAAGGCGATCGCGATGTGCCGGGGACGTTCCCTTTCCAGCAGTTCCAGCATGAAGCGGGCGAAGCCGTGGACCGCATTGGTCGGCCAGCCATCGGCGTCGTGGAATTCGTCCGGCATCGAATGCCAGGCGCGGAACACGTACAGGCTGGCGTCGACCAGATAGAGCGGATGCGCCGGTGCTGGCGCCGGCGCGGCGTCAGCGGCCATCGGGCCGCCATTCGCTGAGCAGGGCGGCCGCATCCGGCCGTTCCCGCTCGGGGGCTTCCAGCCGCGGCGTGCCGATGTGGATGAAGCCGACGATGCGCTCGTTGGCCGCCAGGCCCAGCAGTTCCGCCACGGCGTCGTCGTAGGCCATCCATCCGGTCAGCCACTGCGCGCCGAAACCCAGCGCCTGCGCGGCCTGCAGCAGGGCGAAGCAGACACTGCCGGCGGTCAGCAACTGCTCCTGTTCCGGCACCTTGTGGCCGGGGGTCAGCCGGGCGATCACGGTGACGATGTCGGGTGCGTGGGAAAACCGGGCGCGATCCTTCTCCACCGCCGCGGAAGGCGCCTCCGGATCCCGGGCCAGGGTGCGTTCGGCCAGGGCGTCGCCCAGCGCCAGGCGGGCGTCGCCGGTGATGTGCAGGAACCGGAACGGCACCAGTTTGCCGTGGTCGGGAACGCGGACCGCCGACTGCAGCAGGCGCCGCAGGGTGGCCGGGTCGGGGCCGGGTTCGCCCAACTGGCGCGAAGGCACCGAGCGGCGATGGTCTAGGAACTGGAGGGGGGAGGCGGCGGACATGCCGGCAAGTTTAACTTGTCATTCCCGTTGCACCGCGCCAAAGTGCCGATCTGGTCACGCCCGGTTCGCACTGGATTTCCTACGATGTGTGAGTCGCCTGACCTTATAAGGTCTCTTGCAACTTTCGCCTGCCAAGGCGGGGAACCTTGCGCATGACGAACAGCCCTCACGCCACCGTTCGCAGTGGACACGACCCGCGCCTGCTCGGACAGGCGCGCGATGCCGTGCTGCCGCCGCTGACCGAGGCGTTCACCCAGGCGCTGGGGCGGTTCGACGACGCGCTGTTCGACCGCGCCGAGCGCGCCGGCCCGTCGCAGATGGCGTTCCTGGATGCGATGCGCGAACTGCGCCGCCGCCGGGAGGAAATCATCGGCCGGTTCCGCGACGCCCTGCTGGCGGCCTGGCGTTCGCTGGAAGCCGGGGAACCCCTGTCGGCCGAGGAGGTCCTGGTGCGCGGCGACGCCGCCGGGCTGAGCCTGGTCAGCGAACAGGAACTGGAGTCGCGGCTGGCGGCGCGCAATCTGGCCACGGTGCTGGCCCGCGACTGCAAGCAGGTGCTGACGCGGCTGGAACACCGCCTGTCGAGACTGGCGGGCGTCACGCTCGACAGCGAACACAATCCCATCGGCGCCGAGCACATCGGCGCCGCCGTGCATGCGGCCTTCGGCACCAGTGACCTGGCGCTGGAGGTCCGGCTGGTGGTGGTCAAGCTGTGCGAGCGCGAACTGGTTCCGCTGGTCGCCCGCATCTACGAAGCGCTCGATCAGCGCCTGGTGCGCGCCGGGGTGGCGCCGGAGGTGGCGGCCGGGCCGAAACCCGCGCCGGCGCCGGTGCCGGCGCCGCGCCCGGAGAACTTCGACAGCGAGCCGCTGATCCAGGACGAGGAAATGCATGCGCCCGCCTGGGCCGCGCGTTTCGTCAATCGCATGGCGGGTTTCCGCGAGACCCATGGCGCTGGTCGCGGCGCGCCGGAAGAAGGCGGCTACGGCAACCAGACGCCGGGTACCCAGACGGTGCTGCTGGAGGCCCTGCATCACCTGCTGCAGGAGTCGCGCGGCCAGCGCAGCCAGGAATCGGCACGCGCCACCCTCGGCACCCGCGACCTGTCGCAGCGCGAAATGCTGTCGGTGCTGTCGTTGCTGCAATCCACGCCGAGCGCGACCCTGCGCGCGGCGATCGGCGATACCGACGAGTCGCTGGCGCAGCGGCTGAAGAACGAAGTGCTGAGCAGCGCCACGCAACTGGGCGTGGATCCCTCCACCGCCCGGCTCGCGCCGGTCGACGAGGACGCCATCGATCTGGTCGGCATGCTGTTCGACGTGATGCTGGACGAGCGGGATCTGGAAGGCCGGCCGCGTGAACTGATTGGCCGGCTGGTGGTGCCGTTCGTGAAGGTGGCGCTGCTGGATCGGCGCATGTTCGTGCAGAAGACCCATCCGGCGCGCCGGCTGCTCAACGCGCTGGCGGAGGCCTGCGAAGGCAACAACGGCGAGAGCGCGGCCGAACGCACCCTGCTGACCAAGGTCGAGGAAGTGGTCGACCGGCTGGTGGCCGAGTTCAACGAGAACCTCGCGATCTTCCTCACCCTGGAAGAGGAGTTCCGCGCGTTCCTGGATCAGCATCGCCGCCGCATCGAGATCGCCGAGCGCCGCGCGGCCGAGATCCAGCGCGGCCAGGAACGCCTGGAGACCGCGCGCATGCGCATGAGCGCCGAGCTGTCGGCGCGCGTCGACGGCCGCGAGCTGCCGGGCGCGATCGAGGAGTTCCTGCGCCAGCCGTGGGCGCACCACGTCACCATGACCCTGCTGCGCGAAGGCGAGGACAGCAATGCGCTGCGCGATGCGCTGGTGCTGGCCGACGGCGTGCTGGAGGAACTGGCCGAGGCCCAGCGCCAGATCATCGGCAAACCGTGGCTGCAGGCCTGGCGCCCGGGACTGGTGCAGGTGTTCGCCAGCGTCGGCATGAACGGCGATGCCGCCAACAGCGCGGTGGACGCGCTGCACGACACCCTGCAGGCGATCGCCGCCTCGCGCCCGGATCTGCAGAAATCCCTGCCCGAGCTGCCGCAGGTCATCCTGCCCAAGCCGGCGGAAGACGAGAACACCCCGATCCAGATCGTGGCCGGAACCGACACGCTCGAGTTCGACCACGCCGACGCCGATCATTTCCGCCTGCTGGCCATCGGCACCTGGCTGGACTTCATCGACAAGGACAACAAGGTGCAGCCGGGCAAGCTGTCCTGGGTCAGTCCGATCTCCTCGCGCCTGCTGTTCGTCAATCGCCGGGGCGTGCGCTTCTGCGTCGCCTCGCCGGAGGAACTGGCGGCGATGGTGCGCCTGGGCCGCCTGCGCCGGCACATCGAGGAAGACGCGTTCGACGCCGCCATGCAGGGCGTGATCGACCGCCTGGAACCTGCCGCGCGGCCCGGCAACCCGCCTTGATTCCGTGGCGCCCGGCGCCGCTCCGCATTTGCTAGCATCGGGGCCGACAACACAATGGCACCGGAGTGGGCATGGCGGTCGAGGTTCTGGTCCTGAAGGAAACCGCGGCGGGTGAACGGCGCGTCGCCGCGACCCCGGAAACGGTGAAGAAGATGGTGGCGGCGGGTGCGTCGGTCCGGTTCGAGGCCGACGCCGGGCGCGCCGCCGGTTTCCTTGATGGCGCCTATGCCGAAGCCGGCGCGCGCGCGGCCGATGCCGGCACCCGCGCGGGCGCCGACGTGGTGCTGTGCGTGCAACCGCCTCCGGCCGAGGCGCTGGCGGGGCTGAAGAACGGCGCCGTGCTCGTCGGCATGCTGCATCCGCAGGCCGATCCGGCGCGCGGCGAGGCCATCCAGGCGCGAGGACTGCTGGCGTTTCCGCTGGAGCGCCTGCCACGCACGACCCGCGCGCAGGCGATGGACGTGCTGAGTTCGCAGGCGGGCATGGCCGGTTACAAGGCGGTGCTGATCGCCGCCCAGCTGGCGCCGCGGTTCTTTCCGATGCTGACCACCGCCGCCGGCACCATCCGTCCCTCCAAAGTGCTGATCGTCGGCGCCGGCGTGGCCGGCCTGCAGGCGGTCGCCACCGCCAAGCGCCTGGGCGCGCAGGTCGAGGGTTTCGACGTGCGTCCGGAAACCCGCGAGCAGATCGAATCGCTGGGCGGCCGCTTCCTGGACCTGGGGGTGAGCGCGGCGGGCGAGGGCGGTTACGCGCGCCAGCTGACCGATGCGGAACGCGCCGAGCAGCAGCGCCGGCTGGCCGAACACCTCAAGGGCGTGGACGTGATCGTCTGCACCGCCGCCGTGCCCGGACGACCGGCGCCGAAGATCATCACCACCGCGATGGTGGAGGGCATGAAGCCGGGCAGCGTGATCGTCGATCTGGCCGCCGAGACCGGCGGCAACTGCGAGGCGACCCGGCCCGGCGAGACCGTCGAGCACCAGGGCGTCACCGTGGCCGGCCCCTTGAACCTGGCCAGCATGGGCGCGGTGCACGCGAGTGAAATGTATGCGCGCAACGTGCTGAATTTCGTGTCGCTGTTCCTCAAGGACGGCGCGGTCGATTTCGACTGGCAGGACGAACTGCTGGCGAAGACCCGCTGGCCCGAACCGGCGGCCTGACGCCGCCGGATCCACTCAACATCCGTCACGGGCGGGGCGGGTCGTCCTTCGGGCGATGCTGCTCCAGCCAGGTGCGGCGCTGTTCCGGCGTCATTTTCTTCCAGTCGTCGCGCAGCTTCTCGCGCTGCTCCGGCGGCATGTCGCGCATGCGCAGGAACAACGCGCGCGCGCGGTCGCGCTGCTCGGGATTCATGTGTTCGAAGCGGTGCATGCCACGGCGCGCCTGGGCGCGCTGTTCGGGCGTCATCTGTTGCCAGCGGCGACCGTGCTCCAGCATCCGCGAACGGCCCTGCGGATCGCTGTTCCAGCGATCGCGCAGCGGCGCGATCAGGGTTTCACGCTGCTGCGGCGTCAGTTTTTCCCACTCCGGCAGCGGCGCGGAGACCGGGGCGGCCTGGGCCAGCGCCTGGCCGGTCCAGAGCAGGCCCAGGCAGAGCAGGGCCGGTAGGGAAACACGCAGATAACGGATCTTCATCGGTTCACTCCATCGCCAGCGGCGGCGCGTCGGACGACGCCAGCCACAGGTACAGATCGGGATTTTCATCGAGCAGGGTGTTGGCGGGAAGCGTCGCATCCGGCGTGCCGGCCGCGATCGCGGGTTCCTCGCCCTGCGGCGGCGGCGAATCCGAGGGCAGCCATTGCAGTCCGATCATCACCGCCAGCACGCCGCTGAAGGCGGTGGCGGCCAGCCAGGGCCACGCGCGACGTGATGGCGCCGGAACCTGCCGGCGCGCCGCGCGCAGCCGGGCCAGGGCCTGTGGCGACACCTGCGCGAGCGCGGCGGCATGCGCCTGACGCGCGCGGATGTCGAAATCATGTTCGTGGGCCGGGTTCATCGGAACTCCTCCAGTTGCTTCTGCAGCGCCTCGCGCGCGCGTGACAGGTGGGTCTTCACCGAGCCTTCCGAACACCCCATGGCGCGGGCGGTGTCGGCGACGTCGAGTTCTTCCAGCACGCGCAGGGTGAAGGCTTCGCGCTGGCGGGCGGGCAGGCCGCGCAGGGCCCGTACCAGCCGCGCATACGTTTCGCGCTGCTCGTGCGAGCGCGAGGGACCGTGCGCGGCGGCATCCGCCCAGTCCAGCGACGCCTCGTCCTCGCCCTCGGCCACCGGCCGCAGCCAGCGCAGGCGGAAACGCTGCCGGCGCTGCACGTCGACGATCTTCCGCCGCAGGATGCTCCAGAACAACGGTGTCCATTCGGCGGCGGGCCGGTCGCCGTAGGCGAGCATCTTCATCATCGCGTCCTGCACGGCGTCCAGCGCGTCGTCGCGGCTGCGCAGGCCGGCCTCGGCGAAGCGGAAGGCGCGGGTGCCGATGCCGGCCAGGAACTGATCCAGCGACACCGCCAGCGGCGGTGTCGCGATATCGGCTTCGGTTCCGGGTCCGGGGTTCACCAGCACAGCTTAGCTCCGGCGGTCCCAGCGCCGCTCGATCCGATCGCCCCGGCGGTCCAGGCGCGCTTCGATCCGATCACCGCGTCGGTCCAGCCGATGATCGATGCGCTCGCCACGGGCATCCAGGCGGGCGGCGGCGCGCGGGTGTCCCTGCGCGGCGGCGCGATCGGCGCGGCGGTCGAAATGCCGCTCGATCCGGTCGCCCCGGGCATCCAGCCGGTGTTCGATGCGCTCGCCGCGCGCATCCAGGCGGCGATCGACGCGTTCGCCCGGATCCGCGGCGAAGGCGGTGGCGGCGGTGGCGGACAACAGTACGGCCAGGCACAGCGGGATGCGGCGGTTCATGTCGGAGGCCTCGTGGTGGCGGAAGGGTGAAGCGGTGCTGCGGTACCGGGAACGCGCGGGCGGCGTCGGCGTTGACAGGCCCGTGGCGGGCTTCCGCCGGGTTCAGGTGCGGTTATGATGCGGAAACGCCGGCGGCGACGACCGGTGCGACGACAATCTGGGAGTGCGTGGATGAACGACGGTTTCGTGGCCTTGTACATCTTCATGCTGGCGGCCATCGCCGGGCATGTGATCATTTCCCGGGTGCCGGTCATCCTGCACACCCCGCTGATGTCGGGCTCCAACTTCATCCACGGCATCGTGCTGATCGGCGCGATGGTGGTGCTGGGGCACGCCGACACCACCCTGGAAAAGGCCATCGGGTTCGTCGCCGTGCTGCTGGGCGCGGGCAACGCGGCCGGCGGCTACGTGGTGACCGAGCGCATGCTGGAGATGTTCAAGTCCAGCAAGAAGCCCGCCGGCAAGGAGGGCAAGCCATGAGCTGGACCCTGCCCGAGCTGCTGTCCTTCCTGGTCAAGGTCAGTTACCTGGTGGCCGCGACCCTGTTCCTGCTGGGCCTGCAGCGCATGGCTTCGCCGCTGACCGCGCGCAGCGGCATCCGCTGGGCCGGCTTGGGCATGCTGATCGCCACGATCGCGACGTTCTTCCTGCCCGACCTGCACAACATCCCGTTGATCATCGCCGCAATCGCGATCGGCACCGCGGTGGCGTGGGTCTCCGGCAAGCAGGTGCCGATCACCGACATGCCGCAGATGGTCGCGCTCTACAACGGCATGGGCGGCGGTTCGGCCGCGGCGATCGGCGCGGTGGAACTGCTGCGCTTCTCGTTCCTGGTCCATCGCGACACCAGCCACTGGAGCGAAGCGGCGATCGCCGCGCTGGCCGCGCGCCAGCCCGATGCGACCACCCTGGCGCTGGCGGTGATCGGTTCGGCGATCGGTGCGGTATCGCTGTCCGGCTCGGTCATCGCCTGGGCCAAGCTCGACGGGCGCCTGGACAAGCGGGTGGTGTTCCCGGGCCAGCAGATCTTCAACCTGCTGGTGTTCATCGCGATGGTGGCGCTGGGCGGCTGGGCGGCCTACACGCTGTCGGCGCCGTACATCATCGCGTTCTTCGTGGTCGCGCTGGCGCTGGGCGTGCTGATGACCCTGCCCATCGGCGGCGCCGACATGCCGGTGGTTATCTCGCTGTACAACGCCTTCACCGGGCTGGCGGTGGCGTTCGAGGGTTACGTGCTGGGCAACGAGGCGTTGATCATCGCCGGCATGATGGTCGGCGCGGCCGGCATCCTGCTGACCCGCTTGATGGCCAAGGCGATGAACCGGCCCATCCGCAACGTGCTGTTCTCCAACTTCGGCGGCGGCGGGCAGGCGCAGGAGATCGCCGGCAGCCAGAAGCCCATCGAGGCCGGCGACGTGGCCGCGATGATGGCCTTCGCCGAGCGCGTGGTCATCGTGCCGGGCTACGGCATGGCGGTCGCGCAGGCCCAGCACAAGATCTGGGAGCTGGCGCAGAAACTGATCGATCGCGGGGTGAAGGTGAAGTTCGCCATCCACCCGGTCGCCGGACGCATGCCCGGACACATGAACGTGCTGCTGGCCGAAGCCGGCGTCCCGTACGACCTGATCGCGGACATGGACGACATCAACCCGGAATTCGCCAACACCGATGTCTCGCTGGTGATCGGCGCCAACGACGTGGTCAATCCGGTGGCCAAGACCGATCCGGCCAGCCCGATCTACGGCATGCCGATCCTGGACGTGGTCAACAGCAGGAACACCATCGTGATCAAGCGCGGCAAGGGTACCGGTTTCGCCGGCATCGAAAACGCGCTGTTCTACGCCGACAACACCCGCATGCTCTACGGCGACGGCGCGGAGATGGCGAACGCGCTGGTGAGCGAGCTGAAGGCCTTGGATGGCGGCGGCCACTGAGCCGCCACGCTCGTTCCCTTCAACGCAGCGCGCGCCGGGTGAACGCGGCGCACAGCAGGCCGATGAGCAGATGCATGGCGACGCTCGCGGCCACCCAGGACGCGATGGCCGGCGATGGCGACGCCGCCGACAGCGGCACCACCACGAAGGTCATCACCACGTACAACAGCGCGCCGTAGAGCAGGCCGGATGACCAGGGATGCGTGTGCAGCCGCGGTAGCCGGCGCGCGGCCAGTGCGTACACCGCCACCATCACGATGGCGATGCCGTAGTGCAGCGCCGCGCCCAGCCAGGCCGTCGCCGCGCCGCCGCTGAAGCTGGCCTCGCCCAGCAGGCCGGCGGCGATCGATTGCAGGATCCGCATCGGCGGAACCGCATTGCGCAGGTACCAGAAGCCGATCGCGAACAGCGCATCCAGGGTGGCGACGAAGACGCCGCCCGCCAGCAGCCAGCGCCAGCGCGGTGAAGATCCAGCCAGGGTCATGCGCGCGACTCCCACGGAAAGGAATCGCCGGATGCTACTTCGCCAGCCAGGCCGCCAACAGGGGGGACGCCAGCAGGCAGGCGCGATCCAGCGTGCCGTTGGCGAGCTGGGCCAGGGTCCAGGCGTGCGAAGGGCCCAGGCGCAGCGCCGATTCCCAGGGCAGCAGGCCGAGCGCGAATCCGAGCTGGCTGGCCATGATGAACCAGTTGGCCAGCAGCGCCATCACCAGGGTCGCCAGCGCGGCCACCGTCGCGCGCCGCGTGCCCGGGCGGACGCCGGCGAAACGCAGCAGCAGCGCGGCATCGACGGCCGCCAGCAGCGCCATCCAACCCGACTGGCGGCCCAGATAGAGCGCCAGGAGCACCCAGATCAGGCAGAAACACAGTCCACCCAGCAGCAGGATGATCGGCGCCAGCCAGCGGGCGGACGAGGCGGAAGGGGCGGCAGGCGACATGAAGGCTCCGGCAGGGGCCGCCAAGGATAGCCTGCCGGACCGGCCCGGGCTGCCGGGATACAATATCGGTCTTGCGCGCCCCCCACGCGCCCCCATGTGAACGGCATGTATTCCCGCAGCAGCGAACCCGTCCAATTCGAGCGTGATTGCCCCGCGGTGCTGGTGCCGCAGGGCGAAAGCGTGACCCTGCCCGCGGGCACCTACGGCTACATCACCCAGGCGCTGGGTGGCAGCTACACGGTGTTCGTGGAAGGCAACCTGTTCCGCATCGCCGGCCAGGACGCCGACGCCATCGGCAAGGAGCCGACCGAACCGCTGAGCCTGCCGGACAATGCCAGCGACGACGAGGTCGAGCAGATGGTGTGGCAGCAGCTGCGCACCTGCTTCGATCCGGAGATTCCGTTCAACATCGTCGATCTGGGGTTGGTCTACGAGGCCAGGCTCAACCATCGCGACGATGGCCAGCGCGAGGTCGAGGTGAAGATGACCCTGACCGCGCCCGGCTGCGGCATGGGCGAGATCCTGGTCGACGACGTGCGCAGCAAGCTGGAGATGATTCCCACCGTCGCCGAGGCGGACGTGGAACTGGTGTTCGACCCGCCGTGGGGCCGGCACATGATGTCGGAAGCCGCCAAGCTGGAAACCGGCATGCTCTGAGGGCCGCGCGCCCTTCTCATTTTTCGCAGTGGAATACAGGAAGCAAGTGATGAACGTCGCCAACGCCGCCCCCCTGGTCTACCGGGTCGAACGCTCCGCCCGGGCCCGCAGCGCCGCCGAGCGCGAGAAGATCCTCGCCGCGCCGGGTTTCGGCCTGCACTTCACCGATCACATGGTCGCCATCGAATGGGACAAGGCGCAGGGCTGGCATGACGCGCAGGTGCGTCCCTACGGTCCGCTGGCGCTGGACCCGGCCGCGTCCGTGCTGCATTACGGCCAGGAAATCTTCGAGGGCATCAAGGCCTACCGCCACGCCGACGGTTCGATCTGGACCTTCCGTCCCGATGCCAACGGCGCGCGCCTGCAGCGTTCGGCCCGTCGCCTGGCGATGCCGGAGCTGCCGGTGGCCGAGTTCACCGAATCGCTGCGCCAGCTGATCGCGGTGGACGCGGACTGGGTGCCTTCGGCCCCGGAAACCAGCCTGTACTTCCGTCCTTTCATGATCGGCACCGAAGCCTTCCTCGGCGTGCGCGCCGCTCAGAAGGCCGGCTACTACGTCATCGCCAGCCCGGCCGGCGCGTACTTCGCCAAGGGCGTGGCGCCGGTGTCGATCTGGCTGTCCACCGACTACGCGCGCGCGGCCAAGGGTGGCACCGGCGCGGCCAAGTGCGGCGGCAACTACGCCGCCTCGCTGCTGCCGCAGCAGGAAGCGCAGGCGCAGGGCTGCTCGCAGGTGCTGTTCCTGGATCCGGTCGAAGGCAAATACCTGGAAGAACTGGGTGGCATGAACGTGTTCCTGGTCTACAAGGACGGCACCATCGTCACTCCGGAGCTGTCCGGCAGCATCCTGGAAGGCGTGACCCGCTCCAGCATCCTGCAACTGGCCCGCGATCGCGGGCACAGGGTCGAGGAGCGCAAGGTATCCATCGACGAGTGGAAGCAGGGCGTGGCCTCGGGCGATATCGCCGAGGTGTTCGCCTGCGGCACCGCGGCGGTGATCACCCCGATCGGCGAGCTGAAGGGTCGCGATTTCTCGGTGGGCGACGCGAGCGCGCCGGCCGGCGAAGTCACCATGGCGATCCGCAGGGAACTGACCGACATCCAGTACGGCAAGATTCCCGATCGCCACGGCTGGCTGGTCAAGCTGCGCGACTGACGCGGCGGCTTCGGGTGGAGACGGAAAGGCCGGGCATCGCCCGGCCTTTCCGCTTCTGGCGATGTCCGTGCGAGCCGCCGCGATTGCGTCCGATCAGCGGGCGAATCTCTTCGCGCCGGCCACGCAGGCCACCACGCCCAGGGTGACCACCATCATCGCGCCGGTCACGGTTTCACCCAGCAGCAGCGCCGCCAGTCCCAATCCGAAGAACGGTTGCAGCAACTGCAGTTGCCCGACCGCGGCGATGCCGCCTTGGGCCAGACCGCGATACCAGAACAGGAAGCCGACCAACATGCTGAAGATCGACACGTAGGCCAGCCCGACCCAGGCCGGCGCGCCCACGCCCGCAAGGGACGCGGGCAGGGAAGCCAGCGTGATCGGCAGCATGACCGGCAGCGACAGCACCAATGCCCAGCTGATGACCTGCCAGCCACCGAGGCGATGGGACAGGCGCGCGCCCTCCGCGTAGCCGAGGCCGCAGATGACGACCGCCGCCAGCATCAGCAGGTCGCCGATCAGCGAGCCATCGGCGTCCTGGGTCAAGGCGTAGCCGGCGACGAACAGGCTGCCCAGCACCGAGAACAGCCAGAACACCGGGCGTGGACGTTCGCCGCCGCGAATCACCCCGAAGATGGCGGTGCTCAGCGGCAGCAGGCCGACGAACACGATGGAGTGGACCGTGGAGACATGCTGCAGGGCGAAGGCGGTGAGCAGCGGATAGCCGATGACCACGCCCAGCACCACCAGCGCCAGCGATGGCAGATCGGCCCGGTCCGGACGGGGCTGGCGGAATGCGCGCAGCAACAGCAGCCCGAGCAGGCCCGCGATCAGCGCGCGCGCGCAGGTCAGGAACACCGGCTCCATGTCCAGCACCGCCACCCGGGTCGCCGGCAGCGAGCCGGCGAAGATCACCACGCCGATGAAACCGTTGATCCAGCCGCTGCTCGCCTTGTCCATTGCCGCCTCTCGGAGAATGCGTCCAGTGGACCATGGCCCGGCATCGTTCCCCAGATACAGTCCAGTACAATTCAAGATAACTGTTATCCATTTCGGAACCATACGGTTGGGGCGCGCAGGATGACGAACCGGCAACAGGGCACCCGCATCGATCAGCTGATGGCGACCATTCGTTCGCGGATCGCCGCGCGCGCCTACGTGCCCGGCGCGCGCCTGCCCTCGGTGCGCGCGCAGGCGAAGGCGATGCAGGTTTCCGTCTCCACCGTGGTGGAGGCGTACGAGCGGCTGGCGGCCGAAGGCGTCATCGCCTCGCGTCCGGGGTCCGGGTTCTATGTCGCCGGGCCGACCGCGCCGCTGGCGCTGGCGGAGATGGGGCCGCGGCTGGATCGCGAAGTCGATCCGCTCTGGATTTCGCGGCAATCGCTGGAAACCGGCGCGGCGATGCTCAAGCCGGGCTGCGGCTGGCTGCCGGCGTCGTGGATGTACGAAGCGGGCATCCGCCGCGCGCTGCGCACGATGGCGCGCGCCGATGCCGTTTCGCTCGCCGACTACGCGACGCCGCTGGGCCTGCCGCCGTTGCGCCAGTGGCTCGCGCGGCGCCTGTCCGGCCATGGCGTCGAGGCCTCGCCGGATCAGATCCTGCTGACCGATTCCGGGACGCACGCGATCGATCTGATCGGGCGGTTCCTGCTGGAGCCCGGCGACACCGTGCTGGTGGACGATCCCTGCTACTTCAATTTCCACGCGCTGCTGAAGGCGCATCGCGCCAAGGTCGTCAGCGTGCCGTACACCTCCACCGGGCCGGATCTGGAGGTGTTCGCGGCCGCGCTGCAGGCCCACGCGCCGCGGCTCTACATCACCAATTCGGGACTGCACAATCCCACCGGCGCGATACTGTCGCCGGTGACCGCGCACCGGCTGCTGAAACTGGCGGAAACCTCGAACCTGGTGATCGTCGAGGACGACATCTTCGCGGATTTCGAGAATGCTCCCGCGCCTCGCCTGGCCGCGTTCGATGGCCTCTCGCGGGTGATCCAGATCGGCAGTTTCTCCAAGACCCTGTCGGCCTCGCTGCGCTGCGGCTATCTGGCGGCGCGGCCGGACTGGATCGACGCGCTGGCCGACCTGAAGCTGGCCACCGGTTTCGGCGGCAGCCGGCTGGCCGCCGATCTCCTGCTGATCGCGCTCACCGACAGCGGGTACCGGAGGCACATGGAAGCGGTCCGGATCCGCCTGGCGGAGGCGCGGGAAAAAACCCTTCCCAGGCTGGCGGCGCTCGGCATCACGCCGTGGCTGACGCCGCAGGCGGGCATGTTCCTGTGGTGCCGGCTGCCCGAGGGCGTCGATGCGGCGGCCCTGGCCCGCGCCTGCCTGGAGGAGGGCATGGTGCTGGCGCCCGGCAACGCCTTCAGCCTGTCGCCCGACGCGGGGCGTTTCATGCGCTTCAACGTGGCGCAGTCATTGGACCCGCGCGTGCATGCGGGCCTGAAGCGCGCGCTGGCGAGGTGAAACCACCCGCCCGCGCGCGGACCGCGATCAGGCCGCTTCGAAGCGATTGGCGGCCACGTTCTTGCGGACCTTGGCCGGATCCCAGATGCGCCCGTTCATCGCGATGTAGACGCCCGGCGGCAGCGATTGCACCGCACCGACCGCGCAGCCGATGTTGAACTCGGCGTCCGAACCACGGAAGCGGGCCGGGTTGAGCGCGCCGGTCATCACGATGGTCTTGTCCGGAATGGACTTGAGCACATGACCGGTCTGCACCATCGAATCGGTGCCGTGGGTGATCAGCACATGACGCGCCGGCTGCGCGGCGACCGTCGCGCGGATCAGTTCGCGATCCTCGTCGGTGATGTGCAGCGAGTCCTTGCGGATGATCGGAATGACGGTGAAGCGGAACGCCACGCCGAGTTCCTTCAGGATCTGGCCGATCTGCGGATCGCCGATCTGGTAGTCGGACTTGTCGTCGAAGTAGATCTTGTCGATCGTGCCACCGGTGGTGACGATCAGCAGTTCTTCCATCTCAGGGCTCCTGCGCGGCCGCGGCGTCCGCCGCGCGCGCTTCTTCGGGGGTGACCAGGTGGTAGTCGTCGCCATACACCTCGCACAGCGGCAACCAGGCTGCGCCGGGCGGCGCAACGACCTGCCAATTATCGCCGTTCCGGCGGCTGAACGTGCATCGGGCAGGCGCGTCGTCCTGGTCGCTGGCCATATCGGCGCCGATGGTGATCATCAGGGCCATGTTGTCGTAGTCGCGCAGGCGGGGTGGGCCGTCCATCGGCCAGGCGTGGTGTTCCCAGGCGCAGCAACTCGCGCGCCCGGATTCGACCAGATGGCCGTCGATCACCCGCAGGTCCGCGTAGCCGCCACTGAAGAAGTGGTGCAGTTCGCCGGTGGCCGGGTCCAGGCGATAGAGATCGCCCAGGCAGTTGGGGCCCGCGCCGCACATGCCGCGGGCCTCGACTTCGGAAAAACCGTCGCCGTCGATGTCCACGAACCCGACATCCCGCAAGGGTTCCTCCATCGCGTCGGCGTCCAGCGCCAGCCGGCGCTGGAACCGATCACTGCCCGAAGCGGCATAGGCCACCGTGAAGCGGGGCATCGGGTCGGCACCGTTCTCGCCGGCGGCCACGCAGCGGACCGTCAGGCGCAGGCGCGAGCCGTCCGGTTGCACCACGTCCTGTTCGCGCGATTGGCAGGTGGCCGCACCCTCGTCGGCGAAGGCCCGCGGGATCGCGCACAGCGAGAGCAGCGACAGCAGCGACGCGGACATCAGCCAACGGCGGCCCCGCGGCAAACCGATGCGTGGCTTCATGACGCCCGCTTGCGGCCGAAACGGGCGCGCAGCGCCGGCCAGCTGGTCATCAGCACCAATCCCACCGACAGCACGATGCCACCCCAGGCGTAGCCGGCCTCGGCCGGTCGCGACCACGCGACCATCACCGCATGGGCGAACCAGAACAAGGCGAAGACACCGGCCCAGAAAGGCGCTTTGGGCCTGCGCAGGAGATGGCCGATGGCTAGCAGGAACGGCGGCAGGCAGAACACCAGCAGCACCGCCAGGTAGTGGCGATCGCCACGGAACCAGAGCGCGTACAGCGCCGCGAGCGCCAGCAGCGCCAGCGCGGGCAGCCAGCGGGGGCGCGTCACCGGCGTTCTCCCAACCGGCGGGCGACGTCGGCCACACGCCGGCCCAAGGCACGCGCCAGCGCGGATTCGTCATCGCTGAGCGTGGGGTCGTCGCTGCCACCGGCCACGTGGCTGGCGCCGTAGGGCGAGCCGCCGGTGCGGGTGGTGCTCAGCAGGGTCTCGGTGAATGGAATGCCCACCAGCAGGCAGCCGTGGTGCAGCAGCGGCAACTGCATCGACAGCAGGGTCGATTCCTGTCCGCCGTGCTGGGTGGCGGTGGAGGTGAACACCGCGGCCGGCTTGTCCACCAGGGTGCCGCTGGCCCATTCCGCGCCCAGCCCGTCGATGAAATGCTTGAGCGGCGCGGCCATGTTGCCGAAACGGGTGGGGCTGCCCAGGATGAGCCCGGCGCACTCGGCCAGATCGCGCGCCTCCACATAAGGCGCGCCGTCCTCGGGCACCGGTGGCGCGGCCTGCTGGGTCACCGGCGCGACCGGCGGCACCGTGCGCAGGCGCGCCGCCATGCCTTCGACCTCGCCTATGCCGCGCGCGATCTGCCGGGCCAGGCGGGCCACCGAACCGCCGCGACTGTAGTAGAGCACCAAGATCTCGGCCATGCATCGGTCCGTCCGCGTCAGGGCCGCCTAGTATCCCCCGAGCGACGCGGCGATGTCGCGTCGCGGACGCATCGGTTACCCTTCCCGCGTCATGGAGCCACTGGATTCCGTCAATCGCTGGACCGACCGCCTGCGCGACCGCGCACGCGCCGGCACCTTCTTCCGCTTCCTGGCCAAGCGTTTCCTCGACGACCGGCTGTTCCAGGCCGCCGCGTCGCTGGCCTACACCACCCTGTTCGCGCTGGTGCCGCTGGCGATGGTGGTGTTCGGGGTGCTGTCGGCGTTCCCGGTGTTCGACCGCTGGAGCGATCAGCTCAGCGACTACATCTTTTCCAACTTCGTGCCCAACGCGGCGCGCTCGGCCGAGATCTACATCAAGCAGTTCTCCGCCAGCGCCGGCCAGCTGACCGCGGTGGGCGTGATCGTGCTGGTGATCTCCCTGCTGATCACCCTCAACAGCGTCGAGGCGACCTTCAACCGGATCTGGCGGGTCGCTTCGTCGCGGCCGAAGTTCGGCCGGTTCCTGGTGTACTGGACGGTGCTCACCCTGGGAGCGCTGGTGGCGGCGGCGTCGCTGGCGATGTCGGCGCGTTTCTTCGCCCTGCCGCTGTTCGCCACCAGCGAAGGGCAGGTGCTGCGCACCTTCGTGCTGACCCTGGCCCCGCTGCTGATCGAGTTCGCCGCCATCACCATGATCTACCGGGTGGTGCCGCACCGGACCATCAAGCTGCGTTACGCGGTGGCCGGCGCCTTGCTGGCCACCACCCTGCTGGAACTGGTCAAGTGGGGACTGGGCCTGTATCTGGGCAGTTTCAACACCTACCAGAAGATCTACAGCACCTTCGCGGCGGTGCCGATCCTGCTGATGTGGATCTACCTGTGCTGGGTGGCGATCCTGATGGGCGCGTCGCTGGCTTCGGCGATGGCGGCGTTCCGCTACCAGCCGGTGTCCATGCGGCTGCCGCTGGGTTACGAAATCTACGGCCTGCTGCGCATGCTCGGTCGCTTCAACGAGGCGCGCGCGCAGGGCCAGGGCCTGCACAGCGACCAGATCCTTGCGCTGGAACCGATCCTGACCGATTCGCTGATCCAGCAGATGCTCGGCCAACTGGCCGACATCAATCTGCTGCGGCGGGCCGAGGAGGGCGAATGGCTGCTGTCGCGGGATCTGGACGACATGACCCTGGCCGAACTCTATGAGGCCTGCCAGATGCGGATCCCGATCGCCGAGGCGCATCTGCCCTGCAAGGATGATTCACTGGGCGTGGCCGCGCGCCGGGCGCTGGACGAACTGCGGGTGCCGTTGCGCGAACTGCTCAAGCGGCGGGTCAGCGATATCTATCTGGAATCCAACGAGGACAATCGATGAGAGTGGTGCTGACGACCCTGCTGGTGGCGATGCTCGCCCTGGCCGGCTGCAAGCCGCCGACGCCCGCCGAACCCGCGGCCGGCAAGCCCGCGCCCGCCGCGCCCGCTCCCACGGCGGAGAGCGGCAACGGCATGTCGATCCGCGAGACCACCGCGGAGATTCCGACGCTGGCGGTCGACACGGTCGACGGCGGCCGGTTCGATCTTTCCGCGCAGCGCGGCAAATGGGTGGTGGTCAACTTCTGGGCGACCTGGTGCGCGCCCTGCCTGAAGGAAATGCCGGAGCTGTCCGCATTGGACGCGATGCGCGAGGACGTGCAGGTCGTCGGCCTGGCCTACGAGGACATCACGCCGGCCGACATGCAGGCATTCCTGAAGGAACACCCGGTGGTCTATCCGATCGCGATCATCGACGTGATGGCGCCGCCAGCCGATTTCGCGACCCCGCGCGGGTTGCCCACCACCTATCTGATCGCGCCGGACGGCAAGGTCGCCAAGGCATTCGCCGGTCCGGTCACCGCGCGTGATCTGGAAACGCTGATCGCGGCTCCCGGCAAACCAGGCTGATGGCCGCCGCGCGCTTCCTGATCGAAGGCAAGGTGCAGGGCGTGTTCTTCCGCGCCTCCACCCGCGAACAGGCGCGACGGCTGGAACTGGCGGGCATCGCGCGAAACCTGCCGGACGGACGGGTGGAAGTGATCGCGGACGGCGAGCCGGACGCCATCGAGACATTGGCGGGCTGGTTGCGCCATGGTCCGCCGCAGGCGCGGGTGGATCGCGTGGAACGCCAGGCGTGGACGCAGCCGGTGCCGCCGGGCTTCGGGATCGGCTGAAACCCGCGACAGGAAAAAGGCGGCCATGGGCCGCCTTTTTCGTTCGGATGACCGGCTTACTTCTTGCCTTGGCCGTGTCCCTTGTCCTTGCCCTGGCCCTGGCCCTGTCCGCCCTGGCCTTTGTCCTTGCCGCTGCCCTGTCCGCGGCCATGGTCACCGCCGCGTCCCTTGTCCGAGGCGCCGTGGCCGTTGCCCTGCGGCGGACGCGCGGCACCCTTGCCGCCGCCGTTGCCATTGCCCGCGTGCGCCGGCTTGCCCTTGCCCGGACCGTGCTTGGACCAGTCGACATGGACATTCCGATCCACCACCACCGGATAACCCCAGCGATCGTAGGTGCGGGCGAAGCCGTTTTTCAGTGCGTGGAATTCCGATGAGCCGGGCTTGATGCCCATGCGCTTGGCGATCGCGCCCCAGCCCTGGCCGGGATTGCGCTCGTACTCATGGACCACGTCGATGCACGGCAGGCGCAGGATGTGCGCGATCGCGCAGGCGTAGTAGATATCGCCAGCCGACCAGCGGCGGCCGAACAGATCCGTCACCAGCGAGCGCGGCGCGCCGTAGTAACCGGTCATCTCGTCGATGAAGGGATCGCGATAGCGTGAACCGTAGTCGTTGATTTCGATCAGGCGGGTGTCCACCCAGGCGTCGCCGGTGCGGAAGTTGTAGCCGACCACCTGCGCGTTGGCGGCCGAGGCGGTGGCAAGCAGCAGGCCGGCGCACAGCGCCAGCAGCGGCTTGGAATGACGGAGGGTGACGTTCATGGGGGCACTCCTTTTCCAGGTGCGGCGAGTCTTGGAAAAATGGACTGAATCGGTAGTGAAAACCGCCTGTAACCCACGTTCCGCATGGGCGGCGTTCAGTCCGACCGCCGGGCGCGCCGCTCAGACGGGAAACGGCGCGATCGGTTTCAGCACGCCGTACTTTTCCTTCTGCGGCTTGCCCTTCAATGGAGGAAGTCCGAATGTCTCCAGCGGCACCTGGGTATCGGGAAGGCGGTCCAGCAGATCCCGGATCAAGGTCAGGCGACCGCGCCGCTGATCGTTGAAGTCGACCAGCGTCCACGGCGCGTCGGTGGTGTGGGTGGCCTTGAACATGGCTTCGCGCGCGGCGGTGTAGTCGGCGTACTTCTCGCGCGCCTTCAGGTCGATGGGCGAGAGCTTCCAGCTTTTCAGCGGTTCCTCGGCGCGTTCGGCGAAGCGTTCTTCCTGGCGTGCCTGATCAACGGCAAGCCAGTACTTGAACAGCAGGATGCCGTCGTCGACCAGCAGCTTCTCGAAGATCGGCACCTGGGCCAGGAAGCGGCGGTACTCGGTCGCCGAGCAGAATCCCATCACCTTCTCCACCCCGGCGCGGTTGTACCAACTGCGATCGAACAGCACGATCTCGCCCGCCGCCGGCAGATGGGCGATGTAGCGTTGCAGGTACCACTGGGTGCTTTCGCGCTCGCTTGGCCTGGGCAGCGCGGCGACCTGGCACTGGCGCGGGTTGAGGTGTTCGCGGATGGCGTTGATCGCGCCACCCTTGCCGGCGGTGTCGCGGCCTTCCATCAGCACCACGATGCGTGCGCCCGCGTGCGCGGCCCAGCGCGCCATCGCCGCCAGTTCCAGTTGCAGCGGCTTGAGCAGGTGTTCGTATTCCTTGCGCTTGAGTTCCTTCATGGCGTTTTCTTCCGGCGGTTCTGGCGGGTGGTGCCGGCCATGCCGCGCGCCACCTCCAGCAGCGCGCCCTGCTGGCGGGAATTCAGTTCACGGTAGGCGGCCAGGAGATCGTGTTCGCCCCGCGTGCGCGCCGGATCCAGTTGCGTGGCCAGTTCCGCCAGCAGCGCGCCGGCGGGCACGCCGAACGCGCGGGCGAGGGCGGCCAACTGATCCTTGCCGGGCAGCTTGTCGCCGCTCATCCACGAGCGGACGGTCGCGGCGCCGACCTTGGGAATGGCGGTGGCGATGTCGGCGGCGCTGAGTCCGCTGGCCTTGGCGAGCATGCGCAGTGTGGCGTCGATGGACATGGCCGTTCCTGGAATCATTCCTTGAGGCGGGGGCGCAGCGTGGCGAGGTTGCAGGGCCGGGTGCGCGCGTCGAGTTGCGCGGCGATGATGCGCTCCCATGCCGTGCGGCAGGCCGAGGTCGAACCCGGCAGGCAGAACAGGAAGGTGCCGTTCGCCAGTCCCGCGAAGGCCCGCGACTGCAGCGACGAGGTACCGATCTCCTCGAAACTGATGGCGCGGAACAGTTCGCCGAAGCCGGGCATCTCCTTGTCCAGCAGGGGCAGCAGGGCTTCCGGCGTGGAATCGCGCCCGGTGAAGCCGGTGCCGCCGGTGACCAGGATGCCGTCCACCGCCGGATCGGCGATCCAGCGCGAGACCAGCGCCCGCAACTGGTAGCGGTCATCGGGCAGCAGGCTGCGTTCGGCGAGATGATGGCCGGCCTCGGTGGCGGCGTTGGCCAGATAGTCGCCGCTGCTGTCCTCGGCCAAGGTGCGGCTGTCGGAGACGGTCAGCAGGGCAAGGCGCAGCGGGAGGAAGTCGTTGGCGTGGCTCATGCCGGCAGCGTAAGGGCTGGCCGGTCGCGCTTTCAATGGCGCCGTTCACCTGCGACGCCCCGCGCGTGGCGCGGAACGAAGCCCGACCGTGTTCAGGCGTCCAGCGGGAGCCGGAAACGCAGGGTGCCGTCGTAGGGTTCCCAGCCCAGGTGCCGGTACAGCGCCTGCGCGGAACGGTTGTCGTGATCGGTTTCCAGTTCCAGGCGCGCGGCGCCCGAGTTCCGCCCGAATGCGGCGGCGGCGTCCAGCAACGCGCGGGCCACGCCCTGGCGGCGCGCTTCGCGGACGACATAGAGATCGTTGAGCACCCAGATGCGCACCGCGCGCACCGAGGAGAACGACGGGAACAACTGGGTGAAGCCCATCGGCCGCCCCGCATCCTCGGCGACGAAGATCACCGACTCGTCGTTTGCCAGCCGGTCGCGGACGAACGAGGAGGCCAGCGCGGCGTCCGGCGCCTGTTCGTAGAACTGGCGGTACAGGTCGAACAGCGGCGCGATCGCGTCCGCATCGGCCAGGGTCGCGCGTCGTACCGTGATGCTCATGCCGCCTCCGTCAGTCGGGCCAGTTCGTCGGCCTGGTATTCGCGGGTCAGGCGATCCACCAATGGATCCAGATCGCCTTCCATGATGTTGGGCAGATCGTACAGGGTCAGACCCTCGACGCGATGGTCGGTGATCCTGCCCTGCGGAAAATTGTAGGTGCGGATGCGCTGGCTGCGATCGCCGCTGCCCACCTGCAGGCGCCGCGATGCCGCCTGCGCGGCCTGCTGCTTGCTGCGTTCGGCGTCGAGCAACTGGGCCTTCAGCCGCTTCATCGCCTTGTCGCGGTTGGCGTGCTGGCTGCGCTCGGTCTGGCACTCGACCACCACGCCGGTCGGGACGTGGGTGATGCGGATGGCGGATTCGGTCTTGTTGACGTGCTGGCCGCCCGCGCCTGAGGAGCGGAAGGTATCGATCTTCAGATCCGCCGGATTGATGGTGACCTCCTCGACTTCTTCCACGTCGGGAATGATCGCCACCGTCGCCGCCGAGGTGTGGATGCGTCCCTGCGATTCGGTTGCCGGCACGCGTTGCACGCGGTGGGTGCCGGATTCGAACTTCAATCGCGCGAACGCGCCGCGGCCGCTGACCTTGGCCACGATTTCCTTGTAGCCGCCATGCTCGCCCGGATTGTCGGATTCGATTTCCACCCGCCAGCCCTGGCGTTCGGCGTAGCGCGCATACATGCGGAACAGGTCGCCGGCGAAGATCGCGGCCTCGTCGCCACCGGTGCCGGCGCGGACTTCCAGGAACAGGTTGCCGTCGTCGCGATCATCGCGCGGTACCAGCAGCAGCGACAGTTCGTCCTCCAGCTCGGCCAGGCGGGTCCGCGCGGTGGCGATTTCCTCCTCCGCCAGCTCGGCCAGATCCGGATCGCCCCGCATCGCCTCGGCCGAGGCCAGATCGCGCCTGGCGCGCGCCTCTTCGGCCAGCGCGGTGGCGACGGGCTCCAGTTGCGCGAACTCGCGGGAATAGTTGCGGAAGCGCTCGTTGTCGCCGGCCACGCCGGGATCGGCCAGCAGGCGTTCCAGTTCTTCGCGGCGTTCGGCCAGCGCTTCGAGTTTACGGCGCAGCGTCGGCGTCATCGGGCTTCTTGGCGTGGGAGTAGGGCGCCTTTTCAGGGAACAGCCGATCGGCCGCGCGCGCCAGTTCGGCGTCGCCGGTCAGCGCGGCTTCGCGCAGCGCTGCGGTCGGCGGATGCAGCAGGCGGTTGGTCAGCGAATGGGCGAGGAATTCCAGCACGGCCTCCGGTTCGCGGCCGTTGGCCAGTTGCTGGCGCGCCTTGGCCAGCACGTCGTCGCGGGCCTGCTCGCCGTGCGCGCGCAGGCGCTTGAGCGGTTCCTGGCGGCCGCCGGCCTGCAGCGTTTCCACGTAGCGGGCGACCTGCAGCTCGATGATCGCTTCGGCCGCATCGGCGGCTTCGCGCCGGCTGCGGCGGTTGTCTTCGACCGCGCGCTCCAGATCGTCGACCGTGTACAGATAGGCGTCGGCGAGATCGGCCACGTCGGCGGCGATGTCGCGCGGCACCGCCAGATCGAACAGCAGCATCGGCTTGTGCCGCCGCCGCGCCAGCGCCTGTTCGACGTGCGCGCGCAGCAGGATCGGTTCGCGCGCGGCGGTCGCCGAGAACACCACGTCGGCTTCGCCGAGATGACGCTCCAGTTCGCCCAGCGGCAGCGCGTAACCGCCATGCCGGCTGGCCAGATCCTGCGCGTGGGCGAGGGTGCGGTTGGCGATCAGCAGGCGGCGCACGCGGCCTTCGCTGAGATGCTTGGCGGCCAGTTCGATGGTTTCGCCGGCGCCAATCAGCAGCACGGTCGAATCGCTCAGGCGGGTGAAGGAATCCTGCGCCAGCCGCACCGCGGTGGAGGCCACCGAGACCGGATTGGCGCCCACGCGGGTGTCGGTGCGGGCGCGCTTGGCCACCGCGAAAGTCTGCTGGAACAGCCGGTCCAGGCGGCTGCCGAGCGCGCCGTGTTCGCGCGCGCTGGCCCAGGCGTCCTTCACCTGGCCGAGGATCTGCGGTTCGCCCAGCACCATCGAGTCCAGGCCGGTCGCCACCCGGAACAGATGGCGGACCGCGTCGGCGTCGCGATGCCGGTACAGGTAGGCTTCCAGGCCGTCGGCATGGGTCGCCAGCCAGTTGGCGAGCACCTGTCCGTCGTCCGCGACCGCGTACAGCTCGGTGCGGTTGCAGGTCGACAGCAGCGCGGCTTCCTCGACCTGCGGCAGGGTGCGCAGCGCGCTCAGCGCGGTCGGCAGCGCGCCGGCGTCGAAGGCCACGCGTTCGCGCAGTTCGACCGGCGCGGTCTGGTGATTAAGTCCGAGGACCCACAACGTCATCGTTCAGGTGCTTGCGCTAAGCTGCTGGCTGGTAAGTGGCCGCTATTTTACGGCCCACGTGAGTCTCATGCCCGCAATATTGCGTCTCAGCCTGGTCATCCCGCTGCTGTTGGCCCTGTCCGGGCCCGCCCTGGCCTCGCGCAAGGCGCCGCCACCGGCCCGGGACGACGCCCTGACCACGGTGATGGCGGGCGAATTCGCGCTCCAGGCCGGACAGCTTTCCGAAGCATCCCGCTGGTATCTGGAGGCCGCACGGGACACCGAGGATCCCGGACTCGCCGAACGGGCGACCCGCATCGCCCTGCTGTCCAACGACGACGCCGGCGCCGCCGAGGCGTTGAAACTCTGGCGCGCCCGTTCGCCCAGATCGCTGGCCATGCGCGGCGCGGAAGCCACCCTGGCGCTGCGGCGCGGCGACGCCCGTGCCGCCCGCCGCGAGCTGGACACGCTGATGAAATCGCCGGACGAAATGGGCTGGCGCTACGCGCTGACCGCGCTCGGCAGCGGCGGCAAGGATCCCGAGCTGCCGGCCCGGCTGCTGGGCGAACTGGTCGACGGCAACGCCGTTCCGGCCGAGCTGCAGGCGTGGCTGGCGTTCGCCGGGCTGGCCCAGCAACTGGAGCAGCCCGAACTGTCCCGCCGCATCGTCGGCCGGGTGGTCGAACGGTTCCCGCAGGAGCCGCGGGTGGTCCTGCTGCACGCGGCCCAGCTGCGGCGATCCGGCGACGAGGCCGCGGCCCGCAAGGTATTGGGCGGATTGGGCACCGACATCCTGGAAAGGCCCGAACTGCGCCTGGCGGTCGCGGCCGAGTACGAAGCGCTGGGCGATTCGGCCACCGCCGCCGCCACCCTGGCCAAGGGCCCGCAGGATGACCAGAGCTACGCGCTGCGCGCCTCGCTGCTGGCCAAGGCCGACAACACCACCGCGTTGACCGCGCTGTACGACGAACTGCGCCGGGAAGCCGGGCAGCCGGACGGCGGGCGCCGATTGCTGCTGGGCCAGATGGCCGAGTTCCTCAAGCGGCCGCAGGAGGCGTTGGACTGGTATCGCAGCGTGCCGGCCGGCAGCGCCCGCTCGGAAGCGCGCCTGCGTGCCGCCAATACCCTGTATGAACTCGATCGCAAGGATCAGGCGTTCCAGGAAGTGCGCACGCTGCAGGGCGACGCCTCGGCCGACGACGATGCCCGCCGCAACGCCTATCTGCTGGAGGCCGAACTGCGCCAGAAGAACGACGACGATGCCGGCGAACTGGACGTGTTCGCGCGCGGGCTGGCGGCTTATCCGGACGATCTCGAGATCCTCTACGCACGCGGCCTGGCCTGGGAGCGTCGCGACCGCATCGACCGCGCCGAGGCCGATTTCCGCAAGATCCTGGTGATCGACCCGGAAAACACCGCGACCCTCAACGCACTGGGCTACACCCTGGCCGATCGCACCCAGCGCTACCAGGAAGCGCTGGAACTGATCGATCGCGCCCGCGTGGCAGAACCCGAGAACGCCGCCATCATCGACAGTTATGGCTGGGTGCTGTACCGGCTGGGGCGGCTGCCGGAAGCGCTGGTGCAGCTGCGGCGCGCCTTCACCCTGCAGAAGGATCCCGAGATCGCCGCGCACGTCGGCGAAGTGCTGTGGGTGATGGGGCAGAAGGACGAAGCGCGCCGGTATTTCGACGAGGCGCGCAAGCTGGATCCCGAAAACCGCTCGCTGCAGCGGGCGCTGGAGAAGACCGGAGCATGAAGTGGATGGTGCGTGGACCGCTGCTGGCGGCCTGGGTGTTGCTGTTGGCGGCCTGCGCCAGCGGAGGCGGTCGCAAGCCGGCGCCGCCGGCGCTGGTGGATCCCGAGGATGTCGCCGCCGCGCAGGCGCGCCAGTCCACCCGTGAGGCCTGGTTGCACGGTCGCAAGGAATGGGGATTCGAGGCCCGGGTGGCGGTCAGCCAGGCCGGCAAGGGCGGGAGCGGCCGGCTCGACTGGCGCCAGCAGGGCGCCCGGTATACCGCGTCGCTGAGCGCGCCGGTCACCCGGCAAAGCTGGCGCCTGAGCGCGGACGAGGCCGGCGCGCGGCTGGAAGGGCTGGAAGGCGGTCTGCGCCAGGGCGCCGACGCCGACCAGCTGCTGCGCGAAGCCACCGGCTGGGACATCCCGGTGCAGACCCTTTCGGACTGGGCGCGTGGTCTCAGTGGCGGGGGACGCCCCGAATTCGGGCCGGAAGGCCAGCTTCAGGCGCTGGACCAGGCCGGCTGGCGCATCCGCTACACCGAATGGCTGCCGGCCGCCGGCGACCAGCCCGCGATGCCCCGGCGCATCGAAGCCGAACGTGGCCAGGCGCGGGTCCGCCTCATTGTGGATCGCTGGGATCTCGGGGCCGCCCCATGAGCCCGCCGCCGGTGGGGGAGGGCTGGTCGGCCTGGCCCGCACCGGCCAAGCTGAACCTGTTCCTGCACATCACCGGTCGGCGGCCGGACGGCTATCACCTGTTGCAGTCGGTGTTCCGGCTCCTCGACTGGGGCGACACCGTGTACCTGCGGGTCCGGGAGGACGGTGCTGTCCGCCGGGTGGGGGATTCGGTGCCGGGCGTGGCGGAAGCTGACGATCTCCTGGTTCGTGCCGCCAATCTGCTGAAATCAGAGGCCAACTGCGCCCAAGGTGCGGATATCGCCGTCGAAAAGCGTATTCCCGCAGGAGGTGGCTTTGGCGGCGGCTCGTCCGACGCGGCGACCGTGCTGGTGGTTCTGGACCGCCTGTGGGGCACCGGTCTGCCGGTCCACCGGCTGGCCGAACTGGGCCTGCGGCTGGGCGCGGATGTACCCGTGTTCATCCGCGGACAGAACGCCTGGGCCGAGGGCGTCGGCGAATTGCTGACGCCCGTCGCCCTGCCGCCGGCGTGGTATGTGCTGGCCGACCCCGGCGTGCATGTCCCCACCGCGGCCCTGTTCCAGGCCCCTGATTTGACGCGAAACGCGCCACCCGCGAAAATATCGGACTTCGTTTCGGGACACCTGCTCGGCAATGCGTTCGAGCCGGTACTGCGCCGCCGGGAACCAGCCATTGAGGCTGTCTTCCAGGCGCTGGCGCGTATCGGCACGCCGCGGCTGACCGGCTCCGGCAGCGGTTGCTTCGTCGAGTTCGCGCAGCGAGCCCAGGCGGAAGCGGCGCTGGCGGAACTGTCCGGCCTGCGAGCTTGGCTGGTGCCGGGTGCGGTGCGCTCACCGCTGCAGGATGCGCTCGAAGCGGAAACCTAACGCCTAGGGGCGTCGCCAAGTGGTTAAGGCACCGGGTTTTGATCCCGGCATTCGTAGGTTCGAATCCTTCCGCCCCTGCCAATCCGCGGTTTCCATGCAGCGCCTGTCCCGGGCTGCGCGCCGCGACTTCCCGCCGCCGCCAGAAGCCATCGCCGAGAGAAGAAAAATGCAAGACGACCGCAACCTGCTTGTCTTCTCCGGCAACGCCAACAAACCGCTGGCCGACAGCATCTGCCGCGAGTTGGGCGTGCGTCCGGGCAAGGCGCTGGTGTCGCGCTTCTCCGATGGCGAAGTGCAGGTGGAAATCGAGGAGAACGTCCGCCGCCAGGAAGTGTTCGTGGTCCAGCCCACCTGCGCGCCGGCCGCGGAAAACCTGATGGAACTGCTGGTGCTGATTGACGCGCTCAAGCGCGCCTCGGCGGCCAGCGTCACCGCGGTGGTGCCGTACTTCGGCTACTCGCGCCAGGATCGCCGCCTGCGTTCCTCGCGCGTGCCGATCACCGCCAAGGTGGCGGCCAAGATGTTCAGCGCGGTCGGTACCGATCGCGTGCTGACGGTGGACCTGCACGCCGACCAGATCCAGGGCTTCTTCGACATCCCGGTCGACAACGTGTATGCCTCGCCGCTGCTGCTGGCCGACATCTGGCGCGCCTACGGCACCGACAACCTGATCGTGGTCTCGCCCGACGTGGGCGGCGTGGTGCGCGCGCGCGCCGTCGCCAAGCGCCTGGATGATGCCGACCTGGCCATCATCGACAAGCGGCGTCCGCGCGCCAACGTCGCCACCGTGATGAACATCATCGGCGATGTGGACGGCAAGGACTGCGTGCTGGTGGACGACATCGTCGATACCGCCGGCACCCTGTGCGCCGCGGCGGCCGCGTTGAAGTCGCGTGGCGCCAAGAAGGTGGCCGCGTACTGCACCCACGCCGTGCTCTCGGGCCCGGCGGTGGACAACCTGAACAAGTCGGTGCTGGACGAACTGGTCGTCACCGATACCATCCCGCTCTCGCCGGAAGCGAAGGCGTGTGGCCGGATCCGCCAGCTCAGCGTGGCGGAA
This sequence comes from Pseudoxanthomonas sp., assembly GCF_051953815.1. Classification (GTDB taxonomy): domain Bacteria; phylum Pseudomonadota; class Gammaproteobacteria; order Xanthomonadales; family Xanthomonadaceae; genus Pseudoxanthomonas_A. The sequence continues at coordinate 2,526 of NZ_JBQCIJ010000028.1, read as the reverse complement.
CTGCTGGCCGAAACCGTTCGCCGCATCGCCTTTGGCGAATCGGTGAGCTCGCTGTACGTGGATTGACGTTCGGGGTTCGGGATTGGGGATTCGGGATTGGCGCTTTGCTAATCCCCAATCCCGAATGCCGGACCCCGGCATCGCAACGGCTTCTCTGGTCGCGGAGGAGTCTTCATCACCGCCGTGAGGCGGTTCATCAACTAGGTAGTGAAAAAAATGGCAACGACACACGAAATCAAGGTGCAGCGCCGCGAAGACGAGGGTAAGGGTGCGAGCCGCCGCCTGCGTCACGCCGGCAACGTGCCCGCCATCGTCTATGGTGGCGACCTCAAGCCGGTCAGCATCCAGCTGAACCACAACGACGTCTGGCTGGCCAGCCAGCACGACTGGTTCTACTCGACCATCCTGGACCTGAGCCTCAACGGCGACATCCAGAAGGTCCTGCTGCGTGACATGCAGCGCCATCCGTACAAGCAGCAGATCATGCACCTGGACTTCCAGCGCATCAGCGAGAACGAAGTCCTGCGCGCGACCGTGCCGCTGCACTTCGTCAACGAAGAGAAGTCGCCGGCCGGCAAGTCCGCCGACGTGGTGGTGACCCACGAACTGAAGGAAGTCCACGTGGCGTGCCTGCCGAAGGACCTGCCGGAGTCGATCGAAGTCGACCTGTCCGAGCTGAAGGTCGGCGACATCGTCTACCTGTCGAACCTGAAGCTGCCGGCCGGCGTGGAAATCCCGGAGCTGAAGCTGGGCAAGGAACACGACGACGCGGTGGTCACGGCCAAGCACGGCAAGGAAGAGGCCGAAGCCGAAGCCCCGGCCGAAGGCGCCGAAGTGCCGGCCGCCAAGGCCGCGAAGAAGGACGACAAGTAATCCTCGCGCCACGATGCGTCCGCTCCGGCGGACGCATCGGCGTGGATGGCTGCGATGGCAGGTCTCCGTCTCATCGTCGGGCTGGGCAACCCCGGTGCCGAACACGCGCGAACCCGGCACAACGCCGGGTTCCGTTTTGTCGATACCCTGGCCGAAGGGCAGGGCGAGCGCTTTGGCCTGGAAAGCAAGCTGTTCGGTGAAACCGCCAAGGTCGTCATCGGCGGCCAGCCGATCTGGCTGCTCAAGCCGGCCACCTACATGAACCTCAGCGGCAAGTCGGTGACCGCCGCGCTGCGCTACTGGAAAATCGCGCCGGAAGAGGCGCTGCTGGCCCATGACGAACTCGACCTTGCGCCCGGCGTGGCGCGGCTCAAGTTCGACGGCGGCCACGGTGGCCAGAACGGCCTGCGCGACACCATCCAGCTGCTGGGGCACGGCAAGTTCCATCGCCTGCGCATCGGCATCGGCCACCCGGGCCACAAGGACAAGGTGACCGGCTGGGTGCTGGGCAAGCCCGGCAAGGACGATGAAATCCTGATCGGCCGCGCCATCGACGACGCGATCGACGTACTGCCGCTGGCGGTCCGCGGTGATTTCAACGAAGCGATGAAGCGCCTGCATACGAGCAGGGATTAGGCCTTGGGGATTCGGGATTCGGGAAGCCGGCGCTTTTCGAATCCCGAATCCCGAATTCCCAATCCCGGATTTTTATGGGCATCAAATGCGGCATCGTCGGCCTGCCCAACGTAGGCAAGTCGACCCTGTTCAACGCGCTGACCAAGGCGGGTATCGCCGCGGCCAACTTTCCGTTCTGCACCATCGAGCCGAACGTCGGCGTGGTCCCGGTGCCGGACCTGCGGCTGAACCAGCTGGCCGAGATCGTCAAGCCGCAGAAGGTGCTGCCGACCGCGGTCGAGTTCGTCGACATCGCCGGCCTGGTGGCGGGCGCCGCCAGTGGCGAGGGCCTGGGCAACAAGTTCCTGGCCCACATCCGCGAAGTCGACGCCATTACCCATGTCGTGCGCTGCTTCGAGCATGGCGACATCGTCCATGTCTCCGGCAAGGTCGACCCCATCGCCGACATCGAGACCATCGACACCGAACTGGCGCTGGCGGACTTGGATAGTGTCGAAAAGGCGCTCAACCGCGCCGAACGTTCGGCCAAAGCCGGCGAAAAGGACGCCATCGCGCGCAAGCCGGTGCTGCAGAAGCTGCATGCCGGCCTGAGCGACGGCAAGCCCGGCCGCGCCTTGGGCCTGGACGAGGAGGAGCGCGCGCTGGTCCGCGACCTGTTCCTGCTGACCCTCAAGCCGGTGATGTACGTGGCCAACGTGCTGGAGGACGGGTTCGAGAACAATCCGCACCTGGAGGCCGTGCGTGCCCGCGCCGCGACCGAGGGGGCCCAGGTGGTGCCGGTGTCGGCCGCCATCGAGGAAGAGCTGTCCCAGCTGGACGACGCCGACCGGGACGCCTTTCTGGCCGATCTGGGGCTGGACGAGCCGGGCCTGAACCGGGTGATCCGGGCCGCGTACGCCCTGCTGGGCTTGCAGACCTACTTCACCGCCGGCGTGAAGGAAGTCCGGGCCTGGACCGTCCGGGCGGGCTCCACCGCGCCGCAGGCGGCGGCCGTGATCCATACCGATTTCGAAAAGG
>NZ_JBQCIJ010000027.1:0-15243 GCF_051953815.1 Pseudoxanthomonas sp. | reverse complement strand
ATCCAGTTGCGCTGCATGATGCGCACCTTCTCCGGCCAGCCTTCGAGTTTGTCCAAGCCGTCGAGTAATTCGTCTGAGTAATTCGTCGTCCGCACGAACCACTGTTCCAGTTCGCGCTGCTCCACCGGCGTCGTCTCGTGTCTCCAGCAGCACCCGCCCACAACCTGCTCGTTCGCCAGCACAGTCGCGCATTCCGGACACCAGTTCACCTTGCTCTTCTTCCGGTACGCTAACCCCTTCTCAAACAGCTTGAGGAAGAACCACTGGTTCCAACGGTAATAATCAGGCAGGCAGGTCGTCACTTCCTTCGACCAATCGTAGCCAAATCCCAGGCGCTTCATCTGCGCCTTCATGTTCGCAATGTTTGACAGCGTCCATTCCTTCGGCGGACGTTTGTTCTTGATCGCTGCATTCTCCGCCGGCAGTCCGAACGAGTCCCATCCCATCGGATGCAGCACGTTGTACCCGTTCATCCACATATAGCGCGCCAGCGCGTCGCCTATCGAGTAATTCCGGACGTGTCCCATGTGCAGCGCGCCCGACGGATACGGCAGCATCGACAGGCAGTAGTACTTGGGCTTGTCGGACTGTTCGTCGACCTCGAAGGCCCGGCGAGTCTCCCAGAACGATTGGGCGGCGGATTCGACGGATTTCGGTTCGTAGGCGACGGGTTCGGCAGCGGACATGGCGGACGTAGGCGGGAAAGGCGACGGCAAAGTCGGCAAGGGTACCGCAGTGCAGCAGGGGGCTCCACTCCGGATGGTCACGGGCCGACTGGCGGATCCGCGCCCGGATGCTCCGCTACCATGGCCCGGACCCGCTCCGGAGACCCGCATGTCCCGTCCCGCCCTGGCCCTGGCTTTCCTGCTCGTCCCGCTGTCCGCCACTGCCGCCGAACCGCTGGCGCTCCAATGCGAACGGCTGTTCGAGGCGCGCAGCGGCAAACTGCTGCCGGCGCGGACGGTGGTGGTCCGCGATGGCCGCGTCGCCGAGGTGCTGGAAGGCCGGGTCGAGGTTGCCGGCGCCCGCGCCGTGGATCTGGCCGGGCACACCTGCCTGCCCGGCTGGACCGATCTGCATGTGCATCTGGGCAGCCAGTCCAATCCGCAGAGCTATTCGGAAGGATTCCGCCTGGATCCGATCGATTTCGCCTATCGCTCGGTGGGCTACGCCGAAAAGACCCTGCTGGCGGGTTTCACCAGCGTGCGCGACCTTGGCGGCGAAATCGCCCCGCACCTGCGCGACGCGGTCAACCAGGGCCTGGTGAAGGGCCCGCGCATCTTCGCGGCCGGCAAATCCATCGCCACCACCGGTGGCCACGCCGATCCCACCAACGGCTACAACGATCATCTCGCCCACCTGATTGGCCCGCCCGGCCCGACCGAAGGCGTGATCAATTCGATCGACGACGCGCGCCAGGCGGTGCGGCAGCGCTACAAGGATGGCAGCGACGTCATCAAGATCACCGCCACCGGCGGCGTGCTCAGCTACGCCAAGTCCGGCGACGCGCCGCAGTTCACCGTGGACGAGGTCAAGGCCATCGTCGACACCGCGCACGACTACGGCTTCCGCGTGGCCGCGCACGCGCACGGCACCGAGGGCATGAAGCGCGCGGTGCTGGGCGGGGTGACCAGCATCGAGCACGGCACCTACATGAGCGAGGAGGTGATGCGGCTGATGAAGCAGCACGGCACCTGGTACGTGCCGACGATCTACGCCGGCCGTTTCGTGGCCGACAAGGCCAAGGTGGATGGTTATTTCCCGGAAGTGGTGCGGCCCAAGGCCGCGCGCATCGGCGCGCAGATCCAGGACACCGCCGCCAAGGCCCATCGCAACGGGGTGAAGATCGCCTTCGGCACCGACATGGGCGTGGGCCCCCACGGCGACAACGCGCGCGAGTTCATCTACATGGTGGAAGCCGGCATTCCCGCCGCCGAGGCCCTGCAGGCCGCCACCGTGCGCGCGGCCGAGGTGCTGGGCGTGGACGATCAGGGCGTGATCGAGGCCGGCAAGCGCGCCGACATCGTGGCGGTGCCCGGAGATCCGGTCGCCGACATCCAGCGCGTGCTCGAAGTCGCGCTGGTGATGAAGGACGGCGTGTTGTTCAAGCAGCCCTAGTCCCGGCAGGCCGCGGGGGCGACAGGGAGCGCCGGCTCGGGCGCTCCCGGCTCAGGCCGCGCCGGACGGCAGGCGCCAGGCGACCCAGCCCACCCACGCCACCCACAGCCACCAGATCGCGAAGCCCAGCCGCTGGGCGATGCCGGCCGGCAGGACATCGACCGCGAACAGCACGGTGAACAGCACGCCCGCCGCCGCCAGCACGCTGAGGCGCGCCACCATCCACCAGCCGCTCCGGCCCCGCAGCCCCACCGCCAGCAACAGCGCGCCCGGCACGAACGCGACCCACCACAGCATCCACGCGGTGGCGTGATAGCTGCTGCTGGCGTTGTGCAGGTCTTCCGGGTCCAGCGGCAGCAATCCCTGGGCGACCACGCCGAGGGTGGACAGGAACAGCAGTTGCGCGCCGATCCGCACCGTCCAGCCGGCATCGCGGGGCAGTCGCTGGCGCAGCGCCAGCATCGCCGCCGAGGCCAGCAACCCCGGCAGCATCAGGCCCAGCAGGTTGAAGGCATTGGCGCTCGGGACGCCCTTGGCCCCCAGCACCGCGACCGGATGGGTCACGTGCGAGTAACCCGGCAGCGCCGCGGCGAATCCGACGAGGGTGGCGGCGAACAGGACCGCGCCGGCGACGCCGGCCAGCGGCAGCCAGCGATTCATTGCATTTCCCAACGGAACACCTCTTCGACGCCCACGCCAAACGCCCGCGCGATGCGGAACGCCAGTTCCAGCGAGGGCGCGTAGCGCCCCGCCTCCAGCGCAATGATAGTTTGCCGGGTCACTCCGCAGACATCGGCCAACACCTGCTGGGTCATGTCGCCACGCTCGGTCCGCAGGCGACGGATGTCGTTGGCGATGGGCGTTCCGGTCATCGGCGGTCCCGCCAGTAGTACACGGCGGTGGCCGCGTACTCGCACAGCCAGCCCCACATCAGGGCCAGCACCAGCAGGTTGGCCAGCAGGAACGGCGTCGCCCATTGCAGCCGGTGCGGCGGCGAGAAGCCCAGCGTGACCGCCAGCGCGATCACGCAGAACACCAGCGCGCCGCGTCCCCACTGGCTCGCGTGGCGGGCGATCTCGCGGTCCCGTTCGTCTTCCTGGACCTTGCCCTTCCAGCGCGCGGCCAACGCCTGGCCCAGCACCGCCCAGGCGATGCCCAGCATCACCAGGTTGCGGGCCACCGCGCGGGCATCGGCGCTGTCCGCCGCGCCAGGTCCGGCGAACAGATCCAGCTTGGCTATGAAGTAGGCCACGGCGCCGAGCATGAATGCGAGACCGACACGGGCGCGCCATTCGCCCGGCGAGATGGCGTGCTCCCCCTCGTCGTGGCGGGAGAACTGCACGAAATACAGGGCGGCCCAGGCACTGGCGACAAGCAGGACCATACCCAGTTGGCCGGGATCGAAGCCCAGCACCTTGCGCGGTCCCGCCATCAGCAGCCAGAGCGCCGCCCCCGCCACCAGCACCACGCCATACCGGCCGATCGTCCGCCCCCGCTGTCCCGCCATGACATGTCCTCCGTCGAATGTAATGTAAACCTTACATTCGCCCGGTTGCATGTCAAGTCTTTTTTACATCACGGGTGGGAACCTACTCCTCCCAGCCGGTGGGCCCGCCCGCCAGCGCCGCGTAGTTGGCGGTCACGTAGTCGCGGGCCAGGCTGGCCACCCGCGCCAGCATGGCGTTGTCGGCGCCGCCGACCGTCCAGGCCCCGGCCATGCCGCGCGCGTGCTGGTAGAACTCGGGCTGGGCGACCCGTTCGCCGGTGGCCGCGTCGGTCAACTTGAGCCGCAGCAGGATGCGCGAGCTGCCGGCGAAGGCCCCGGCGAAGAAACGCTTGCCGCCGCTGATGAAGCGCACTTTCTCGATGACCGGTTCGATCACCAGCGTCCGCGCGGGTTCGGCCTTGGCCGGTTCGGCATTGCGCTGGGCCACCCACTGGCCCAGTCCCTGCTGGAGATTGAGCTGCACCGAATCGCGCGCCTTCTCGTTGGTCTCCTGGCCGGCGTAGGGCGGCACCAGTTGCACCGGCTTGAGCTCGAAGCGGGCGTAGTGATCCAGCTGCACGGAAGGGGCGGCGTTGCGTTCGACCGAGGGACGGATGTCGTCCCCGGCCAGCACCGGGCGGAAAGCGCAAAGGAGCAGGCCGGCGGCGGCCAGGCGGACAAGCAGGTTCATGCGGAACGGTCTCGAAGAGGGAAAGGTCCGGCCGGGACGGTGCCCGGTCGTGCTTGAAAGCAACGGCAACCGCCGCCATCTCAGGCCGCATCCGTCCACGAGCCGCCCGCCTCCCCATGACCGACCTGCCCCACGTGTTCGACGCCACCGCCGAAACCTTTGAAACCGAAGTCCTGCGCAAGTCGCTGGAAGTCCCGGTGCTGGTCGACTTCTGGGCGACCTGGTGCGGCCCCTGCAAGACCCTGGGCCCGATCCTGGAAAAGCTGGCCGGCGAGTACAACGGCGCGTTCGTGCTGGCCAAGGTCGACGTGGACAAGGAACAGCAGATCGCCGCCGCCTTCCAGATCCGCTCGGTGCCGACCGTGTTCCTGGTCAAGGACGGCCAGTTGGTCGACGGCTTCCCCGGCGCGTTGCCGGAAGGACAACTGCGCGAATTCCTCAAGCAGCACGGCATCGAACCGGCCGCCGCCGCCGAGCCGGAGGCCGTGGCCGAAACCGTCCAGGATCCGCATGCCGTGGTCGTGGCCCTGCGCCACGCGGTGGAAGCCGAACCGGACAAGGACGAACTGAAACTGGATCTGGCCCTGGCGCTGCTGAAGACCGGCGCCGCCCAGGAAGCCGAACACCTGCTCGACGCCCTGCCCGCCAACCTCGCCACCGACGATCGCGCGGTCCGCGCCCGCGCGCGGCTGGGATTCGTGTCGGCGTTGAAGGACGCGCCACCGGCGGAAGTGCTGGAATCGGCAATCGCCGCCAATCCGGACGACCTGCGCGCGCGCCACCTGCTGGGCGTGCATCGGCTCATCGCCGGTGACGACGAGGCCGCGCTGGAGCAGTTCATCGAAATGCTCGGCCGGGATCGCGCTTACCAGGACGGACTGCCGAAGAAGGCGCTGATCGATGCCTTCCGCGTGATCGAGGACGAAGATCTCGTCGGCCGCTATCGCCGCCGGATGTCGTCGCTGCTGTTCTGAGGCGTCAGCGCGCCCGCCCCATCAGGGCTGCGCCAGACCGGGGCCGCGGGCGCGCGCCTCGGTGGGCGTCACGCCGTAGCGGCTCTTGAACGCGCGGCTGAAGGAGCTCTGGCTGTCGAAACCGGTGCGATCGGCAATGTCGCAGAACGCCAGCGGCGTGGCTTCCACCATCTGCAACGCGCGCTGCAGGCGCAGCCGGATCGCGCACTCGCTCGGGGTTTCGTTGAAAACGCTCTGGTAGACCCGCGCCAGATGACCGCGTGAATAGCTGACCTGACGGGAAAGGTGCTCCATGCTCAGGCGCTGTTCGCCCTGGTGGCCGGCCAGGATCGCGTGGCGGATGCGCAGCAGCCGCTGCATCGACCAGCGCTTGCGACGCTGCGTGCGTCCGGGACAGCGCTCGGTCAACGCGCGCAGCGCGCTCTGCCGGGCATGCAGACCACCGGCGATTCCCAGCACGCTGCGGAACACCGATCCCGCCCGATCCGGCACCCGGCTGGACAGCGATCGCAGGGTTTCAAGGTGCGCGGGCAGATCCACCGGGCATGCCATCTCGTCGGCCAGCAGCTCGCTCATCATCCGCGCGTCGCCGCCGGCCCGGACCCAGGCCTCCACCGGCCCGGCCAGGCAGAACCAGCGGCTGTCGGGACGATGGCCGATGACGCGCAAGGGGCGATCCCACAGCAGGCAGCGACCCGGTTCGATGTCCCAGCGCAGCCGTTCGCTGGTGGCGGCGCAGACCGTTCCCGACACGGAAACCAGCAGCGACCACCAGCCCGCCGGGAGTTCGACGAACGATCCGGTCCGGCTGGCCTGGATCAGCACCAGCGGCGACTCGGGTCCAGCCCGATGCAGGCCGGCGCTGGCTTCGTCGGATTCGAGCAGCACGATCTCGGGCGGCGCGCACGATGTCTCCCGCCATGCGGGCTCGCGTGCCGGCGGCACGCCCGCTTCCATTTCCAGGGTTTCGGCAAATCCGATGTCGTCGCGCATGACGCCCTGCCCCTCCAAGACGTCTGCATGCTGTCCGCGCGCCCCGCGACCAACAAGCCGGCAGGGACGAAATGCCGATTCTCGAGGATGGACGTCATCCGTCCGCTCCACTTCCATGTCCTCCATGACGACGATGGCCGCCCGGAGGCGGCCATCGGAACGGACCCGAAAGGCATCCGCGTCGCGGACTCAGAAGTCGTACTGCACCATCAGGCGCACCGAGCGCGGCGGCTGGTAGGCGGTCGGCAGCAGATAGACATCCGACGGCAGGCCGGTGTCCGGATCCTCGGCCTGTTCCACCACCGAGACCACCCGCTGCTTGTTGATCACGTTGAACACGTCCACCTTGAACGATAGGCCCTTGGCCCAGCTGGGCGCGTAGCGCAGGTTGAGATCCAGCGAGTAGGTCCACGGCAGCCGGCCCTTGGTTCCGCGTGGCACCGCCTCCACCGGGCCGTTCAGTTCGCCGGTATCCGGATCGACCGACTGGCCGGCGGAGGTCGTGCCGCATCGCATGAACGACGAACCGTACGGGTGGAAGTCGCCGTGGTAGGGATACAGCACGCCCAGGCAGTTGATCGGTCGCCCCGACTGGACCAGCAGGTTGCCGCCCACCGACCACTCGTCGTTGATTTCATAGTTGCCGAACAGCTTCAGGCTGTGGCGCCGGTCATTGGGCAGATAGCCGAAGGTATCGGTGGTCAGTTCGATGTAGTCGAAATCCTGGGTGGCGTTGGTGTTCACCTGGCCGATATCCGACTTCACGCCGCCTTCGGTGTTGCCCTTGCTCTTGGCGTAGGTATACGAACCCTGCAGGAACAGCTTGTCCCAGTTGCCGTCGAGGAAGATTTCCACCGCCTGGTACGAACGCTTGGCCTTGGGTGCCAAGCGATCGCCCTTGACCCGCACCTCGGTCAGTTTTCCGTCGCCGTACAGATCGGTCAGGAACACCGCGTCCTTGCCCGGATTGAACATGCGGCAGTACGGGAAACCCGAGTTCGGCAGCGCCGGACTGCGGCCCTGGCCGTCGAGCCAGCCATCGTCCTCGTCCAGGTGGAAACCCGCCGCTTCCAGGATCGCGGTGTAGTCGCAGTTGTCGTCGATTGCCGCCTTCAGCTTGCGGTAGATGCCGCGCACGCCCAGCGACAGGTGGTCGCTGAGCGCGGCCTGGAAGCCCAGGATGAATTCATCCTGGTACATCGGATCCAGATCCTTCGCCGCCACCGTCAACGGATTCTTGGGCTCGCCGAACTCACCGTTGATGTACTGCAGCTGGCCGGCCGGCCCCACCCGCGGCACCAGGCCCAGCGGCGCGCCGGTGACCGGATCCACGCCGGTGAAGGTGAACTGCTGGCGGGTGAACAGCGAGGCCGACGCGCCGCGGGTGGCGACGTCCGAGGTCAACGGCAGCGCGTAGCGGCCGGCGTTGCCGAACAGCTTGAAGCTCGAATCGCCGTTGACGTCCCAGGCGAACCCCAGGCGCGGGCCAAACTGGTTGCTCACCTTCACGAAGGTGTTGCCGAAGCCGTCGCGGTTGTCGAAGGTGTCCCAGCGTCCACCCAGGTAGGCGATGAAGTTCTCGGTGATGTTCCAGCTGTCCTGGACATACAGCGCGCGCTGCTTGACCTCGTTCACCGAGCCCTGGTTGACGATCTGCTCGCGCACGATGTCGGTGCCGTTGGCCAGGGTGGAATAGCGCCACACGCGCCCGCCCTCGGTGGACGTGCCCGCCACCGATTCGAAGTTGTCGATGTCCACGCCGAACTGCAGGCGGTGATTGCCCAGCAGCCACTCCGCGTCGATGCGGAACTGATCGCGGGTATCGCCGGAGTCGGAGCGCGGAATCGCGCCGCCGGTGAGATTGCACTGGCTGGCGTAGACGCCGGTCGCGTCCTGTCGCGACGAGGGGCGCGCGTCGACGATGAGCGGGCAACCGGTGGCGGGCTTGTGCAGGTCGCCGTTGTAGCGGACATCGACGCCGGACGCCGTGCGCAGGTATTGCCCGCGCGAGAACTCGCCGTGACCGTACAGCGCCGACAGGGTGAAGGTGTCGGTCAGGTAGCCGGTGTACTTCAGCACGTAGTTCTCGCCGCCCTGCTCGCCGTACGAGGTGCCGATGTGGCCAAGCCGGTTCAGCACGCCGATCGTGTTGCCGTAGACCACCGTCTCGGTATCGGCCTTGTCGGAAAAGCCGGTGAACTCGAGCAGGTGGTTGTCACTGATCTGCCAGTCCATCTTCAGCAGCCAGGTCGGCGTCTTGACCGAGTTGTCGACATTGGTGCTGGACTGCACGTTGCCCCACAGCTCCTGCTCCTGCCGCTTGTAGCCGATCAGGCCGTAGGCGAACAGGCGGTCCTTGATCAGCGCGCCGCTGGCCCACACCGAGCCTTCGACATCCCAGGTGCTGTCGCGGCTGCTGTCCTGGCGCAGCTGGCCCTTGGTGCAGGCGGTGTAAGGCGCGGGGCCGCAGGCCAGCGGATTGGCCAGATAGGTGTTGCGGGTCTTCTCGCGCAGCGAATCCGGGGTGTAGTAGACGCTCGCGCCGGCATGGAAATCGTTGCTGCCGCGCTTGGTCACCTGGTTGATCACGCCGCCCAGCGAACGCCCGAACTCGGCGCCGTAGCCGCCGGTCTTGACCTGCTGTTCGGCAATCGCCTCGAACGGCACCTGCGAGAAGTTGAGACTGCGGAAGGAGTTGGTGATGTTGAAGCCGTTGATGAAGTACTGGTTCTCGGCCACCGACGAACCACCGAACGAGGCCAGGTTGCCGAACGCCACGTCGCCGCGCACCGTGCCCGGCGCCAGCAGCGCCACGCTGGTGGCGTCGCGCGCCACCGGCACCTTGGCGATCTGCTCGGCGGTCAGGATCGTGGTGGACTCGACCGATGAAACGTCGATCGGGTTGATGGACGAACCTCCGACCACCGTGATCGTGTCAAGGGTCGACGCATCGCGCGCGGCGAAGTCCACGGTCGATGCGGTGCCGACGTTGACCGTCACGGTGCGGTTGCCGCCACCGCTGGTGGTGACGCTGTACTGCCCGGTGGGCAGCGCCGAAAAACGGTAGCTGCCATCGCCGCCCACGGTGATGGCGCGGCTGAAGCCGGTGGCCGGGTTGGTGATGGTGATGGTCTCGCCGGCGGTGGCGCGTCCCACGATCGCGCCCGAGGAATTGGACTGGGCGTGCACGCCGCCCGCGAAGCACAAGCCAAGCGCGGCACACAGGGCGGTACGGCGCAGTCCTTTGGAGAGATGTTTCTGGTTCCGATGGTTGGTCATGGGCGCTCTCGGCAGTGAATCGATGGATGGAGTGGACGTTGTGGACTGCCGCAGCCAAAGCGCGCGCGGCGGTCCGACGTCCTGCCGAGGAAACTAACGGGAACTTCACAATGACGTTGTGCATGGAAAACGAATTGGCGCGGCAGATTCCATCAGGAAGATCGCGCATGTCGAACCCGTCGCCGCGCATGCGCGATCGCGCGTTGCGGCACAGGCATTTCATCGTTCGTGGATAACCCAAGAACCACCCCGGGCGTCAAAGTGGACGCACCCCGACCAACCTCTCTCGGTCGAGTCAGGCAGCGTCCCTCGACAGGCGCCCGCCTGTCACCTGCCCGGCCCCCCGCCGGGCTTTTTTTTTTCAACGCCGCTTCGAGAAATAGCGCGCTGGCGAATCGCCGAAGGCGCGACGGAACATGGCGATGAAATTGCTTGGCGAGGCATAGCCCAGCGCGTCGGCCACCTCGGCCACATTGACGCCGCGCGCCAGAAGCTCCAGGGCGCGGGTCAATTGCGCCTGCTGTCGCCACTGGGCGAAGGTCAAGCCGGTCTCGGCGAGGATCAGGCGGCGCATCGTCCGTGGCGACATCGCTCCGAACGCGGCCCAGTCGTCCAGCGTGCGCGGGCTGCCGGGTTCGGCCATCACCGCATGCGCGACCCGCGCCATGCGCGGATCCCGCGGCATCGGCAGATGCAGGGACTCATGCGGCGCGCGCGCGATCTCGTCGCGGATCACGGCGGCGATGCGTTCCTGTTCCGCTTCCAGCGGACTCGATTTTTCCCAGTCGACCGCGCGGCGTGCCAGCGCCTGCAGGACATCGCTGATGCCGATTACGCAGGGCTGCGGCGGCAGGCCCGCGCAGGCGCCGGGGGCGATGAAGATCGTCCATCCGCTCAGCGCGCCGCTGATGCTCACCTTGTGGGGCACGTCGGCCGGCATCCATCCGGCCCGGTGGGGCGGAAGCAGCCAGGAGCCGTGCGAGGTCTGCACATGGATCAGGCCGGCCTCGACGCAGAACACCTGCCCGCGCACGTGATGGTGCCAGTCGTACTCGCGCGTCCCCAGCCGGTATTCGTTGTCGGATGCGAGATCGCCACGGATCGCGATCAGCCAGGGCCCTTCGCGCCACTCGCTGTAGTCCCTGTGGTGCACGTGGGAGGGCTGATTCTGCTTGGCCATATTTCACTATTTATAGGCCACATACCGTTATCGTTCCTGAATCCCGTGCGGCGATATTTCCCTGGCCAACTCCTCCGGGTCCACCCCTGAGTCTCCGAACAAGAGGAATCCAGATGCACGACTTCCACGTCTCCATCATCGGCGCCGGCCTGGGCGGCCTGTGCCTGGCGCAGGCGCTGCACCGCGCCGGAGTCGCCTTCGATGTCTACGAGCGCGATCCCGCGCCGGACAGCCGACTCCAGGGCTATCGCATCCGCATCGACGCCGACGGCCAGCGCGCCCTGGCCGGGGCGCTGTCCCCGCCGCGCTATTGCCTGTTCCGCGAAACCGCCTCCATCGCCACCTCGGCGGCGCGTTTTCTTACCCCGCAGCTGACCCCCATCGCCGGGCACGCGCCCGACAGCTGGCGCGCGGACGACGGGGATGGCGACGCCGAGGGCGCCGACCTGGGCGTGAACCGGCAGACCCTGCGTGAGATCCTGATGGCGGGCATCGAAGCGCACATCCACTTCGACCACGCCTTCGACACCTGCTCGGTGACGGACGACGGCCGCGTGGCGGTCGGCTTCCGGCATCGCCGCGCACCGGTCATGTCCCACGTCCTGGTCGGCGCGGATGGCGTCAATTCGCACGTGCGCGCCCTGCTTGCGCCCGCTGCCGAACCGCTGGACTCCGGTTCGCTGTGCATCTACGGAAAGACCGCGCTGCCGGAACCCGCGAGCGGCGCCGGGCCCGGTGCGGGCACCCGGGTGATCGTGGCGGACGGCTGCACGGCCATCCTGGACGAGATGCGCTTCCGCGCGGCGCTTCCCGTGCTGGCTTCGCGCCTCGCGCCGGAGTGCGTCCTGACCCCATCGGACGACTATCTCTACTGGGCCCTGATCGGTCCACGCGAGCGGTTCGGACAACCTGTCGGCGACGATCCGCGCGCGCGCCTGCGGAAGGTCGTCCGCGGCTGGCATCCGGCCCTCCAGGATGTCGTGCTCGGCAGCGATCCCGCCGCGATCGCCATGCTGCCCGTGCGCAGTGGCCGCCCCGAGGTTGAATGGCCGACCGGTCCGGTGACGCTCCTGGGCGACGCGATACACGCCATGAGTCCGGCGGGCGGACTGGGCGCCAACACGGCGTTGCGGGACGCCATCGCCCTCGCGGACGCGCTGGTCGACGCCGCGACCGGCCGCTCCACGACCGCCTTGGCGCTCGCCGGCTACGAAGCGCGAATGCGCTCCTGGGCGGTGCCCGCGGTCGCCATGTCCCGGCAGGGCGCGGCGCGCCTGTCCGCGCCGGCCCCGGCGGACGCGTCCGCCTTCCATTGAGCACCCGCCGCGATCCGCGGCACCCGTTCACCCCCACGCGATCGCCAGCCACCCGCCGGCCGCCAGCCTCCGCGTCCTTCCAACACCTGGATACAGGAGACCCCCATGACCGACGATGGATTCCGCTTCGAACTCCATGACATTTCCCGTTTTCCGTTCGTGCGCGCGACCCACAGGGAGAAACAGGCCGGCGTCGCGCTCCAATGGCAACGGGAAATGGAAGCGCTCATCGGGCGCGCGCAGCCCTTCGTGATCATCTTCCCGCCCGGCCATCACGCCGGTCTGGAACAACTCGACGGCGATGCGTTGCGCCAGGCCCAGGAAGAGCGCAAACAGCGTGCGCTATGGTTCAAGCGCAACCGCGAGCAATTGGCGGTGTCCTGCAAGGGCATGATCACGATCGAACTGGAGGCGGCGCGGCGGTTCGCGGAACGGGCCAAGGCTTCCCTCCTGGAGAAGGCATTCGGCGTCCCGCTCCGGGTCGCCGACTCCGGGGACATGGCGGATGAACTGGCCGACGCGCTGCTGGGGCGGCGGTAGGCGCCCGTCGCGGGACGGACGGAGAACCATACCCATACGTATGGTACGCTGAGACCCCGTCCGTCCCCCAACGCCCGGCGATGAAAGCATCCACCCTGCGCCACATCTTCAATTTCTGGCCGCCCTTCCTGTTCAGCGGCATCCACGTCACCCGCATGGCCGATGACTGGCGCGACGCGCGGGTCGAGATGCGGATGCGCCCCTGGAACCGCAACTACGTCGGTACCCATTTCGGCGGCAGCCTGTTCTCGATGACCGACCCGTTCTGGATGATCCTGGTGAAGGAGTGCCTGGGCCGGGACTACTTCGTCTGGGACAAGGCCGGCGAGATCGAATTCGTCAAACCCGGCAAGGGCACCGTGCACGCCGAGTTCCACCTCGACGAGACGCTGCTCGAGGACATCCGCGCCGAGGCCGCCAACGGCGAGAAGCACCTGCGCTGGCTGCCGGTGGACGTGCTCGATGCGCAGGGCGATGTGGTCGCGCGGATCCGCAAGCAGATCTATGTGCGGTTGAAACCGAAGGCGCGCAACGGCGACGCGGCGACCTGAGCGACATGCTCGCGCGCGCCCGGCTTCACCGCAGTTCCGCGGGTACCGGCAGCTCCCAGTGGGCGCCGTCACGCTGATCGAACAATGCGATGCGCAGGCGGCCATCGACGACCTGGATTTCCCGTCCCTGCCGCAGCGCCAGCGGCCGGGCGGCCACGCGCCGTGCCAGCGTGCTGCCATCCACCGGTTGCTCCCGCAACCACAGCAGTGTCGCCATCAGATTGAGCCGCGCGCGCTGATCCTGCAGACGGCGCAGGTAGTCCGCCATGTCGGGGCGGATGATGCCATTCAAAATGCATCCCACGGCATTGGCGACGCACTCCAGCCGCCATCGCGGCGATGGCGGGAACGGGGTCAGCGGCTGATCGGCCAGGCGCTGCCACTCGGCGTGCTCGCGGCAAGGCCATGCCGTGGTTTCGGCGATCATTGCCTGTATGGCATGTGGCCGGTACACGAACGGCCTCTTCCAGCCTGACGCCCCCAATGATCCCGCTTCGTCATGGCTCTCCTGTTCGAACATCGGTCGCGAAAACTCGAACTCGCGCTTGACCACCCGGCACATCGCGTCGTTTGCCAATGGCGGTGGTTCGCGCAACGACTGGCAGGCCGCCGGCAGCGGGACATCGGCCGGAAGCTAGCAAAGGCCGCATCCGGCCCGGACGAAGTCCTACAATAGCCGCCATGCCCCCCGACCCCTCCTCCCGCCCTTCCCTGCAGCGCCTGTTCCTGACCGGCCTGCTCACCCTGCTGCCGATCTGGCTGACCTGGGTGGTGGTCAAGTTCGTGTTCGTGCTGCTGTCCGACATCAGCAAGCCCTTCGTCGGTCCCGCCTCGCACCAGATCGCCGCCTCGTTTCCGCAGGCGCTGGGCTGGTTCAACGCGCAGTGGGTACAGAACACGATCGCGCTGGCCGCCACCCTGCTGGCGATTCTGGCGGTCGGCATCCTCGCCCGCCGCGTGATCGGCCAGCAGTTGCTGCGCTGGTTCGAGTTGCTGGTGCTGCGCATCCCGCTGGCCAGCACCATCTACACCAGCGCGCGCCAGTTGCTCGACATCCTGCAGACCAAGCCCGGCAGCACCCAGCGCGTGGTGCTGATCGACTTTCCGCACCGGGACATGAAATCGGTGGGCCTGGTGACGCGCGTGATCCGCGAGGAAGGCAGCGGACGCGAACTGGCCGCCGTCTACGTCCCCACCACGCCCAACCCGACATCGGGTTATCTGGAGATCGTGCCGGTCGAACTGCTCACGCCCACCGACTGGACGGTGGACCAGGCGATGAGCTTCATCATCTCCGGCGGCGCGGTGGCGCCCGACGCGATGCCCTTCACCCGCGCAGGGGAACGCTGAGCCATGCACGCGGCGCGCACGCTGGACGACCGCGCGGTCCGCCTCTTCATCGTGCTGGCGGCGGTGTTCTGCGCCAACGCGGTGCTGGCCGAGTTCATCGGGGTCAAGATCTTCGCGCTGGAGGACACGCTGGGCGTCGCACCGCTGGAGTGGAACCTGTTCGGCCAGACCGGCTCGCTCAGCTTCACGGCAGGCACGCTGCTGTGGCCGTTCGTGTTCATCCTGACCGACACCATCAACGAATTCTTCGGCAAGCGCGGCGTGCGCTTCATCTCGTGGCTGGCCGTGGCACTGATCGTGTACGGCTTCCTGTTCGCCTTCGCGGCCATCGCGCTGGCACCGGCCGGCTGGTGGGTGGAAGCGGCCCAGGCGCAGGGCGTGCCGGACTACCAGAAGGCCTTCGCTGCGATCTTCGGCCAGGGCATGTGGACCATCGCCGGCTCGGTGCTGGCGTTCCTGGTGGGGCAGCTGATCGATGTGTCGGTGTTCCATCGCATCCGCGCGGCCACCGGCGAGCGCTGGGTGTGGCTGCGGGCCACCGGTTCGACCGCGATCTCGCAGCTGGTGGACAGCTTCGTGGTGATCTACGTCGCCTTCGTGCTGGGGCCGCAGAAGTGGCCTGTTTCGCTGTTCCTGGCAGTCAGCACCGTCAACTACGCCTACAAGATGCTGGCGGCCATCGCGCTGATTCCGCTGCTGTACCTGATGCGCCACGGTATCCGCCACTATCTCGGGCGCGAACGCGAACGACAACTGCGCGCGGAA
>NZ_JBQCIJ010000026.1:0-18186 GCF_051953815.1 Pseudoxanthomonas sp. | reverse complement strand
CGCCGATCACGTGGTCGGCCGGCATCACGGCGAGCACGGGATCGTTCGCGAGCGCGCTGGCGTCGAGCGCCGCGAGCGTCAGCGCAGGCGCAGTATTGCGCGCGGCCGGTTCGAGCAGGATGCGGGCCGGCGCGGCGCGCCCGAGCACCTGCGCGGCACTCATGATTCGGTGCTGTTCGCCGCAGACGAGCAGCAGCGTGTCGCCGAGCGACGCGTTCGCGATGCCGTTCAGGCGGCGCGCGGTGGCCGACAGCGGCGATTCGTTCGAAGTCAGCTCGATCAGCTGCTTCGGATATTGTTCGCGCGACAGCGGCCACAGGCGCGTGCCGGAACCGCCAGAGAGCAGGACGGGTTGGAGTGCGGCCATGGGTCTCTCGCACGAAATGAGGACGGCAGTTTACCCTTTAGCCCGCAACCGCCCCTGTCCGGACACCGCATGACCCCCGAGATGCACGAAGACGCCCGTGCCACGCAACGCCTCGCCTGGGCGAGGACCGCCATCGGCGTGCCCGCGCTGGCGCTGGAACGGGCGTCGGTCGATGCCGGATTCCGCAGCTACTGGCGCACGCGGGGCGCGGAGCCCAGCCGGATCGTGATGGATTCGCCGCCCGGGCTGGAAGACGTGCGTCCCTGGCTGAAGGTCCGTGATCTGCTGGAAAGCGGCGGCGTGCGCGTGCCGCAGGTCATCGCTCGGGACGTCGAGGCCGGCTTCCTGCTGCTGGAGGACCTGGGCGGGCCGACCCTGGCGCGGACCCTCGACGCCGACAACGCGGACGGCTGGTTCGACCTGGCCATCGATGAGCTGATCAAGCTGCAGCGGATCCCTCCGCCGGAAGGCACGGGCGAATTCGGCGAGGCGCTGTTGCAGCGGGATGCCGGACTGTTCGAGGAATGGTTCCTCGGCCGCCACCTGGGCATCGGGCTGGATTGCGGTGAAAGCGAGCGCCTGCAACTCGTGCAGCGCCGGTTGATGGACAACGCACTGGCGCAGGCGCGCGTGCTGACCCATCGCGACTTCATGCCGCGCAACCTGATGCCGACGCGGCCGCTGCCGGCGGTGCTGGATTTCCAGGACTGCGTGTGGGGACCGGTGGCCTACGATCCGGTCAGCCTGTTCAAGGACGCGTTCCTCAGCTGGCCGCTGGAACGCGTCGAC
The DNA here is from genome assembly GCF_051953815.1 of Pseudoxanthomonas sp. Classification (GTDB taxonomy): domain Bacteria; phylum Pseudomonadota; class Gammaproteobacteria; order Xanthomonadales; family Xanthomonadaceae; genus Pseudoxanthomonas_A. The sequence continues at coordinate 17,030 of NZ_JBQCIJ010000026.1, read as the reverse complement.
GGCTGGCTGGCGCAATACCATGCGCGGGCGCTGCGCGCCGGCGTGCCGGTGCCGGAAGCCTGGCCGGTGTTCCTGCGCGATGCCGACTGGATGGGCATCCAGCGGCACCTGAAAATCCTCGGCATTTTCGCCCGCCTGCACTATCGCGACGGCAAATCCGGCTACCTGCCGGATGCGCCGCGCTTCATCGCCTTCCTCGACGAGGTGCTGCCGCGCCATCCACAATTGGCGGACCTCCGCCTGCTGCTGGACGAGCGCATCAAGCCCGCCATGCGCGCGAAGGAAGCCGCATGAAGGCGCTGATCTTCGCCGCGGGCCTGGGCGAGCGCATGCGCCCGCTCACCGATCACACGCCCAAGCCCCTGCTGTCCGCCGGCGGCAAACCGCTGATCGTCTGGCACCTGGAAAAACTCGCCGCGATGGGCATCCGCGACGTGGTGATCAACATCAGCTGGCTGGCCGCGCAGTTCCCGCAAGCGCTGGGCGACGGCGGACGCTGGGGCCTGCGGCTGCACTGGTCCCACGAAGGGCCGGCACCGCTGGAGACCGGTGGCGGCATGCTGCACGCGCGCCCCCTGCTCGGCGAAGAGCCCTTCCTGCTGGTCAACGGCGACATCTGGACCGACTACGACTTCACCCGCCTTCCAACCGCTCCCACCGGCCTGGCGCATCTGGTGCTGGTGGATCCGCCCGCGCACAAGACCCATGGCGACTTCGCGCTGGGTGATGACGGCATCGTCCGCGCCGAGGGCCCACGCCAGCTGACCTACGCCGGCCTGGGCGTCTATCGCCCGGCCCTGCTAGATGACTGGCGCGCGATCATCGGCGAGACCGCCGGTGCTCCGCCTCGCTTCATGCTGGCGCCATTGCTGCGCGCGCACATGCCCGAAGGCGCCATCACCGGCGAGTACTGGGGCGGTCGATGGACCGACGTCGGCACACCGGAACGACTGAGGCAGCTTGACGCCGAACTGTGAGACCCGGGGATTCGGGTGCGCCGGTTGTCCACAGTGCGTGTGGATGAAAAACCGGCAAAGATGTGGATAAGTCGCGCGCGGCCCCACGGGCCGGACGTGTCAAGCCGGTTGGCTATTTTTTCACCACACCCGACATCGCGGATGACGCGCGCGGAAGCCAGCTCCGGTCCGGGCGGCTCCGTCGGCGCGGAGCCGTCAGCGCGGCTCCAGCACGCGGCGCAGGAACGGCACGGTGATGCGCCGCTGCGCCGCCAGCGAGGCGCGATCGAGTTGTTCGAACACCGCCACCAGCCGGCCCAGATCCCGGTCCGTGCGGGTCAGCAGCCAGTCGATGGCCGCATCTTCCAATACCAGCCCGCGCCGCTGCGCGCGTTCGCGCAACACGTCCCGGCGCCCGGCGTCGTCCAGCGGCGCCAGCATCACCCGCGCGCACTGCGACAGACGGGAGCGCAGATCCGGCAGGCCAAGCCCGATTTCGGCGGGTACGTCGCGCGCGGTGTAGAGCACGCGGATGCCGGCGGGGCGGGCGCGGTTGTGGAAATCGAACAGGGCGACCTCGTCGTCGCGATCGCCGGCGATCAGATCCAGGCCATCCAGCGCCACCACGTCATACCCTTCCAGCGCCTCCAGCGCCTCGCGCAGGCGTCCCGCCGCCGCGGCCATCGGCAGGAACGCGGCGCGCGCGCCGCGCTGTTCGGCGTGCGCGCACAGGGCGAGCGAGAGGTGGGTCTTGCCGGTCCGTGGCGCCCCGACCAGGTACAGCCAGTCCGACGACGCGCCTTCCGCCAGCGCGCGCAGCTGCGCCAGCGCGCCTTCCGGCGCGCCGACGAAACTCTCGAAACGCTGATCCGGCGGATAGCGCAGCGCCAGCGGCAGCTGTGGCGTCAGCCCGCCGGGAGACGAGGAACGGGTCACTTCACTTGCCTTCCGGATCCGGCTTGTCGCCGGCGCCCTCGTCCGGACGGCTCCTGTCCAGTTCGGTCCTGTCGACGTAGGGGTCGAGCAGGATGGCCGGATGCTCACCCGCGTAGAGCCTGCTCTGCGTGTAGCGCTCGTGCGCGTAGCGCAGCAGCACGTTGGCGACCGCCGCCACCGGCAACGCCAGCAGCATGCCGAGGAAACCGAACAACTGGCCGCCCGCCATGATCGCGAAGATCACCGCCACCGGATGCAGGCCGATGCGATCGCCGACGATGCGTGGCGTCAGCACGTAGCCTTCCAGCATCTGCCCGATCACGAACACCACCAGCACCAGCGCCACCAGGCTCCAGTCGCCGCCGGTCTGGACCAGCGCCGCGATCACGCCCAGGACGATGCCGCTGGCGGTTCCCAGATACGGGACGAAGCTGATCAGGCCGGCGATGATGCCGATCAACAGGCCCAGCTTGAGGCCCACCACCGACAGTCCGACGGCGTAGATCGCGCCCAGCGCCAGCATCACCAGGAACTGTCCGCGCAGGAACGCGCCGAGCACGTCGTTGGATTCGAGCGCGAGGCGATCGACGGTGGCGACATGGTCGCGCGGCACCAGCGCGGCCACGCGCTCCACCAGCTTGTCCCAGTCGCGCAGGAAGTAGAAGGTCAGGATCGGCAACAGGACCAGGTTGGCGACCCACGCCATCATCGCGAAGCCCGAACGCGACAGGTAGCCGAAGAACGTCGCCGCCACGCCACCGGCCTGCTGCCAGTGGCCGCGCAGCCATTCCATGATCCGATCCGGATCCAGCCAGGCCACCAGCTCCAGGCCGGTGTGCTGCTCGACCCAGGGCAGCGCCTTCTGCACGAACCAGTCGCGATACTCCGGCAGCGATTCCACCAGCGTCACTATCTGGCGTTCCAGCATCGGCACCAGGATCAGCAGCGCCAGCACCAGCAGCAACAGCATCAGGGTGAACACCAGCACCACCGAGGTCGTGCGCGAGCGTCCGGTGCGTTCCAGCCGATCCACCCAGGGATCGCCCAGCCAGCCCAGCAGCGCCGCGCAGACGAAGGGGGTCAGCACCGGCGCCAGCAGGTAGATCAGCCACCCCACGATGGCGGCGATCAGCAGCCACTGCCAACGCCTCGCCAGGGTACCGACCGGGGTGGAGGAAAGATCCATGCGGATGAACGTCCTGTAGGTGCGGAAGAAGTTACTTCAGGCGGAACACCGGCGGTTCGCCTTCGCCGCCGGTCAACGGACTGTCCTCGCCCAGCATGCGGCGGAAGCCGGACAGGCCGGAGATCAGTTCCAGATCCAGTTCCAGGGTGTCGCCATTGGCGCGCACCGGCGTGATCCGGCGCACCACCGCCATCTTCTGCAACTGGCTCATCAGGCGCACATAGTCATCCGTGCCGCGGATGCCGGAGAACACCACCCGATAGGTGCCCGCGGGGCCGGCCGCGCCGCGCTTGGCGTAACGCTTGACCAGCGCGTCGGCGGTGCCGTCCGCGCCGCCGGCCATCGCCCGGCGCGCATCGGCGTCGCTGGTCGACCAGGTGGACAGGACCTTGCCGCCGTCGACGAACACCCAGTCGGCGGTCCAGCCGCCCTTGTTCCGGTAGAGCTTGCCGATCAGCTGCATCGGCGGGCTGTAGCGGGCCGAGGCGCGCGCCACGGCGGCCGCGTCCTGGCGCCAGATCGCGCCCACCAGCGCCTGTTCGGCCGCGTTGCCCGCCGGCAGGCCCAGGCTGTAGCCCCGGTCCTGCGCGCGGCTGAGCAGCGGACGCACCGCATTGGCCTGCGACAGGCCGACCAGGCGCGGACCGCTGCCATCGTTGATGGCCAGCCAGACCACCGGCTTGGGCCGCGGCTGCGGCCAGACCGGCAGGCCCAGGACCGCGGCCAGGCCGTCGACGGCGTCGGAATCGAATCGAACGATCAGGGTGGTCCGGAAAGTCGGCGCGCCGCTGGGCGAGGTGCCCTGGTCCTGGCGGTAGTCGTAGCTGTCGACCAGGTTGCGGGCGTTGCGCAGTTCCTGGCCCACTCCGGGCCGGCCGGTCACGCCCCGATCGCCGGACATCTTGGCCAGGACCACGCCCAGCGCGCGCGCGAACGCGCCGTTGCGTTCCGCCTCGCCCTGCCCGTTCACCGGCACTTCGGCCTCGTAGGTGCCGCGCGCGGCGGCGACGTCCCCCTCGGTCCGCAGGCCGCTCTGGGCCTGGGCCGGGATGACCGTCCACGAGGCGGCCATCAACGTGGCCGCGGCGAATACGAAAGCTCTCATCCAGCGCATCGAGCGTCCCTGTGCTCCGCAAATCGGGGGGAATTGTTGCCCGAATGGGTCGCCAGCGCCAACGCCGGCCGTTCAGGGAACGTCCGAACCGGGCGCGGATTCCTTTAAAATCACGCGCCTTGCCCTTGCGACCCATTGCCGTGACCCAGCCGACGCCTCCCGCCTCCACCCCGATGACCTACCGCGACGCGGGGGTCGACATCGACGCCGGCAACGAGGTGGTCGAACGCATCAAGCCGCTGGTCCGGCGCAGCTTCCGTCCCGAGGTGATGGGCGGCCTGGGCGGTTTCGGCGCGCTGTTCGATCTGTCCGGCAAGTACAGGGAACCGGTACTGGTATCCGGCACCGACGGCGTCGGTACCAAGCTCAAGCTCGCCCAGCAGCTGAACCGCCACGACACCATCGGCATCGACCTGGTCGGCATGTGCGTCAACGACGTGCTGGTCCAGGGCGCGGAGCCGCTGTTCTTCCTCGATTATTTCGCTACCGGCAAACTCGACGTGGAGACCACCGTCGCGGTGGTCGGCGGCATCGCCAAGGGCTGCGAACTGTCCGGCTGCGCACTGATTGGCGGCGAGACCGCCGAGATGCCCGACATGTATCCGCCGGGCGAGTACGACCTGGCCGGCTTCACCGTCGGCGCGGTGGAGAAATCGAAGCTGCTCGACGGCGCCAAGGTGCGCGCGGGCGATCAGCTGATCGGCATCGCCTCCAGCGGCCCGCATTCCAACGGCTATTCGCTGATCCGCCGCATCTACGACCGCGCCGGCCGTCCGGGCGATCTTGATCTGGGCGGGGTCAAGCTGGTCGACGCGCTGATGGCCCCCACCCGCCTGTACGTCAAGCCGGTGCTGGAGCTGCTGAAGGCCCATGACCTGCACGCGATGGCGCACATCACCGGCGGCGGCCTGACCGAGAACATCATCCGGGTGATCCCGGACGGCCTGGGCCTGCGCATCGACGCCAGCGCGTGGACGCTGCCGCCGGTGTTCGACTGGCTGCAGCGCGAAGGCGCGGTGGAAAACAGCGAAATGTGGCGCACGTTCAACTGCGGCATCGGTTTCGTGCTGGTGGTGGCCTCCGACGAAGTCGCCGCGATCGAGGCCGATCTGGCCCGCCTGCAGCTGCCGAACTGGCGCATCGGCGAAGTGATCCAGGCCGGCGGCGCCGAGCGCGTGTCGATCGGCTGAGCCCGATGCGCCCCGGCAAACGGATCGCCTTCGCATCCGCGCTGGCGATCTTCGCCCTCAGCTGGATCGCGCCGCGCTGGCCGCTCGAGCAGGCGCTGCACAGCAGCCTGACCGTGGTCGGGTTGATCTGGCTGCTCATGCATGACCGCCGCTGGCCGATGCGCACGTCGCACTTCGCGCTGATCTGCTTCTTCATCGCCCTGCACTGCATCGGCGCGCGCTGGCTGTACTCCAATGTGCCGTACGACGCGTGGGCGCGGGCCCTGACCGGGCATGCGCTGAGCGATCTGTTCGGTTGGCGGCGCAATCATTTCGATCGCCTGATCCACCTGCTCTACGGCCTCTGTTTCACCCCGGCGGTCTGGCACTGGCTGCGCCAGCGCTGGCCGCTGACGGCAGGCCAGGCATTTGCCATCGCGGTGATGCTGATCATGTGCACCAGCCTGGTCTACGAGTGGCTGGAATGGGCGATCGCGCTGGTTCTCTCGCCCGAGGCGGCGGAGTCCTACAACGGCCAGCAGGGCGATGTCTGGGACGCGCACGCCGACATGCTGCTGGCCACCCTGGGCGCCATCGTGGTGTGGCCGATGATGCGGCGCGAACGCCGGGAGCCCGTCCACGCATGAACAAGAATCGCATCGCCATCCTGGTCTCCGGGCGCGGCAGCAATCTGCAGGCCCTGCTTGACGCCATCGCCGATGGCCGCCTGGATGCGGAGATCGTGGGCGTGTTCTCCGACAGGCCCAAGGCCGCCGCGCTGGACCGCGTGCCGGCGCCGCTGCGCTGGAGCACAGACACGCGCCGGTTCGCGGATCGCGCCGGCTTCGACGCCGCCCTGGCCGACGCCGTGGACGCGGTCCGTCCCGACTGGGTGATCTGCGCCGGCTACATGCGCATTCTCGGCGAGGCGTTCACCGCCCGCTTCCGGGGCCGCCTGCTCAACATCCACCCCTCCCTGCTGCCGAAGTACCGGGGCCTGCACACCCACGCGCGGGCGCTGGAAGCCGGTGATCGCGAACATGGCGCCAGCGTGCACTGGGTGGTGCCGGAACTGGACGCGGGCGCGGTCATCGCGCAGGCGCCGATCCCGGTGCGGCCTGGCGACACGCCCGAGGATCTGGCGGCCCGCCTGCTGCCCCGCGAGCACGCCCTGCTGGTCGCCGTCGCCGCGCTGGTGGTCGCCGGACGTCTCACTGAACAGGGAGACGAAGCCTACCTGGATGGTCAGCCGCTATTAAAACCGCTGTGCCTAGATTCTGCCGGTCAACTTCCCCTCCCCACCGCGACATGACGCCGCTTCCGACCCGCGCCCTGCTGCTGGCCACCCTGCTCTCGCTCGGCGCTCCCGCCTGGGCGCTGGAGCCGTTCGTGGCCACCTACGATGCCTACCGCGGCGGCAAGCTGGCCGGCAGTGCGACCATGAAGGTTGCACAGGTGTCAGGAGAAGGCCGCTGGCAGGTCGATCTGGGCGTGCGCGGAACCCGCGGACTGGCCCGCCTGTCGGGGCTGGACATCCAGCAGAGCACCCTGTTCGACACCGTCGGCGAGGGGTTCCGGCCGCTCAGCCAAGCCACCACGCAGAGTGCGCTCTTCACCGGCAAGAAAGTGGTCGGTGTCTACGATTGGAGCGCCCTGTCGGCCCGCTGGCAGGGTGATCTGAAGAAGAACCGCCGTGCCCCCGTGCCGCTGCAACCCGGCGACATGAGCGCGCTGCTGGTCAACCTGGCGGTCATCCGCGATGCCGAACCCGGCCGCCAGTTGCATTACCGGGTGGTCGATTTCGGCAAGACGCGCGACTATCAGTACGCGGTCGCGCCGCAGACCGAAATCGTCTCGGTGGATGACCTCAGCTACGACGCCATGCGCGTGGATCGCACCAATGGCGGCAACGACGAAACCATTTTCTGGGTAGCACAGGGCGTTCCGACGCCGGTCCGCATCCTCCAGCGCGAGGATGGCGAGGACAAACTGGATCTGCGCCTGGTCGAGTACCAAGGAGTGCCGTGAACCATGAAGAAGCTTGCCCCCCTGTTCCGTTTCCGTGTCCTCGCCTCCGCCGCCCTGCTGGCGATGGCCGCCGCGCCCGCCTGGGCCATCGATGCCTTCACCGCGCAGTACCAGGCCAGCGCGCTGGGCATGCTCGGCGAAGGCCAGATGAGCGTCGCGCCGCAAGGCAACAACCGCTGGCAGTACAGCCTCAGCATCCGCAACCAGCTGGTCGATCTGAGCCAGAAGACCGTGTTCGACGAACAGAATGGCCGCCTGCGCCCGCTGTCCAGCAGCGACAGCTCGCGCATCCTGGTCAAGAAGAAGTCCGTGGACACCGTCTACGACTGGAGCAAGTCGCAGGCCACCTGGACCGGCGACATCAAGCCGGATCGCGCCGGACCGCTGAAGCTGCAGCCGGGCGACATGGATGCGTTGCTGGTCAATCTGGCCATCGTCCGCGACGTCGCCGCCGGCAAGCCGCTGCGCTACCGCATGGTGGAAAACGGCCGCGCCAAGCCGATGACCTACCAGGTCGCCGGCAAGGAACAGATCACGGTGGCCGGCAAGACCCAGCAGGCCACCAAGGTGGTCCGCACCGACGGCAACAAGCAGATGATCGTCTGGGTGGTGCCCGACATGCCGGTGCCGGCGCGCATCCTGCAGCGCGAGAATGGCCAGGATTCGATCGACCTGACCATCAAGTCCTGGCGCTGAGCCGGCAAACCGGAAGAAAAAAAGCCCGGCAATCGCCGGGCTTTTTTTTTGCTGCCGGTGGGTGCCTACTGCGCCGGTGCCGGGTCGGCGGCCACCGTGGTCCGGCAATCCACCCGGATCGAGGTGCCGTCGCTGCGCCAGGCGTAGGAACGGCATTCGCGGCGGCCTTCGGTGTGTTTTTCCACCACCACCGCGTAGAACGCCTGCATGATTTCCTGCTCGGTGACCTTGCCGTCGCCGTTCCAGTCCATGTCCTTGTTGGTGATGCCGCTGGTGCCCGCCGCGCCGGTGAAGTGCAGGTAGGCCAGCGCCGCCAGCAACAGGACGAAGAAGGCCAGCAGCGCCTTGCGCCGGGGCGAGAAGCGTGCGCGTGTCGTCGCCATGGCCGCGTCCTCAGGAGATCCGGCGGATTTTGGCGCCCAGCGCGCCCAGCTTTTCCTCGATGTTCTCGTAGCCGCGATCCAGGTGATAGATGCGGTCGATCACGGTGTCGCCCTCGGCCACCAGGCCGGCGAGAATCAGCGACGCCGACGCGCGCAGATCCGTCGCCATCACCGGCGCGCCGCTGAGTTTCTCCACGCCCCGCACGATCGCCGTGTGTCCTTCGACGCGGATGTCCGCGCCCAGGCGCAGCAGCTCGTTCACATGCATGAAACGGTTCTCGAAGATGGTCTCGTTGATCACGCCCACGCCCTCGGCCACGCAGTTCAACGCCATCAACTGCGCCTGCATGTCGGTCGGAAACGCCGGATACGGCGCGGTGGTCAGGCTGACCGCGCGCGGCCGCCGGCCCTGCATGTCCAGGCTGATGCTGTCCTCGGTCGTCTCGATCGACGCGCCGGCTTCGCTCAGCTTGTCCAGCACCGCGTCCAGGGTGTCGCCGCGCGCGCGGCGCGCGATGATCCGCCCGCCGGTCATCGCCGCGGCCACCAGGAAGGTACCGGTCTCGATGCGATCCGGCAGCACCGCGTGGCGGCCGCCGTCGAGGCGTTCGACGCCGCGCACGACGATGCGCGGCGTACCCGCGCCCTCGATGTCCGCGCCCAGCGCGATCAGGCAGTTCGCCAGGTCGGTGATCTCCGGCTCCATCGCCGCGTTCTCCAGCACCGTGGTGCCTTCGGCGAGCGTGGCCGCCATCAGCACGTTCTCGGTACCGGTCACGGTGACCATGTCGAACACGTAGCGTCCGCCCTTCAGGCGCTTGGCCTTGGCCTTCACGTAGCCGTTCTCGACCACGATGTCCGCGCCCAGCGCCTGCAGCCCCTTGATGTGCTGGTCGACCGGGCGCGAGCCAATCGCGCAGCCACCGGGCAGCGACACTTCGGCCGCGCCGTACTTGGCCAGCAGCGGACCGAGCACGAGGATCGACGCGCGCATCGTCTTGACCAGCTCATACGGCGCGACGTGCTGGTTGACGCTGCGCGGGTCGACGATGATGCCGCTGCCGCGCGAGAGCGTGCCTTCGTCGATGCTGATGCCGGCGCCGAGTTCGCCCAGCAGCTTGATGGTGGTGACCACGTCGTGCAGGTGCGGCACGTTGGTGATCTCCACCGGCGCATCGGCGAGCAGCGTGGCGCAAAGAATCGGCAGCACCGCGTTCTTGGCGCCGGAGATGGTGACTTCACCCTGGAGCGGGATACCGCCGGTCACTACGATTTTCTGCATGGATCACTCGAATGGAAAAATGGGAGGGTCGCCCGGCTCATTCGCCGGGACGGGTCGGGTGCTGCTCGGCGCGGTCGTGGATCTCGTACCAGTCCGCCTTGGAACCAACAAAGATGTGCATCGCCGGCCCGGCCGGCAAGGGGGTGTCCAGCGTGCCCACGCGCAGGCGCAGCGTCTCCGGCATGGCGTCGCGGCGACTGTACAACGGCGACGCGCAGCGGCGGCAGAACATCCGGTGGACGCCGGGCGAGGATTCGTAGCCGGTCAGCAGGTCCGCGCCTTCCAGCAACTCGAAATCGGCCGTGGCGATCGGCACCACCGCCTGGAACGCCGAGCCGTTGGCCTTGCGGCAGCGCGAGCAATGGCAGACCACCATCGCCCCCGGCTCGCCATGCAGCCGATAGCGGATGCCGCCGCACAGGCAGCTGCCGGACGCCGAAGGAGGCGGTTGCGGCGTCATTGGCGGCTTACTTGCCGTCCGGTGTGACCGTCTTCAGGGCCAGCGCGTGGATGGCGCCGCCCATCAGATCGCCCAGGGTCGCGTAGACCATGCGGTGCCGGGCCAGCGGCAGTTTGCCGCGGAACGCTTCCGCCACCACCGTCGCCTCGAAGTGCACTCCGTCCTCGCCCTCGACCTGCGCCTGCGCGCCGGGGAGGCCGGATTCGATGAGTTTACGTATGGTTTCGGCGTCCAACGGGCATTTCCTAATAAAATGGCCGCCTATTCTACCCCCGGCCCGCCTCCCGCATGCCCCAGACGCTCCCCTCCAATCCGGCCGTGCAGGACGCCCAACTGGCCGCCAGCGGGCGACGCGTGATCGAGATCGAGGCGCAGGCGCTGACCGCGCTGGCCAACCGCATCGACGGCGGTTTTTCGGCCGCCTGCCGGGCCATCCTGGCCGGCCACGGCCGGGTTGTCGCGACCGGCATGGGCAAGTCGGGGCACATCGCCCGCAAGATCGCCGCCACCCTCGCCTCCACCGGCACGCCGGCGTTCTACGTGCATCCCGGCGAAGCCGGGCATGGCGACCTGGGCATGATCACCGACGCCGACGTGGTCCTGGCGGTGTCCTATTCCGGCGAATCGGATGAATTGCTGATGTTGCTACCGGTGCTCAAGCGCCAGGGCAACACCGTGATCGCCATGACCGGCAAGCCCGCGTCGACCCTGGCCCGGGAAAGCAGCATCCACCTGGACGTCAGCGTGCCGGCCGAAGCCTGCCCGCTGGACCTGGCGCCGACCAGCAGTACCACCGCGACCCTGGCCATGGGCGACGCCCTGGCCGTGGCCTTGCTGGAAGCCCGCGGCTTCACCGCCGACGATTTCGCCCGTTCCCATCCGGCCGGCAGCCTGGGCCGGCGCCTGCTGCTGCACATCACCGACGTCATGCACGCCGGCGACGACGTCCCCCGCGTGGCCGAGGACGCCACCCTCAGCGAGGCGCTGATGGAAATGAGCCGCAAGCGCCTGGGCATGACCGCGGTGGTCGACGCCGGGCAACGGCTGGTCGGGCTGTTCACCGACGGCGACCTGCGCCGGACCCTGGACAATCCCGGCCTGGACATCCGCCACGCCCGCATCGCCGAGCTGATGACCCGCCAGCCCAAGACCATCGGCGCCGACCAGTTGGCCGTGGAGGCCGCACGCATGATGGAAACCCATAAAATCAGTGGTCTCATCGTCGTCGACGCTGAACATCGGCCGGTCGGCGCGCTCAACATTCATGACCTGTTGCGCGCGCGCGTGGTCTAAGAAGTCCGGCATCGGCGCGGACGGCGGGGAAACCGCCCGCCCGGCCTCCGCCGATTCCCCCGCCCCGGTTTCCCCTTTCCTTTCCAAGCCATGCCCCTGTCCCATCTCGCCGACATCGACGATGCCCTGATCGCCCGCGCCCGGGCGATCCGGCTGGCCTGCTTCGACGTCGATGGCACGCTCACCGACGGGCGCCTGATCTATGACGACGAGGGGCGCGAGGCCAAGGCCTTCCACATCCACGACGGCCAGGGCTTGGTGCTGCTGCGGCGCGCCGGCATCGAGGTCGCGCTGATCACCGCCCGCCACAGTCCGGCCGCCGAACGGCGTGCGCGGGAACTGGGCGTGCGCATCCATACAGGCGTGAAGGACAAGCTGGCCCAGGTCGATGCGCTCTGCGCCGAACTCGGCCTGGAGCGCGCGCAGGTGGCCTTCATGGGAGACGACCTGCCGGATCAGCCGCCGCTGCGCGCGGTCGGCCTGGCCATCGCGCCGGCCGACGCCCATGCCTGGACCGCCCGCCACGCCCATTGGCGTACCCGCGCCCGCGCCGGCCGTGGCGCCGCCCGCGAGGCCTGCGATCTGCTGCTGGGCGCGCAGGGTCATGCCGCCGCATTGTGGGAGGGCACCGCATGAACTGGCGCCTGACCATCGGCCTGGTGCTGCTCGTGGCCGCCATCTTCAGCGGCTGGTCGGCCTGGAAGCAGCGCGCCCGCCCGGAAACCGCCCCGGCCGGCCCGGACCGCTCCGACTACGTGATGCACGACTTCGAAATCGTGGCGCTGGACAAGCAGGGCAAGGAATCGCTGACCCTGCGCGCGCCGGAGATGCACCGCAATCCCGCCGACCAGAGCCTCTCGATCACCACCCCGCTGTTCCTGCTCCCCGACAGCGCCGGCAAGTACTGGCAGATGCGTTCCAAGACCGGCTGGATGAGCCCGGATCACTCCGAGCTGCGGCTGCTCGCCGACGTCCAGGGCACCAGTCCGGCCGACGCGCCGCCGCCGACCACGTTCCGGACCGAGCGGCTGGATGTGTTCCCGGACAAGAACCTGGCCACCACCGAGCTCCCGGTCACCATCACCCGGCCCGGTTCTATACTCAGCGGGGTCGGGTTCGAAACCCACCTCAAGAACAAAACCTACGAATTCAAATCCCAGGTCAAAAGTGTCTATGCACCCAAGTCTGCGCGCTAGCGCCCTGCTGCTTCCGCTCCTGCTGGCCTGCGCCGCGGCCTGGGCCAAGTCGTCCGATCGCAACCAGGACATGATCATCGATGCCGGGCATCAGATCGGTTCGTACGAGGGCAACAGCAAGATCGTGCTGAGCAAGGGCGTGACCGTCTCCCAGGGCTCGCTGGACATCCGTTCCAGCGCCGGCGAGGTCTACATGAACAATGGCGAGATTTCGCGCGCCGTGTTCACCGGCAAACAGGTCAAGCTCAAGCAGCAGCTGGAAGACGGCTCCTGGATGGACGCCACGGCCGATCGCGTCGAATACGACATGGCGGGCGAGACCATCACCTTCATCGGCAACTACACGGTGAAGTCGCCGCGCGGCTCCAACAGCGGCCAGAAGATGGTCTACAACACCAAGACCGGCAACATGGAAAGCGGCGGCGACGGCACCCGCGTGCGCACCGTGATCAAGCCGAAGTCGGCGCAGCCGCAGGGCGCCAAGTGATGCTGACCGCACAGGGCCTGCGCAAGACCTACCGCCAGCGCAAGGTGGTCAGCGACTTCGGGCTGAGCCTGGAAGCCGGCGAAGTGGTCGGCCTGCTCGGGCCGAACGGCGCCGGCAAGACCACCTGCTTCTACATGATCGTCGGCCTGGTGGCCGCCGACGCCGGCCGGATCGAACTGGACGGCCAGGACATCACCGCCGAGCCGATGTACCAGCGCGCCAAGCTGGGCGTGGGTTACCTGCCGCAGGAACCCTCGGTGTTCCGCAAACTCACCGTGGCCGACAACATCCGGCTGGTCCTGGAACTGCGCGAGGACCTGGACGAGGCCGGCATCGAGAAGGAACTGGCCTCGCTGCTCGACGAACTGCAGATCAGCCACGTCGCCGAGCAACTGGGCGCCAGCCTGTCCGGTGGCGAACGGCGCCGTTGCGAAATCGCCCGCGCCCTGGCCGCGCGGCCCCGCCTGATGTTGCTGGACGAGCCGTTCGCCGGCGTCGACCCCATCTCGGTCGGCGAGATCCAGCGCATCGTCAAACATCTCAAGAACCGTGGCATCGGCGTGCTGATCACCGACCACAACGTGCGCGAGACCTTGGGAATCTGCGACCGGGCGTATATCCTCAACGAGGGCAGCGTGCTGGCGCAGGGGGCACCGGACGCGCTGCTGGCCAATCCGGACGTGCGGCGCGTGTACCTGGGGGAAACCTTCCGTCTCTGAGGGCGATGCCGCACCACCCGGACCGCAGGCCGCGCCGTCGCCTTCGGATATCGGATGAAACCACGCCTCCAGACATCGCTGGGACAGCAATTGGTCATGACGCCGCAACTGCGTCAGGCCATCCGCTTGCTGCAGATGTCGACCGCGGAGCTGGAGGTGGAAATCACCCAGGCCGTGGAATCCAACCCCCTGCTGGACTGGACCGAGGATGCGCCGGCCGCCGGCGGCGAGGAGGGCCCGCCCGCGGAGGCCAACGGCGACGGACAGGAAACCCGCCACGACGACGAGCGCCCGTCCGATGACGACTGGGCTCCGGACGAGGGGCCGTGGGCCACGTCCGGCGGCGGCTCCTTCGACGACGACGACCCCGGCAGCGCCGCCGAGCGGGTAGCCGAGGCCGACACCCTGCGGGATCACCTGCTCTGGCAACTGCACCTGTCGCACCTGTCCCCGCGCGACCGCCGCATCGGCAGCGCGCTGATCGACGCGCTGGAGGAAGACGGCTACCTGCGCGAGCCGCTGGCGGGCATCGCCGAAGCCCTGAAGCCCGACCTGGACGTGGACGAGGACGAGATCAACGTCGTCCTGCACCAGTTGCAGCGCTTCGACCCGGTCGGCGTCGGTGCCCGCTCGCTGGGCGAGTGCCTGCGCCTGCAGTTGGCCGTGCTCGGCGACGACACCCCCGGCAAGGCGCTGGCGATGCGGATTGCCGAGGGTCCGCTGGACCGGCTGCCGCGCAGCGGCGTGGCCGGCATCGCCGCCGAGCTCAAGCAGCCGGTGGCCGAAATCGAAACCGCGGTCGCCCTGCTGCGCACCCTGGATCCCAAGCCCGGCGCCCAGATCGGCGAACTGGGCAGCGACACCTATGTGGTCCCGGACTGCGTGGTCTGGCGTCAGCGCGGCGTCTGGCGGGCGGCGCTGGCCGGGAACACCCTGCCCCGGATCGGCATCCACCGGGGCTACGAACAGATGATCCGGCAGTGCGGCGAGAGCGATGCCGGCTACCTCAAGGGGCAGCTGCAGGAAGCCCGCTGGCTGCTCAAGAGCCTGGAGGCGCGCGGCGAAACCCTGCTCAAGGTGACCCGCTGCCTGATCCGCGAACAGGCCGGCTTCCTGGAATTCGGTGAACAGGCGCTGCGGCCGTTGACCCTGCGCGAAGTGGCCGGCGAAGTCGGCCTGCACGAATCCACGGTTTCACGGGCCATTGCCCGCAAGTACGTGCGCACGCCGCGTGGAACCCTGCCATTGCGCGCCTTCTTCGCGTCCGGCATCGATACCGAGGGCGGCGGCGAGGCGTCCAGTACCGCCATCCAGGCCATGATCCGGCGCCTGATCGAACAGGAAAATCCGCGCAAGCCGCTGTCCGACGCCAAGCTGGCGGACCTGCTGAAGGCGTCCGGTGTTCCCGTGGCGCGGCGTACGGTCGCCAAATACCGTGAAGCCCTGCACATCCTGTCATCGCACGAACGCGTGCGCCTGGACTGAAACGCGACTTTTCATCCCCGCCGCTTGATCGCCACCGGGATCGGATCCATCTTGTCAGTGCGGCGATTGGCCGCGTTGCCGGAGATGTCTGGAACCCGAACCCGATTCCGTTGTCATAGCTGCACGACAACGCGTTCTTAGCAGTGCCGACAGCACTGCATCACCGACAGAAGGAGGCAAGCGATGCGTATCGAGACCTACGGGCATGAAATCGAAGTCACTCCCGCCCTGCGCGATTACGTGGAAACCAAGCTGAAGCGCCTGGAGCGCCATTTCGACCAACCCTTCGAAGTTCGTACCCAACTCTGTACGCGCAAACCCGATTACGTCGCCGAAGCGACCGTCTCCCTCGCGGGCCGTACCCTCCACGCCGACGCAGGCGCGCAGACGATGTACGCCGCCATCGACATCCTGGCCGACAAGCTCGATCGCCTGCTGGTCAAGCACAAGGAAAAGAAGACCGACGTCCAGCGCGGCACGCGCATGGAAGCGGTAGGCTGACGCGGTTCCCGCCCCCAACCGCCCTTGCCTGCGACCCGCGCGGTCCGGGCAAGGGTCCGGCAGCGCTCTTCACGCTGCATTAGCAGTTCATCTCCCTCCAGATTACACTCCCCCTGCTCCGCGCCATCGGCGCATCCGGGTGGGATGTTCCGTCCTGCCCCGCGTGTCCGTCGCGCCTCGTGCCGCTCCGGCATGTCCCGTCTTCGTCCCTCTCCCGTACTCGCCGACTGATGAACACCAGTATCACCGCCCGCGAACTGTTCGAGCAGCAGAAAGAGAAGCTGGCCCTGCGCTGGGTCGCCGGCCAGAAGGGCGAGAACCGGATCCTCGAAGCCGGCGACACCATCGCGCGGCGGCCATCGCTGGCCGGCTATCTCAACGCGGTCTATCCCAACAAGGTGCAGATCCTCGGCACCGAGGAACTGTCCTGGCTGGATTCGCTGGACTCGCGGCAGCGCTGGGAAACCATCGAGAAGATCGTGCATTTCCGTCCGCTCGCGCTGGTCATCAGCAAGAACCAGCAATGCCCCGAGGATCTGCGCGAAGCGGCGAACGAGACCGACACGCCACTGTGGATCTCGCCCAAGCGCGGGCATGAACTGCTGAACCATCTGTCCTACCATCTGGCGCGCACGCTGGCGCCGCGGGTGACGCTGCATGGTGTGTTCATGGAGATCTATTCCATCGGCGTGCTGATCACCGGCGAGGCGGGTTCCGGCAAGAGCGAGCTGGCGCTCGAACTGCTCAGCCGCGGTCACCGGCTGGTCGCCGATGACGCGCCCGAGTTCACCCAGATCGCGCCGGACGTGCTCGATGGCACCTGCCCCGAACTGCTGCAGGATCTGCTGGAAGTCCGTGGCCTGGGCGTGCTCAACGTGCGCGAGATGTTCGGCGACACCGCGGTCAAGAAGAACAAGTACCTGCGCCTGATCGTGCACCTGACCCAGCCGACCGTCGAGCCCAGGCCGGGCGGGATCGAGCGCATCACCGGCGACCTCGGCGTGCGCCGCGTGCTCGACCTCGACGTGCCGATGATCACGCTCCCGGTGATGCCCGGCCGCAACCTCGCGGTGCTGACGGAGGCCGCGGCGCGCGCGCACATCCTGCGCGCCAAGGGCGTGGACCCGGCGGCGGCGTTC
>NZ_JBQCIJ010000025.1:0-6789 GCF_051953815.1 Pseudoxanthomonas sp. | reverse complement strand
CAAATCACCGCGGGCGATGGCCTGGAGCAGGGTGGAGACCTGGGCCAGGTTGCCGTCGGTGGTTTCCATCAGCTGGTTCAGGCCGGCGACCATGTCGCGGAAGTCGTACTGGTAGCGGTCCACATCGCCGCGCTGGCTGAAGTCGCCGGCCGCGGCCGCGCTGGCCAGGCGCTTGATTTCGATGTTGATGGCCGACAGGCTCGCCTTGGTGGCGTCCATGGTTTCGGTCAGGGTGGCCTTCTCGCCGGGCAGGCGCTCCATGTCCGGACTCAGATCGCCGATCGCATAACGCTGCATGATCCGCTGCGCGCTGCCGATGGCTTCCAGGTGCGAGGCGACCAGGGCGTTGGTGTCGCGGACCATGCGGCCGTATTCGCCCGGGAACGCGCTGTCGTCCATGCGGTAGCTGATCGAACCTTCCTCGTGGCGCTGCGCCATCTCCGACTGCGCGGCGATGACCGCCTGCACCTGGTGCTGCATGCGCTGCATCGAGGTCAGCAGTTCGCCGACCTCGTCCTTGCGCGAGGTGTCGATGGTGCCGTCCAGCTTGCCGCGCGAAACGTCGTTGGCCACGCGCACCGCTTCGCCGACCGCTCGGGCGATCGCGCGGGCGAAGAACCAGGCCAGGGCCAGGCCACCGACGATGCCCGCCAGCAGCATGACCAGCACCATCGAGCTGGACGCGGTGTAGGTGGTGGCCGAATCCTTGGCGGTCACCGTGGTCTGGCGGCTGACTTCCTTCAGCAGCGCGTCCAGCGACGCGGCGGCCTTGGCGTGCGCGTCCCAGGTGCCGCCGATGAAGGTATCGATGGCGTCGTCCTGCAGATCCAGTTCCAGCATCTCGTTGACGTCCTGGTAGGACTTGTACGCCTTACCCCAGTCGGCCACGAACGCCTCGTACGCCTTGCGCTCGGCGGCGGTGGAGATCAGCGGCTTGTAGGCGGCGATGGCCTTGTCGATGTCGGCATGGATCCTTCCCGCGCGGGCACGCGCGTCGTTCTTCACCGTGTCGCTGGCGCGGACCAGGGTGGTGAAGTTGGTGGCGCGGTATTCGCCGATCAGGCCGCGCAGGGCGCCGGCGGTGCTCACGCTGGGCAGGGTGTTGTCGGCCATCTCGCGGGTCACTCCGTTGAGCGACTTCAGGCCGATGAAGGAAGCGATGCCCTGCACCAGCATCAGCACGAGCACGATGCCGAAGGCCAGCATCATCTTCTGGGTCAGGCGGAGGTTCTGGATCCACTGCATGAAAGGAATTCCTCTGTCCGGGCGGACGACGTCGCGGGCGGAGTGGCTGGCGGGAGGGAGGGAAGCATCCGCGGGCCGCAGGGCGGACCCGCCGGGGCGGGTATCAGCGCATCGACGCCAGTTTCAGGTTGCTCGGCGAGGTCACCACGATCTCGGCGCGCGAGCTGTCGCGCTGGATGTTGCCGATCACGCAGATGTCCTTGCCTTCCAGGGTTTCCGGCGCGGGCTTGAACTTGCCGCGATCGGCGCCGGGAATGCGCGCGGTGAAGGTGTGGCGCGGGAAATCGCCGCCCATGTACAGGAAGGTCGGCGTGCCTTCGGAGTTCTCGGCGAAGCGGGCCTTGCCGACCTTGCCGCAGACGATGCCGTCACGGCCGGCGAAGCGCGCGGCCTTGTCCGCCGGAATGGCGTCGGTGATCTGGGACTGGCCGCTGGCGCGTTCGGCCGGCAGCAGCAGGGCGGCGCCCACGACGGCGGCCGACAGGGTGACGAGGGTGGCGATCTTCATGGGTGCTCTCCGGAGGTGGGACAGGCGATGACGCACAAGGCGTCTTGAAGGCACTCATCGGCGCGGCGGCGGCGAACTTGAGGAATGGCCATGCCGGAGCGGCGTGTTCGCGGACGCCGTCACACTTTTGCCTTGAACCGGCTAAGCCGTTTCCGCCGCCACCAGCGTGGTCAGGACCCAGCCGCCGTTGAAACAGACCTCGATGCCCTGGAACCGGCGGCCGTCCAGGGTCGCCACCGGGAAGATCCGCCGGGGCGCGCGCCGGCGCTGCTGCTGGATGTCGCGCAGCCAGGTTTCGGCATCGACTTCCAGCGCCACGCCCTGCCGCAGCCGATGCGCGTGGCGGATGACGTCCGGAAAACGCATCACGCCCGGCGGAATGCCGTGCAGGCGGATGTAGGCATCGTTCGCCATCACCAGTTGGTCGTCGGGGTTGTACATCGCCACCGGCGTGTCGGCGATGTCGATGCCCTGCAGCAGCTGCGACAGCACCGCGGGATCCTGCGGCGACAGCGCCGGACGCAGCGGTGGGCTGGCCGGGGGACCTTCCGGTACGAAGCTGGCGACGCTGCGTTCGGCGATGCGGTCGCGGCCGTCGTACTTGGCCCGGTACAGCGCCAGGTCGGCCTGGCGGATCCAGGCTTCCGGACTGTCGATGTCCGGACTGAGTTCGGCCACGCCGAAACTCGCGGTGATGGTGCGATGGCGCGAAAGCGGCGCTTCGTGCAGGCGCCGGTGCAGGCGGCGGACCACTTCCATCGCTTCCGGCAGCGGGGTGAGCGGCAGCAGGATGCCGAACTCCTCGCCGCCGTAGCGTCCGGGCACGTCGATGTCGCGCAGGTGCGTGCGCAGCAGATCGGCGAAGCGGCGGATCACCGAGTCGCCCTCGGCGTGGCCGTACAGATCGTTGATCTGCTTGAAGTGATCCAGGTCCGCCAGGATCAGCGTCGCCGTCTGCCCGGTGCGCCGGCCGCGGGCGAATTCGGCGCGCACGGTGTCTTCCCAGTGGGTGCGGTTGAACAGTCCGGACAGGCCGTCGTGCCAGCCGCGCAGTTCCAGTTCGTTGCGGCGATGGTGCAGGCCCTGGGTGACATCGAAGCCGATGTGGATCAGGCCCAGGGGCGCGACCCACGCCAGCGGCAGGCTGGCCAGGAACGACAGCCAGTCCAGGCCGGGCTCCCAGTGCAGGCCGTAGAAGGGGATGCCGACCAGCACGCCCGCGGCCAGCGCCAGCAAGTTGCCGGCGAGCAGGCGCGGACCGCCGCCGAACATCGCGGCGAAACAGGTGACCGCGACCAGCGCGGTGCCGATCGGCAGGTTGAACGCGATCAGCGGCAGGCCCATGCCCGCGAGCAGTCCGTCGACCAGCACGTGCTGCATTTCGGCGCGGTTGGGATTGCGGGCGCGGCGATATCGCCAGCGCGCCAGATGCGGCCAGCCCAGGCCGAGCGCCAGGGTGGTCAGCCAGTGCTCCAGCGGCACCTCCAGGGCCCACATCGCCGGCGCCATCGCCAGCACCGCCAGCGCGGTGGCGACGGTATGCAGCAGGTACAGCCGGTGCGGGTAGATCAGGTGCGGTGTCAGGGAGTACGCCGCCGGCAACCGCTGCGCCGGCGGCATCCGCGGGACGGCGCTCATGGCGCGTGGGTGTCGTCGTCCCCGGACACCGGCATCGACACGTAATCGTTGTTGCCCAGCCAGTGCTCCAGCGCCGGCGCCGGCAGCGGGGCGGAGAACAGGTAGCCCTGCAGGACCGGGAAGCCCTGTTCGGCCAGGAACGCGTGCTGGGCGCCGGTTTCCACGCCTTCGGCCACCACCTTCATGCTCAGGCTCTCGCCGATGCGCAGCACCGAGGTGGTGAGGGTGCGGGCGATGGCGCTGCTGTCGATGTCGCGGACGAAACTCTGGTCCAGCTTGAGCTCGTAGATCGGCAGCCGGTGCAGGTGGCTGAGACTGGAGTAGCCGGTGCCGAAGTCGTCCAGCGACAGGCGCACGCCCATCACGTAGATCGCCTCGATGTTCTCCAGCACGTCCGGATTGGGATCCAGCATCACGCTTTCGGTGATTTCCAGGATCAGGTCGTCCGGATGCAGGCCGTGGTTGTCCAGGCAACTGGCGATCTGCAGCGACAGATCCGGATCGCGGAAGTTGATCGCCGAAACGTTCACCGCCACCCGCGGCACCGGGATGCCGCGCCGGCGCCAGTCGGCCACCTGCGCGCAGGCGTGCTCCAGCACCCACAGGCTGAGATCGGCGATCAGGCCGCATTCCTCGGCCACCGGCACGAACCGCGAGGGCGGGACGATGCCCAGTTCCGGGTGCTCCCAGCGCAGCAGCGCCTCCACGCCATACAGGGTGCGGGCGCTGCCGCCGCTGATCTGGGGCTGGTAGTGCAGGCTGAACTGGTTGGCGAGCAGCGCCTCGCGCATCGCCGTTTCCAGCGAGACGCGTTCCTGCGCGACCCGGTTCATGTCGCCGCTGAAGAAGCGCACGCTGCCGCCGCCGTCGGACTTGGCGCGGTACATCGCCATGTCGGCGTGGCGCAGCAGCAGATCGATGTCGCGGCCGTCGTCGGGGTAGATCGCCACGCCGATGCTGGCGCTGGGATGCAGGGTCATCACGCCGGCCGTGGCCGGTCGCGCGATCGCGCCGAGCAGGCGTTCGGCGACGCTGGCCGCCTGCTCGGTGGAGCACTGCGGCAGCACCGCGACGAACTCGTCGCCGGCCTGGCGGCCGATCAGGTTGGGGCCGGGCAGCTCCTCGACCAGGCGCGCGGCGATGTCGCGCAGCAGGCCGTCGCCGGCGGCGTGTCCCTGCGCCTCGTTGACGCGCTTGAAGCGGTCCACGTCGATGAACAGCACCGCCGCCTGGCCGCTCATCTGGGCGGAGTTGGCCAGCACCTGTTCGGCCTTGGCGCTGAACATGATGCGGTTGGGCAGCCCGGTCAGGGTGTCGTAGAACGCCAGCTGGTGGACGCGTTCGTTGGTCTGCTCGCGTTCCATCGCCAGCGCGCACAGGTGCAGGCAGGTGTCGGCGATGCGGCGATGCAGATCGTTGGGTTCGCCGCGCTCGCGGTAATAGAAGCACAGCGTGCCCAGCACGCGTCCGCTGCTGGACTTGATCGGGCTGGAGAAGCAGGCGTGCAGGCCGCTGTCCAGCAGCAGATCGCGGAACGGGGCCATCAGCGGATCGGTGGCGACGTCGGGCACGTGCACCGGACGCCCGCGCCAGGCCGCGGTGCCGCAGGCGCCCACGCGCGGGCCGATGGCCAGGCCGTCGCACGCGCTCACCAGCGGTGTCGGCAGGCTGGGCGCGGCCAGCGGCCGCAGCCGGCCGTCGCCGTCCACCGCCAGTACCGAGACGGCGACTTCCGGAACGATGCGCTCGACTTCCCGGCACATCAGGGTCATCACGTCGGTGACCGGCTGTTCGCGCACCATCGCGTCCAGCACCTTGTGGTGCAGGACCTGGTGGGCCTTGGTCTGGGTGATGTCGGTGAGCACGCTGACCAGGCCGATGGTGCGGCCGTCGTCGTCCAGCACCGGATTGATCGCGGCCGACACCCACAGCGGGCGCCCGGCCTTGGTGTACAGCAGCACTTCGGTCTGCATGCCTTCCGACTGCGCGAGCGAGCGTTCGATCAGGTCGCCCAGCTGCGGCTCGGTGTGCGGACCGGACAGCACTTCGCTGGGCTTGCGGCTGCGCAGGTCCTCCAGCTCGTAGCCGAGCATGCGGGTGAAGCCGCTGTTGACGTACAGCACCTGCCGGTTGGGCGCGCTGACGAAGATGGCGTTGTCGCTGCGATCCACCACCAGCGACAGCTGGCGCATGCGCTCGCGCTGCAGGCGCACGTCGGTGAAGTCGCGCAGGAAGGCGGTATGGAAGCGGCGCGGACCGGCCTCGACCGGCGACATGGTCAGCGAGGCGGTCACCCGGCGGCCGTCGCCGCGTTCCAGCATGACCTCGCGATGGCCGCCGACCCAATGGGCGGCGCAGGCATGCTCGGGAAGATCCGCGCCGCCCTCCACCGGGCAGGGCAACAGGCGATGCAGCGGATGGCCGACGGCCTGCTCGCGCGGCACGCCCCACAGCTTCTCGGCGGCGGCGTTGAACAGCACGACGTGGCTGCGCTCATCGAGCATGAGCACGGCGTCGTTCGACTGCTCCAGGGTCTGCAGCAGCAGGTCGAACGCGGCGTCGGTCGGCACGGGGGCGAGCACGGTGGCCTTCATGTCCGGTCACCGCATGCGGGTCCCCGCGCCGGCGCGATCGCATGGCGGGGACGGAAGCGGTGGGAAGGAAAGTCGGGGCTCATGCGCCGTCCGTGTGTTCCAGGCGGGATCAGATATCGGCCACGGACGCGCCCGCTTGAGGCCGCCGCGCCCGGAGCGGGAAAAAATGGCGCGGCGGCGGGGCGCATGGGCGGGTCCGGCCTGGCTCAGAACGTCTGCCACTCCGCATCCGCCAGGGCGGGCGCGGGGAAGCCTTGCGCAGCGGTGGCGCGGATCGGGGCCGGCCTCCGGGCGGAAGCGGCCTTCGCGGAGGCGCCACGCGGCCTGGGCGCCCGCGCCACTGAAGCCCGCGCCGGGGCGTCGTCGATGACGAAGACCGCGACGGCCTCGCCCAGGCCCTGCGCCTGCTGCTCCATGCTGCGCGCGGCGGCGGAGGCTTCCTCGACCAGGGCGGCGTTCTGCTGGGTGGTCTCGTCCATCTGGGTGATGGTCTGGTTGACCTGCTCGATGCCGGCGGATTGTTCCTGCGAGGCGGCGGCAATCTCGGCCATGATGTCGGTCACCCGCTGCACCGAGGCCACGATTTCGCCCATGGTCGCGCCGGCCTGGTTGACCAGCGCCGAGCCGGTGGACACCTGGTCCATGGACGCTTCGTTGAGGCCTTTGATTTCCTTGGCCGCGTTGGCGCTGCGCTGGGCCAGCGTGCGCACTTCCGAGGCCACCACCGCGAAGCCGCGGCCCTGTTCGCCGGCGCGGGCCGCTTCCACCGCCGCGTTGAGCGCCAGGATGTTGGTCTGGAAGGCG
>NZ_JBQCIJ010000024.1:0-26463 GCF_051953815.1 Pseudoxanthomonas sp. | reverse complement strand
GGCGGCCGCGGCCACGCAGGCCGCGCCGGTCATCAAGTACCGCACCACCGACCGGCTGATCGCCATCGGCGCTTCCACCGGCGGCACCGAGGCGATCCGCGTGATCCTGGAAGCGATGCCGGCCGATGCGCCCGCCACCGTCATCACCCAGCACATCCCCGCCGCGTTCAGCCGGCCGTTCGCCGAACGCCTGAACCGCCACAGCAAGATGACCGTGGTGCAGGCCGAGGACAATATGCAGCTGCTGGCCGGCCACGCCTATGTCGCCCCCGGCGGGTTGCACCTGCGCGTGCAGCGCAGCGGCGCGCGCTGGCACTGCCGGCTGGGCGAGGACGACCCGATCCGCCGCCACCGCCCCAGCGTCGACGCCCTGTTCGAATCGGTGGCCGTCGCCGCGGGCGCCAACGCCAGCGCCGCCCTGCTCACCGGCATGGGCGACGACGGCGCGCGCGGCCTGCTGGAAATCGCCCAGGCCGGCGCGCCCACCTTCGTCCAGGACGAGGCCACCAGCGTGGTCTGGGGCATGCCCGGCGCGGCCGTGCGGCTGGGCGCGGCCAGCGAGACCGTGCCGCTGGACGAGGTCGCCGAACGCCTGGTGCAGCTGGCCGGCCAGGCCCGCTGACGCCATTTTCCCGGCGCGCGCGTTTTTCTCCGCGCATTCCCACCCCGGTCACAGTTTCGTCCGCGCGCCATGCATCGCCGCGACGAACGCTAAAGAGCCATCCCCCATGGCCGATATCCATACCGTGATTCAGTAGAGAGCACCCATGTATTCGCGCATTCTGGTTCGTCTTGCCGCTCCCCTGCTCCTGACGCTGGTGTTCCCGCTGTCGGTCGCCTTCGACTGGCCCGGTGCGGTCCAATGGGCCATCCTGACCACGATGACGCTGGCCTGGCTGCTGTTCGCCTTCCTGACGGTATGGGGCGCGCAGAAACCCAGCGCCGAGCACGCCAGCATCCTGCGCGAGCAGGACACCCTGCTGAATGAACTGCGCCGCTTCGTCGGCAACGAAATCGAAGGCTCCCGCTCCGAAATCGACCGCGCCCGCGGCCTCATCCGCGACGCCGTCGGCGGTCTGGGCGAGAGTTTCGACGCGATGATGCGCAAGTCGCGCGAGCAGAGCCAGGCGGTGTCGCGCATCGTCGACCGCGCCGGCGACGGCGACCGCGCCGGGGTGGACGTGGCCCGTTTCGCCCAGCACGCCAGCCAGCGCATGGAACAGCTGGTGGAGGCGCTGGAACAGGTCAGCGGCCAGAGCACCACCACCGTGCACCACATCGACGAGATGGCCCAGCACCTGGATGGCATCTTCTCGCTGCTGGAAGACGTCAAGTCGATCGCCGACCAGACCAACCTGCTGGCGCTCAACGCCGCCATCGAAGCGGCCCGCGCTGGCGAGGCCGGTCGTGGCTTCGCGGTGGTCGCCGACGAGGTGCGCAACCTGTCCGAGCGCTCGACCGCCTTCAACGAGCAGATCCGCAAGCTGGCGCACAGCTCCAAGGACGCCATCGCCAAGGTCCGCGAGACCGTCTCGCACATGGCCTCGCGCGATCTGGATCGTTCCCGCGAAGCGCGCGGCGAAGCGGCCAGCATGCTGACCCAGGTCGCCGCCATCAACGCCTCGCTGGGCGACGGCATGCGCGAGATCTCCCAGTGCGGGCACGCCATCGACCTGAGCGTGGCCGAGGCGGTGCGCGCCCTGCAGTTCGAGGACATCGCCACCCAGTCGCTGGGCAGCGCGGTGACCCACCTGGATCGCCTGACCACCATCAACCAGGAAGCGCTGGCCCTGCAGGAACTGCTGCACCGCAGTGGCGGAGTGATGGACCAGGAACTGCTCTCGGCCCTGCGCCACATCGGCAACCGCCTGCGCGACCGCCGCAGCGAATGGGAGCGCCCGCCGCACAAGCCGGTGGCGCAGCAGAACATGGGCGCGGGCACCGTCGAGCTGTTCTGATTCCGACGCGATGGCGTGTTCCCCGACGCCGGCGCCGCCTCCGCGGTGCCGGCGTTTCCATGTCCGCCGCCCGCGCGACCGGCAACTGGCATACTGACGCGACTGTCCCCTGACCGTTGTCCGATGACGGCCCGCACACCGCCCAGCCCCGCCCCCGCTCCGTCCGCCACGACCGATGCCCTGCGCGAGCTGTACGCGCGCCAGGAAGCCGAGCGCAAGCAGGTCGCCCGGGCGCTGCACAACGAAATCGGCCAGGCCCTGTCCGCGATCAAGATGTCCGCGCACCTGGCCGGCGACGAGGACGATGCCGCGCAGCGCCGCCAGGATCTGGACGACATCGTGCGCATCGCCGACGACACCGTCGCCCGCCTGCGGGATCTGTACGCCGACCTGCGCCCGCCGCAGATCGACACGCTGGGGCTGGCCGCGTCGCTGCGCGGCGAGGCCGAACGCTGGCAGGCGCGCTGGGGCGTGACGCCCCGGCTGGATCTGGCGGATCCGGCGCCGCGTTTTCCCGCCGCGATCGAACTGGCCGCGTTCCGCCTGGTCCAGGATCTGCTGCTGCCGCTGGAGCGCGTCACCACGCTGGACGTGCGGCTGTCGTCCGCGCGGGCGGGCATCGCCACGCTGGAGGTCGATCACGACGCCGCGCCCGCGGATGCGCTGACCGCCGCGCTGCTGCATTCGCGCGCGCAGGCCAGCGGCTTGTCCCTGCGGCTGCCCGGAACGGCCGGGACCCCGCGCCTGCGGGTGGCGCTGCCCGCAGCGGAGGAGGACTGAGGATGTCCGCCTACCCCGCCCCCGCCTCCATCGCCCGCCTGGGCGCGCAGGATCCGGAACTGCAGGCGCTGGTCGACGAGGCCGTGCGCGGCGGCACCCCGCTGATGCTGCTGCACCTGGACATCGATCACTTCCGTTCGATCAACGAGAACATGGGCGCCGACGTCGGCGACCAGGCCCTGCTGCTGCTCGGCCAGCACCTGGCCACCCAACTGGGGCCGGACGCGCGGGTGTGGCGCCAGGGCAGCGACGAATTCATCATCGCCATGCCGCGCCTGCCGCAGGTGGCCTCGCCGGACGAGTTCGGCGCCTTCGTGCGCGATCAGGTGGAACTGCCGATGGCGGTGCTGCCGTACACCCTGTTCCTCACCGCCACGGTCGGCATCGCCCTGTGCCCGGAGGACGCCACCACCGCCAGCGGCCTGCTGCAATGCGCGGAAACCGCGGTCGGCCAGGCCAAGCACGAAGGCCTGAACCTGGTCCGCCGCTACGCCCGCGACGCCGCCATCAGCGTGCGCAGCGACAGCATCATCGCCCGCCAGATCGTCAACGCGATCGACAACAACGAATTCCGCCTGCACTACCAGCCGCAGATCAACGCCCACGACGGCCGCGTGGTCGGCATGGAAGCGCTGCTGCGCTGGCACTCGCCGGCGCTGGGCGTGCTGGCCCCGGAACGCTTCATGCACGTGGCCGAGAAGCTGGGCGTGATCGTCCAGATCGGCGACTGGGTGCTGCGCCAGGCGTTCCGCCAGGCCCGCGTGTGGCGCGACTGGGGCTTCGACGACTTCGAGATCGCGGTCAACGTCTCCACCCTGCAGCTGCTGCGCCCGAACTTCGTGATGGAAGTTCTGGAGGCGATGCAGCTCGCCGGCATTCCGCCGCAGATGGTGGTGCTGGAAGTGCGCCAGAACGCGCTGGCCAAGGACACCCTGCTGGTCCACCGCACCCTGGCCAGCCTGCACCGCGAAGGCGTGCGCCTGACCCTGGACGACTTCGGCATGGGCGATTCCAACCTGGACTCGCTGGTGCGTTTCGCGGTGGACAAGATCAAGATCGATCGCAGCTTCGTGAAGGGCGTGCCGGCCAGCAACCGCGAGGTCGCCATCACCTGCGCGATCATCGCCATGGGCCACCAGCTGGGCATGAAGGTGATCGCGCATGGCGTGGAAACCGATATCCAACTGGGTTTCCTGCGCCGCAACCACTGCGACATGTTCCAGGGCCACCTGTTCGGCGAGCCGATGTCCGCCGAGGACGCCGGCGCGGTCCTGCGCCGCCGCTACCTGCGCGCCGACGCCTTCGCCGCGACCAAGCCGGATCGCACGCTGCTGTTGCTGGACGACGAGGAGAACATCCTGCGTTCGCTGGTGCGCCTGTTCCGCCGCGACGGCTACCGCATCCTGGCCGCCTCCAGCGTCAACGACGCCTTCGAGCTGCTGGCGACCAACGACGTCCAGGTCATCCTGTCCGACCAGCGCATGTCCGACATGAGCGGCACCGAGTTCCTCGGCCGCGTGCGCGTGCTCTACCCCGATACCGTGCGCCTGGTGCTGTCCGGCTACACCGACCTGGCCACCGTCACCGAGGCGATCAACCGCGGCGAGATCTACCGCTTCCTGACCAAGCCCTGGAACGACGACGACCTGCGCGAACACATCCGCCAGGCCTTCACCACCCACGAGAACCTGCCGCACCACCGGGTTCTGGGGTGACGCCGCTCCGGCGCCTGCCGGAATGACGGGACGGGCTGCTTCACCACGACAAGGGTGCCGTCATCCCGGCGAACGCCCGGATCCATTTCTCCTCACCGCCCGCACGACTTGCAGGCCCGCGCCCAAAGCCCTGGATTCCAGCTTTCGCTGGAATGACGAATCACCAGAATGACGGATCAAACGACACTCCCGCCTGCGGCCATCCTGCGTGCCGCCACGGTGAGCAGGCACTCGAACTCAGGGGACCTGCGCGTCCCTCACCGGCTGCCGCACCGGCAGGGTGATGCGGAAGCGCGAGCCTTCGCCCGGCTTGCTGTCCACTTCGATGCGGCCGTTGTGCTTCTTCACGATGCCGTAGGAAATCGACAGGCCCAGGCCGGTGCCGCTGCCGACCGGCTTGGTGGTGAAGAACGGATCGAAGATGTTCTGCAGGATGCTCTCGGGAATGCCGCTGCCGGTATCGGCGATTTCGATCCAGACCTCTTCGCCGGCCAGTCCGGTGGCGACGCTGATGCGGCCCTTTTCCTCGATCGCGTGGCCGGCGTTGAGCAGGATGTTCATGAACACCTGGTTGAGCTCGGATGGCAGGCACTGCACCAGCGGCAGCTTGCCGTAGTGCTTGTCCAGGGTGACCTTGTACTTGAGCTCGTTCCAGATGATGTTGATGGTCGAATCCAGCCCGTGGTGCAGATCCGCCAGCTTCCACGAATCGTCACGGCCGGAATAGGAGAAGTCCTTGAGGCTGCGCACGATCTGGGTCACCCGCTCGATGCCCTCGCGCGATTCGGACATCAGCTGCGGCAGATCGCTGGTGATGAAATCGATGTCGCAGCGCGCGCGCATGTCGTCGATTTCCGGCAACAGCGCCTTCGGATCCGGCGCGCGCAGGGCCCGCTCGTACACCTCGATGAGCGCGAACAGGCTGTGCAGGTACTCCTGCAGCGAGCCCAGGTTGGAATGCACGTAGCCGATCGGATTGTTGATCTCGTGCGCCACGCCGGCGGCGAGCTGGCCGATGGAGGCCATCTTCTCCGACTGCACCAGCTGTTCCTGGGTGCCGGCCAGGCGGATCAGGGTCTGCCGCAGCTGCGCGTGGCGGCGCTGCAGTTCCTGCTGGCGCGCATGGCCTTCGCTGATGTCGTGGAACAGGATCAGCGCATAGCCGTCATCGCCGGGCGCATGGTGGTGATAGATGCGCAGTTGCAGGATGCGGCCATCCTCCAGCCCCAGTTCGCCGCTCCAGCGGCCGGTCGCGCGGGCGGCGCGGCGCGCCTCCGACGGCACCAGATCCAGCAGCGCCTGCAGCGATTCCGGATCCTCGCCCTCCGGCAGCAGCGCGAGCGCGGACGCGTTGGCGTGCAGCGCGCGATCGTCGCCGCGGCACAGCAGCACGCCATCGTCCATCAGCTCGGTGAGCGCCTGGATGTCGACGAAGGAAGGAACGTCCGCGGGAACGCGGGAAACGGGAGAAACACTCACGACGGATGGCCCTGCGCAAGGGTCTGGCGGCAACGGGGGCCGCCAGTATCGGCAAGCGTCACGATGGCGGCAAGCACGCGCCCGCCGCGTGGCTCAGACCACCGCGAGCGGGCGGCTGCCGCGCAGGACGTCGGTCTGTCCGTTGGCGTCGTAGGCGCCGCTGCTTTCGCTGCGCCCAAGGTGACGCAGTGCCCAGTTCACTTCGCGACGGCGGCGCGCCAGCAGCGCGCCATTGGCCTGGTTGGCCTCGGACAGCTCGCGCAGGCGGGCTTCGAACGGCGCCGCCGGCTGCGCGGGCATCCGGTTTTCCAGTTCGCGCAGCGAGGCGAGCTTTTCACGGGTCGAGCGCACCAGCGCTTCGACATCGTGCTCCAGGATCGCGCGACGCTCCTCGGCCAGCGCCGAGGCCAGGCGCTCCAGTTGCGTCTCCGGTCCGGCGCTCATCGGCCGAGCTGGCGTTCCAGGCTCAGCATGCCGTCGGCGATCGCCTCGGCGTTGATCTGATACGTGCCGGCCTGCAGGGCGTCGCGGATCTGCTGCACGCGCGCGGTGTCCACCGCCGAAGCCGAGGACAGTTCGCGTTGCAGCGCCTGCAGGCTGGTGGCTTCGCCGGTCAGGCGCAGGCTGTCACCGCCCGCGCTGGCTTCCACCGGACGCGAACGTTCGGCGCCGGAGGCCGCCACCTTGCCACCGACGGGACCGGTGGTGCGGATGGCAGAAGGCGCGTTGCCTTCGATTTTCTGGCTCATGTCGGTCTACCTGTAGCGGGTTCAAACAGCATATCGGCCGTCAAAGGCAAAGCTTTAGTGACGGAATCCACATTTTTTATCGAAAGCGCAGCCGGGGCGCACTTCCCTGCAAGCTCGGTATCGGCAGCCCCGCCGGGGACTTTAGGGCCGCCCACGCATTTTTTTTCATCGGTTCACCCAGACGTCGCCGCCCGGGCCCACCACGCCCTGCACCACCCGGCGCGAGGACAGGTTTTCGACCGTCACCCGCTCGTTCTCGCCGGCGTCGGCCAGCGCCTTGCCGGCGACCCGCACTTCGACGCCGCCGCGCCGCGACACCAGCGCGACGTTGTCGCCGCGCCGGATCAGGCGGGGCGCGACCAGATCGTTGGCGCCCAGCACCGAACCGGCGGTCAGCATGCGCCGCGCCACCTGGCCGACCACCTGCGCCGGATCCGTCAGCGCGCCGGCGCCGACCCGGCCCCCGTCGCGGGTTTCGGCGACGAAGGCGTCGGCGGTGACCACCTGGCCCGGCGCGATGCCGCGATTGAGCACCAGCACGGTCTGGCTGCGCCGCACCCGCACCGGCACGAACAGGCGCCAGCCCTGCGGACAGCTGACTTCGACCGAACTTCCGTTCTGCACCCGCGCTTCCAGCGCGGCGCCGCAACGCGGCAGGCGCAGCGAGGGATCCAGCGTGGCCTCGGCGGAACCGGCCGACGCGACCGCGCCGATGGCGGCCTGGCGGATGCTTTCCACCGGCTGGAAGTCCGCCGCGGGCACGGCGAATGCCGCCAGCAGGGCGGGCAGCAGCGCGAGTCGTCGCATGGGCGGGCTCCGTCGGATCATCGCGCCGATGGATGCAAGCCGCGTGCCGTCGCGCAGGTCGGCCATCCCTCCGCGGATCCGCGCGCGGATGGCGCCACGGCCGTCGCAGGTCCTTCCACGCCCTGTCCGGACCTGGCGCGCCGGACCTCAAGCCGCCGCTTCGCCGGCCGATATGCCTGCATGACCCAGGATCTGCTCAACCGCATCGACCAGCGCACCCGTCTGGCCGGCCACAACCGGCTCGCCCTGTTGTTGTTCCGCCTGGGCGGGCGTCAGCTTTTTGGCGTCAACGTCTTCAAGGTGCAGGAAGTCCTGCGCCGGCCGCCGCTGTTCCAGCTGCCCGGGCTGCCGTCCGAGTTCGCCGGCGCGGCCGACGTGCGCGGCCGCTCGATTCCGGTGCTGGATCTGGGCCTGAGCATCGGCCACCCCGAGCGGGATCCGGATCCGGCGCGCGCGCCCAACTATCTGGTCGTCACCGAATTCAACCGCTCGGTGCAGGGCTTCCTGGTCAGCGACGTGGAACGCATCGTCAACATCGCGGTCGAGGACATCCATCCGCCACCGGAACTGGGCGCCGAAGCCAGCTACCTGACCGCGGTCACCCGCTTCCAGGGCGAGCTCATCCAGGTGATCGACGTGGAAAGCGTGCTGGCCGACATCTCGCAGGCGCGCATGGACGCCCCGCTGGCGCCCGAGATGGCGCTGCCGTCCGACGCCCCGCCGTTGCAGGTGCTGGTGGTGGACGATTCGCGGGTGGCGCGCTCGCAGATCCGCAGCGTGCTGGACCAGTTGGGCGTCAGCGCCACCCTGCTCTCGGACGGCAAGCAGGCGCTGGACCACCTCCTGCAAATCCACGCCGCCGGCGAGGACCCGGCCGAGCGCTACGCCATGGTCATCTCCGACATCGAGATGCCGGCCATGGACGGCTACACCCTGACGACGGAAATCCGTCGCCACCCCGGCCTGGCCGGCCTGTACGTCCTGCTCCACACCTCGCTGTCGGGCGTGTTCAACAACGCCATGGTCGAGCGGGTCGGCGCCAACGCCTTCGTCGCCAAGTACAGCCCGCACGAGCTGGCGGACTACGTGCTGAACCGGTTGAAGCAGGTGGTGGCGACGAAACGGGCGGCCTGACGGCCGCCGGGATTCGGGATTGATAGCCCCCTTGACCAGCCATGCGGCTGTCAAGAGCGGAAAAGGGGGCGGGCGGCCGCGTCGGCGGACGACGGGGGATTTGCGCGGTGCCAGGAGCATCGACAAGGAGCAAATCCCCCTCGGTTCCCCTTTTTAAAGGGGGAGGCAAACGCCTCTCGTGCCGAGGTCTCTCTTGACAAGGAATGGCACCGGCGCAACGCGCGCCGCCGGGCGCCGCCGGCGGACTGGCACAAGCCTTGCACCCACCCGGGCAACGTTCCCAACGGGGCCCGCCATGTCCAATCCCATCCGCGATTACCTCGGCGTCCACGCCGCCGCCCTGCCGCTGCGCGAGCAGCGCATGCAGCTGATCGCCAGCAACCTCAGCAATGCGGACACCCCCAACTACAAGGCCAGGGATCTGAACTTCCAGGCCGTGCTGGAGAACGCCGCCGCCCGCCAGGCCGCCCCGCTGCAGACCAGCGACGCCCGCCACCTCGATGGCCTGGAGTTCGGCCCGCAGATCTACGAGCGCCAGGGCGTGCAGCCCAGCCTGGACGGCAACACCGTCGACGCCGACACCGAGCGCGCCGCCTACGGCCGCGCCGCGCTGGAGTACCGCGCCTCGCTGAGTTTCATCGAATCCAAGGTGCGCACCATGCTCACCGCCATCACGGGCCAATAAGCCATGAGCAACCTGCCGATCTTCGATGTCGCCGGTTCCGCGTTGCAGGCGCAGTCGGTCCGCCTGAACACCATCGCCAGCAATCTCTCCAACGCCGATTCCATCGCCTCCTCGCCCGACGCGGTCTACAAACCGATCGAACCGATCTTCCAGGCCCGCCCGCTCAACGCCGACGGGTCGCTGACTTCGGTGCAGGTCAAGGAGATCACCCAGAGCGAGGCGCCGCCGATCAAGCGCTACGAGCCCGGCCACCCGATGGCCGACGCCGAAGGCTACGTCTACGCGCCGGACGTGGATCCGGTCGCGCAGATGGTCAACCTCATTTCCGCCTCGCGCGGCTACCAGGCCGGCGTCGAGGTCCTCAACACCGCCAAGGAACTGGCCCTGGCCACGCTGACCATGGGCCGCTGACGCGGCCCGTCCACCGGAGCAACCGCATGACCACCGCCGTCAACGGCGATCCCTTCGCCGCGATCAACAACAGCACCACCGGCACCGGATCGAACAAGAAGAAGGAGAGCCTGGGCCAGGCCGAGTTCATGCGCCTGATGACCGAGCAGCTCAAGCACCAGGATCCGCTCAAGCCGCTGTCCAACAGCGAGTTCATCGGCCAGCTGGCGCAGTTCTCCACCGTGCAGGGCATCAGCGAGCTCAACACCACCGTCAACGGCTTCACCACCGCGCTGACCGGCGACCAGGTGCTCAAGGGCGCCTCGCTGGTCGGCCACGACGTGCTGGTGCCGTCGGAAAAACTCGCGCTCGCCGCGCAGGGCGACGCCACCGGCCTGGTGATGTCGCCCGGCGCCGGCACGCTCAAGGTGGAAATCACCGATGCCAGCGGCGTGGTCGTGGACACCATCGAGATCGACGCCGCCAAGGGCGAGACCGCGTTCGCCTGGGACGGCGTGAAGCCCAACGGCGAACGCGCGCCGGCCGGCGTGTATTCGATCAAGGCCACCCACACCGACGCCACCGGCAAGGCCACCAAGCTCAACACCTACGTCGATTCGACCGTGGAAAGCGTGACCATCGGTTCCGATGGGCTGTACCTCAACCTGCCCGGCCTGGGCACCGCCCCGCTCGACTACGTGCTGCGCATCGGCAAGTCGGCTTCCTGATCCCTGACATCCACGGGCCATCCGACCCGGCATCCGCAAGGAGTTCACCATGGCTTTCAACAGTTCGCTCTCCGGCATGAAGGCGGCCAACGCCGACCTCAACGTCACCTCGCACAACATCGCCAACGTCGGCACCACCGGCTTCAAGGAATCGCGCGCCGAATTCGCCGAGGTGTTCTCCACCACCGGCTACGGCCTGCTGCGCAACGGCATCGGCGCCGGCGTGCGCCTGACCAACGTGGCCCAGCAGTTCTCGCAGGGGGACATCAACCAGACCGGCCGCTACCTGGATCTGGCGGTGGACCGCGAAGGCTTCTTCACCGTCAGCAACAACGGCACCAACGTCTATACCCGCGCCGGCAACTTCCAGCGCGATTCCAACGGCTTCGTCACCACTCCGGACGGCTTCCGCCTGCAGGTGTTCCCGCCGCGCGCCGACGGCAGCGGTTTCGACACCGGCCGCCTGGTGGATCTGCAACTGCTGACCAGCGACAGCCCGCCGGCGCCGACCACCCTGGTGAACCTGGCGGTCACCCTGCCCGGCAACGCCCAGCAGCCCACCATCGCCCCGTTCAATCC
Organism: Pseudoxanthomonas sp.; assembly: GCF_051953815.1. Taxonomy (GTDB): domain Bacteria; phylum Pseudomonadota; class Gammaproteobacteria; order Xanthomonadales; family Xanthomonadaceae; genus Pseudoxanthomonas_A. The sequence continues at coordinate 15,459 of NZ_JBQCIJ010000024.1, read as the reverse complement.
CAACGACGGCAACAGCTACAACGAGACCACCTCGGTCACCGTGTACGACTCGCTCGGCGTCGCCCACCAGCAGTCGGTCTACTACGTGAAGACCGCCACGCCGAACGAATGGCAGGCGCACGTGTACGTGGACGGCACCTCGATGGGCGCGGCGACCACCGTGCGCTTCGACAACAACGGCGCGCTGACCCTGCCGACCAACGGCCGCATCACCCTGGCCCCGTTCACGCCGACCACCGGCGCGGGCGTGCTCAACATGACCCTGGACATCAGCGGCACCAACCAGTACGGCGAGGCCTTCGCCAAGAAGGACCAGCGCCAGGACGGCTATGCCAGCGGCAAGCTCAACGAGTTCACCGTCTCGCCGGAAGGCGTGGTCTACGCGCGCTACTCCAACGGCGTGGACCGCGCCATCGGCCAGGTCGCGCTGACCAACTTCACCAATCCGCAGGGCCTGGTCTCGCAGGGCAACAACACCTGGACCCACAGCTTCGCTTCCGGCGAACCGCGCACCGGCGCGCCGGGCACGTCGGATTTCGGCCAGGTCGCCTCCGGCGCGCTGGAAGCCTCGACCGTGGATCTGACCGAGCAGCTGGTCAACATGATCGTCGCCCAGCGCAACTTCCAGGCCAACTCGCAGATGCTGTCCACCCAGGATCAGATCACCCAGACCGTCATCAACATCCGTTGATGACGGTCGCTTGGGCGCGCCGAAATAGCCAGAACCAAAGCCCCCTTTGAAAAAGGGGGCGGGCGCCAAAGGCGACGGGGGATTTGCCCTTCGCGCAAACAGTCATATCCCCCTCAATCCCCCTTCTCCGAAGGGGGAAGCAAAGCCAAAGCGGCTCTTCCCAATCCCGAATCCCGAATCCCCAATCCCGAATCCCGCCCCCATGGACAAAGCCCTGTACGTCGCCATGACCGGCGCCCGCGCCTCGCTGCAGGCCCAGGGCGCGGTGTCGCACAACCTCGCCAACGTGGACACCAAGGGCTTCAAGGCCGCGCTGGCCGCGACCGAGGCATTCAAGATTCCCGGGCAGGGCTTCCCCTCGCGCGTGGACGCGGTGCTGACGGATCCGGGTTTCGATTCCCGCACCGGCACCCAGATGGTCACCGGCCGTTCGCTGGACGTCTCGCTGCAACCGGGCCGCTGGCTGGCGGTGCAGGCGCCGGACGGCGGCACCGCCTATACCCGCAACGGTGAACTCAGCGTCACTCCCAACGGCCAGCTGGTGACCAACGGCGGTCGTTCGGTCCTGGACGAGAACGGCAATCCCATCGCCATTCCGCCCGCGCAGTCCTTCGACCTCGGCGCCGACGGCACCATCTCCATCGTGCCGCAGGGCGAAGGCCCGCAGACCATGGCGATGGTCGCGCGCATGCGCATCGTCGACGTGCCGGCCTCGCAGCTGGTGCGCGGCGCCGACGGCCTGATGCGCCCGGCCGATCCGACCCAGCCGCCGCCGCCGATGGCCCAGGGCAACAGCCTGACCACCGGCGTGCTGGAAGGCAGCAACGTCGACGCCGCCGGCGCGCTGGTTCAGATGATCCAGTTGCAGCGCCAGTTCGAAATGCAGGTCAAGGTCATCCGCACCGGAGACGAAATGGCCCAGTCCTCCAATCAGCTGCTGCGGTTGGGAGGCTGAAGGCCGTGAACCGGGAATGGGGAAGCGGGAATCACGAAAGCGCGTTTGTGGCTTGCGTCCCGGTTTCCATCCGCGCCGGGATTCCGACCGTTCCATTGGCACGGCGCTTGCCTGTTCCTTTCCACGAAGAGGGCGCCGGCGGCTGTTTCGATTCCCGATTCTCCATTCACGATTCCCAACCAAGGACCACGCCATGAACCAGGCACTCTGGGTCGCCAAGACCGGGCTCGATGCGCAGCAGACGCGCATGTCCGTGGTCTCCAACAACCTGGCCAACACCAACACCACCGGCTTCAAGCGCGATCGCGCCAGCTTCGAGGACCTGCTGTACCAGCAGCTGCGCCAGCCCGGCGGTTCGACCTCGCAGCAGACCCAGCTGCCGTCCGGCGTGCAGTTGGGCACCGGCGTGCGCGTGGTCGCCACCTCCAAGGATTTCCAGCAGGGCAACCCGCAGCAGACCGGCCGCTCGCTGGACGTGATGGTCAACGGCCGCGGCTTCTTCGAGGTGATGCTGCCCGATGGCACCTCCGCCTACACCCGCGACGGTTCCTTCCAGATCAACGCCCAGGGCGAACTGGTCACCAACAGCGGCTACGCCGTGCAGCCCGGCATCCAGGTGCCCGAAGGCGCGCAGTCGATGACCATCGGCAACGACGGCACGGTCAGCGTGACCATGGCCGGCGAGGCGCAGGCGGTGGAAATCGGTTCGCTCACCCTCACCGACTTCGTCAATCCGTCCGGCCTGCAGGCCAAGGGCGAGAACCTGTACGTGGAAACCACCGCCTCCGGCCCCGCCCAGAACGGCACGCCCGGCCTGAACGGCCTGGGCAACCTGGTGCAGGGTTCGCTGGAAGGTTCCAACGTCAACGTGGTGGAGGAACTGGTCAGCATGATCGAAACCCAGCGCGCCTACGAAATGAACGCCAAGGCGATCTCCACCACCGACTCCATGCTCGGCTATCTGAACAACAACGTCTGAGGCCCGCCATGAACCGCCTGTCCCGCATCGCCACCCTCGCCTGCTGCGTCCTCGCGCTGGCCGGCTGTTCGCGTTCGTTCGGCGACGTGCGCCCGTTCGCGCCGATGCAGCCGGTGCAGGTGGTGATGGCGGCGCAGGCCGAACCCACGTCCGGGGCCATCTATCGCGCCGGCCCCGGGCTCAACCTGTACTCCGATCGACGCGCCCGCGATGTCGGCGATCTGCTGACCATCAACCTGATCGAGAACACCAACGCGCAGACCAGCGCGACCACCCAGGTCGACAAGACCAGCGAGGTCTCCCTGGCGGCGCCCAACATCGCCGGCGCACCGCTGACCTACAATGGCCGCGACCTGCTGAGCGCCTCGGTCAAGGGCGATCGCGGCTTCAACGGCAACGGCAAGAGCGCGCAGAGCAACCGCCTGCAGGGCAGCGTGACCGTCACCGTCATCCAGCGCCTGCCCAACGGCAACCTGGTGGTGCAGGGCCAGAAGAACATGCGCCTGAACCAGGGCGACGAGCTGGTCCAGATCCAGGGCATCGTGCGCGCCGCCGACATCGCGCCGGACAACAGCATTCCCTCCAGCAAGGTGGCCGAGGCGCGCATCGCCTACGGCGGCCGCGGCGCCATCGCCCAGTCCAATTCGATGGGCTGGCTGGGGCGCTTCTTCAATTCGCCGATCTACCCCAACTGACCGGACCGACGGCCCGCACCGGGAGCACCGCATGATGGCCCTCCGCCTTCCCTTCCAGCGCAACCCGCACACGCGCAGCCGGCGTCGCGCCGATCCGTGGGTCGTGTTCGGCGGCCTGTTGTGGCTGCTGATGGTGCTGGCCTGCCTGGCGCCGTCGGCCCGCGCCGAGCGCATCAAGGATCTGGCCCAGGTCGGCGGCGTGCGCAGCAATCCGCTGGTCGGCTACGGCCTGGTGGTGGGCCTGGACGGCACCGGCGACCGCACCAGCCAGGCGCCCTTCACCGTGCAGAGCCTGAAGAACCTGCTGGGCGAACTGGGCGTCAATGTGCCGCCCAACGTCAATCCGCAGCTCAAGAACGTCGCCGCGGTCGCCATTCATGCCGACCTGCCCGCCTTCGCCAAGCCCGGCCAGCCGATCGACATCACCGTCTCGTCCATCGGCAACGCCACCTCGCTGCGCGGCGGCAGCCTGCTGATGGCGCCGCTGCGCGGCGCCGACGGCGAGGTCTACGCCATCGCCCAGGGCAACCTGGTGGTCGGCGGCTTCGGCGCGCAGGGCCGCGACGGCTCGAAGGTCTCGGTGAACGTGCCCAGCGTCGGCCGCATCCCCAACGGCGCCATCGTCGAACGCGCGGTGCCCAACGCGATGAACGACGGCAGCGGCAGCGTCACCCTCAATCTGCACCAGGCCGACTTCACCACCGTCTCGCGCATGGTCGCCGCGCTGGACCAGCGCTTCGGCGCCGGCGCGGCCTACGCGGTCGACGCGGTCACCGTGGCGGTGCGCGCGCCGGCCGACGCCGGCGGCCGGGTCAACTTCCTGGCCCAGGTCGAGAACCTGGAACTGACCCCCGGCAGCGCGCCGGCCAAGGTCATCGTCAACGCGCGCACCGGCACCGTCGTCATCGGCGCGCAGGTGCAGGTCATGCCGGCCGCGGTCACACACGGCTCGCTCACCGTCACCATCACCGAATCGGCCAACGTCAGCCAGCCCAACGCCTTCAATCGCGGCGGCCAGACCGTGGTGACCCCGCAGTCCAACGTGCAGGTGACCTCCGAGGGCAACCGCATGTTCAAATTCGAGGGCGGCACCTCGCTGGACGAGATCGTCCGCGCGGTCAACGAGGTCGGCGCCGCGCCGGGCGATCTGATCGCCATCCTGGAAGCGCTCAAGCAGGCCGGCGCATTGCGCGCGGAGCTGGAAATCATCTGATGAACGTGCTGCAGCCCGCCCTGCCGCTGAATCCGACCGCCAACCCGGCGACGGACAACGCGCGCATCCACGAGGTGGCGCGGAAGTTCGAGGGCCAGTTCGCGCAGATGCTGATCAAGTGCATGCGCGAAGCCAGTTTCGGCGATTCGCTGTTCCCGGGCGAAAACCAGATGTTCCGCGAGATGTACGACCAGCAGCTGGCCAAGGCGATGACCGAGGGCAAGGGCATGGGGCTCGCGCCGATGATCGCGCGCCAGCTCGGCGCCACCGACACCGCCACCGCGCCGGTGCCAGTCAACACCGCGCTGTCGCAGTACCGCCGGATGATGCCTTCCGGCGCCGGGCAGATGCTGGACGTGATCGCCGGGCGCTCGCCCGCGGCGTCGAATGCGACCGCCGACGCCAGCGACCCGGGCGCCGCGCTGGGCCTGCCGCGCATCGACTGGGCCGCGCTGACCGCGCCGGAAGCGCAGAGCGCCTGCGACGAGGTGGAACAGATCGCCAGCGCCAATCCGCAGCAGTACGCCCGCAACACCCCGGAACGCTTCGTCGCCGAGATCTGGGAACACGCCCAGCGCGCCGCGAAGGAACTGGGCGTGGATCCGCGCGCCCTGGTGGCCCAGGCCGCGCTGGAAACCGGCTGGGGCAAGCGGGTCATCCAGCGCGACGGCGGCGGCAGCGCGCACAACCTGTTCGGCATCAAGGCCACCGGCTGGAAGGGCGAGCGCGCCCGCACCGGCACCCACGAATACCGCAACGGCGTGCGCCAGAACGAGACCGCCGATTTCCGCGCCTACGCGTCGCCGGCCGAGAGCTTCGCCGATTACGTGCGCCTGCTGAAGAACAATCCGCGCTACCAGAAGGCGCTGGCGGCGGGCAAGGACATCCACGGTTTCGCGCGCGGCCTGCAGCAGGCCGGCTACGCCACCGATCCGTCCTACGCCAGGAAGATCGCCAGCATCGCCACCGGTCCCACCCTCGGCAAGGTCATCTCGGCCGTCGGCAACAGCGTCGGCGGTCCGCTCGGCGCCACGGTGGGCCAGGCGCTCGCCAGCCGCTTCCTGGGCCGCTGAACGGAGTAGTCCATGTCCAACCTCCTCGCCACCGGCAGCAGCGCCCTCCTCGCCTTCCAGCGGGCGCTGTCCACGGTCAGCCACAACGTCGCCAACCTCAACACGCCGGGCTACTCGCGCCAGCGCACCGAGTTCGCCGCGCGCGACGGCACCTTCCATGGCTACGGCTACCAGGGCGGCGGCGTGCAGATCGTCGACGTCCACCGCATGGCCGATTCGCTGGCCACCGCGCGCCTGCTCGACAGCACCGGCGAACTGAACCGCCTGCAGCAGATGTCGGTGCTGTCCAACCGCCTGGACAGCCTGTTCTCGGAAAAGGCTACCGGCATCGCCGCGCCGTGGTCCGGCTTCTTCGATTCGATCAGCGCGCTGTCGTCCAGCGCCGCCGGCGCGGCGGATCGGCAGAGCGTGCTGGCCCAGGCCAACGCGCTGGTCACCCGCTTCAATCAGATCGATCAGCAGCTCGACAAGGTGGATGGCGAGGTCAACAGCGGCCTCACCTCCAGCGTCGGCGAGGTCAACCGGCTGGCCAAGGAAATCGCCCAGCTCAACGGCCGCATCGGCAACAACGCCGCCAACGCCTCCGGCGATCTGCTCGACCGTCGCGATCAATTGATCAGCCAGCTGATCGGCTACACCGGCGGCACCGCGGTCCAGCAGGACGGCGGCCAGATCAACGTATTCACCGCCGGCGGCCAGCCGATGGTGGTCGGCGCCACCGCCAGCTCGCTGGTGACCGTGGCCGACCCCTATCGCCCCGAGCGCCTGCAGGTGGCGCTGGAAACCAACGGCCAGCGCGTCACCCTCGACAAGCGCGCCCTTGGCGGCCAGATCGGCGGCCTGATGGAATTCCGCAGCACCGTGCTGGACCCGGCCATCGCCGAACTGGGCCGCATCGCGATCTCGCTGGCCGAAACCTTCAACGAAGGCCACCGCGCCGGCATGGACCAGTACGGCCAGATGGGCGGCGATTTCTTCACCGCGCCCCGGCCGCAGATCTCCGCGCATTCGGGCAACACCGGCAACGCGTCGCTGCAACCGGCGCTGGGCGATCTCGGCGCGCTCAACGGCAGGAACGTGATGCTGCGCTTCGACGGCAGCAACTGGCTCGCCAGCGATCCGGACACCGGCGTTTCGATTCCCATTTCCGGCACCGGCACCGCCGCCGATCCGCTGGTGGTCAACGGCGTGGAACTGGTGCTGGCGACCGGCACCGCGCCGGGTACCAACGATCGCTTCCTGCTCCAGCCCACCGCGGGAGCGGCCGGCACGATCAAGGTCGCGGTCAGCGATCCCAGCCGGATCGCCGCCGCCACGCCGGTCAAGGCGAAAGCGGATCTCGCCAATACCGGCATCGGCAAGCTCGGCGCGGTCACCGTCACCAACCCGGCGGATCCAAACCTGCTGGCGCCTTCGGTGATCGAGTTCATCGACGCCAACCAGTACACCATCGACGGCGCCGGTCCGTTCACCTACACACCCGGCCAGGCGATCACCCACAACGGCTGGAGCGTCACCCTGGACGGCGCGCCCGCCGCGGGCGACGCCTTCAACCTTGGCCCCACCGGCGCCAACTCCAGCGACAACGGCAACGCCAAACTGCTGGCCAACCTGGACGACGCGCGCAAGCTCAACGGCGGCACGCTCACCCTCAACGGCGCCATCTCCGGCCTGACCACCACGGTCGGCTCGGCCGCGCGCCAGGCCGACTATTCGGCCGAGGCCCAGCAGGTGCTGCAGGATCAGGCGCAGGCCGCGCGTGATTCCATTTCCGGCGTCAACCTGGATGAAGAGGCGGCGGATCTGATGCGCCTGCAACAGGCCTACCAGGCCGCGGCGCAGATCATCTCCACCGCCGACACCCTGTTCCAGTCCCTGCTGAGCGCCACCCGCCGATGAACAATCGCATCTCCACCGGACTGATGTACCAGCAGTCGATCACCACGATGCTGGCCAAACAGGCCAAGCTGGCCCACACCCAGCAACAGCTCGCGTCCGGGCAGAAACTGATCAGCGCCAAGGACGATCCGGTCGCCGCCGGCAACGCGGTCGGGCTGGACCGCACCCTGGCCGAACTCGAGCGCTTCGCCGGCAACGCCAGCACCCTGCAGAACCGCCTGGGCCTGCAGGAGAACGCGCTCAAGCTGGTCGGCGACGCGATGGCGCGCGTGCACGAACTGACCGTGCAGGCCAACAACGCCGCGCTCGGCGACGACAGCCGCAAGGCGATCAGCGCGGAACTGAAATCCATCTACGACGGCCTGCTGGATCTGGCCAACAGCACCGACGGCACCGGGCGCTACCTGTTCGGCGGAACCGCCGATGGCAGCGCGCCGTTCGCTCTGGCCGCCGGTGGCGTCATCTACAGCGGCGACCAGACCCAGCGCCAGATCGAAATCGCGCCGGACACCTTCGTCTCCGACACCCTGCCCGGCAGCGAGATCTTCCTGCGCCTGCGCACCGGCACCGGCCGCATCGACGGCGCCGCCGCGGCCGCCAACACCGGCACCGGCCTGCTGATGGATCTCAGCGTCACCGATTCCAGCGCCTACGACGGCGGCCAGTACAGCATCCGCTTCACCGGCCCGACCACCTACGAGGTCTACGGCGCCGGCCCCACCCCGATTTCCACCGGCACCTACACCAAGGGCCAGAGCATCGCCTTCGCCGGCGTGCAGGTGAAGATCGACGGCCAGCCCAACGCGGGCGACGCGTTCAACGTCGGTCCCTCCGGCACCCGCGACGTCTTCGCCACCCTCAAGAACCTGATCGGCGCGCTGGAAACCAATCCGACCACCGACGCCCAGCGCGCCTCGATGCAGAACCAGTTGCAGGCCGCCATGCGCGACGTGGCCAGCGCCCAAGGCCACATGATCGACGCCCGCGCCAGCGGCGGCGCCCAGCTGATGGCCATCGACAGCGCCGCCGAACTGCGCGACGCCAACGCCGTCACCCTCAAAGGCACGCTCTCCAGCCTGCGCGATCTCGACTGGGCCGAGGCCATCGGCCGCTACAACCTGGAAAACACCGCCCTCCAGGCCGCCCAGAGCGTGTTCATGCAGATGCAGCAGCTGTCGTTGTTCAAGATGATGGGGTGAGGGGCGACTGGCGACGGGATTCGGGATGACCGGCCATGCGGCCGTTGAAAGCCGGGAATCGGGAATCGGGAATCGGGAATCGGGAATCGGGAATCGAATTGAGCATCGCCCGATGGTCGCTCCATGGGCAATGGGAGGCCAGACCTTATCCCGCGCCTTCCCGGAACAAACAGCATTCCCGAATAAACAACGGCTCCCACCTTTTGCAGCGCTTCTCGACAGCCGAATGGCTGGTCAAAAGGGGGACCGAGGGGATTTGCTTTTGGCATCCTCATTCAAGCCATCGCCCGCTCCCCGACCCGCAACTCCAAGCAATGGCGCGCATGCCCCGTGCGTCTTGCGTGTCGCGGCCTGGGTCCCGCTTCGCTTGCATCCAATCGCCGCATCCCGGATTCTTCCCGACAGGATTCGGGACAAGGAAGTGCTGAGGCGGCGCTTCCGCGAAAGGAAGGGGGATCGAATGGACGTCTTCATCAGATTCGCATTCGCGTGGCTGCTGGCCGTATCGCTGTTCTGCCTTTCCGCGCAGGCGCAGGAAGTCCGTCCACAGGACGAATACATGAAGCGCCTGAAGGTCTATCAGACCATCCAGCCCCTGGGTGACACGCCGTTCGGCGAGAACGTCAACCTCTATACCGGCGAGCTCAGCTTCAGCCAGACCGACATCACGCTGGAAGGTACGGGCCCGGCCATCGTGCTGACCCGCGAGACCACCACGGTCCAGACCCGCGACACGCGGACCCAGCCGAACGCCTTCCACGACTGGACGCTCAACATTCCCCGCATCGAATCACTGATGCCCATGCTCACCATTCGCACGACGCCCGGCATGGATCCCGTCGTTTCAACGCCGGGCAGCTACTGGAAAACCCAGACCGTCGCCAACGACACGGTGGGCACGGTGGCACGCTGCACCTACTTCGGCTTGCCGGTGAAGAAGGGAACCTTCGTTCTCGATGACTGGTGGCAGGGCTACGAACTGATCACCCCGACGGGTCGCCAGCAATTGCTCAAGCGGGTCCCGGAAAACACGCAGGTCCCCGCGACCGGTGGTCCCTACCCCGCGGTTACTCAGCAGAACTGGCAACTGGGTTGCCTGCCCGCCACCAGCAATGGCCAGCCCGGCGAGGGCTTCCTGGCCATCTCGCCCTCCGGCGAGCGCTACTACCTGGATCATCTGGTCGGCGAGCGGGCCGCCGGCATCGTCCAGGAGGTCCCGCCGGATGGCCGTTTCTACCTGCAACGCATGCTGGGCACGCTGTACGTCTCCCGCGTGGAGGACCGCGTCGGCAACTGGGTGAAGTACCACTACTGCCCGCCTCCGGCGTACGGCAACGCCTGCGGTGATCTGTCCGGCAAGCTCCATCGCATCGAAGCCAGCGATGGCCGCCTCGTCGACCTGACCTGGCGCGGCGACGCCCGCGTCGTCGATCACATCACCGTGCAGGCCGCGTCGACATCGCCGCGCACGTGGCAGTACGAGTATGTCAGCGAGATATTGTCCGGTGTCACGCGATACAAGCTCTCCGCCGTGGTGCAGCCCGATGGCGGTCGATGGACTTTCAATCTCGCGGATCTGGGCGGCAACGTCACGCCCGAATCCTTCAACGATTGCGCCAGCGGCGGCAGCCACGCCCAGGCCACCGGCGGCCTGACGACGTCCACGCTGACGCATCCCAGTGGGCTCGTGGGCACTTTCGGCACCACCGCCACCTGGCACGGCCGAAGCTACGTGGAAAGCGCCTGCCTGCAGCAGAGCGCCGACACCTTGCCCTATGAGGCCATTCCCGCCATCTACGGCACGCTCGCCCTGCGGCAGAAACAGTTCTCCGGCCCCGGCATTCCCACCCGCACCTGGACCTACACCTACCCCGACGCGCAATACACCACCGTCCAGCACCCCTGCGCGGCAGCGGGCACCTGCGTGGAAACCAAGACGGTGGCGGTGACCGATCCCGAAGGTGACGTCACCCGCTATACCCACAGCACGCGCTGGGGCGCGGGAGAAGGCAAGCTGCTGTCCACGGAAGTGTATGAAGGTTCGACCCAACTGCTCCGTCGCGACGATCAGTCGTACGCGGCCTCATCGGCGGGCCCCTACCCCAGCCGGATTGGCGACTCGATGCAGGGCTGGCGTAGCAATCTCGCCAAATCGGAAACCTGGACGCCATTGCGGCAATCCACCACCACCCAGGAGGGCAGGCGCTTCATCTGGCAGGTCGCCGGCAACTGCGTCGCCAATGCCGCCTATTGCTTCGACCAGCAGGCGCGTCCCACCAAGGTGATCAAGACCAGCGAGCCCGCGCCGTAGTAGCACTACCCAGGCTCGTCCTCACTCAGCCGTCACTAGTACGAATTCGTGAGCGCACAAACATTAGCGTAAAAACGCTCAAAGTTAGTCGACACTGCGCAACGTCACCCGCAGACTCCGGCATCAGGAAGTCAGAACTCCTTACGTAGCGGCACCAGCTCCGTCATTCTGGTGACTTCACTACCAGCAATGGGTGAAAGACGGCATTCCTAGTTTCAATGCCGGGAGTTGGGCGAATACAAGACCCGCAAGGGAAACAACCCAACCGACTACGTACGGTTTCTGACCTCCCGGCACCCGGCCGCTATCGCGCGCCGGGATTCTTCAACGAAGAAATGGAGGTCGCATGACCAACGTACGTATGGTCTATCTGTTGGAAGAAGAAACCCAGCTGCACCTGATCCAGCTGCGTGATCACCTCAAACTGCTGTCCCTGCTCGCCAGTCCCCGCTTCCGCAAGGACGAGCACCACAGCCTGCCCATCCCGCTGCAACCCCTGAGCGACTGCTTCGCCGGCCTCTCCGACGAAGCCAGCCATATCCTCGACCAGCTCCGCTGGCACTCTGGCAAACCGGACGCCGACTCGGCCAACGACGCGTAACAAGAACGCGGGCTGCTAGCGCCCGCGTTTCATAAAAAATATCTCGCTCAACGAACAATGAAACTCTATAAAAGAACGAACTATTGTCACGCGTCTTCAAGGTAAATTTCGTTCCAGAACGAGATTACTCAATTAGTGGACTTTGATCATAGTACTCATTATCACTTTCACAAAAAGCAACACCACCAGCAACAACAAACCCATCACACCCAACTCCGGTTAACTTAAATTTCTTCTTCTCATTCATGCCTGCCAGGATCATACGATTCTCTTCAAAGCCCCTCCCTTCCCAAGAAAGCTTGAGATCATTAAAAACTGTTGGAAGGGAAACATAAATTACATCAACGAAAAGAACGTCGATCTGAGAATCGCGCTCCGTACTTCTTGTAGACCTAAGCAGTAGCTTTCCATGACTAACCGAGTACGTCCAAAGCTGAAAAACACCCTTCCACTCAACACTCGATAACATTGATGCTCCCTCAGAATGGATTCGGCAGAAGGTTTCCTGCTCTATCAACAAATCTAACCTCACCAAGGCGCCCAGCTTGCGCCAATTGACTAAGCTCCCAGTTCGTTGCTGATGCACCTGGCCTTGTCACAGCACCCATGATTTTTGAGTATACGGATGTTCCTGCCAATCCTTCTACGCTCACGGTAAATCGTGCAGATGGATTACCCAATGCAGTCACAAGTGTTTGGCGCCATGCTGGATCTTTCAAGAGCGTCTGCCCGCCCACACGAGCCGCTGTTTCCTCTAACCCGAAATTGCGCAACCCAAGCACGAGATGTTGTGCCTTTCCAGCCGCACGAAAAGTTAGAAATCCGAATCCCGCAACTTTCACACCATTTCCCGCTGGCGAGAATAGTAGCGGAGGGAAAACTGCATCCCAAAGAGATCCGAAATCGGTCAAACTTCCTGGACCACTGAGCAAATTGTAACCTGACCAAAAATATGGGCGTGCTGGCTGTGACGCCCCCTCGCTTGAAGACTTTGCCCCCTCCTCATCGGAGGAGTATGACCCAGCATCACATCCACTTACGCCACAAAAATTTTCTCTATCGCGCTGGCGTTTTGCCTCGGCGCGAGACTGTCTTCCGTCGGGATCGACAAACTTGTAAGGGTTATTGTTCGCATACCAGTACCGATTGAAGTTGGCTCCCGGACTGGAGTACGCCGTCACCGGGTCCACCGACAGGAACCGTCCGATGGTCGGGTCGTAATACCGCTGTTGCATGTAGGTCAGCCCGGTGGCCGCATCCTGCACATGCCCGGTGAAGCCCGGCCCATCCGTCAGCGGCCGGTTGACCAGTTGCCCGTAAGGTTCGTATTCGCTGCGTTCGATGACCACGCCGGCGGCGTCGGTCACCGCCACCGGCGTGCCCAGCGCGTCGGTATGAAGGTACTCCACCGTGGTGGTCTGGGCCTGGGCCTGCGGTGCTCCCGCCAAGGAGGCGACCAGGCAGAACAGGCCCGCGAAGATTGAGTTGAGTCGGTTCATCGCATCCTCTCCTTATGGCGCAATCGGACCGACCCAGGCCGAACAACCGGCCGGGCTGCAGGCACGCACCCAGAACTGGCGTACGCCACGCCCCGTGGTGCCCCAACTCGGACTGGCGCCGCTGTAAGGAATGGTGGGTGTCTGGGTGCCAATCTGTTGCTGCACTTCGTAGTACGTCGCCCCCGGAGCTGTGTTCCAGCTCAGGAACCAGGTGATGAGCGGAGGTCGGACGCTGGTGTCCGATTCGCTATACCCCCCGAACCCCGTCGGCGCCGGCGGGATGGCCGAGACCACCGTATTCACCACGGCCGAGTACGTCCCCGCGCAGCCGCCCGCGTTGCAGGCAATCGCACGATAGCCATAGGTGGCCGGCGCTCGTCCGGTCAGGCCGATGGACGTGGCCGCACCGGTGTACACCGCCACCCAGCCACCGCCGTTGACCTGCTCTTCCAGGTGGTAGCCGTTGGCATTGGCCACCGCCGTCCAGCTCACCGTGTGGCTGCCCGTGCTGGTGGTCGGCGCCGTCACCGTCGGCGCGCCGCTGGGCGGCAAGGTCACCTGGGTGGTGGCCGTGGCCGAGTCCGCGCCGCAACCAGCCGCATTGCAGGCCCGGGCCCGGTACGCATAACTGCCCGTGCCCTTGCCGCTGACGGCCACGCTGCCGCCGGCCGCGTTGTGGATGTTCGTCCAGCCACCGCCGTTGGCGCTCTCCTCCACCTGATAGCTGGTGGCTCCGCCCACCGCACTCCAGCTCACCGTGTAGCTGCCGGTATTGCTGCTCGCCGGTGTGGTGACCGTCGGGGCGCCGGCCGGCGTGTACACCGCCTGCACCGTGGCCGTGGCCGAGTACCCGCCACAGCCGGCCGGGTTGCACGCCTTCACCCGGTAGCCGTAGCTGCCGGCCGGCTTGCCGGTATAGCCCTGGCCCAGGTTCGGCCCGCTGTAGGCCGCCGTCCAGGCTCCACCGTTGACGCTCTCCTCCAGGGTGTAGCTGGTCGCCGAACTCACCGCGCTCCAGCCCACCGTGTAGGTACCGCCCAGCGCCGTGGCCGGCGCGCTCAGGCTCGGCGCGCTGCCCGGGGCGAACTGCACCGCCACCTCGCTGGTCCCGCTCCAGTTGCTGCAGCCGCTGTTCAAGCACGCCCGCACCCGGTAGCCGTAGTTGCCGGCCGCCTTGCCGCTGAAGCCCTGGGACGTGCCCGCGCCGCTGTACACCGTCGTCCACGCCCCGCCCGACACCGCTTCCTGCAAGGCATAGCCGTTGGCCCCGGCCACCGCGTTCCAGCTCACCGTGTAGCTGCCGGTGGTGTTGAACCCCGGCACCGTCAGCGTCGGTGTGGCCGGCGCGGTGGAGTTGACCACCCGCGCCACCAGGCTGCCGCCCAGGTAGACATAGGCCGTGGTCTTGGCCTGGCGCTCGTCGGACTGGTACAGCAACTGACCGCTCTGACTGTACTGCGACAGGATGTTGCCGCCGGGCATCCACGCCAGGGCTCGCCGACCATGGCCGTCGTAGCGGTAGGACTCCTTGGTCGGCACGTTCCGCAGGCGGTTGCCGTAGTCGAACTCGTATACCTGCGCGTTCTTCTGCGCCAGGTTGCCCTGCGGGTCGTACTGCAGGCCCACCACCGTGGCCCCGCCCACGCCGTTGGTGACGTTGGTCAGCCGATGGTTGGCGTCGTACACGTAGGCGTAGGTCCGCGGCTGGCTGCCGCCGGTGATGCCCACCGTCTTCAGGTTGTCCAGCGTGTCGTAGGTGTAGGTGGCCGTGCCAAAGCTCGGGCCGCTGGCCTGGGTCAACCGGTCCAGGCCGTCATAGCCCAGGCTGCGGCTCTGCCGGCCTCCGGCCGTGTGGTCGGTGATGCCGGCCACGTTGGCGTTGCCGTCGTAGGCGTAGGCCAGGTCCAGCGGGTTACCGCCGCCGCTGTCGGTGCTGCGCGCCGGCAACTGCCGCGCGTTCTGGGTCATGGTGTGGACGATGCCGTTGCCGTAGGTGAACTGTTTGATGCCGCCATTGGGGTAGTACTGCACCCCCACCGCATACGGCCCGGCCTGGGTCGCCTGGCCCAGCGCATTGGGCGCATAGACCACCGACAACCCGTTCGGGTAGGCCTGCGCGGCCAGGTGGCCGTTGGGGCTGTAGCCATAGCCGGCGTTCCAGGTGTACCAGGTGCCTTGAGTAACACTCTCGCCGGTCAACAACCCGCGCTTGTTGTAGCTGTAGTGGTTGGTGACCGTGCCCGTCGCCGGTCCGTCGTTGTCCGTCACGATGGTCTGCACCGCCCCGGTCGGCCAGTAATACCAGGTCTGGTTGCCCTTGCTGTCCGGGAACAGGAGGGACTTG
>NZ_JBQCIJ010000023.1:0-51997 GCF_051953815.1 Pseudoxanthomonas sp. | reverse complement strand
AGCGTCTTCTGCAGCAGGATGAGCTGCGGCTGGATCGTCAGCTCGTAGCGCTGCGCGGTGCGGAACAGCTTCAGCAGCACTTCCCCGAGCGAGATCTCGCTCAACGGCCGTGTGAAATACGGCTCGCACACCGCGCGCGCCACCGCCTCGAGTTCGTCGATGCGGATGTGCGACGGCATCCAGCCGGCCTTGACGTGCAGTTCCGCGATGCGGTGGTAGTCGCGGTTGAAGATCGCCATGAAGTTCTCGGCGAGGTAGTATTGGTCCTCGGTCGAGAGCTGGCCCATGATCCCGAAATCCAGCGCGATGAAGCGCGGATCCGCCTTGCGCGCGGGGTCGGCGTCGACCCAGATGTTGCCGGCGTGGGCGTCGGCGTGGAAGAAGTTGTCGCGGAACACCTGGGTGTAGAACACCCGCACGCCCTTGGCCGCGAGCGCGCGCCGATCGACGCCCGCCGCGTCCAGCGCGGCGATGTCGTCGGAAGGAATGCCGTGCACGCGCTCCATGGTCAGCACGCGCTCGCTGGTGTGCGACCACAGGATTTCCGGCACGTAGAGATCGTCCGAATCCTTCCAGAAGCGCCGCATCACGCTGGCGTTGGCGCCCTCGCGCTGGAGATCCAGTTCGGCCGCCAGGGTGGATTCGATCTCGGCCACGATCTCGCGCGGGCGGATCTTGTCGGCGCTGGGATGGGCGCGCTCGACCAGCGCGGCCACCGACTTGAGCAGGGCGATGTCGGCGGCAATCTGCTTCTCGATGCCCGGCCGCAACACCTTGACCACCACCTCGCGCCCGCCCGGCAAGGTCGCCGCATGCACCTGCGCGATGGAGGCCGACGCCAGCGGCGAGGTGTCGAAGGCGGCGAAGGCTTCGCCGACCGGGCGCCCGAGCGCCTGTTCGACGATCAGGCGCGCGGCGTCGCCGTCGAAAGGCTGCACGCGATCCTGCAGCAGCGCCAGTTCCTCGGCGACGTCGGGCGGGACGAGATCGCGGCGGGTGGAGAGGATCTGGCCGAACTTGACGAAGATCGGCCCCAGTTCCTGCAGCGCCAGGCGCAGGCGCGCGCCACGCGGCTGCGCGGCGATTTCGGCCGAGGCGCGCGGCACGAACGGGCGCGCCAGTTTCAGCCAGCGCTCGGCCGGGGTGTCGTCGAGCAGATCGTCCAGTCGATAGCGCAGCAGCACCCGGCCAATCTTGCTGGCCCGCAGCACCGGCCTCATGCGGCGCTCCCGCGCCGGGCGGCCAGCCGCTGCACGCGCGCGGCCAGGCGTTCGACATCGTCGCGCAATGCGTCGACGTCATCATGGAAGGCGTTCAGCTCGGCGCGCGCGACCACGTCGCGCGATTCCTCGGTGAGGTATTCGGCGGTGTTCTCCGCGAATCCACGCGCGGCGGCGCGGGCCTGGCGCAGGCCGGCGCGCAGCGCGTTGGCGATCTGCACGCCGAGGATGTCGCCGAAGGCGGCGGTGAACGGTTGCTGCCAGTCCGGATCGAACCGTTCGGCCAGGGTCTGCAGCCGGCGCGCCAGATCGGCGTCGCCGGAAATGCGCATGCGGCCCACCGGCGCGGCGTTGTCGCGCCTCAGGAAGGGCAGTTGCGACAGCACGCCTCCCAGAGTGGCGCGCACGGCCAGATCCGGTTCGAGCACCTCATGGACCGGGCCGATCTGCAGTTCACCGCCCCCGACCCGTATCCCCATCGCCAGCGCGGGCGCTTCCAGGGCCAGCACCACCCGGCGTCCTTCCAGTGGCGCCAGGCCGGCACGGGTATCGGGATCCAGGGCCAGCGCGCGATTGAGCGCCGTTTCCAGCGCGCGGCCGGCGAAGGGCTTGAGCAGATCGAAGGGAGAGGCGGACATGCCGCCATTCTACCCATACGCCCTGCCCGGCATCGCCGGCCGCGGCCGGACGGCCGGCGTGCTAGACGCTGCGACCGCGGAACAGGGAAATGATGGCCAGGATCAGGAAGACGACGAACAGGATCCAGGCGATGTTGCTCGCGGCGCCGGCGATGCCGCTGAAACCGAGCACCGCCGCGATCAGCGCGATAACAAAGAAAATGACGGCATAGCGCAGCATGGGATCTCCTGAAACATGGACGCGCTCCATTCGGCGCACGCCCATGCTGGAGGCCCCGGGGTCACGGAGGAGTGACGGCGGTGTTGTCGCGGAGTGATGACTTCAGCCGGATGATGCCTTCGTTAAACGAAACGCGTGGCACGTAGCCGAAGTCTTCCCGCGCCGGCGTCATGTCGTACCAATGCGTGGTGCTGAGCTGTTCGGCCAGGAAGCGGGTCATCGGCGGTTCGCCCTTCAGGGGCAGCAGCGTCCACAGCGCTTCGCAGACGGCGCCGATGCGGAAGGCCGCCTTGAACGACAGATGCCTGTCCACGCCGGGCGCGCCGGCCGCGGCCAGCAGGGTGTTCAGCAGTTCGCCCATCGGCTTGGGTTCGCCGTTGGAGATGAAATACGCCTTGCCGGCGCAGCGCGCGCCCGGTGCCAGGTGCTCGAAGGCATCGAAATGCGCCTGCGCGGCGTTGTCGATGTAGGTGGTGTCCACCCGGTTGTTGCCGTCGCCGACGATGCGCAGGCGGCCGGATCTGGCGCGTTCCACCAGCCGCGGCAGGATCTGGTGATCGCCCGGCCCCCAGATCAGGCGCGGACGCAGCGCCACGGTCGCCAGATCGGGGCCGTTCGCGGCCAGCACCGCTTTTTCGGCAATGAGTTTGGTGGTGGCGTACGGCGCCTTGAAGCCTTCGCCATACGGCACGTTGTCGGCGGTGCCGCCTTCCACCGGATGGGTGGCGCGATGGGTCACGCTCGGGGTGGAGGTGTAGATCAGCCGGCGGATGCCATGCTGGCGGCAGGCCGCCAGCACGTTTTCGGTGCCGACCACGTTGGCCTGGTGATAGAGCTTGTAGGCGCCCCACGCGCCCGCCTTGGCGGCGTTGTGGAAGATCGCGTCGACGCCGGCCGCCGTGTGCATCAGCGCGTGCGCGTCGGCCAGATCCCCCTGCACCTGGCCTACGCCGAGCGCCGCCAGCGCCGGATAGTGGCCGCGATTGAAGCTGATGACGTGGTGCCCGCGCTCGACCAGGCCACGGCACAGGGCTTGGCCGAGGAATCCGCCGCCGCCGGTGACCAGGATCTTCATGCGCGTCGCTCCCCTTGCTGCGCCGCCCAGACCGCCAGCTTCTCGCGGCCGATCTTGGCGTTGTGGCGGATGTCCACCGGAAAGCCCGGATGGCACAGGAAAGTCTCGATGCCGGCCGTGTGCGGATGCCGTCGCGCGAGCGCGCGCAGGTCGTCGGCGACCGCGTCGCGACGCATCGCCGCCACTTCGGGCAACAGTTCGAAGCACAGCACCGGCCGCTGGCGCCCGGGCTCGCCCACGCCGACCAGCGCGGTGCGGCGCACGTCCGGATGAGTGTTGAAGATCGGCTCGGCCTGTTCGGTGTAGAGCGGGCCGCGCGCGGTTTCCACGCGCTGGGTCTTGCGGCCGCAGAACCACAGGCGTCCCTGCGCGTCGAAGTAGCCGACGTCGCCCATGCGGTGGACGATGCGTTCGCTGCCGTCACTCGTGCGCTCGCGGATCTTGGCGATGCGGGTGGCGGCGTCGCGATTGAAATAGCTGTCGGTGGCGGTCGGCCCGGCCACGGTGATCTCGCCCACTTCGCCATCCGGCAACGGCTCGGCCTGCGACCAGTCGGCGATGGCGCCGTCGTCGATGCGGATGATGCGCACCTGGTTGGGCGGCACCGGCCGGCCCACGCAGGTGCCGGCGCCGGCCTCGGTGGCCTCGCGCGTGGCTTCCAGCTCGCGTCCCTCGATCACCGCCACCGGCAGGCACTCGGTCGCGCCGTACGGGGTCCAGAACTGCGCGTCATCCGGCAGCAGCGCGCGGATCCGGGCCACCGTATCCGGCGGCACCGGCGCACCGGCCGAGGTCACCCGGCGCACCGTCGGCAGGGCCTGGCCGTGGTCGGCCAGCACCTTCATCAGGGCCGGCGAACCGAACAGCTGGGTGACGCCGAACCGCGCGATCGCCGCATGCAGTTTTTCCGGATCGGCATTGGCCGGCCGGGTGGGATCCATGTCAGGGATGATCGAGGTCAGGCCGAGCGCCGGGTCGAACAGAGCGAACGGCGGAAAGGTCGGCAGATCCACGCCGCCCGGCTGCATGGCGAAGGCCTCGCGCAGCAGATCGATCTGGCCGGCGAAATGGCGATGCCGGTACACCACGCCCTTGGGCACGCCGGTCGAGCCGCTGGTGAACAGGATCGCCGCCATGTCGTCCGGCGCGGTGTCCGCCAGTTGCGGGCCGGCACCCTCGCCCTGGCTCTCCACCCGCGCCAGCGTCGTGCCGCCCCAGCCCCAGCGCGTGCCGACGGTGACGATGCGGCGCGCGCGGCGCGCCCAGCCCAGCAGCAGGCGCGCGATCTGGGCCAGCGGGATGCCGATGAAGGCTTCCGGTTCGGCTTCGTCCAGGCATTGCTTCAGCGCGCGCCTGTCGATGCCCGGATCCACCAGCACCGGCACCGCGCCGGCCTTGAACAGGGCGAACATCAGCAGGAAGAACTCCGGCGTGGGCCGGACCATGACCACCGTGCGGGTACCGCGGCCGATTCCATAGCGGCCCAGTCCGGCGGCGATGGCGTCGCTGCGGGCGTCCAGTTGGGCATAGGTCAGCACCGGGGCGTAGCGGCCGTCGGCGCCGGGGCAGCGCATCGCGACGCGGTCGGGCTGCTCCCGGGCCAGCCGTGGCAGGGTGGCGGCGATATTGCAGGGTTCGGTCATCCGCGCATTGTCGCCGCTGGACGGTACTTGCGTCAGCCGAGGGAGGCCTCACAATTCCGCACCCCTTTTTCCCGCTTCGCGCACGGCCCGAGCTTCCCATGCATCCCTGCCTGACCTGCGGCGCCTGCTGCGCCTACTTCCGCGTCAGTTTCCACTGGAGCGAGACCGATCCCGCCCTGGGCGGACCGGTGCCGGCCGAACTCACCGAGCCCTTCGACCC
This sequence comes from Pseudoxanthomonas sp., assembly GCF_051953815.1. Classification (GTDB taxonomy): domain Bacteria; phylum Pseudomonadota; class Gammaproteobacteria; order Xanthomonadales; family Xanthomonadaceae; genus Pseudoxanthomonas_A. Next base: position 46,981 of record NZ_JBQCIJ010000023.1, on the reverse strand, counting down.
GCACCGCGTGGTCATGCGGGGCACCTGGGAACAGAAGCCGCGCTGCGTGGCGCTGGATGCGGAGATCGGCGTGCGTTCGCGTTGCAGCATCCATCCGCAGCGTCCGACCGTGTGCCGCGACGTGCCGGCCTCCTGGGAATTCGGCGAACCGAGTCCGCAATGCGACAAGGCCCGCATCGCCTGGGGCCTGCCGGCCCTGACCGCGGCGGACTGGCGCTGGCGCGACGGCGCGGCCAACGACGACGACAGCAATCCCGACGATCACGACAACGATCCGTCGACGCCGCTGCCGCCGATCCGGGCGGCCTGAGCCGGACACCCGCGGGCGGTCGCGCTCAGCCCTCGAGCGGATGCCGTTCGAGGAAATCGCGGATCAGCGGCACCAGTTCGGTCGCCTTGTCTTCCAGCACGTAGTGGCCGGCGTCGTCCCAGGCGTGCACTTCCGCCTGCGGCAGCGCGGCGCGGAAACCGGCCAGGAAGTGCTTGTCGAACACGAAGTCCTGCAGGCCCCAGCCGAGCAGCGCCGGGCGATCGGCGAATTCCGGCAACCGGCGGCCGGCTTCCTCCAGCAGCGCCCAGGCCTTGTCACCCGGCCCCAGCGGGATGTCCTGCATGAAACGCACCGTGGAGATGCGGTTGGCCCAGCTGTCATAGGGCGAGACGTAGGCGCGGCGGACATCGGCCGGCATCCGGTTCTCCACGCCCAGATAGGAAGCGCCGCTGGAGAACGCATTGAACGCGCGGATGATGAAGGCGCCGAACTTCCAGTCGCGGCCCAGCGCGATCTGCCACGGCATCGGCTTGGCCCGCGGCAGCGGGAACGCGGCGGTGTTGGTGATCACCAGCCGCTTGACCTGGGCGGCGTGCGAAAGCGCCCAGCCGAAGCCGATCATGCCGCCCCAGTCATGCACGGCGAGGGTGACCGGACCGGTGATGCCCAGGTGGCGCAGCAGCGCGGCCAGGTCGTCCACGCGCGACTGCAGGGTGTAGTCGTAGCGATCGTCGGACGGCTTGTCCGAAAAACCCATGCCGACATGGTCCGGCACGATGCAGCGGTAGCGATCGGCCAGGCCCGTGACCAGGTTCCGCCAGTAATAGCTCCACGACGGATTGCCGTGCAGCATCACCACCACCTCGCCGTCACGCGGGCCTTCGTCCAGATAGCTCATGGACAGCCCGGGGCGGACTTCGAAACGCTGGGGGGTGAAGGGATATCCGGGAAGATTCATCGCACGGTGCCGCGGTAAACAAAAGGGCCGGCGAACCGGCCCTCGGGAAAGGTCAGTGGGCCGGCGTCACCAGACCACTTCGGCCATCGAGCAGTTCAGTCCGGAACCGATGCCGAGCAGGGCGATGCGATCGCCCTTCTTCAGGCGGCCCAGCTCCTTCAGCTTGCTCAGCACGATCGGCACGCTGGCCGGGCCGATGTTGCCGTGCTCGCCGAAGATGGTCAGCACCTTCTTCGGGTCGATGCCGAAGGCCTTGATGAAGGCGGCGGTGTGGACCTGGCTGACCTGGTGGATGACGAACTGATCCAGTTCGTCCACCGCCCAGCCCAGCGCCTGCTTGGCGGCGATGAAGGTCTTCTGCGCCAGCTTGATGCCCTCGATCAGCAGCATGCGGGTGTCGGTGACCATGCGGTCCAGGTTGCCGCGGCAGAGCTTGTTCCACTCGGTCGCCGAGCGGGTCACGCCACCCTTGTAGCGCGGCGCCTCGGGCACCAGTTCGGCGCGCGCCATCACCATCGCGGCGGCGCCGCAGCCCAGCGTCAGCGTGGCCAGCTCGTTGCGGAACTGCTCTTCGGTGATGTCCGGCGTGGTCATCCGCTCGAGCGTCTTCTTGTAGGCCAGGTTGGCGGTCTCGCCATCCACGACCAGGGCGTAGTCGATCTCGCCGCGCTCGAGCATGCGGGCGGCGATGTCCATGCCGTTGATGAAGGCCAGGCAGGCGTTGGCCACGTCGAAGTTCTGGCAGTGCTCACTCAGGCCGAGGTTGCCCGAGACGATGCTGGCGGTGGACGGCTCCAGGTAGTCGCGGCTGACCGAGGTGTTGACCAGCAGGCCGATGCGATCAGCCGACACGCCGGCGTCTTCCAGCGCCTTGCGCGCCGCCAGGGTAGCCACGTCGGACGCCTGCTGCTCGTCGTCCCAAAGACGGCGCGCATGGATGCCGGCGATGTCGCCGAGCACGTCCGTGCGGATGCCCAGGCGCTCGAGCGTGGGCTTGAGCTGCTCGTTGATTTCCTTGGAGGTCAGCGTGTGTGGCGCATCGACGTGCGCCAGTCCCGCGATGGAGACGTTCTTGAAGAGCATCGAAAGTAGCGCCAAGGCTCAGGCGGAAGGGGGCGACAAGGTTACCGGCTTCCGGACTTCACCGCATCTTTATGAAAGCCATGACAGGGAAGCCCAGGGGGCAATTTTAGTGATGGCCATCACATTTTCCGTACGCTACCGTCTGGCGAAGGCCGGCCCGCTCCGGATAGGGCTCGTCGTCCGGGCTTCCGGTCCACGCCGCAAGGGGCGCCGCGCGACGGCGGCGCGGGACCGTTTGCGCCTGCGCGCGGCATCCCGGATGCATGGACGAGCGGAGGCTTCCAGGCCGACGGGCCCGGGGCTTCGGACGGGGGGTGCCGGGAGGGGCGGCACGCGCGCGGCAAGGTGCGCGGCGCGGTCCGCCTCAGCGGCAGCGGTACGCCGCGAAGCGCTGTTCGCCGTTGGCGGGATCGCCCAGCGGCTGGATGGTATTGGCCTGGATGCCCGGCGCCTCGTTGCGCGCCAGTGTTTCCAGTTCATCGCGCACGCGCAGGTTGTTGCGCTCGTAGAACGCGACCTTGTCCTTGACCGATACCGACACCTCGCCCTGCTTTTCGCAGCCAGCGGGCGTCCCGCCAGCGGCGATGACGCGCACGCCCTTGGCGTTAGGCGCCAGCGGCACCCAGGTGCAGGCCGAGAGGGCCACGACGGCGGTGAGGAGAATGAAGCTGCGCATGGATTCGCCTCTTTGCGGGAAACGGCGGGCATTCTGGCCCAACCGGGATGAATCACGGGTGGCTTCCGCCCCGGGCGGAGCGGAAGCGGCCCGTCCTGGAAAGAACCGGGCCTCCCTTCCGTGTCGGGAAGGGAGGCTTCGGCGACGGCTTACTTCTTGGCGGCCGTGACCGGCTTGCCGTCGGCGTCGAGCGTGGTCACCTCGCCGATCTTCAGGTCGCGGATCGGCTGCGCGATCTTGGCCAGGTCACCGACGACCACGTAGGTCAGCGCGTTGGGTTCCAGCGTCTTCGCCGCGACGGTCACGTCCTTGGAGGTGATCGCCTCGTTGCGCGCCTTGTAGGTCAGGATGTAGTCGTCCGGACGTCCGTAGCGCAGGTTGCTGGTGATCTGGCCCATCACCGCGGCCGCGGTTTCATAGGCGCCCGGCAGTTCCAGCGTGTTGCTGGCGCGGATCTTGGTGACCTCGGCCTCGGTCGCCGGCGCTTCGCCGGAGGCGAAGCGGGTGATCTCCGACTTCAGTTCCTTTACCGAATCCACGGTCTTGTCGCTCTGCACCGCCGCCTGCGCGAACCACGGGCGCTGGCCCAGGGTGTTCGAGGCGCCGCTGTACGAACCGTACGCCCAGTGCTTGTCCTCGCGCAGGTTCATGTTGAGGCGCGAGCTGAACTGGCCGCCGAGCACACCGTTGGCGAAATCGAAATCGATCGTGCCCTTGTCGCCGGTCGGCGGGATCAGCTGGCCGACGTAGATGTTGGACTGGATCGCGCCCGGCTGGTCGATAAGGAACACGCGCGGCGCGTTCGGCTTGGCCACCGACGGCACGCCCGGCAGCGCCGGCGCGTTGGGCGCGGTCTTCCAGTCGCCCAGGCGCGCTTCCAGCAGCGGCACGATCTCGGCCAGGGTGGTGTCGCCGACCACGATGACGCGGGCCTTGTCCGGCTGCAGCCAGTCACGGTGGAACGCGGTCAGGTCATCGCGGGTCAGCGAGGCGATCGACGCCTCGGTGCCGCTGCCGGTGAACGGAATCGCATAGGGATGTCCCTGGCCGTACAGCAGCGGCGGCATCACCCGCAGCGCGGCGGTCTGCGGACGCGCCTTTTCCTGCTTGATGCCGGCGATCCAGGTCGCGCGGACGCGTTCGATTTCATCGCCGTCGAAGGTCGGGCGGCGCAGCACGTCGGCCAGCAGGTCCAGCGATTCGGGCAGCTTGTCGCTCAACGCCGACAGGCCCACCGATGCGCTGTCCAAGCCCGCGCCGGTGGTCAGTTCGGCGCCCAGTGCTTCCTTGCGCGCGGCGAACTGCAGCGCGCTGTAGTCGCCGGCGCCTTCATCCAGCATCTGCATGGTGAAGCTGGCGGTGCCGAGCTTCTTGCCCACGTCGGCGGTATAGCCGCCGGGGAACTGCACCGACAGCTGCACCACCGGCGTCTCGCGCCGCTCGGCCAGCACCACTTCCATGCCGTTGGACAGCTTGGCGCGGTGCATCGCCGGGAACTTCAGGTCCGGGAAGGACGTGGTCTTGGGCACGCCCTGGCTGCGATCGACATCGGTCTTGACCGTCTTGAACTTCGGATCCACCGCCGGGATCCGCGCCGGTTGGGTCGCCGGGGCGGCCAGCACGGTTTCCGGCAACGAGGACAGCGGCTTGTCGCTGGGCTGCACCACCAGGGTATGCGAGCCCTTGCCCAGCCACTTGCGTGCGGCGGCCTGGATGCTGGCCGGCGTGGCCTTCATCAGTTCATCGAGTTCGTCGCGATAGCAGTCCGGCTTGCCCTGGTAGACCGTGCAGGAGGCCAGCACGTCGGACTTGCCGCCGAATCCGCCGATGCGCTCGATGCCGCGCACGAAACCGGCGCGGCTGTAGGTGCGCGCCTGCTCGACTTCCTCCGCGGTGGGGCCTTCGCTGATCAGGCGCTGGATTTCCTCGTCCAGCACCTTTTCCACCTTGGCCGGATCCACGCCGTCCTTGACGGTGGCGCTGACGATGAAGGTGCCGGCGATTTCGCTCAGCCACGGCGAAGTGCTGACCTGGTCGGCGATCTTGTCACCATGCACCAGCCGGGCATCCAGGCGCGAGGACGCGCTGCCGCCGAGGATCTGCGAGAACAGCTCCAGCTGGGTCGCGTCGGGGGTGCCCATCTCGGCCACCGGCCAGGCGCGGTAGATGCGCACCTGCGGCACGCGATCCGGCACCGTCTCGCGGGTGTCCTGCGCGCGCTTGGGGATGTTGGGCTTCATGTCCGCCAGCGTCGCGCTGGCCGGGATGTCGCCGAAGTAGCGGGTGACCTTTTCCTTGGCGGTCTTCAGATCGATGTCGCCGGCCAGCACCAGCACGGCATTGTTCGGGCCATACCAGCTGCGGAACCAGGTCTTCACGTCGTCCAGGGTCGCGGCGTCCAGATCGGCCATCGAACCGATGGTCTGCCAGCTGTAGGGATGGCCCGGCGGATACAGGGCCTCGAAGATCTTGGTGTAGATGCGACGGCCATAGGGCTGGTTCTCGCCCTGGCGCTTTTCGTTCTGGACCACGCCGCGCTGCTCGTCCAGCGCCTTCTGGTCGATCGCGCCGAGCAGGTGGCCCATGCGATCGGATTCCATCCACAGCGCCATGTCCAGCGCGGTGGTCGGCACGTTCTGGAAGTAGTTGGTGCGATCCTGGTTGGTGGTGCCGTTCTGGTCGGTGGCGCCGACCAGTTCGAAGGGTTCGAAGAACTCGCCCTTGTGGTTCTCGCTGCCCTGGAACATCAGATGCTCGAACAGGTGCGCGAAACCCGTGCGACCGGGCTGCTCGTTCTTGCTGCCGACGTGGTACCAGACGTTGACCGCCACGATCGGCGCCTTGCGATCGGTATGCACGATCACCCGCAGGCCGTTGGGCAGGGTGAATTCCTCGTAGGGAATGACGATGTCGGTACCGGCCGGTTTGGCCTGGGCCTGGGCGGGGGCCGGCGCATAGGCCAGGCTTCCCAGGGCGGTGCCGAGGGCGACGGCAAGCAGCGCGGCGCGCGGCCGACGGGATGCGATCATCGTGTGACTCCTTGTATACAGGTACGGGATTCCCCAAGAACCCCCGATGCTAACCCGGTCGCGGGGGCCATACACTAGGCCTCATGGCACGTGCCCCTCGAAGCGAGGTGTCTCATGGATCGCCACCACTGCCTGGTCACCGGGGCCAATCGCGGCCTGGGCCTGGAGTTCGTCCGCCAGTTGCTGGCGCGCGGCGACCACGTGATCGCCGCCTGCCGACAGCCCGGCAAGGCCACCACGCTCAACCTGCTGGCCGGCGAGCATCCGGGTCGCCTGCAGGTACTGCCCCTGGATCTGGCCGACCCGCGCTCGCACGCGGCCCTGGCCGCGGAAGTCCCGCTGGTCACGGATGAGGAGCCGCTGGACCTGCTGATCAACAACGCGGGCGTGCTGCGTGGCGGCGAGCGGTTCGGCCAGGTGCGGCCATCCGACCTCGACGCCAGTTTCCACACCAACGCCGCCGGTCCTTTCCTGCTGACCCAGGCGCTGGCGCCGCAGCTGGCCGAGGGCGCCACCGTGGCCAATATCTCCTCGGAAGTCGGATCGATCGCGCTTCGGCAGGAATTCCGCACTCCCAGCTATGCGATGGGCAAGGCCGCGCAGAACATGGCCACCTCCCTGCTCGCGCAGGCCCTCGCGCCTCGCGGCATCAAGGTGGTGGCGTTGCACCCGGGCTGGGTCCGCACCGACATGGGCGGCGCGCAGGCCGCCCTTTCGGCGCAGGAATCGGTGGCCGGCCTGTTGCGCGTGCTCCACCCGCTCACGCTGGATCAGTCCGGCGAGTTCTTCGATTGGCAGGGCCAGCCCCTGCCCTGGTGAACGCGGGCCAACAAAACCCGGTCCATCGCAACGGTTCCCACCTAAACCGCATCCAAACCAGCAAGCCCCGGAGTTGACCGGATGGCGGTGGGAAGGGCGTGTTGGAGGTCACATCCCGCCACCAGGCCCGTCCTGATTCATGAAAGACGGACAGCACGGCCCGGACACTGGCCGGACACGGACACCCAGAGCGAAACGGATTTCCTTGTAATTCAATAATTTGAGATTGGCACGGGTTCTGCATTACTACTCACGCCAACGAAACAGACCCAAGTAATCCTGACTGAAAGCTGAATACAGGAACTGGAAACACAAGTTCCGCTTGATCTGCCTGATTAGGTGTACTACCTTACTACCACACCACCCAACAACATCACTACAGAGGCAAAACAATGAACACCAAGACCCTGCTCCCGCTGACCGCCGCCGCCGTGTTCGCGCTGTGTGCCGGTTCCATGTTCCTGTCGGCCAAGACCTACGCCGACAACAACGTCCAGGCCCCGGTCGCCGCTTCCACCGCTACCCGTATCGTCGACCTGCCGGCCGTCACCGTGACTCCGGACGCCGCCGACCTGACGCACTACCTGACCTACAAGGACGTGAAGGTGGTCAATCTGCCGGCCGTGACCGTGAACCCCGACGCGCGCGACCTGGCTTACTACCTGGCCAGCCAGACCGCCAGCATCGTCGACATGCCGACCATCACCGTGCGTCCGTCGGCCGAAGATCTGCAGCAGTTCGCCGTGCAGGCGGGTGTGCTGGCCCAGCAGCTGGCCGCGCGCTGATTACCGGATTGATCCACGCAAGCGTTTCAAGGCTCCACCCGCTCCATCGTTCCACCCTCCGGTAAAGCGCGTTCCAGCCGCTGCAGTACCTGTACTCCCGCCGCGCCCCGTCATCGACGCGCGCAGGCCGCTCCACCGAGCCGTTGATTCCCGTTGAATCCGGCAGCGATTTCCGCGATCCCCCGGTCGCCTCCCGGCGAAGCCGCATCCGAGCGATGCGGCTTCACCCGACTCCCGAAGGCCGATACGGCGTGCGCATTCCGCCTCCCTGGCGCCATGGCGCATGGGAAGCGACGGGGCCGGCCCGTAGAATCCGCGCATGACAACGCTTTCCCTCGACGTCCTGCTCTACCAGCCGGAAATCCCGCCCAATACCGGCAACGTCATCCGCCTGTGCGCCAACACCGGCGCGCGGCTGCACCTGATCCGCCCATTGGGTTTCGATCTGGAGGATCGGCAGCTCCGCCGCGCCGGACTGGACTATCACGAGTACGCCGATCTGCGGGTGCATGATTCGCTGGACGCCGCGCTGGCCGCGGTCGCCCCGGCCCGTCTGTTCGCGCTGAGCACCCGTGGCACGGTCCGCTTCGACCAGCCGCGCTACCAGCCGGGCGACGCCTTCCTGTTCGGCCCCGAAACCCGCGGCCTGCCACAGGAGGTGCTGGATGCGCTGCCGGCCGAGCATCGCCTGCGCCTGCCGATGCGCCCGGACAACCGCAGCCTCAATCTGTCCAACACGGTCGCGGTGATGGTGTTCGAAGCCTGGCGGCAGCAGGGTTTCGCCGGCGGCGCCTGAGCGCCTCTTGCTCAGCCGCGCGCGTAGCGACCAAAGCGCGCCAGCCGGTAGGGTGCCAGCGGGATCGATGCGGCTTCTCCCACCATCAAGCGCGCCATCAGTTCGCCGCTGACCGGCCCCTGGGTCAGTCCGAGATGACCATGTCCGGTGGCGATGAAGAGGCGTTCGTCGTCGACGCGATCCAGGATCGGCAACGAATCCGGTGTGCAGGGACGCAGGCCCGCCCAGTCGGAAACCGGTTCGCCGGACAGCGAGGGAAACAGCAGGCGGGCCTGTGGCGCGAGTCCCTGGATCAACGCCGGCCGCACCGGGCGCCCGGGCGCGGTCATCTCCTTGAAACCGGTCACCCGCACGCCGGAACGCATCGGCGACACCACCATGTAGCGCTCCGCCCACAGGGTCGGACGTCGAACGACGCCTTCCTGGCGCGGATACATCGCGTGGTAGCCGCGCCCCGCCGCGACCGGCAGGCGCCATCCGAACGGACGCAGCAGTTCGCCACTCCAGGCGCCGGCGGCGACCACGACCTGATCGGCATGCGCGTCGCCGCCCGAGGTGCGGACGCGATAGCCCTCGCCTTCGCGCTCAATCGTCCGCGCGCTGGCAATCAGCGTGTCGGCGCCGCGCGCGCACAGCCAGTTGAACAGACGCCGGCAGAATTCCCCCGGATCCTTCACGAACAACGAATCCCGTTGCAGAACGCCATGCCGTGCGATCGCCGCCAGCCCGGGTTCGAGATCACGCAGCTGCGCCGCATCCAGCACGTCGAAGGCCACGCCGTTGCGCCGCATGTGCTCGCGCGCGCCCGCCGCCCGCGCGAACGTGACCGCTTCGCTGTAGACGTGCAGGTATCCCGTTGCGCTGATCAACTCGAGGGCACCGATGGCGCCCGCCAGATCCAGCCAGGCCGCGCGCGCCGCGCGGTTGAGGGCGTGGGTCGCGTCGACGATCGGTGCCAGTCGCTCCTGGCGGCCGGCGCGCAGGAATCGCCACAGCCAGTCGGCATAGTGCGGCCAGGCGCCGGCATCGAGTTTGAATGGCGCCAGCGGATTCCGCAGCCCACGCAAGGCCGGCCACGCCATGCCCGGCGTGGACGCTGGCATCAGGTTGCCGACCGCCACCGCGCCTGCGTTGCCGAACGACGCGTCACCCGCCGGCCCGCGCGGATCGATGAGCAGGCAGGACAGACCACGCCGCTGCAACTGGAACGCGGTGGACAGGCCGACGATGCCACATCCGATCACCGCGACGTCGACGACGCGCGGGCGGGGACGCCAGGAGACGGAGCTCATTGCACCGGAATATCGTAGGCGGTGGCGGGCGTGGGTTCCGGCTGGAAAGTGTAGTGCCACCACTCCAGCGGATAGTTGCGGAAGCCGCGGCGCTGCATGGCCGCACGCAAGCGCTGGCGATTGGCCTTCCGCTCGCCGTCGATGCGCGGATCATCGGTGTTGGCCAGGGTATCGAACCGGTCGAAACCAGTGCCCATGTCAAGCAGTTCGCAGCGCGCACCATCGCAACGTTCAAGCCCCAGGTCCACGGTGGCGCCGCGGCTGTGCCCCGACGTTTCGGCGATGTAACCGTCCAGCAGGCTCGACTTGTCCAGATTGGGATAGAAGCGCGGCTTGGTCTTCTGATCGGCCAGGTCGTGCGCCCAGCGCACGAAATCGCGCACCGCACGCACCGGCCGGTAGCAGTCGAACAAGCGCAGGCGGTAGCCATCGCCGGCCAGGTCCGCGGCAACCTGTCGCAGGGCCTCGGCCGCCGGCCGCAGCAGGTAGCACTTCGGCGCCAGGTAACCCTCCACCGGACGACCGACGAAGTTGTCATCGCCGGCGTAGCGGATCTCCAGCGTCGCCTCCGGAATGAGCGCGCCCACGTCGACCAGATCGACCTGATCGAAACGGGTGGCATCCGACACCTTCACTTCGCCCGCCTGCGCGACGGTCACGCCCAGCAGCATCCACGCTCCGACGCACCACGCCCGCCAGCCGGTCATGTCAATCACACCCGCCCACCCGCTGGAAATCCAGGTCGGCATAGTCATAGCTGAAATCGGCATCCGGATCGACATGCGACAGGGTCATGCGCGCGGTGCCGCCCTTGCCCGCCGGATGGAACCTCAACCAGGGCTCGGCGTCGACGCTGTCATCGTCCCAGTCCACCAGCCAGCGATCGCCCACCTTCATCACCCTTCCCGCCAGCATCGGCGAGCGCGCGGCGCGGAAGCGGACCTCGTTGCCCTTCGCGCACAGCATCACCTCGCCGAACCAGGGATCGCGATAGCGACCGATGCGTCCCGCGAGTTCACCCGCGTTCGCCAGCACCCGCGACGAGGTGTCCGGCTTGCGTTTCCGCGCCGGCACCGCCGCGTCCTCGGCGTCGATGGCGTCGGCGTAGTGAGCCACCGAAACGGCCCGCGACGGCGCGGTGTAGTGCTTGGTCAGCACCTCGCCGAGCACCGAGCGCGCGTCCTCGCCTTCGCCATTGATCAGGATGACGATGCCGACCTTCCTGTCCGGCAGCAGGATGACCGAGGAATACATGCCGGCGAGCGTGCCGGTATGGGCGACCTTCCAGACCCCATCCACGTCCGACAACCGCCAGCCGTAGCCGTAGGCGGAAAAGTGGCTGTTGTCCCACGCGCGCATCCGCGCCGAAACCGGCATCGGCATGTGCGCGGTCCAGACGGCGCGCCGCTGTTCCTCGCTCAACCACGCGGGCTTGCGCTCCGGAGACAGCCACATGCGCATCCAGGTCAGCATGTCGTTGAGGCTGCAACGGATGCCGCCGGCGGCCATCGAAGTGATATCCGGAACCATGGCGCCGTCCTCGCGGATGGGCGTATTGCCGTCGGCCGTGCGCATGTGCGGCTGGGCGACGTTGCCGACCTGCTCTCGGTTCCATTGGCCGACCTGGCAGCGGCTCATTCCGAGCGGTTCGAAGAGTTCTCGTCGCACCAGCACGTCATAGGGCGCGCCGCCGGCCGCCGCCGCCACTTCGCCGGCGACCACGTACAGCAGATTGTCGTAGGCGTAGTGCGAGCGGAAGCTGTGGGTCGGCTTGAGATGCTCGAGCCCGGCGATGATGTCGGCGCGGGTGAAATCGTTGGGTTCCGGCCACAGCATCAGATCCCCGGCGCCCAGCCCCAGCCCGCTGTTGTGGATCAACAGGTCCCGCACCTGCATGTTCCGCGTCACCCACGGATCATGCATGCGGAACCGCGGCAGATACCGGGTGACCGGGTCATCCCATTTCAGCTTGCCCTGATCCACCAGCCGCGCCAGCACGCCGGCGGTCATGGCCTTGCTGTTGGAGGCAATCTTGAACAGGGTGTCGGCATCGATGCGCTGGCCGCCGCCCACGGCCAGCTCGCCCTCGGTGCGCTGATAGACAACCTTGTCGTCCTCGATGATGCCCACGGCGATGCCGGGCAGTCGATAGCGGGCGATGGTGTCCTCGACCGCGGCATCGGCCCGGCTGCGTTCGATGGCGGTCGCGGAAAAAGAAATCCCCGCCAGCAGGAGGCAGGGAAGGAGGAGATTCACACGCTTTCTGGTTTTGGGCATTCGGTGATTCCGTACCGCAAAGCCAGGCACTCCGGAATGACTCCGGAGTGCCTGTTGGTTGCTCAGAAGTTGTAGGTCACAACAAACTGCGCGTAGCGTGGTGCTTGCCAGACCGTACCCTCGCCAAAGTACGGCATCTTGGTACCCGGCGCGCTTTCATAACGCGAATGCACGTTGATCACCTTCTGGTTGTTGAGCAGGTTGTATACGGAAAGACGCGCCGTCAGATCGACGCCTTCCACCGGCAAGGTCCAGACCACGCTGGCGCCCAAATCCCAAACCCAGGGCATGCGGCCGAAAGCACCGCGAGGGCTGTATTGCAGCTGCCGCGTCCGCCAGTCGTTGCAGTTGGCCGTGCACAACCAGCCGGAACCGCCACCACTGAACTCGCCAGGACCGCCCGCAGCGCGATTGTCGTTCGGCCATACCACGCCAAATGCGGTGATGGGACCGCCAGAACGCACCGACAGCGTCGAACCGAAACTCCACATATCGTTGAGTTTATAGCTGCCACGGAACTTGAACTGGTGACGGTAGTCGTTGAACAGGACGCCGTAGCGCTCATTGACCGCCGGATGATCGTAGTACTGGACCAGATTGGTGTCCGCGTAGCCGGTATCGGAATTCACCGGACCTTCGATGTTGCCCTCGGACTTGGACCACAGGTAACTGGCATTGAATGCCCACTTGTCGTCCCAGGCGCGGTCCACTTGGAACTCAACCGCTTTATACGTGCGCCGGGGCTTCTTGTACCCCATGATCGCACCGCTACCGGAAGCCCTGTAGCCATCCTTCGAGGAATCGAAGGTGACCCAGTTGTTCGTGTCCGGGCACCACAGTCGCGTGGTTTCACCTGGATTGATGATCGGCCAGTCACCGGAGTACCACGGGCACCCCTCAACATGGTTGATGCGCGCGTCCTCCACCGCACGAGTTACTTTGCGATAGGTGGCATTGACACCATACGACCACGCCTCATTGATGGCCTGCTGGAAGCCCAGGATGAATTCATCCTGGAAGACCTGCTTGATGTTGTCCGCGACAGCCGTCCGCACGTCGTCGGGAGGCGGTGTGTTGCCATCGGTATTGACCGGGCCGATCTGCGGCCCCAGGTCGGGGTATAGGTACATCTCGCCGGTGACCGGATGGGGACGTTCTATCCAGCCGTTGAGGACATAGTAAGTATGCTCGTCCGTGGTACCACCACCGAAATAGTCGGTGAGCTTGTTGGTCAGCGGGATGTAATAGCGACCAGCATTGCCGAACACCTTGGTCGTGCCGTCTCCCTTCATGTCCCAGCTGAAACCGAAGCGCGGCGAGATCATATCGGAGAAATCGGCCTTCGCGAAGGTTGCCCCAGAGGCCAGTTTGTTGTGGAAGGCGTCGAAGCGCACACCCAGATTCAGCAGAAGGTTGGGCGTAACGTTCCAGTTGTCCTCAATGTAGATGGCTTTCGCCTCCGTCGTGACGGGCGCACCCGTGACGTAGTGGCGAGCGTCAATGGTCATGAGCACACCCGCGGGAACGGTGGCCCCATTGGGCAAGGTCGCATTGGGTCCGAGGCTTTGCGCCTGGTAGCTAACGCCATCACCGGGATAGATGGTGGAGCTCACCGAATCCATGATTTCCTGATCCGCGCCAAAGCGCAGCAGATGGTCGCCCAGCGTCCATTCGAAATCCAATCGTGCCGCTTCGCGCTTGTCCCAGCGATTGGTGATGCCGCTGGTTCCCGGATAACAACCTTCTCGCCCGTCCAAGTCGCCGAAATCACGGGTATAGCTGTTGGCCAACGTCACAATGCTGCACACATCCTGCACTGACGAGCTGTTGACCGCGCGCCGCTTGTTTTCGCCATACATCGCCTTGGCGGTGAAGTTGTTGCCGAAGTGTCCGGTGTACGTCACCGACCAGTTGTCTCCGCCCGTTCCACTGGTACCATCGCCGTCCCATGCCCCTCGCTGTCCGGTATCCCAGTTGTATTTGTAATACGTAGTAGTCGAGTCCGCCTTGTCGGAGAAAGCGAGCAGTTCCAACAGATGATTGTCCGTGATCTGCCAATCCAGCTTGGCGCCCCAGAAGTCGTTGTCGCTATCGGTGTATGCCGCCTCGTTCCTGTCAATGTCTTTCGGCCTACTGTCGCGCATTTCATACATGGCGAAGAAGAACAAGCGGTCCTTCAGGATCGGGCCGGATGCCCAGATGTTGGTCTTGTACAGCGGGCTGCTGTCCCGACTGGTGAGGCTACGCTCATCGTCGGTGCCGTCGCGATGGAAATGGTTTTCCTTAGACGCCGCCCAACCTGCCGGCTCTAGCGTCACCACCGCGCCGGCATGGAATTCGTTGCTGCCGGAGCGGGTGACGGCATTGATCACGCCACCGGTGCTGCGACCGAACTCGGCGGAGTAGCCGCCCGTCTTGATCTGGAACTCTTCATAGAAGTTGAACGGGACGGTGGAGAAGCCCTGGCGACGATACGGGTCGGTCACGTTGAGCCCGTTGATGTAGACGGCATTCTCAGCCACCGACGAGCCACCGAAGGTCAAGCCTCCGAAGGTCGCGCCTGAGGACACCACGCCCGGGGCCAGCAAGGCGACCGAGCTCAGGCTCTGATCCACCGGCAGGCGCGCGATTTCGTCACGCCGGATATTGGTGGCCGACTCCACGGAGCGTACGTCCACGCGATTGACGACGCGCGAACCCACGACCTGCAGCGCGTCCAGGTTCACCAGTCCGCCTTCGCCCCCCAGATTGACGTTGGTGGTGCCGCCAAGCGACACGTTGACCGCGATGGGATTGCCGACGTTCTGGCCATCACGCTTGAGCTGCAGGCTGTAGTCGCCTACCGGCAGCTGGCTCAGGCGATAGCTGCCATCGGCGTTCGCGGTCACCGTACGGGTCAGGCCGGTGGCGGTGTTGGTCACCGTGATCGTATCGCCGGCGTTGGCACGACCGGCCACCGCGCCGTTGACGTTCTGCGCCATCACCATCGGCGCCATCGACGCGATGCACGTGCCCAGCGCGATACACAGCGCCGCTTTCTTCAAGGTCTTGCCATTCATCCCCGCTCTCTCCTGCTAGGTGTTGAAGTGATCCCGCCCGGTTTAGTGGTTGCTGCCCCCGATCGGCAGCATGGTCCATTCGAACTGGTAGTCCCATTGATCGAAATAGAGATTGCCTCCGCGCCATTCGGCCTCGCCACGCTGCGAATCCACCGTTTCCGAACGGAAGTGCTGCTTGGCCGGCACCAATGGCCGCGAAAAATCGTCGTTGAAGCTGATCCGGTAGGCGTCGAGCCCGCCGAAATAGAAATCACGCAGGCCCGCGTCATCGCTGCGCAGGGCGCCGGTGGTCACGTCCATCGGCACCCAGCCGTAGGGCGCCAGGTACATCCAGCCCCAGTCGTGCATGTTGTCGTAGCCGACCGCTTCGTCCGAGTACGTCCAGCCCGACTGCCAGCGCGCGGGAATGCCGTTGTAGCGCAGCAGCGTGATCAGCAGAAGCGTCTGCTGGCCACAGTCGGCGTGGTCGGAATGCAGTGCGTAATCGCTGATGTTGGAAATGGTGGAGTACTCGCGCGCGCCGCCCCAGGGAATCCGATCCACCGCGTCGAACAGTTTCTTCGCGATGCGATAGGGATTCTTCTCCCCGCCCACCACCTTGGCGGAGAAACGCTTGATGTCGTCGGTGAAGACCACATGCGGACCGCGCTCGGCCAGGTAGGGCGCAAGTTCCGGCGTCGACGTCGCGGCCGCGACCTTTTCCGGGTCGATGTCGAAATGGCGCGCGTGGATGGTCAACTCGTAGCTGATGGAGAAACGGGTCGGCTGCCCGGCACGCGCGGGCTGTTCCAGGTAGACGGTGCGCTGCGGCGTGCCCTCCGGCGCGATGGACGATTTCGCGGGCACGCTGGCGACGAAGCGGATGCCGTCCTGCTGGCCCGGTATCGCCTGCGGATACGGAATCCATGCGCGCACGGTTTCCCCGGCGGGCACGGCATCCGCATTCACCACCAGCGACTGGGTGACCCGCAGCCGCCGCGGCGCGACGCTGTTGGCGCCGGTGGCGCGCGCCTGTTCCAGCGCTTCACGGTGATGCGGATGCAGGCTTTCGAAGGGTCCTTCGGAGAAAGGTTTCACCGGCGGCGCGCGACGCGCGGCGACATCCGGGTACAACCGGATGAGGTTCGACACCGAGCGGCTGAAGTAGCGCTTCTCGCCGTCGATGGTCATGCGCTCGATGCGGCTGGCCTGATCCCAGGCCGCGAATTCTTCCTGCCTCAGATCCGGAATCTGCTTGCGCAGCTGGGCCAGCACGTCCGCTTCGGTGAGCCGGAAATCCAGGCGGATGCGACGCATGCGCTCGCGTTCGTATTGCAGCGCGTCACGCTGTTCATCCGCCAGGCCCGGCCGCGCCAGCGCCTTTGCGATGGCCTGTTCGGCCTCGGCGAAATGACCCGCGTCGACCTGGGCGACGATGGCCGGCGGCGCAGGCGGCGGCAATTCGCCGGCGACGCTGGACGCAACCAGTCCCATCAGGAGTAATATCGGCCATGCAGTCGCACGCACGCGCACGGATCGCCCCGCACCCCGGTGCTCCCTTCGAATGGAACGATGTCGCTGGCCCCCGCTGGCGTCCACGTCGATCACTGGCCCCTCAGCCGACTGGTCACCGTTGTGTAACACGACCGGAGAACCCGGTCAATAATTTATTCTTGAATCTTTCGGAAAAAGAAGTAAATATTCCTCGGAATCGACCCGGCCGTTTGCCGTCCGTGCAACGCCGGGCCGTCGTATCCGTTCCGAGGGGAGGCTGATGAAACAACACACCGGTCCGGTCCGGCGCCACGCCGCGCACACGCAAGCCGGGCAAGCCTCGCGTCCCGCGTCCCGCATCCGAGGTGACCGCATGCGTTCCCTGTTGCTATCCCTCCTGCTTGCCTTCCCGGCAAGCGGGCTGCTCGCCCGCGAACCAGCCCCGGCGCTCCCGGTGCCCGCCCATGCCGTCATCGGCGTGGAGGATCGGCACCTGGATCCGCAGTACTGGATCGACAAGCTTGCCCAGCCCGACCAGGTCGTCCTGGAGCCGTCGGCGATCGCCGCCCAGAACGAGCGCCTGCACCAGCTGGATCGTTCGGTCCACGACATCGAAGGCCTGCCGGCGCGCTTCAGCGCCGACGAGGTGCGCGAATGGGTGGGCGAGCTGTCCAGCGCGCCCACCCGCACCCTGTACGACGAGAAGGGCCAGGCAATCGACAAGGCCACCCTCGACGGCATCGTCGCCAACGCGGCGCTGGATGCGGTGCCGGCACAGACCGACGTGCGCTACGCGCTGGTGGTCCGCCGCGCCGATCTGCGCACCTTTCCCACCCGTCTGCGCGTGTTCCGCGAAGCCGGCGACACCGACATCGATCGGTTCCAGGAAAGCGCGCTGTTTCCCGGCACCCCGGTGATCGTCCTGCACGAAAGCCGCGATCGGCAATGGTCGTTCGTGATCAGCCCGCTGTACGCGGCCTGGATCGAAAATACCCATCTGGCCGAAGGCGCGCGCGATCAGGTGTTCGCCTACGCGCATCGCACCCCCACCCTGATCGTCACCGGACCGACCGTGCATACCGTGCACACGCCCGAGCAACCCGGCGTGTCAGAGCTGCAGCTGGACATGGGTGTGCGTGTCCCGCTGCTGAGCGAGTGGCCGGCCGACAAGCCGGTCAATGGCCAGCATCCGTATACGTCCTGGGTCATCCAGCTGCCGATCCGCGGCGCGGACGGCAAGCTGGAACTGGTGCCGGCGCTGCTGCCGAAGAACGCCGACGTCGGCACCGAGTACCTGCCGCTCACCCGCGCCCACCTGCTCCAGCAGGGCTTCAAGTTCCTCGGCGAGCGCTACGGCTGGGGTCATTCCTACAACACCCGTGACTGCAGCGGCTTCGTCTCCGAGGTCTATCGCAGCTTCGGCGTGGAGCTGCCGCGCAACACCAGCGACCAGGGCGTGAGCCCGGCGCTCAACCGCATCGCCTTCACCGACAAGGACGATCGCGCCGCGCGCATGAAGGTCGTCCGGGAGCTGCAGGTCGGCGATCTGATCTACATCCCCGGCCACGTGATGATGGTGATCGGCAAGGAGAACGGGCAGACCTACCTGATCCACGACACCACCGGCATCACCTACAAAGATGGCCGCGGCCAGCTGGTGCGCGCCTCGCTCAACGCCGTGTCGGTGACGCCGCTGGAGCCCCTGCTGTTCGGTGGCGACAAGACCTTCATCGATCGCATCTACAGCATCCAGAGAATCCGCCCCTAAGGCCCCCATGAAAATCACCGACATCCAGTTCGGCATGCTGCGCGTGCCGCTGAAAACCGCCTTCAAGACGGCCCTGCGCACGGTCGACACGGTGGAGGACATCGTGGTCATCGTGCGCACCGACACCGGCCAGGTCGGTTATGGCGAGGCGCCCGCCACGGCGGTCATCACCGGCGATACCCATGGCTCGATCATCGAGGCCATCGCGCGCTTCATCAAACCCCGCCTGATCGGCCAGGACATCGCCAACCTCAACCACATCACCCATCTCATCCAGACCGCGCTGGAGCGCAACACCAGCGCCAAGGCCGCCGTCGAGATCGCCATCTACGATCTGTTCGGCCAGCTGTATGGCGCGCCGCTGTACAAGATGCTGGGCGGCGGCGATCCGGTGATCACCACCGACATCACCATCAGCGTCGACTACATCGACAAGATGGTGGCCGACTCCATCAACGCGGTGGAACGCGGTTTCGAATCGCTGAAGATCAAGGTGGGCAAGGACATCGGCCTGGACATCGAACGGGTCAAGGCGATCTATTCGGCGGTGGAAGGACGCGCGCTGCTGCGCCTGGACGCCAACCAGGGCTGGAGCGCCAAGCAGGCGGTGTTCGCCATGCACAACCTGGAGGACGCCGGTGTCGTCCTGGAACTGCTGGAACAGCCGGTCAAGGCGCAGGACATCGACGGCCTGAAGTACGTCACCGACCGCGTGCACACGCCGGTGATGGCCGACGAGAGCGTGTTCGGCCCCACCGAGGTCATCGACCTGATCAAGATGCGCGCGGCCGACATCATCAACATCAAGCTGATGAAGACCGGCGGCATCTCCAACGCCGTGCGCATCGCCGACATCGCTTCGCTGTACGGGGTGGAGTGCATGATCGGCTGCATGCTGGAGACCAGCATCAGCGTCGCCGCCGCCGTGCACCTGGCGGTGGCCAAGTCGCAGTCCATCACCAAGGTGGACCTGGACGGCCCGTCGCTGTGCCAGTTCAATCCGGTCGAAGGCGGGGTCATCTTCAACGAGTCGGAGATCTCCATCACCGACGCCCCCGGCCTGGGCATCCAGACCATCCACGGCCTGGAACTCATTTCGGTCTGACCCTGGACCGACGCGACGCAGGATGGGATAAAGAGCGCACATGCCGCCCCTGGTCAAAATCCGATCCGAACGCGACCACATGTCGGCGATCGAGCGCCGCATCGCCGACTTCATCCTCGAGAACGCCCACCTGCTGCGCGACTATTCCTCGCAGCAGCTGGCCAGCGCGCTGGGCATCAGCCAGTCCAGCGTGGTCAAGTTCGCGCAGAAGTTCGGTTTCAAGGGCTATCCGGATCTCAAGTTCTCCATCGGCGAGGCGGTGGCCCGCAACGGCGGTGATCCGCAGCCCCGCCAGATCGACAGTCCCGACGAGCCCGACGCCTACCAGCGCCTGGAAGCGGGACTGCGGCGCGGCAAGGCGGCGGCCGAGGAGGAAACCCGCCTGCTCAATCCCCCCGCCAACATCGAGCACATCGCCGGCCTGATCCACCAGGCGGACAAGGTGTTCGTCTACGGGCTCGGGGATGACGGCCTGTTCGCGCGCGAGTTCGCGATGCGGCTGTCGCTGCTGGGCGTGCTGACCGTCCATCACGCCGATCCCATCCTGATGATGGCCAACCTCTCGGCGGCGCGCCCGGGCGACGTGCTGCTGGTGTTCTCCGAGTTCGGCAAGCTGCCCACACTTTCGCAGATCAGCCGCCAGTTCCAGGACGCCGAAGGCAAGGTGGTGTCGATCACCCGCCACACCTCCAACCCGCTGCGCGCGCATGCCGACGCCTCGCTGGTGGTGTCGGCGCACGATTCGGCGCCGCATGTGGAAGCCCTGCTCTACCGTTCCTCGCTGCAGTACCTGCTGGACGTGCTGTTCGTCCTGCTCTGCCACAACCACGACGATCGCCATCGGCAATTGAACATCAACCTGGAACGGATCCAGCACCTGCTGGATTCCTGATTCCCCGTCCCGGAGCCAACATGGCCTCTGTGTTCCGCTTCGCGCTGTCGAACCTTGTCCTAGCCGCCGCCTTCGGGGCCTGCCTTCCCGCCCAGGCGACGGTGGCGTCCACCACCACGTCACCCGCTTCGGCCTGGCGACAGGCGCAGCAGTTGATCCTGGTGATCACACCGGACTGGGAGGCCAGCGGTGGGCGCATGCAGACGTTCGAACGCGAGGGCGGCGGCTGGCATGCGCGGCAGGCGCCCACCGCGGTCACGGTCGGCCGCGCCGGCGCCGCCTGGGGACGCGGCCTGCATCCCGCGCAGGCGGATGGCCCGCAGAAACGCGAGGGCGACGGCAAGGCGCCGGCCGGCGTGTTCACCCTGGGCGAAGCGTTCGGCTATGCCGCCCAGCGCGACACCGGCCTGGCCTACGCACCGATGCGGGCATCCCATTACTGCATCGACGTGCCCGCCTCGCCGCTGTACAACCGGATCGTCGACAGCGAGCAGGTCGGCACCGCCGCGGTCGAAGGTTCCACCGAACCGATGCGCCGCGATCTGCATGCCGGCGGCGATGTCCGTTACAAGGAGGGCTTCGTGATCCAGCACAACCCCGACAACGTCAGCGGCGCGGGCAGCTGCATCTTCGCCCATCTGTGGAAGGCGCCGGGCGAAGCCACCGCCGGCTGCACGGCGATGGCCGAACCGGTGATGGATCGCCTGCTGGGCTGGCTGGACGACAGGCGACATCCGGTGTTCGTGCTGCTGCCGGAAGCCGAGTACCGGCGCCTGCGCGCCGACTGGCAACTGCCCGCCTTCGCGGAGGCCGCGCCATGAGCGAAGCCCCTCCTTCCAATCCGGGATTCGTCCGCGCGGTCAGCCGCTGGCAGATTGTCGGCCTGTCGATCAACGACGTCATCGGCAGCGGCATCTACCTGCTGCCCGCCGCCACCGCGGTGCTGCTCGGACCGGCCAGTGTCTGGGCGGTGCTGCTGGCGGGTGTCGCCGTGGCATTGCTGGTGCTGTGCTACGCGCAGGCGGCCAGCTATTTCGACCAGCCCGGCGGCAGCTATCTGTATGCGCGCGAGGCGTTCGGTCCGTTCGTCGGTTTCGAGATCGGCTGGATGGTCTGGCTGACCCGCATCGCCTCGGCCGCCGCGCTCAGCAACGGCCTGGCCGATGCGGTCGCGCGTTTCTGGGCGCCCGCGGCCTCCGGTGGCGGACGCCTGGCGGTGGTGGTCGGCTCGCTGGGACTGCTGACGTTGATCAACGTCATCGGCGTGAAGTCGGCCGCGCGCACCGGCGTGGCGCTGGTCATCGGCAAGCTGCTGCCGCTGGCGCTGTTCATCGTCATCGGCCTGTTCTACATCGATCTCGACCTGCTGCGCAGCGGTGAGCTGCCGCCGCTGCGCAACCTGGGCGAAGCGGCCCTGCTGCTGCTGTTCGCCTACGCCGGCTTCGAGAACATCCCGGCCGCCGCCGGCGAGTTCAAGAACCCGCGCCGCGACGTGCCGTTCGCGCTGCTCACCATGATCGCCACGGTCACGATCATCTACGCGGCGGTGCAGTTGGTCGCGCAGGGCACGCTGGCCGGACTGGCGCAGTCGCAGACGCCGCTGGCCGACGCGGCGGGCAGCTTCAGCGGCGAAGGCCTGGCCTTGATCCTCACCGTCGGCGCGACGATTTCCATCCTCGGCACCAACAGCAACACCATGCTGTTCGGCCCGCGCGTGCTGTATTCGCTGGCCCAGGACGGTTTCGGTCCCCGCGTCCTCGCCAACATCCATCCCCGCTTCCACACTCCCGCCGTGGCGATCGTGACCCAGGGCGTGCTTGCGCTCGCGCTCGCGCTATCCGGCTCGTTCGTGCAGCTGGCGCTGCTGTCGGTGGTGGCGCGCCTGTGCGCCTACATCGGCACCACCCTGTCGGTGCTGGTGCTGCAACGCCGCTACGCCGATCATCCGGGCGCGCTGAAACTGCCGGGCGGCCCGCTGATTCCACTGGCCGCGCTGATCCTCTCGCTGGGACTGCTGGTCAGCGCCAACGTGGGCAACCTGATCGCCGCGGCGGTCGCCCTGGGCATCGGCGCGCTGCTGTATCTGCTGCGGCGCAAGCCGGCGCTCATTCCTTAATCGGCGACTCACTCGATGGGCCTTGCAGGCGGGATTTCATCTGCTCGATCTCCGCCTGCTGGCCCTGGATGATTCGCTCGCACAACCGGCGCAGTTCCGTCGTTCGCAGATCGGCCTCCCGGCACATCAGGATCGCGCCTGCGTGATGCGGGATCATCGAGCGCAGGAACTGCTGATCCCCGACACCCCACTGGCCGCGAATCCCGGACCAGCACAAGGCTCCCACCAGCAGCCCACCTGCCAGCAGCAGTGCATTGGCGCCCCGGTTCGGATACATCGCGCGCATCAACCAGAGCTCGATCAACAGCATCGGTGAAACCATCAAGCCGGCCATGTACGCCTGGTTGATGTTGTGAAAGACATTGCCCGGCCGATCGACCATGGCATACATCAGTGCATACATGGCGATGAAGGACAGCGACAGCATCCCAAGCAGCCGGACATACGGGCCGGAAGCGTGGGGAGATTCGCGATGCGTTTCCTGCGAAGAAGCGTGCATGGGATGGACTCCCTGTTCCGGTTGCCACCACGTCACGCTAGCCCGCGCCAAGTCGCCGTCCTGTGCACAACAACAGCCTTGGATGTCAGGTTGGTTTGCTCATCTCGCTACGCGCGCTGGAGTTTGAACACCCGAGTACATGTGCCGAAAGTTCCTGATTTTTCGGCCTAATTTATGTACTGCTCAGTTTGATATTCAGGGCGCATTGAGGGCGCTAACGGATAATTCACATCACCAGCAGCGAACGGGCGATGCCTTCAGCGCTGGATACCAACTACAAAAATCGAGGTTTGAGCGTATGAAGAAGTCCTTGCTTGCCCTGACCCTGCTGGCCGCCCTGCCGTTCGCCGCCTCCGCGGCCGATGGCGTCTCCTACAACTACGTGGAAGGCGGCTACACCAAGACGAATGTTGACGGTCCGGATTCCGACGGCTGGGCGCTGAAGGGTTCGGTGGCCATCCACCCGAACTTCCACCTGTTCGCTGATTACAGCCAGCAGGAAGTGGACAACGTGAAGGTCGATTTCGACCAGTGGCGCGTCGGCGTCGGCTACAACCACGAGCTGTCCAAGCGCGTGGACCTGCTGACCCGCGTGGCCTACGAGAAGGTCAAGACCGACCGCTTCACCACCCCGTCCGGCGTCCGCGTCCCGAGCTTCAGCGCTGATGGTTACAGCGTCGAAGTCGGCGTGAACAGCGCGCTGACCAACCGCCTGAACGGCTATGCCCTGGCCGGTTACGAAGACGGCGACGACTACGACGGTGACTTCTACGGCCGCCTCGGCGCGCAGGTGAAGTTCAACCCGAACTGGAGCGCCTCGGCCGACGTGAAGATCGTCGACGGCGGCGACACCCAGTGGTTCGTCGGTCCGCGCTTCAGCTGGTAATCCGGCAAGCGATACCGCCTCCCGCGACGTGTCTCTCTCTCCCCGCGTCGCGACCGAAGCCCGGCCACAAGCCGGGCTTCATTTTTTCGGGTCCGCGCCGGGTCCGTCATGATCTGCGCTTGTCTTCCTTTTTGAAGAAGGACATCGAGCGGGATTTTGTCTCCGCGGCAGAAGCAAATCCCCCGTCACCCGCTTCGCGGGCGCCCGCCCCCTTTTTTCAAAGGGAGGCTGATTCAAAGGGGAACTGCTCTGTCTCGCGGTTGCCGTTGTCTTGCCTCCCCCTTCGAAGAAGGGGGACCGAGGGGGATTTGCTTTTGCTGTGCTTGAACACCGGACGCTCTTGCGCGCATCAACCGGCCCGCAAATCGTCCTTCCTTCAGCGACCGGGCTTCGCAGCTAACCGCCCACGAAAAAGCCCGGCCATTGGCCGAGCTTTTTCGTCTTTCAGGGCTCTTAACGCGTTACTTGAACAGCGTTTCCGGATATTCCGGCTTCTGTTCGCGCGCCAGCAACTGCTGCAGGCCCAGCGTCGGCGTCATCTCGCCGTGCAGCACGGCGCGGACCGCGCTGGAGATCGGCAGATCGATGGCGTGCCGTTCGGCCTGGCGCATGACTTCGTCGGCGGCCTGCATCGACTCGACCACCTGGCCGATTTCGCGGATGGCGTCCTGGATCGGCTGACCGCGTCCCAGCGCCAGGCCCAGCCGCCGGTTGCGCGACAGATCGCCGGTGGCGGTGAGCACCAGGTCGCCCAGGCCGGCCAGGCCCATCAGGGTTTCCGGCTTGCCGCCGATCGCCGCCGCCAACCGCAGCATTTCATTGAGGCCACGGGTGATCAGGCCGGCGCGCGCGTTCAACCCCAACTGCATGCCATCGGCGACACCGGTGGCCACGGCCAGCACGTTCTTCATCGCGCCGCCGAGTTCGGCGCCGACCATGTCGTCACCGGTGTAGGCGCGGAACGCGGGGCCGTGCAGCACTTCGGCCATCAGCTGGGCGAAGCCGGCGTCATGCCCGTGCACGGTGACCGCGGTGGGCAGGCCGAGCGCGACTTCCTTGGCGAACGACGGACCGGTGACCACGGCCAGCGGCACGTCCTCTCCCAGGATTTCCTCGGCGACCTCGTGCAGGAAGCGGCCCGAACCGGGCTCGAATCCCTTGGTCGCCCAGGCCACGCCGGCGCCGGCCGGCCGTAGCGGCGCGATCAGCTTCAGCGTCTCGGTGAAGGCGTGCGACGGCACCACCACGAGGACCAGTTCGGCGCCCTGCATGGCGGTTGCCAGATCGGTGGTGGCGCGCAGGCTGTCCGGCAGCGCGATGCCCGGCAGGTAGCGCGGATTCTCGTGCTGCGTGTCGATGGCGGTCGCGACCTTTTCGTCACGACCCCACAGGACGACGTGGTGGCCATTGCGGGCCATCAGCGTCGCCAGCGCGGTGCCCCACGAGCCCGCGCCGAGGACGGCGATCCTCAGGGAATCAGCCATGCGTCACCCCCATCGGCGCGGTTCGCGCCACGACGGGATTGTGCCTCATGAATCAGGCGTTGCCCGCCGGTTCCGTGTTGGCCAGTTCGCCTTCACCGGCCTGCTGCGCGGCGCGCTGACGCAGGGTTTCGGCGTACAGGGCGTCGAAATTGATCGGCTGCAGGAAGAACGGCGGGAAACCACCGGACTGGACCAGATCGCTGACCAGCTGACGCACGTACGGGAACAGGATGTTCGGGCACTGGGTGCCGAGCAGCACGTCGACCGCCTGCGGCTCCAGGCCGACCAGGCCGAAGATGCCGGCCTGCTGGACTTCCGCCACGTAGGCGGTCTTGTCGCCGGCCTTGCAGGTCAGGGTCACGCCCAGCACGACTTCGAAGGCGTTCTCGTTCAGGCGCTGCACGCGCTGGTTGAGGTTGAGCTGCAGGTCCGGCTGCACGTTCTCGGTGAAGATGGCCGGCGCGCCGGGGACTTCGAACGAAACGTCCTTGACGTAGATCTTCTCGACGGTGAACGCGGCGCCAGCTTCGGCCGGCGCGACGGCGCCATTGTTGGTTTCTTCGGACATTTCGGAACTCCGGGAATTCGGTTGAACGGAAGGTAAAGAGGTTGATTATGGCATGTCTTGGCGACGCGACCGCCCCGAATCAAGGGCGGCTCAGCGGCCCTTGACCAGCGGCAGGTCGGCCTGCTGCCAGGCGGCGATGCCGCCATCCAGCCAGTACACCTGGGTGAAGCCGGCCTTCTTCAGGCGCTTGGCCGCATCCGCCGATGCCTGGCCGTTGCGGCACACCATCACGACCGGCAGCGCCTTGGCCGGGGCCAGCAGCTTGCTTTCCGGATCGAACTGGCTGGGCGCGACATTGCGGCTGCCCGCGATGTGTCCCTTGTCGAAGTCGCCGCTGGCCGAAAGATCCACGACCAGGGCGTTCTCACGGTTGATGAGACCGGTCAGTTCCGCCGGGCGCAGGGCCTTGTAGCCGCGGAACAGGCGGGCGATTTCGGTGTAGAGGATGACCAGGGTCAGGCCGACGAGCAGCAGCGACAGGACCGGACTATGGGCGACGAACGCCTGCAGTTTTTCGAAACTCACGGGAATACGCGGGTCGGGGAAAACCGCGATTGTCGCATAGCGACGGGGGCTGGCGGGGCTACTCCCCCTCCCAGAAGTCGGGCAGGCCGCCCACCAGCCACCATCGCTTGGCCTCGGCGTCCCAGCGCCAGCGCTCGCGGTAGCGCAGGGTGCGCTCGGCCTGGGTATGGCGGTTGATCACCCGTACTTCGATCAGCCGCGCGACCACCTCGTCCGGTTCCACCAGGCTGGACAGGTCGCGGTAGCCGGACACCTGGATCTGTTCGTACCGGCGGAGTTCGAACTCGCCCATCGGATGCGCCTTGGCGTAGGCGGGCTCGACGAAGGTCCACGCGCCTTCGAAATCGCCCCAGCGAATCGCCGCCGCGTAGGCATTCTGGACCTGCTCCAGCTTGGCGCGCTGCCGCCCGCCCGCGGCCTGCGCGCCGAACGCGACCATCGCCAGGACCAGCAACAGCATCCACCGCAGGCTCATCCGCATGTGTTCTTCTCCCCCACAGGTGCGGTCATCCTACCGCTTGGCGATGGCGACGAAACGGCCGCTCAGGGTGGTGGCCGCGCCACCTTCGGGCAGGCGCACCACCGCTTCCACCTGGATCCGCGCGCGTCCGCGCTGGCGCAGGGTCGACAGGAAGGTCTCGAAGGACTCGCCCGGCGCGAACGCGGCTTCCGCGCACAGGTCCGCGCGCAGCGGCGCGAGGTAGCGGATGCTGCTGTCGGCCACGTAGACCTCGGCGGTTTCGCCGGCCATCTCCAGGCCCAGCGTCACCCGGCCCCAGCCGGCCACCGTCATCAGCGAGGTCAGGCTGCCGCCGAACGCGGTGCCCTTGTCATTGACGTTCGCCGCCAGGGGCGCCGTCAGCCTCAGGATGCCGTCCGCGTAGCCGTCGACCTCCACCTGCATGGCGGCCACGGGGGGCATTTCGCGGCAATGCGCGCGCAGATGATCCAGCGCAGCTTCGGCGTTCATCACGGATAATCGGCTCATGGCTTCCGGTAAAGACGCAGGATGGTACGTGATCTCGCTGCGGCCGCAGGGCGGGCACGACGCCCTGCGCCGTGCGGCGGCGCGGCGCGGCGCTGCTGGCGGTGTCGCCATGGCGGATCGTCGTGCGCGACGACGACGAGGCGCGCGGCGCGCTGGCACGCGCGCTGGATGCCGACCACGTGCTGTTCACCAGTCCCGCGGCGGTCGCCGCGGCCGCGCGTCTGCGGCGACTGCGGGCCAGGCCGGGCCAGATCTGGCTGGCGGTCGGCAGCGGTACCGCGCGCGCGCTGCATCGCCTGGGAATTCCCCGGGTCAGCGCGCCGGCGCGGATGGACAGCGAAGGCCTGCTGGCGCTGCCCGAGCTGCAATCGATCGCCGGCCGGCGGATTGGTTTCGTCACCGCGCCGGCCGGCCGCAACCTGCTGGCGCCTGCTCTGCAGGTACGCGGCGCGGAACTGGATCGCGCCGATGTGTATTCGCGGGTCGACATTCCGCTGTCGCGTCGCAGTCTGCAGGCGCTCGAAGCACTGCGGGCTCCCGCCTGCGTGATGATCAGCAGCGGTGGCGCGCTGGAACGCGTGCTGGCGCAACTGCCTGCCACGAGCCGTGAGAAGTGGCTGCGCATGCCGGCCATCGCCGCCAGCGAGCGCTTGTCTGAACAAGCGGCGCAAGCAGGCTTCACGCGGATCCATCTGGCCGCCGGGCCACGCAACTCACAAATGCTGGACTGCGCGGAAGACGCCCTCCTGCGGTCTGATCCGCTAGCATGAGCGCACGACGCCCGCCAGAACGATGACAAGGACGGCCGAGTGAACGACGAAACAATTTCCACCTCCTCCCGCCCCCGTACCGGCCGTGGCGCATTCCTCTGGCTGCTGGTGCTGATCGCGCTGGCGGTGGTCGCCACGCTGGGCTGGCGCGCCTGGAAGGCGCGTGACGCGCAGGCCCAGGCCAAGGCGGCGGACGAAGCGCAACACCTGGCCGCGCTCGATCAGCGTCTGGAATCGGTGCGCCGCGATCAGCGGACCCTGACCCAGCGCGTGCAGGATGCGGCGGCCACCAACCGGATCCTGCGGGACGAGGTGCTCGGGCTCGGGCAGCGGGGCGCGCTGCTGGAGGAAAGCGTCGCCAAGCTCGCCGACCCCAGCCGCCATGGCGCGCAGGCGCTGCGCCTGGACGAGGTGGAGATGCTGCTGTCGCTGGCCGGCCAGCGCATGAGCGTGGCCGATGATCTGGACGGTGCGCGCCGCGCCTACGCATTGGCGGCCGGCGCGCTGGAAGGGATCGATGATCACCGCCTGCTGAACCTCAAGCAGACGCTCACCCAGGAACGCCAGGCGCTGGACGCGCTCGGCGTGGGTCAGCGCGCGCGCCTGAGCCAGCAGCTCGACGCTTTCGCCGGCGGCCTGGCCGGTTGGCCGCAGCGACCGGCGGCGGCGGGCGCGTCGGAACAAAGCCGCTGGCAGCGCTGGCTGGCGCCGCTGGTGGACGTGCGGCCGAGCCGACAGGCGGCGTTCGTCGCGCCGTCGGATCGCAACGCCGGCGAAGCCGCGCTGCGCATCGAGATCAGTCTGGCGCACGCGGCGCTGGAACGCGGCGACGCCGCCGGCTTCCAGTCCTCGCTGAACCGCATCGATCAATGGCTGACCCGGTTGTGGCCGGATTCACCGGCCCTGCGTCAGGGTCGCCAGCAGATAGCCGCCATGCGCAGTCTGCCGTTGCGCGCCGACAATCCGTTGCTGGGCAGCACCCTGGAACAGCTGCGCAGCCTGCGCAACGCGGGCTTCACCGCTCCCGCGGCGCCCCGACCGGAGGCCACGCCATGAAGGTGTTCCGCACCACCGTCATCCTGCTGGTCCTGCTGGCCCTCGGCGTGTTCGCCGCGCAATGGCTGGCGCAGGAACATACCCGTGATTTCGGCCGGGTGTTCGTGCAGTTCGGCGGCAACGATTGGGAAACCGACGTACCGCGCGCGCTGCTGTCGCTGTTGCTGGTCGCCGCCGCGATCTGGCTGGTGCTGAAGCTGTTGACCCTGCCGTTCCGCGCATGGGCGCGGCATCGCCGCAAGCAGGCGCGTGCGCGCTTGATCGAAGGGCTGGACAGCCTGCACGGCGGACACTGGAACCGCGCCGAGAAACTGCTGGAGCGGGCGGCCGAAGACGACGAGGTCGGTGCGATCGCGCGCATCGCCGCATTGCGTTCCGCCGATGCGCGCGAGGATGACGCCGCCGCCCGGCGCCACCTGGACGCACTCGCCCAGCGCAGCGCCACCGCGCACGCGCTGGCCGCCGCGGACCGCGCGCTGGCGCGGCAGTCACCGATCGAGGCGCTGACCGCGCTGGAATCCCCGGTCGCGCAACCGCTGCCGCCGCGCGGCCTGTCCTTGCGCGCGCAGGCGCTGACCCAACTCAATCGCAGTGGCGAAGCGTATGGCCTGCTGGGCGCGATGAAGCAGCAGCAGTCGCTCTCGACCGGCCAGCTCGACGCGCTGGAAAAGGATCTCGCCGCGCGCGCCGTGCGCGAGGCCAATGACGCCAACGTCCTGGCCGAGCGCTGGGAAACGCTGCCCAAGGCGCTGCGCAACGATCCGGCGGTGGTCGCCGCCTATGCCGAACGCGCCGCGGCGATGCGCTGGGAAGACGCGGCGATCCGCAGCCTCGAATCGGCGATCGACGCGCGCTGGGATGAATCGCTGGTCGCCCTGTACGGGCGCCTGCCGGTGGGCAAGGCCGATTCGCGCCGGGCCAGCGCGCAGCGCTGGTTGCAGGGTCATCCGGCCAGTCCCGCGCTGCTGGTCACGCTGGCGCGCCTGGCCCGCCAGCAGGGCCAGTGGCCGCAGGCGCAGGAATTCCTGCATCGCGCGCTGGCGCAGGGCGCGGGCGCGGATGCCTGGGAGGAACTGGGCGAGGGTTTCACCGCCGCGGGCGACGAGGCCAGCGCGCGGCGCAGCTACGCCAATGCCCTGCGCGCGCAGCGCGGGGAAGCCTCGATCGAATTGCCGGGACGCGACATGAAGCAGAAGATCTTCGATGCCGCGGTGGTCGAGGAACGCGACGAACACGGCTTGCCGAGACTGCGCGGCTGACACACGGGCCGCGCGTTCGACACACAAGCGCGCAGATGCGGCCACGGCCGCGAACGCCTTCGCGCGCGGATCAGCGCTCGATGATCGCGACCACGCCCATGCCACCGGCGGTGCAGATGGACACCAGGCAACGGCCGCCGCCGCGCTGCTTCAGCTCCTTGGCGGCGGTGGCGACGATGCGCGCGCCGGTCGCGGCGAACGGATGGCCGGTCGCCAACGAGGAGCCGTTCGGGTTCATCTTCTCCGGATCGATCCGGCCCAGCGGCGCATCCAGGCCCAGCCGGTTGCGGCAGTAGTCCTCGCTTTCCCAGGCGCGCAGCGTGCACAGCACCTGCGCGGCGAAG
The DNA here is from genome assembly GCF_051953815.1 of Pseudoxanthomonas sp. Taxonomy (GTDB): domain Bacteria; phylum Pseudomonadota; class Gammaproteobacteria; order Xanthomonadales; family Xanthomonadaceae; genus Pseudoxanthomonas_A. Next base: position 16,203 of record NZ_JBQCIJ010000023.1, on the reverse strand, counting down.
GCTTCGTGGATCTCGTAGAAATCGAAATCCTGCAGCGTCAGTCCGTGCCGCTTGAGCATTTCCGGCACCGCGACCGTCGGCGCCATCAACAGGCCCTCGCCATGCACGAAGTCGACCGCCGCCACCTGCGCGTCGCGCAGATAGGCCAGCGGCTCGTGTCCGTGCGTGCGCGCCCAGTCCTCGCTCGCCAGCAGCACCGCGGCGGCGCCGTCGGTGAGCGGGGTGGAGTTGGCCGCGGTCAGGGTGCCGCGTCCGGAGGTCTTGTCGAACGCCGGCTTGAGCGTGGCGAGCTTTTCCAGCGAAGTGTCCGGACGCAGGATGTTGTCGCGCTCCAGCCCGCGGAACGGCGCGATCAGATCGCTGAAGAAGCCGCGCTCGTAGGCCGCCGCCAGTTTCTTGTGCGAAGCCACCGCCAGTTCGTCCTGCGAATCGCGGGAGATGTTCCACTCCTTCGCCATGTCTTCGCAGTGATCGCCCATGCTCTTGCCGGTGCGCGGCTCGGCCACGCCGGGAAACTCGGGCTTGAGTTCGCTGAACTTGAAGCCCTTCACCAGCGTCTTGATCTTGTCCTGGGTGGTCTTGGCGCGATTGGCGGCGAGGATCCGCGCGCGCAGTTTCTTGCCGTAGACGATCGGCACGTCGGAGGTGGTGTCCGAACCGCCGCCGATGCCGGATTCGATCTGGCCCAGCGCGATCTTGTTGGCGACCGTGATGATGCTGTCCAGGCTGGTACCGCAGGCGCGCTGCAGGGTAATGCCCGGAGTCAGCGGCGACAGCCCGGAGGAGAGCGTCGCTTCACGGCCCAGGTTCCAGTCGCTGGAATGCTTGATCACCGCGCCCATCGCCACTTCGCCGAGTTGCTGGCCATGCAGGCCGAAGCGCTCGACCAGCGCGCCCAGCGTACGCACCGACATGCCCAGGTTGCCCACATCCGCGTAGGCGGTGTTCTGCCGGCAGAACGGAATGCGGACGCCACCGAGGATGGCGACGGGACGGGCGGCTGGCATGGAGGACCTCATCACGGAGCAGTGGATCGGAAGCCGCGGCGGCGGCAGGCATAATGCGAGAGTGTAATGCCCCCCTCCATCGCCGCCAAACCTTGATATGACCGCATCCGCAACGACCGCCGACGTGAAGGGATTCCTGGCGCTGGAACTCTCCGCCGGAAACGTCCCCGGACAGGCCGCGCTGCGGCCCGCCGACGCCGCCATGCTGGTGGAGCGGGTCGGCCGCGATCTGGCGACGCTGGTGCCCGCCATCCGCGATCTGGACCTGACCCTGGCGGCCGCGCACTTCGATCCGGCCGAGGCGCTGCGCCCCGGCTGGCCGCTGCATCGGCGCCTGGAAGAGCTGCATCAGCGTGCTCCGGGCCGCAACAGCGGGCCGCGGATGATCGCCTTCGGTGCCGATGAGCGCGGCGAGGTGCCACAACCGTTCGCCGCCGATGCGGACCTTGCGGGCGGTCCGCTGCGGGTGCTGCCGTTCATGCTGAGCGGCGAAGACCATACGGTTTCCGAAGTTGCCGAACGGTTGGAAGCCGTGCTGCTGGAAACCGGCATGGCCCAGGCCGACACCGCGTTGCTGGCGCAGCAGGCTTTCGGTGCGCAGATCGAGCACGCGCGCTACCTGACCCTGCACGATCTCGCGGCGATGACCGCGATGCAGTACGGCCACGGCGGGCTGGAGGCGCTGTGGCCGATCATCGAAACCGCGCTGCTGGCGCCGGAGCAGGAAGAATGGCTGGATGCACCGCCGGAACCGCTGCTGCGCTACAGCGGCGGCGAAGTGCACATCGCCCTGTTCGAACCCTCCGCCTGGCGCGCGCGCTACGCGCCGCAGGAATCCACCGACGAACGACTGGAGCGCGCGTACAACCATTTCCTCGCCCGCCAGCAGCAGTTCGCCGCGGTGTTGGAAGCGCATGGCATTCCGGTGACGTTCGCGCACTGCGCCGGATACGCGGATCCGCGCGAAGCGCTGGGCCAGGCCTGAGGCGAACGACGCGGGAACGACATCGATCGTTCCCGCGCGGGTCTTTCATCGCCGCCCGCTCATGACCGGGCGTCAGCGCGACGCCGTCACTGGGTGACGGTGATGATGCCGCAGGCCACGCGCGCGCCGGCGTTGCCGGCCGGCTGGCTGGTGTAGTCGTCCGGCGAACCGTGCACGATCAGCGCGCGGCCGGCGATGTCGTTGGGCGCGCCGCCACCGAGGGTGACGCCGGTGAGATGCACGTTGATGCGCGCCACGCCTTCCGCATTGGCGACGACGTTGTCCATGTCGCCGGCATGGTGCGCGCCGCCGCCGGCCTTGCCGTGGGCGCTGCCGGTCGGGTTGAAATGCGGACCGGCGCTGCTGGCGTCCACCGCGCTGCAATCGCCCTTCTCGTGCACATGGAAACCGTGCGTGCTGTTGGCCGGCAGGCCGCCGACTTCACCGGTCAGGTGCACGCCATCGGCCATCGGCGCGAGGGTGATCTTGCCGCTGACCAGGCTGCCCGACGCCGATGCGAGATTGACGATGCCCTGCTTGGCGGTGCTGGTGGCCGTCGGCGCGGCGGGTTGTTCGGCCGGCTTCGGATGGCTGCCGCAGGCGGTGAGCGCGACGGCGGTGACGGTGGCAAGCAATACGGTACGCATGGTCATCTCCTGAAAGCGTGAGCCCGCAAACGTAACCCCAGCTTCATTCAGGTGCAATGAAGTCAGCGCCGCTTCCTGCCGGGGCCAAGCTTGCGGGTCACCGTATTGCGGCCCACGCCCAGCCGCGTCGCGGCCTCGGCGCGCCGACCCTGGGTGAACTCCAGGGCCACTTCCAGCAGGGTTCGATCGAAGCGTTCGCGCGCCTCGGCGTGCAGGCCCTCGACGCCTTCGGACAAGCGCGCGCGTGCCCAGGCGGCCAGCGCCTCGTCCCATCCGGCCGCGGTCGCGGAAGGGAGCGCGGAGGTGCCGCGTGGCAACACCGCTTCCAGATCGGCGCCGGTGATGACATCGCCCGGCGCCAGCGCGGCCAGGCGCCAGCACACGTTTTCCAGTTCGCGGACGTTGCCCGGCCACGCATACGATTGCAGCAGCGCGGCGGCCGCGTGCGAGAAGCGCTTGGGCGCGATGTCCAGCTTGCGGGTGGCCGAAGCCAGGAAATTCTCCGCCAGTTGCGGCACGTCGGCCAGGCGCTCGCGCAACGGCGGCAGTTGCAGGCGCACCACGTCGAGCCGGTGCAGCAGGTCGGCGCGGAAACGTCCCTCGGCGACCAGCGCCTCCAGGTGCTGGTGGGTGGCCGCGATCACCCGCACGTCGACCCGGATGAGCTCGCGTCCGCCGACCCGGAAGAATTCGCCTTCGGCCAATACCCGCAGCAGGCGCGTCTGCAATGGCAGCGGCATGTCGCCGATTTCATCCAGGAACAGGGTGCCACCGTCGGCCTGCTCGAAACGGCCGATGTGGCGTTTCTGCGCGCCGGTGAAGGCACCCGCCTCGTGGCCGAACAGTTCGCTCTCCAGCAGTTCGGCGGGGATGGCCGCGGTGTTGAGCGCGACGAAGGGCTTGCGCGCGCGCGGCGATTCCTGGTGCAGCGCGCGGGCGACCAGTTCCTTGCCGGTACCGGTTTCGCCATTGATCAGCACCGACAGCGGCGCCTGCGCCAGTCGGCCAATGGCGCGGAACAGCGCGCGCATCGCCGGCGTATCGCCGATCAGGTGCGGCGTCCCCTGCGTCGATGCGCCGGGCTCGGGCGCGGGCGCGGCTTCCTGCTCGGCGTCCGGCAGCGCGCGCGCGGCCAGCGCGACCGCGTCGTCCAGATCAAAAGGCTTGGACAGGAACTCGTGCGCGCCGCCACGGAACGCGCCGGCGGTGCTGGCGACATCGGTGTAGGCGGACATCACGATCACCGGCAGTTGCGGGTGCGTGGCCTTCAGCCGGTCGAGCAGGACCAGGCCGTCGTCGCCGGGCATGCGCACGTCGGTGAACAGCAGATCCGGCGCGCCACGCGCGCCCAGCGCCTGCAACGCGGCGGCGGCGCTGTCGAAACCGTCGACGTCGTAGCCGGCATCGCGCAGCGCGGTGGCCAGGACGAAGCGCACCGAGCGATCGTCATCGACCACCCAGATGCGCTGCGCATGGGAGGGCGCGGAATCAGTGGACATGGCGTTCCTCTTCCCCGTCGCCATCGCGCGGCAGCAGCAGGGTGAAAACGGTATGGCCGGGACGGGAGCGATAGGTCAGCGTGCCGCGGTGTTCGCGCGCGACCTGCTGTGCCAGCGCGAGGCCCAGTCCGCTGCCTTCGGCGCGACCGCTGACCAGCGGCAGGAACAGGTGCTCGGCCAATTCTTCCGGCACGCCGCGGCCGTCGTCGATGATCTCCACCCGCAGCGCCATCGCGTGCAGATGATCGTGGATGCGCAGGCCATGCTCCACCCGCGTGCGCAGGATCACGCTGGCCGCGCCGGCCTGGATGGCGTTGCGCACCAGGTTCCAGACCGCCTGGGTCAACCGATCGGCGTCGCCGGGCAGTTCCGGCAGGCTGGGGTCGTAGTCGCGTTGCAGGCGCACCGACCAGCCGCCTTCGGTTTCGGCCAGGCGCAGCACGCGTTCCAGCACCGCGTGGATGTTGAGCGGCGCATGCGGCCGTTGCGGCGCGGGCGACAGCAACTGATCGAGCAGGGTGTTGAGGCGGCCGATCTCCGATTCGATCAGTTCGATCAGTTCGCGCTCGTCTTCGTTGTCGGCGCGCTGGCCGGCCCGGCGCGCGAGCAGTTGTGCGGCGCCCTTCAGCCCGGCCAGCGGATTGCGCAATTCGTGGGCCAGCCCCTTGAGCGCCGCGCCGAGCGCGCTCGGCAGCACCTGGGTGGGGTCGGGCGCCGGGAATTCGTCCACCGGATGCGCCTCCAGCAGCCAGCCGCCGCCCTCCAGGCGCGACAGCCAGCCCTCGGCGAAGCGCGGGGCCTCGCCGGGCATGCCCAGCGCCATGCGGTGCAGGCGCAGGAGTTCGCGGTCGGTGTTGTCCAGGAAGCGCGCCATCGCGTCGCCCTCCATTTCCAGTGCCGCCAGCGGCTGCCCCAGCAACCTGCGGGCGCTGACACCCAGCCAGCGGGCGAACGCCGCGTTGACCCCCGCGATGTGCCCGGACGCGTCGGCCCAGGCCACCGGCGTGCTGAGCGCATCGGGGGCGGGTGCGGGAAACATGGGAAAAGTCACCGGGGCCGACATTGCACCAGTTTAGTGCAAAGCCGGCCCGGTGGCGGGATCAGGCCTCGTAGGCCGACTCACCGTGGGAGGTGATGTCCAGACCCTCGCGCTCGGCTTCTTCCGGCACGCGCAGGCCGAACACGGCCTTGGCGATCAGGAACGACACCACGGACACCACACCGATCCAGACCAGGGTGATGCCGACGCCCAGCGCCTGGATGCCGACCTGGCTGGCGATGTCGTAGCCCTCGCCCTTCACCCCGCCCAGCGAGGCCGCGCTGAACACGCCGGTGAGGATCGCGCCGACGATGCCGCCCAGGCCATGCACGCCGAACACGTCCAGGCTGTCGTCCGCGCCGAGCAGGCGCTTCAGTCCATTCACGCCCCACACGCAGATCACGCCGGCGGCCAGGCCGATGACGATCGCGCCGAACGGTCCGACCGTGCCGCAGGCCGGGGTGATGCCGACCAGGCCGGCGACCGCGCCGGAGGCCACGCCCAGTGCGGAGGACTTGCCCTTGGTGAACTTCTCGGTCGCCGCCCAGCCCAGTATCGCCGCGGCGGTGGCGAGCAGGGTGTTGAGGAAGGCCAGCGCCGCGCCGGCATTGGCTTCCAGGTTGGAACCGGCGTTGAAGCCGAACCAGCCCACCCACAGCAGCGAGGCGCCGACGAAGGTGAAGGTCACGTTGTGCGGCTTCAGCGCTTCGCGTCCGAAGCCGACGCGCTTGCCGACGAAGTACGCGCCGAGCAGGCCGGCCACGCCCGCGTTGATGTGCACCACGGTGCCGCCGGCGAAATCCAGCGCGCCTTTCTCGAACAGGAAGCCGCCCGCCGCCCACACCATGTGCGCCAGCGGCAGATAGCCGAAGGTGAACCACAGCACCGAGAACAGCAGCACCGCCGCGAACCGCACGCGCTCGGCAAAGGCGCCGACGATCAGCGCTCCGGTGATGCCGGCGAAGGTCGCCTGGAACACGACGAACACGTACTCCGGCAGGCTCACCCCGGCAGTGAAGGTCGCGGCGAGCGATTCCAGCGTCACCCCTTTCAGCAGCGCCTTGTCGAGATTGCCGATCCACGGCCCCTCGCCCGAGAACGCCAGGCTGTAGCCGTAGAACACCCACAGGATCACCAGCAGCGAGAACACGGTGGCGACCTGGATCAGCACCGACAGTACGTTCTTCGAACGCACCATGCCGCCGTAGAACAGCGCCAACCCGGGCACCACCATCAGCAGCACCAGCAACGTGGAGGTGAGCATCCAGGCGACGTCGCCCTTCTCCACCACCGGCGCGGGATCCGCCGCCGCGGTGGCTTCGGCCGGTGCGGCCGCCGGTGCCGGCGTGGCCGCCGCCACCGCGGGAGGCGTGGTTTCGGTGGTTGCCGGGGCACTGGCGGCGGCGGCTTCCTGCGCCGGTGCCGGCGCCGGATCCTGCGCGGACGCGCCGGCCGCGAATCCCATCATCGTCACGCCGCACACGGCGGCCAGGCACAACGCTTGCGCACGGGCTTTCCACCCGTCGAACAGTCGAGTCTTCATGTGGGGCTCCGAGTGTTAGAGCGCGTCCGCGCCGACTTCGCCGGTGCGGATGCGGATGACCTGGTCGATGGTGGTCACGAAAATCTTGCCGTCGCCGATCTTGCCGGTGCCGGCGGCCTGCTGGATGGCCTCGATGACCGCCTCCAGGCGTTCGTCGGTGACGACGGTTTCGATCTTGATCTTGGGCAGGAAATCGACGACGTACTCGGCGCCGCGATACAGCTCGGTGTGGCCCTTCTGCCGGCCGAAGCCTTTCACTTCGGTGACGGTGATGCCGGACACGCCCGCCTGCGACAAGGATTCTCGGACCTCGTCGAGCTTGAACGGCCGGATGATGGCGGTGATCAGTTTCATGCGCATACCCCGATGGTGGATGGAACCGGCCGGCCGCAGCCGGCCGGTGGTTTCAGGACACCCGTGCGCGCAGCCCCCTGGCAGCGGACACGTTCTCGGTGCGGAACAACCCATGAGCCGCACCGGCCATCGCCGCGGTGCATCGCGGTGACGGACGGTGACGTGGGAGGGAGTGGCGGCTCATGGATCTCTCCTGTGTTGCACTGTCTTGCGTTCCCCTGTGTTGCCGGTGTTGCGATCTCCTTGAAGCGTGGCGGCTCCCCGGCTCCCCAGCCGGGTCGAGGTGCGGCGATGGCGACGGGTGGGAGGGGTTTTCCGTCGCCATCGCCGCGGTTGCTCAGTTGCCGTAGTACAGCTGGTATTCCAGCGGGTGCGTGGCCGCGCGGAACTTGGTCACTTCCTGCATCTTCAGCGCGATGTAGCCATCGATGAAGTCATCGCTGAACACGCCGCCGGCCTTGAGGAAGTCGCGGTCCTTGTCCAGCGCTTCCAGCGCCTGGTCCAGGCTGGAGCAGACCTGCGGGATGTTCTTCTCTTCTTCCGGCGGCAGGTCGTACAGATCCTTGTCGCTCGGCGCGCCCGGGTCGATCTGGTTCTTGATGCCGTCCAGGCCGGCCATCATCAGCGCGGCGAAGGTCAGGTAGCCGGTCTGCAGAGGATCCGGGAAACGGATCTCGATGCGGCGGGCCTTCGGGTTGGACACCCACGGAATGCGGCAGGAAGCCGAACGGTTGCGGGCCGAGTAGGCCAGCATCACCGGTGCTTCGAAGCCCGGCACCAGGCGCTTGTAGCTGTTGGTGCCCGAGTTGGTGAAGGCGTTGATCGCGCGGGCGTGCTTGAAGATGCCGCCGATGTACCACAGCGCCATCTGCGACAGGCCGCCGTAGCCGTCACCGGAGAACAGGTTGGTACCGCCCTTGGCCAGCGACTGGTGCACGTGCATGCCGCTGCCGTTGTCGCCGACGATCGGCTTGGGCATGAAGGTCGCGGTCTTGCCGTTGCGGAAGGCGACGTTCTTGATGATGTACTTCATCGTCAGCAGCTCGTCGGCCTTCTTGACCAGCGAGTTGAACTTGGTGCCGATTTCGCACTGGCCGGCGGTCGCCACTTCGTGGTGGTGCACCTCGACTTCGATGCCGACCTGCTCCAGGGTCTTGCACATCTCGGCGCGGATGTCGTGCAGGGTGTCGGCCGGGGCGACCGGGAAGTAGCCGCCCTTCACGCCGGGACGATAGCCGCTGTTGCCGCCTTCGTACTTGGTGCCGCTGTTCCAGGCCGCTTCCTCGGAATCGATCTTGAAGAAGGTGTGGCCCATTTCATTGGCGTAGCGGACCGAATCGAAGATGAAGAATTCCGGCTCCGGACCGAAGAACGCCTGGTCGGCGATGCCGCTGGACTTCAGGTAGGCCTCGGCGCGCTTGGCGACACCGCGCGGGCAGCGCGAATAGCCCTGCATGGTGGCCGGGTCCAGCACGTCGCAGGTCAGCACGATGGTCGGATCGGCGGTGAACGGATCCAGGAAAGCGGTGCTGGCGTCGGGCAGCAGCACCATGTCGGACTCGTTGATGCCCTTCCAGCCGGCGATGGAGCTGCCGTCGAACATCTTGCCGTCCTCGAACAGCGAGGGCTCCACGATGTTGACCGGGAAGGTGACGTGATGCTGCACGCCGCGGACGTCCGCGAAACGCAGGTCGACGAACTCGACCTTGTTGTCCTTGATCAGCTTTTCAACAGTGTCCGCAGACATCTTGGAACCTCAGGTTGGTAGGAACGTGCCTGTTCTTCAGCAAACAGCATGCCAACCCTGCGGCCTACGCAAGTGTTTGTTTTCAAAGCTTTCACAGTGACATGGCATCCCCGGTTAGCACTTGTTTGGTGCGTTTCGCGCGCGCATTGCACCAATATGAATCAGTGTGAATCCACTATCCTTGTCGTTCCACGCCCACCCACCCGCGCCCATGACCGACCTGCTCGCCGCGCTCCTGCTCGGCATCATCGAAGGCATCACCGAGTTCCTGCCCATCTCCAGCACCGGTCACCTGCTCATCGCCGAGCGCTGGCTCGGCCACCGCTCCGACTTCTTCAACATCGTCATCCAGGCCGGCGCCATCCTCGCCATCACCCTGGTATTCCGCGAACGCCTGTGGGAACTGGCGCGCGGCTGGCGCGAGCCGGCCAACCGCGACTATCTGGCCAAGATCGCCACCGCCTTCCTGGTGACCGCGCTGGTCGGCCTGCCGGTGCGGCTGGCCGGCTGGGAGCTGCCCGAGACGCTCACTCCGATCGCCTGGGCGCTGATCCTCGGCGGCGTGTGGATGCTGGTGGCCGAACACTTCGCCGGCAAGCGCGGCGACCAACCCGACATCACCTGGAAGGTGGCGGTGCTGGTGGGCCTGGCGCAGGTCGTGGCCGGCGTGTTCCCCGGCACCTCGCGTTCGGCCGCCGCCATCTTCATGGCGATGCTGGCCGGCACCAGCCGGCGTTCGTCGGCCACCGAATTCGTATTCCTGGTCGGCATCCCGACCATGTTCGCCGCCAGCAGCTACGCCTTCCTGGAACTGGTCAAGGACGGCGCCATCGGCAGCGAGAACTGGGGCGAGGTCGGCCTGGCCTTCGCCGCCGCCACGATGACCGGCTTCATCGTCGTCAAATGGCTGCTGGGCTATATCAAGTCGCACCGCTACACCGGCTTCGCTTTCTACCGCATCGTTTTCGGCGCGCTGCTGCTGCTGTTGATGCCCGCCGGAAGCTGAGCCACACCAGCGCCATGCGGTGACCCCGGGGATCGGCGCTTCCCCAACGGCACCTGAGCGGCGTGGGTCGATGACTCACCCCGTCCCGGATCACCATCCGTTTGCATTGGTCACCCTCAAGGAGAACCCCATGAAACGACTCATCCTGCTCGCCCTGCCGATCGCCCTGGCCGCCTGCGCCAAGCCCGCACAGGACACGCCGGCTCCGGCCGCCGAACCGCCCGCGGCCACCGCGCCGGCCGCCACGCCCGCACCAGCCGCGCCCACCGGCGCCGCCGCGCTGGGCGCCTATCACTGGCGCCTGCAGGACGCCAAGGATGCGCAGGGCAAGCGCATCGACGCGCTGTTCGCGCGCGCCGATCAGCCGCTGACCCTGGATTTCGCCGAAGGCCGCCTGGGCGTGAGCAACAGCTGCAACCGGATGGGCGGTGGTTACACCCTGGAAGGCGACAAGCTGGCGGTGTCGAGCATGATGTCGACCCAGATGGCCTGCGCCGACAGCAAGCTGATGGCGCTGGACGGTGAAGCCAGCAAGCGACTGGAAGGCAGCTCCGCGCTGGCCGTGCAGGCCGGCGACGAAGCCCGCCTGACCCTGACCAACGCCGCCGGCGACGTGCTGACCTTTGCCGGCGAACCCACCGCCGAAACCCGCTACGGCGGTCCCGGCGAACAGGCGTTCCTGGAAGTCGCGGCCGAAACCAAGCCGTGCAGCCACCCGCTGATTCCGAACAAGCAGTGCCTGCAGGTGCGCGAGATCCGCTACGACGACAAGGGTGTGAAGTCGACCGGAGGCGAGTGGCAGAACTTCTACGAGGACATCGAGGGTTACACCCACGAAGCCGGCATCCGCAACGTGCTGCGGGTGAAGCGCTTCAAGCGCAACCCGGTGCCGGCCGACGCCTCCGACACCGCCTACGTGCTGGACATGGTGGTCGAATCCGAGAGCGTGAAGAAGTAAGTCAGCAGGAGCGGCAGATTACCTAGGAATCTGCCGCTTCCCGATTCAGGCGACCTTGTTTTCGCCCTGGAACACGGGGAAATTGATTCGACTGGCGGTTTCGAATCCGCGCTTGATGACCACCGCCAGGCCTTCTGAACCTCGAGCGTGATGGTTGAGGCTGCTGCCCTCAATCAATCTCGAGTCTTCCGTGTAAAGGGTAAGGTAGGAACCGAACGCTGCCTCACCGCTCTTGTTCCCCTCGAGGGAAAAGAAGCTGCTTATCGTGATTCCGCGGATATCGCCTTCGGCGGCCTTCTTCTCCGCGGCCCAGCCGTCCGTCGCCGCCAAGCCCACAGAAGAATAGAAGTTGCCTTCGGCGCCACAGCCTGTCATCGATATCGACTGACAGTTTGACAGGAAATATCCATAGCTCTGGTTGGAATCCGCGCCACAATTGTTCAACGTGGAGTAGACCGTTGCATTCAGATTGAAGCCTGTATTTCCGCAGCTGTCCGCCCAACACGTATCGAGCTTCAACGACGTGTGAAAACCCGAACATCTAAACCCGAATCTGGCTGCGTTCTTCACCCAGCAACGTTCGAGCGTCGTCATGTAGGTGTTTGAAAGATGAAAGCCATCGACACCGGATTCGAACACGTACAAATCAGAGAACTGGCAGAAGTTCTTGTAGCTTTGGGGATTGTCGCTAGTCACCTCGATACCGTGGGCGGCAGCTCCCATGATCGCCAGGCCAGCAACTCTCACGTGGCCGAAACCCGTGACCCGAAGCGCGGAACCTGAGGTCTGCCCGGAAAAATCGAGAATTGCCGAGTGTGGAGTGCCTGGACCAAGAAGGCTCAGATAGCTGGGCAGATCGATGGTCGAGTTCAATCGATAGTGGCCCGGAGGAACCAATACCAGTCCCCCATGCCCACCATTTCCGGTTGCCGCGGCAATCGCGTTCTGAAATGCCAGTGTGCTGTCCCCGACTCCCGTCGGATCGGCACCGTAGTCGGTGACATTGTGGCCATAGGCCACGCCTTGGGCGGGCGTTCCGCCGGCGCTCCCAACAAGCAGCGCACCACCCGCAACCGATGCTCCGATGAGCATGTTTCTGCGCATGGGATTCATGGTGTTCTGGCCTGCAGGGTGAAGGGGTTCGGTCGTTGGAATGTCACGTCTTGATGACTACGCCTTGAGGGAATAGGTGCCATGCACATCCGCCTCGGCCAGTGTGTGCCCCCGCACCGCGCGCTGCACATCCGCGGCGGTGAAGCGGGCGGGCACGTCGAGTGAGGCGACGTCCAGTGCGTACAGCTTGAAAAAGTAGCGATGCACGCGCTGATCGTTGAACGGCGGATAGGGGCCGTCGTAGCCGAGGTAATCGCCGCCCATCTGCGCGTCGCCGGCGAACCAGCCGGTGTAATCGTTCAATCCTTGGCGCACGCCGGCCGGGCCGGGCGGCGACGCCTTGCCGCGCGCGGTGACGCCGTCACTGCAGCTGCCGGCCGCGATCTCGCGCACCTCGGCGGGAATGTCGATCATCGTCCAGTGGACGAAATCCGCGCGCGGCTGGTCGTGCGGAATCTCCATGTCCTCGCGCCCCACCGTTTCGGCGACCGTCGGCGCATCGGGATCGATGCATAGCAACGCGAACGAGCGTGTTCCGGCGGGTACGTCGTCCCAGGCCAGGTGCGGATTGCGGTTGCCGGCGAATCCGTCGGGCCGGCCCATGGCGAACTCGGCGGGAATGGGCTGGCCGGCGTCGAAACTCTGGCTGCGGATGCGCATGCGCGGAACTCCTCGGTGAGGTTGAACGGCCGCCATGGTAACGCGTGGCGAATCAGGCGTCGGCGAGCGCCGCCTCCAGGCGATCGGCCACCCAGCGCTCGGCGAAACCATCGCAGGCGGCATTCTCGATGAAGCCGCAATGCCCGCCCCACGGCGCGATTTCAAGATGCGCGTTCGCGGGCAGGTGCCAATGCTCGAAATCCTCGAACGGAATGACCGGATCGTCCTGCGCCATCAGGATGTCCGACGGAATCTCCAGTCCGGCCAGGCGCTCGCCGGCGATCGAGTAGCCGTCGAAGTAGGCCTCGAGCGTGCCGAAACCGGTATGGCGCTCGGCCACCCAGCGCATCAGCCCGCGCATGTCCTGCGCCAGCACCGCGTCGTCGTAGGCGTGGCGCTCCGGAAACAGCTGGCGCTTGCGCAGCAGCGAACTGCGCCACTTGCGACGGAAATACCAGTCGTAGATCTGCAGCCCGTTCTCGATGTAATCCATGGTCCGGTGCGGATCCAGCAACGGGCACACCGCCGCCACCCGCTGCAACGGCAGGCCGGCCTGCCGCGCACGCAGGGCCACGCGCAGGGCGAAGTTCCCGCCCAGCGAATAACCCGCCAGCACCATCGGTCGGGCCGGATAGCGAATCGCGACATCGCCCACCGCGTGGACGACTTCGTCGATGCGATTGGAGTGGAACAGTTCCTCGTTGAGGTGATGGGTATCGCCGTGATCGCGGAAGTTCAGCCGGAACACGTCGAAGCCGCGCAGCAGCAGCTCGGCGGCGGTCATCCGCATGTAACTGGAATCGGCGCTGCCTTCCCAGCCATGCAGCAGCACCGCCAGCGCGCGCGGAACGCGGCCGGGCACCCGGCTGTGGAAACCCTGCAGGCGCACGCCGTCGCCACCGTCGACGATGACTTCCTCGCTCGTCGCGCCGACGCGCTGCAATGCGTGCTCGCCACGCCTGCGGCGGATCGGGCTGGAACCCAGCACCGATTGCACGTGCGGATTGCGCAACCAGCGAGGAGGTCGGTAATCAGCGGCGGTCAACATCGACGGCGAACCATGCCCGTGGAGGGTGGGCCATTGTCGCTCCAAAATGGCCGCCGCGCGGTAGACGCGCGGCGGCATGCTGCGTTCCGTCAGGCGGCCCGGCGCGCCGCATCGTCCTCGACCACCGCGGCCAGCGCGCGCAGGCGCGCCAGCCGGACCCAGGCCAGCGCCGCCACCACCAGTTGCGCGCACACCACGGCCAGCACGAACGCGCCCCAGCCGATGCCGGCCACGCGGCTGCGCAGCCATGCCAGCGCCAGCGCCACCGCGAAACCGATCACGCAGACCATCAGGTACAGGCCGAGCACCGCGAACGGGCGGCGCAGGAACAGCCTGAAGCTGCGCCACCACGCGCGGATCACCGAGCGGGTGTCATCCAGCACCGCGATGCGGGCACGGGTCAGCTCGATGCCCGCGTGCATGAGGACGAACACCAGCACCGCGCCGGCCAATGCCAGACGGCCACCATTGCGCGCGCTGGAGGCCAGCACCGCCTCCTCGGCGTGGGTGGCGGCGATCTCCATCCACCACGATCCCAGTCCGATGGCGATGCCCAGCGGCAGCAGCGACCAGATCATCAGCCGCAGCTGGCGTCCGTATTCGCGCATGCCTTCCCCGGCCAGCACGCCGAGCCGGCCCGCCGCGCCATAGCGGATCCCGGCCAGCATCACGCCGGTCAACCATGGCGACAGCAGCAGGCTGAGCACCAGGCTGATCAGCACGCCGAAACCGACGCTGGCGTCCTTGTCGAAGACCTTGTTGAGATCCGCCAGCGCCAGCGCATCCAGGCCGACCGCATGACGGGCGGCATCGATGGTGTGGCTCAGCGCACCGTCCAGCGCGCGCCAGACCGGGAAGGCCGCGATCAACGCGACCACGCCCAGCGCGATCATCCACAGCACCAGCACGCGCCACTGCAGGGCGCCGGCAAGCGCGCCGAACAGGTGGCGCCAGAAACCAAAACGGGGACTCGCGTTCATAGGCTCACCAGGAAGGTCTGCAGGGCTTGGAACAGCGCCGCGAAGTCGGCGCTCCAGCGGCGGGCGGCACTGCCGTCGCTTTCCAGCGTGCGGCTGTCATCCAGCTTGCTGGCATCGAGGTAGTGCAGTTTCTGCGGATCCATCTGCACCGACACCGCCTTGCTCGAACCCTCCCAGACGAATCGTTTCCAGGTCGCGTCGTCGTCCCACTGCATCGTCTTGCGGGTGCCGTCGGCGAAGGTGACCACCAGCGTCTGCGGCACCGTCGCGCCCTCGCGGCGCACCAGCACGGTGGTCCGCCAGGGGAACGGCCCGCTGCCAGGCTTGGCCTTGGGATTGGCCTTGTTCCATGCTTCGCGCTGCTGGCTGATCCGCTTGTCGCGTTCGGCCTCGCTCACATCCACGCGCTTGCCCTTTTCCATCTGGAAACCGGCCAGCGGCAGCACTTCGTTGCTGGTGAAACGCTCGATGCGGTCGTCGACCTTGCGGGTGGCGTACACCTGCTGGGCGAACACCCGCTCGACCACGTCGCGACGTCCCGTCGACACCGCCAGCGATTCGCGCAGGTCGGCGATGCTGGGGTGGCGGAACTTCCAGGTGGCGTAATACTCCTTGAACGCCTTCTCGATGGCGGGCGTGCCCAGCTGCGCTTCCAGATCCCGCATCACCGTCGCGGTGCGCGAGTACACCGCGCCATAGCTGCTGCTCGACAGCCGTCCCCAGGAATTGGCGCCGGTGCCGTCGGCCGGATCGTCCAGCCGCGCGCCCAGCCGCTCCAGTTCGAACTCGCCCAGGTGCGGGCGGATGCCCAGCCGGCGCATCCATTCCGGCGCGATGACGTAGCGGCGGCCGGCCTCGCGCAGCATGCGCTGGTCCCAGTACTCGTTGAGGCCCTCGTCCAGCATCGGTTCCTCGAACTCGTTGGAGGCGAGGATGCCGTAGAAGTAGCCGTGGCCGAACTCGTGGATGGTGACGAAATCCAGCAGCAGCGCGTTCATGCCCAGCGGCGCCACCTTCTCGAACGAATCGGCGGTGAAGAAGGTCGGGTACTCCATGCCCCCGGCCTCGGTCGCGTTGTGGGCCGGAATCACCACCGTCACCGTGCGATACGGATACGGGCCCAGCGTGCGCGAGAAATAGGTCAGCGATTCCTGGGTCGCCTTCAGCGCCGGCGCCGCGCTGGCCTTGAACTCGGGCGGATACAGCACGCGGATCTTCACCGGCGGGCTGCCCGGCCCGGTCCAGTCGCCCAGCAGCGGTTCGGCATAGTTCCTGTCCGCGGTCCAGGCGAAGTCGTGCACGTCGTGCTGCACGTAGCGATGCAGGCTGCGGCCGTTGGCGGTTTCCGGCGTGCCCTGCAGTTCACCGGTCGCGCCGACGCGATAGTCGCTGGGCACGTCCAGGGTCACGTCGTAGCTGCCGAAGTCGGCGTAGAACTCGGTGTGCTGGTGGAACTCATGCCCTTTCCAGCGCGGGGTGGTGGCGCCGCGCTCGCCCGGCAGTTCCAGCACGCCGATCTTCGGGAACCACTGCGCGATCAGGTGGAAGCTGCCGAAGTAGCCGGTGCGCGCGATCACCCGCGGCAGCTGCGCGTCGAAGTCGATGTCCAGGGTGGTG
>NZ_JBQCIJ010000022.1:0-183124 GCF_051953815.1 Pseudoxanthomonas sp. | reverse complement strand
CGTGCACCAGCTGGTCGGCCTTGTTGCGCGCGCCGATCAGCTCGTGGAACTTCTTGTCTTCTTCCTTGTTCGCCTCGGCGTCGCGCACCATGCGCTGGATCTCGTCCTCGCTGAGGCCCGAGCCGGCCTTGATCTCGATCTTCTGTTCCTTGCCGGTCTTCTTGTCCTTGGCCGACACGTGCAGGATGCCGTTGGCGTCGATGTCGAAGGTGACCTCGATCTGCGGCATGCCGCGCGGCGCCGGCTCGATGCCCTGCAGGTCGAACTTGCCCAGCGACTTGTTCGCGCTGGCGCGCTCGCGCTCACCCTGCAGCACGTGCACGGTCACCGCGGTCTGGTTATCGTCGGCGGTGGAGAAGGTCTGCGAAGCCTTGGTCGGCACCGTGGTGTTCTTCTCGATCAGCTTGGTCATCACGCCGCCCATCGTCTCGATACCCAGCGACAGCGGGGTGACGTCGAGCAGCAGCACGTCCTTGACCGAACCGCCCAGCACGCCGCCCTGGATCGCCGCACCCACGGCAACGGCCTCGTCCGGGTTGACGTCCTTGCGCGGCTCCTTGCCGAAGAAGTCCTTGACCGACTCCTGCACCTTCGGCATGCGGGTCTGGCCACCGACGAGGATCACCTCGTTGATGTCGGACACACGCAAGTTGGCATCGTTCAGTGCCGTGCGGCACGGGTCGATGGTGCGTTTGACCAGATCCTCGACCAGCGCCTCGAGCTTGGCGCGGGTGAGCTTGATGTTCAGGTGCTTCGGACCGGAGGCATCGGCGGTCACGTACGGCAGGTTGACCTCGGTCTGGTGGCTGGAGGACAGCTCGATCTTGGCGCGCTCGGCGGCGTCCTTCAGGCGCTGCAGGGCCAGCGGATCCTTGCGCAGGTCGATGCCCTGGTCCTTCTGGAACTCTTCCACCAGATAGTCGATGACGCGCTTGTCGAAGTCTTCGCCGCCCAGGAAGGTGTCGCCGTTGGTGGCCAGCACTTCGAACTGCTTCTCGCCGTCGACGTTGGCGATCTCGATGATCGACACGTCGAAGGTGCCGCCGCCCAGGTCGTACACGGCGATCTTGCGATCGGTGCCGTCGGCCTTGTCCAGGCCATAGGCCAGCGCGGCCGCGGTCGGCTCGTTGATGATGCGCTTGACGTCCAGGCCGGCGATCTTGCCGGCGTCCTTGGTCGCCTGGCGCTGGCTGTCGTTGAAGTAGGCCGGCACGGTGATGACCGCTTCGGTCACCGTCTCGCCCAGGAAGGCTTCGGCGGTCTTCTTCATCTTCTCCAGGATGCGCGCGGAGATTTCCTGCGCGGACAGCTTCTTGCCGTCGGCGGTGGCCACCCAGGCGTCGCCGTT
Source organism: Pseudoxanthomonas sp. (assembly GCF_051953815.1). Lineage (GTDB taxonomy): Bacteria > Pseudomonadota > Gammaproteobacteria > Xanthomonadales > Xanthomonadaceae > Pseudoxanthomonas_A. The sequence continues at coordinate 181,776 of NZ_JBQCIJ010000022.1, read as the reverse complement.
GTCGTGCTGGACGATGGAATACGGCACCAGGCCGATGTCCTTCTGCACTTCGGCGTCGGTGAACTTGCGGCCGATCAGGCGCTTCACCGCGAAGAAGGTGTTCTTGGGGTTGGTGACGGCCTGGCGCTTGGCCGAGGCGCCCACCAGGACTTCGCCGTCCTTGGTGTAGGCGACGATGGAGGGGGTGGTACGGTCACCTTCGGAATTCTCGATGACGCGTGCCTTGCCGCCTTCCATGATCGCCACGCACGAATTGGTCGTGCCCAGGTCGATGCCAATGATCTTGCCCATTGTCGGGTTCGCTCCCTAAAAAGTGTCTGTCTTGGTCCGGCGCTGCGCCGGGGATGGTCTGGATGTGGGGTCCGGCCGGCGCGGTTCAAGCGCGGCCGGCCCGGGTGTTCAGTCCTGCCTGGCCACCACCACCAGCGCGGGACGCAGCAGGCGGTCGTTGAGCAGGTAGCCCTTCTGGAACACCTGCACCACGCTGCCCGGGGCGGTGCCGGGGGCGTCGACCTGGCTGATGGCCTGGTGGTGTTCCGGATTGAACGCGGCGCCGACCGGATCAAGCACGGTCAGGCCGTTGTCGCCGGCGACCTTCAGCAATTGCTTGTAGGTCAGCTCCAGCCCCTCGCGCAGCGGATTGGCCTCGCCAGCGGCCGCCGCCAGCCCGGCGTCCAGGCTGTCGAAGACCGGCAGCAGGTCGCCCAGCAGGCGTTCATTGGCGAACTTGCGCGCCATCTCGATGTCGCGCGCCACCCGCTTGCGCTGGTTCTCCAGGTCGGCCCGCTCCAGCAGCGAGGCGGCCCGCAGCTGGTCCAGCTCATTGCGGAGCGTTTCCAGTTCGGCGATCAGCGGGTTGTCGGTTTCTTGCGGTTCGGGCGTCTGGCCCAGTTCGGAATCGTGTTCGTTTTGGCTCATCTCGGGTCCCGTCGCGGCGGTTCCTGCCGCATGACAGGCAACTTATTGGGCCGGGCTGTCGGGATTCAAGGCGGCGCCCAGCGCATCGGCGGCCGCCTGCACCACCGGGATCACCCGGTCGTAGGCCATCCGGGTGGGTCCGATCACCCCCAGCACGCCCAGCACCTGGCCGCCGGCCATGTACGGGGCGGTGACCACCGAGACGCTGTCGTGGCGGGCCAGGCCGGTGTCCTCGCCGATGAAGATGCGCACCCCGGGGGCGCGCAGGGTCCGCTCCAGCAGCTGCAGGATCTCGCGCTTGCGGGCGAAGGTCTCGAACAGATCCCGCAGGCGTTCCAGGTCGGACAAGTCCTGCACGCTCATCAGCCGGGTCTGCCCGGCCAGCACCACGTCGTCGCCCGGCGGGACCAGCGCCTGCTCGGCCAGGTCCACCGCCTCGGCCAGCAGGCCCTCCATCTCGCTGCGGGCGGCGCGCAGCTCCCGCAGCAGGGTGGCGCGGATGTCGGCCAGCGGGCGGCCGGCGAAATGGGTGTTCAGATAATTGGCGATCCGCTCCAGTTCGGAGCGGTCGTAGGTCCGGCGCGGTTCGATGACCCGGTTCTGCACGTCGTTGTCGGCGAACACCAGGATCGCCATCACCCGGCGGCCGTCCAAGGGCACGAAATCGATGTAGCGGAAGGCGAACTGCTCGCGCCGGGGCGCGCTCACCACCCCGACGAAATGGGTCATCGCCGACAACAGTTCCGAGGCATTGCCCAGCAGGGCCTGGGTGCCCGCGCCGGCCGGCAGTTCGGCGCGCAGGCGGGTGATCTCGCCCTCGCCCAGCGATTTCACCTGCACCAGGCTGTCCACGAACACCCGGTAGCCCTGCGCGGTCGGCACCCGTCCGGCGGAGGTATGCGGCGAGCTCAGCAGGCCCACTTCCTCCAGTTCCGCCAGGATGTTGCGGATGGTGGCGGGGCTGACATCCAGGCCGCCGTGGCGGGCCAGGGTCTGCGAGCCGACCGGCTCGCCGTCGCGGATGTAACGGGAGATCAGCGCCCGCAGCAACTGGCGGGCGCGGGGGTCCAGCGGGGTGTCGGCGGGTGCGGCCATCATCGCGAATAGATAGCGGCATCGCCTCGCGACCGCAAGCGTTGAAGTGACTTCCGGCCACTTGGCCCGCGCCGGCGGATGCGGGTCAATGGGCGTCCCTCCCGGACCGGGCCCGCCGCCATGGTCTACCTGCTGTTCAAACTGCTGCACGTGGTGGCCTTGGTGCTGTTCCTCGGCAACATCACCATCGGCGTGTTCTGGGTGCGCCACGCCGCACGCCACCGTTCCCCGCCGCGGCTGGCGGACGCGATGGCCGGGGTCATCCGCGGCGATCGCGTGTTCACCCTGCCGGCGGTGATGGTGATCATCGCCAGCGGCGGCCTGGCCGCCTGGCAGGGCGGCTGGCCGGTGCTGCGCACGGGTTGGATCGCCTGGGGCGTCGGCCTGTTCGTGCTGTCCGGGCTGGTGTTCGCGGCGTTGGCCCCGCTCCAGCACCGCCTGCGGGTGCTGGCCGCCCGCGAGGGAATCGGCTGGGAAGACTGCGCGCCGCTGCTGCGGCGCTGGAACCGCATCGGCATCGCCAGCCTGCTGCCGGCCTGGCTGGCCCTCGCCGCGATGGTGCTGAAGGTGCCCGCGTAGCGCCGTCTCGGTTCCTGCGACGGCGCCCGCCGATGCTGCCGCCGCGTGCCATGCGTGTCATGGCTGGCCCTTACAATACGAGCATGCTCAGACACCTCGCGATCAAGGATTTCGCCGTCGTCCGCGCCACCGAACTGGAATTCGGCCCCGGCATGACCGTCATTTCCGGTGAAACCGGCGCCGGCAAGTCGTTGCTGGTGGATGCCCTGGGATTCCTGTCCGGCCTTCGCGCCGACAGCGGCGTGGTCCGCCACGGCGCCGAACGCGCCGAACTGTCGGCCGAATTCGCCATCGACGCCAACGCCCCGGCGCAGGCGTGGCTGCGCGAACAGGAACTGGACGACGAACTGGCCTGCCAGTTGCGCCGGGTCATCCGCGCCGACGGCGGGTCGCGCGCCTGGATCAACGGCCGCAGCGTCACCCTCGGCCAGTTGTCGGATCTGGCCGGACGGCTGGTGGAAATCCACGGCCAGCACGAACACCAGGCGTTGATGGACAAGGCCAGCCAGCGTGATCTGCTCGACGGCTACGCGCGCAACGCGGCCGAACGGCAGGCGGTGGCGACGGCGGCGGCGCGCTGGTCCGAACTGTTGCAGGAGCGCGAGCATCTCTCGCGCCAGGGCGACGTGTCCGACCGCATCAACTACCTGGAACACCAGCTCGGCGAACTGGCGCGCGAGGACCTCGCGCCAGCCAGTATCGAGAACCTGATCGCCGGCCACCGTCGCCAGGCCCACGCCACCGGCCTCATCCAGGCCTGCGACGCGGCGCTGGCGCGGCTGGGCGGCGACGAATCGCCTTCCCTGTCGCGGCAGTTGCAGCAGACCCGGGGCGAGCTGGCCCGGCTGGCCCAGCACGAGCCCCGGCTGGCCGAGATCGACGGCATGCTGGAAAGCGCCAACATCCAGATCGAGGAAGCGCTCGGCCTGCTCGGCCAGGTCCGCGACGATCTGGACGCGGATCCGGAGCAGTTTGAAGAACTGGAACTGCGGCTGGGCCGCATCCACGACCTGGCCCGCAAGCACCGCACCACCCCGGACGATCTGGCGCGGGTGCGCGACGCCATCGCCGCCGAACTGGATGGGCTGCGCGGGGCCGGCGAACGCCTGCTCGGCCTCAACAAGGAAATCGAGGCCGCCCGCGAGGTTTGGAAGACCGCGGCCGCCAGACTCAGCCGCAGCCGCCAGCGGGCCGCCCGCGAACTGGGCAAGACCACCACGGCGCTCATCGCCGAGCTGGGCATGGGCGGCGGCCGGTTCGAGATCGCGCTGGAAGCCAACGAAGGCGACCGCCCGGACCCCGCCGGCGCCGAGCGGGTCGAATTCCTGGTCGGCGCCAACGCCGGCCAGCCGCCGCGGCCGCTTCGCAAGGTCGCCTCCGGCGGCGAACTCTCGCGCATCTCGCTGGCCATCGAGGTCGCCGCGCTCGGCGTGGACGCGGTGCCGACCATGGTCTTCGACGAGGTGGACTCGGGCATCGGCGGCGCGGTCGCCGACATCGTCGGCAAGAAATTGCGCGCGCTCGGCGCCCAGCGACAGGTCCTGTGCGTGACCCACCTGCCCCAGGTCGCCGCCCAGGGTCACGCCCATTACCGGGTCAGCAAGGCGCCGGTCGACGGCATGACCCAGAGCGCGGTCGAAGTCCTGACCGCCCGCCAGCGCGAAGAGGAACTGGCGCGCATGCTCGGCGGGGTCGAGGTCAGCAAGGAAGCCCACGCCGCGGCCAAGCGTCTGCTGGCCGACGTCGCGGGCTGAGGGCGCCGGTCACCGGCTTCGTGCGGGCTTGTGTTTCACGGGGCATGGCCGGGTGGCCGTGCCCACCCGTTGCCCGATGGGGTCGCGGCTGCCGCGGACTCAGCGCTTCTTGCGCACGTACAGCACCAGCGAGTGCTCTTCCAGCACGTAACCGTGCTTGGCGGCGATTTCGCGCTGCAGCTTCTCGATTTCCGCGCTTTCGAACTCGATGATCTTGCCGGTATCCACGTCCACCATGTGGTCGTGGTGGCCGCCGCGATCCAGTTCGTAGACGGCCTGGCCACCCTCGAAGTTGTGCTTCAGCACCAGGCCGGCGGCCTCGAACTGGGTCAGCACCCGGTATACCGTGGCCAGCCCGATCTCGTCGCCGTGCTCGAGCAACTGCCGATAGATGTCTTCGGCACTGAGGTGATGCTGCGAGGTTTTCTGCTCCAGCAGCTCCAGGATGCGCATCCGCGGGTGGGTGACCTTGAGGCCAACCTTGCGAAGTTCTTGGGATTCCATATCGGCGTCTCCGTTCATAACCGGTTTAGCGCCGGCTGCCTGAAGCTGGGTTGCGGCGGTCGCCGGAAGTGTATCATCGGCATGTTTTCCACCTGTAGCCGTCCCATGCGCAAACTCCTGCTGGTCGCCGCCCTCGCCTCCCTGACTGCCGGCTGCGGCATCCTCTACAAGCAGCCGATCTACCAGGGCAACCTGCTGGACAAGGCGGCGGTGGATCAATTGCAGGTGGGCCAGAGCAAGCAGCAGGTGCAGGCGCTGATCGGCAGCCCGTCCATTGCCGATCCGTTCCATTCCCAGCGTTGGGACTACGCGGCCAGCGAACGCACCAACCGTCGCGGCACCACCGACATCAAGACCCTGACCCTGCACTTCCAGGGCGACACGCTGGCCAGCTGGGAAGGCGAATACTTCCCCGAGAACGATTTGCAGTTGGCCTCGGACGTGCGCAAGTTCGGCCCCAACCTGGCCAAGGACAAGAAGAAGGGCCGCGGCGGCCGCTGAGCCGGCCTAGGCCTTGCGGGCGCGCCGCCGCCGCGCCTCCTTGGGGTCCAGCGTCAACGGCCTCAGCAGTTCCACCCGATCCCCGTCGCGCAGGTCCGTCTCGGCCCGCGCCACCACGCCGTGCACGGCGTAGCCGGTGATTTCCGGATCGTCGGCGAACCCCGACGCGCTCACCGCATCGGCCACCCGCGCGCCTTCCGGCAAGTCCAGCGTCACCGTGTCGAACCGGTGCGGCCAGGCGCGGATGACCTCGATCCGCATGCTCATTCCCCGCGGTCGGCCACGCGCACGAAGTCGTCCACCATGCGATCCGCCAGCCCCTGGAAGCCCAGGGTCAGCGCCGGCAGCAGCAGGCGGCTGGACGGTTCGAATTCCAGGGTCAGGCTGACCTTGCAGGCGCTCTCGTCCAGCGCGTGGAATTCCCATTGCCCGTGCAGCTTGCGGAAGGGCCCGTCGACCAGCTTCATGTCGATGCGGTGCGGGCGGTCCAGGGTGTTTTCGGTGGTGAACCAGGTGCTCAGCGAGCCCAGCCCCAGATCCAGCCGGGCCACCAGCCGCTGCTCGCCGGTTTCGATGACTTCGGCGCCACGGCACCAGTCGAAGCGGCGGGGATAGGCGGGAACATCGTTGACCAGGTCGAACATGCGGCTGGCGGCGTGTTCGACCAGGGCGCTGCGGCGGATGGTTTGCATTTGACTCGCTTGTGGTTCCGCCTTCGGCGACAATAAACGGATGGGCAAGAAACCGGACAAGAATAAAGCAACTGGCACCATCGCGTTGAACAAGCGCGCCCGCCACGAGTACCACCTGGAGGAACGCCTCGAGGCGGGACTGGCGCTGCAGGGCTGGGAGCTCAAGGCCATCCGCGCCGGCCGGGCCAACATCACCGAGGCCTACGCGACCATTCGCCACGGCGAGATCTTCCTGTTCGGTTCCCAGATCACCCCGCTCATCCAGGCCTCCACCCACGTGGTGGCCGACGACCGCCGTACCCGCAAGATGCTGCTGCACCGACGCGAGATCGATCGCCTGATCGGCAAGGTCGAACGCGATGGCTACACCCTCGTGCCCACCTCGCTGTACTGGAAGGGCAACAAGGTGAAGGCCGAGATCGCCCTGGCCAAGGGCAAGCAGTCCCATGACAAGCGCGCCGCCAGCAAGGAACGCGACTGGGCCCGCGAAAAGTCGCGCGTCATGCGCCAGCACAACCGCGACGCCTGAGCCGGTTTTCCCGCAGGAGCGATATAAGTCGCGGCCGGATGAATAAGGCAGTCTGGGCACGTACCCGTCATCCGTGCCGGGAACATACCTGTGCTGGAAATCCCGATCGCGACTCACGCTGCTCCTGCGGGACGTCCTCGGCCGTCACCCGGCTAACCACCGGTTGACCGGCTCTCCGTCACAACCTTGTAAGCGCCCCACCCCGCCCCTACACTGTCGCGGTCAGGAAACATTCTGGCTCCCGGGGGTGCACTGGCTTCGACGGGGGTTGCAAAGTTGCCTGGTGCATGCCGAGGGGGCAGCTTTCCTCGTAAATCCAGCGGCAAAACTCTAGTTGCCAACGACGACAACTACGCTCTCGCCGCTTAAGGCGTAAGCCCCGAAACTGCTTGTGTCCGTGCTCGCAGCGTAGGGTCACTATCACGGAATCGCCGGGAGCCGTTGCCTGTCAGCTCCCGGTCAACCTCTAACAGGCTGGTCCTGCGGTGCGCTTTGCCCACCGTGCTGCCGCAGGACGAGACTCAACGGGGGGATAAGCATGTAGTACCGGGGATGGAGTGCCTTCGGACGGCGGTTCAATTCCGCCCACCTCCACCATTCAGACGAAAGGCCCGCTTCGGCGGGCCTTTTGTTTGGTGCTGGCGACACCCGGCAGACGTTCCCGCTTTCTCGCGGCGAAGAGGACGATGGCCTGGCCCCGTCAGTTCATCGGCCGGTCCATGTCGAGATAGCGCCTGAGCGCGCCGGGCATGTCATTGATCCGCTCCCGTGGCGGTTCGTCGTTGCGGAGTTCCAGGTACGCATCGATGGCGGCGGACAGCGCATCACGCACGGAATCCGCCTCATGCGTGGGCACCATGCGCGTCAGCAATTCGTTCGCCGGGCCGTCCAGCCCTTCGATTCGCCTTACGCCACGCTGTGGGCGCCCCGCCCTCCGATGAAGCATCGGGCCCAATACCTGATCGCGTAAAAAGGCGAGCATCCCCATGGCTTCGAACAATTCACCGCGCCGCAGCTTGGCCGCGCCATAGTGCAGCCATATCCAGGCCCGCTGCTCGAACCATTCCGGGGACCGGTCGGGCCAGTGGATGGCCGCCGCCTCCAGGCGGGCTTCGATGGCTTCGGGATCGCGCGCGAACAGAACCGCCGGGCGCTCGACAAGCCGGTCCAGGTCATCGGCAACCACGAACTTCAGATCCACATGCAGCAGCGGTGGTCCGTACAGGCAGATGAGAAGCCTGGGCTCGCCGACATGTTCGCCGGTGAACGCCGACAGCAGTTCGCCTGCCCTCTCCGCGAACCGCCTGCGCTCGGCCATCACCTCATCGTATTGGTCGCTGTCCACGACAATCACGAAATCCAGATCCGAATACTCATCGAACCCGCCATGGATATAGGAACCGCCGGCGAGCAGCGCCGTCAACCGGCTGTCGCGGGCAACCTCGGCCCGGACCCTTTCAACAAACTCCTGGTGCAATCGGGGCAATGCGCTGGTCATATCCGCTTCTCCAAGCCAGCGACCCAGACTACGAGCTTCAACCGTAAAGACAAGCGCTCCGATACTCGATACTCGATACTCGAGCCTCGCGGCTCGGAGCCTAATCAGGACGACCGCCGCGCGCCACGGCCCGCCTGCTATCTTCAACACCGACACTTCATGCCAAGGAACCCGCATGTCGCCTTTCGATCTGGCCGATCTCGTGGATCTGTTCTTGTCCTGGCGGTTCTATCTGGGTCTGGCACTCACCGCGGCGGTCTGCCTTGGTGTCATCCAATGGGTCGATACCGGCGTCCTGCGCTGGGTTTTCTGCATTCCCATCGCCATTATCGGCGTGCTGCTCAGTTTCCATTGGCAGCATCGCGCCGAATCCGACGGATGATGGTCATCCGGGAGGGGGGATGGTGTGTCTTCAGGCCTTCAACAGCCCTCAGGCCGATTCGGGCTCGGGAGTGACGCCGGTCGGCGTATCGGAACGCCGCTCGTGACGCATGGCCGCTGCGCGCCGTGTGCGGATCATGAAGCACCCCACCCCATACACCAGCAGCGGCGCGGCCCAGCTCAACCAGAGCAGCGTCGGAATCATGGTCATCGGCGGGGCGATATCCATCATGCCGGGAATCCGGATCAGTGCCCGGAAGGTAATCGGCGCCAGCGTCGCCAGATAGCAGGCAATCATCCATTGCCGGTGCAATGTCACCTGTCCGCGGCGGATGGCGGTGTAGCCCATGAAGGCCGTCACCAGCCAGGCCAGCGCGGTGGCGCCAAAGGCGATGCGTATCGCGTGCGGCGCCAGGCTGGTCAGGATCAGGCCGACCGCGCCCACACAGGCGACCAGCATTCCCAGCAGAAAGCTCCGGCCGATCCAGCGGTGCAACCGTGGATATCCACGGCGAATCTGCGGCAGGAACTGCAAGGCCCCCAAGACGATCGTCAGCAAGCCTCCGCCGATGTGCGTCCATAGCCATTCGCGGCGTGTCCAGAACATGCCATACGACCCGGCGTCCAGATGCGTGTACTTCTGATAGGCGATGGACAGGAATTCTCCGACGGCGACCGCCACCAGCAGCCATATCACCACCCATGCCGCGTTGCGCAGATGACGGGAACCGCTGCGGGAAACACTGGGAGGGTTCGGATCCGCCATCTCGGTGGGTGTCATCGGCTGGTGATGCGCTGAGACTACACGAGCCCCGGGGGATGGATAAGGCCCGTATTCAGCCGCGTCGTCGCCCCGCCAATCGCGGGGAACCGATGGCGCGGCCTTCGGTGGCGGCTATTCCACCCAGGACACGGAGCCAGGACGCCCTTCCATCCCGCTCGGGTCAGCAGACAGCAGATCTTCGTGCAGCATGAAGACCTCATTGTCATCAACGCCGGGATCGCCCAGTGCGTAGAGCGTGGAGAAGACGGACTCGTAGGCGGTGTTGCGCATCAGCAGGCATATGTCCCGGGGATCGGCGCCCAGCGCGAGCAGGCGCTCCAGGGCGGGGCCGCTGTCGGCAAGAGGATCATCAGGGCGCTGCCTTGCCTGGGCGATGACCTGGTTCAAGCCGGCCGGCCTGAGATGAATGTTGATCACATCGGCCCAAGATGGGCCAGGAATTCTTCTCGACTGGACATGTTTCTCTTGTACGGATGAGTTCAATGGACGCCTGGGACAAGCTGGCAATGGAAAGCAGCCATGCCAACGTGTGCGTGGTCGTCGACGCTCGCGTTGATTCTAGTCGCCCTTGATCTCGCTGCGCAGTTGCCCCAGCAGCCGGCGCAATCCATGGATCTGATCGATGAGATGCAGGGCGACATCGATGCCCTCCTCGTTCACGCCGAGATCGTCGGACAGATCACGGACCAGATAGGCCCGGGCCACATCCACTTCGGTCAGTTCGACACGGGCAACGCCCTGTGTTGGCGTGATCCACGCCTTCTCGATCCAGACGGTCAGTGTTTCGCGCCGAATGCCGGACTGGACCAGGAAGTCCTCAACATCGATGTTCATGCCGGATGCTCCTCGCGCGGGGCATGCGTCTGGCCCGCGTCCCATCGGGAAACGAAGTCCTTCAATTCGGCGTCCCCGCCCTTGGGCAGCACGATGCGCAGACGGACGTACTCGTCACCGCGTCCGCCGCCACGTCGCGGCAGACCATGACCCTTCACCCGCAACCGGCTGCTGCCGTCGGATCCCGGCGGCACGTTCAGCTCGACATGGCCGGTCGGCGTGGGCACGCGCACGGGTCCGCCGAGGACCGCCTCGCGCAGCGAAATGGGCACTTCCAGGCTCAGGTCTTCGCCGTCCTGGGTGAAGCGCGGATCCGGCATCACCTCCAGTTCGATCAACGCGTCGCCGGCCCGGCCCTGCTCTCCGCCGGGCGCGCCCTTGCCACGCAGCCGCAGCGTCTGCCCCGGCACGATGCCGGCCGGGACGGTGACATCCAGGGTGTCGCCGGTCGGCAGGGTCAACCGGGTGCGGGTGCCGTTGATGGCGTCGGCAAGGCTGATCGGCAGGCGATAGTGCATGTCCTGCCCGCGTCGCTGCGCGCGAGCCTGGGCGCTGCGGCGCAACAGTTCGGCGAACGGATCGTCGCCCTCGGCGAAATCCGCGTAGCCGCCATAGCCGGCGTCATCACCGTAGGACTGGCCGTGGTCGGCGCCCGCATAGTCGCGGTAGTAGCGATGCTGCGGCCGCTCGGCGCCGGTCTCGTCGATCTCGCCGGTGTCGTAGCGCTTGCGCTGTTCGGCATCCCCCAGCAGGCGGTAGGCGACGGCGACGTCCTTGAAGCGTTCCTCGGCTGCCTTGTCGCCCGGATTGAGGTCCGGGTGCAGTTTGCGCGCGAGGCGCCGGTACGCCTTCTTGATCTCGTCGGCCGAAGCGGATGACGACACGCCCAGCACCTCATAGGGATTGCTCACGGGCCCGCCTCCGTGGAAACCGGCCCGGATTCCATCGCGATCACGCGGACCGGGATCGACTTGGCGGCGGGGGTGCCGCTGATGCGATCGTAGTAATCCAGCGGGAGCAGTGGATTCAGTTCCGGGTAGTAGCCGGCCACCGCGCCGCGTGGCATCGGATAGTCCAGCACGGTCAGCCCCTCCACCCTTCGATGGTGGCCGTCGTTGCTGAAAGTCTCCAGCGCCACCCGTGCCTCCTGCGCCAAACCGCGCGCGCGCCGGTCCTCCTCGTTCATGAACAGCACCATGCGATCGTTGTACACGCCGCGATAGCGATCGTTGTAGCTGTAGATGCTGGTATTGAATTGATCGTGCGAACGCACCGTGGCCAGGCGCAGCATCGACGGATCGTCGATGGGATCGTTGACCTCCAGCCCTTCCAGCAACAGGAAGTTGGCCTTGCCATTGGGCGTGAGCCAGACCCGCCGGCGCGGCGCGACATCCAGGTGGAATCCCTTCGGGTCGCGGATGCGTTCGGCGAAGCCGGTGTAGATGGACGGATACACCGCCGCGATGCGATCCCGGATGAGGCCGTAGTCGGTGATGTAGTCCCGCCATGGAATCCGGCTGTCCGGCAGGGTCGCCTGCGCCATCCGGCACACGATCTCCACTTCCGGCAGCACGTCCGGACTGACCGGTTCCAGCACGCCGCGCGACGCGGTGATGTTGGACATCGAGTCCTCGATGGTGACGAACTGCTCGCCCGCCGCGGTCCGGATGCGCTCCGAGCGCGCCACCACCGGCAGGATCAGCGCATCCCTGCCATGCACCAGGTGCCCCCGGTTCAACTTGGTGGCGATGCCCACGGTCAGATCCAGCTTGCGCATGGCGGCGTAGGCGCGATCCGTGTCCGGTACCGCGCGCACGAAGTTGCCGCCCAGGCCGATGAAGACCTTGGCGCGGCCGTCCATCATCGCTTCGATGGATTCGACGGTGTGGTGCCCGTGTTCGCGCGGCGGTTCGAAGCCAAACACCTCGCGCACCTGATCCAGATAGGCCTGAGAGGGCTTTTCGTCGATGCCGACGGTGCGATCGCCCTGCACGTTGGAGTGCCCGCGGATGGGCGATATGCCCGCGCCCGGCCGGCCGAAGTTGCCGCGCAGGAACAGCAGGTTGGCGACCTGCTGCACCAGCCGCGAGCCCTGCTGGTGCTGGGTCAATCCCATGCCATAGCAGATGATGGTCGCCTTGGCGCGGATGTAGATCTCGGCGCACCGGCGGATCTGCGCCTCCGATACTCCCGACACCCGCACGATCTCGCCCCAGTCCTGCGCCAGCGCGTCGGCGCGGACGGCTTCCAGGCCTTCCGTGTGTTCGCGCAGGAACTCCCGATCGAGCACGGCCTCGCCGGCCGCTTCCCGTTCGAACACGACCTTCATCATGCCTTTCAGCAGGGCCAGATCGCCGCCGATGCGGATATGCACGAACTCGCTGGCGATCTCGGTGGACCCGAACGTCGCCATCTGCACCACGTCCTGCGGCTCGGTGAACCGGATCAGGGCGCGCTCGGGCATCGGATTGACCACGACGATGGGAATGCCGCGTTTCCGGGCCTCGACCAGGTGGGTCATCATCCGGGGCGAGTTGGTTCCGGTGTTCTGGCCCATCACGAAGATCGCGTCGGCGTGCTCGAAGTCCTCCAGCACCACCGTGCCCTTGCCCACCCCGATCGCCGGCGGCAGGCCGCGGCTGGTGGGTTCGTGGCACATGTTGGAACAGTCCGGGAAATTGTTGGTGCCGAACTGGCGCACGAAGATCGCATAGAGGAACGCCGCTTCGTTGGGCGTGCGACCGGAAGTGTAGAACTCCGCCTGGTGCGGACTTTCCAATCCGCGCAGATGGCGGGCAATCAACGCGAACGCACTGTCCCAGTCGCAGGGAACGTAATGATCCGTCGCCGCGTCGTAGCGCATCGGTTCGGTCAGCCGGCCCTGCATCTCCAGCCAGTAGTCCGATTGCTCCATCAGTTCGGACACGCTGTGGCGGGCGAAGAACTCGCGGGTCACCCGTGCCTTGGTGGCTTCGAAGGCCAGCGCCTTCACCCCGTTCTCGCAGAACTCCAGTTTCTTGGTGTGGTCGGCATCGGGAAAGGCGCAGCTGGGGCACTTGAAGCCGCCGGGCTGGTTCATCGCCAGCAATGCGCGCGAGCCCTTGGCGACGACACTCTGTTCCAGCAACACCTTGGCGGTGGCGGCGGCCGCGCCCCATCCCCCGGCGGGCTGGTGATACGGCTTGTAACGGGGAGGTTTCTGTTCGCTCATGACCGCACGCTCCCTGACCGGCTGACGCCATCAGTTAAGCACTTTAGGACCGCGCGCTCCACCTCGCCGTGATACCGGAACACCCGCTTCCCTCGCCGACGCCATGCCGGATGAGCTACGCTGCGACGCGCGCCGATGGCATTGCCGCCGAGGCGCGATGCCACGTCCGCCCGTCCACCGGAGAGGGAGAACCATGCTCGATTCCGGCGCGCCTTCCGCACCCCCGCCCCCGCCCGGCTGTCTCGCCCGGCGGATCCAGCGGCGGCGCGGGCAAACCATGGAAACGGCCATCGATCTGCTGGCCGAGGAAACGCCCGTCGCGATGCGCTACAACGGCCGCTCGTTCGCGGTGATGATGGCCAGCCCCTGCGACCTGGAAGACTTCGCCCTGGGCTTCTCGCTCAGCGAGGGGCTGATCGCCCGCCCGGAGGAACTGCTGGAGGTCGGGATCCGCCCGCGGGTGGAAGGCATCGAACTGGCAATGACGGTGTCCCCGCACACGGCGGGCGCCCGTTTCCGGGACGAGTCGGCCCGTGGCTTGCCCGGTCGTGGCGGCTGTGGCCTGTGCGGCGCGCGTGAACTGGAGGACGTCGTCCAGCCGCCCGCTCCGGTCGATGGCGCGGGCGTATTCGATGCCCCCGCGCTGCGGCGGGCGCTGGATGCGCTGGCGGACCACCAGCCCATGAACACCGCCACCGGTTCCATCCACGCGGCCGCCTGGGCCGACGCCGACGGTCGGATATGCCGGGTCCGCGAGGACGTGGGCCGGCACAACGCGCTGGACAAACTGATCGGTGCGATGGCGCGCGCGGGTGACGACCCCGCCGCGGGCATGTTGCTGATTTCCAGCCGGGCCAGTTACGAGATGGTGACCAAGGCCGCGCGTGCCGGCATCGGCTTCGTCGCCGCGGTCTCGGCGCCCACCGCGCTGGCCGTCGAACTGGCGCGCGGCGCCGGCGTCTGCCTGGTTGGTTTCGCCCGCGCCGACGGTTACAACATCTACACCTTCCCGGATCGCCTGCGGGTTCACCCCTGAAGGGCGTTTCCATTTCCCCCTATCGCCTACAGGAGTTTCCGTGCAAGCCGTTCTCGCCCAGTCCGTGACCGCCCCGGTGACATGCGCCGCCATCTTCCTCGTCATCACCCTGGCGCGCGGACCGCGGCACGTACAGGCCTGTCGCGCCCTGTGCGGCGACATGGCCGGACTGGTGCGCGCGATCGGCTCGCGTGTTCCCGAAGCCACCCTCTCATGCGTGATGGGATTCGGTTCGGACATCTGGGATGACGTGTTCGGCGCGGCACGCCCGCGCGAGCTGCATCCGTTCCGCGAAATCCACGGCGTCCACCATGCCGTCGCCACCCCGGGCGATCTGCTGCTGCACATCCGCGCCGCCCGCCAGGATCTGTGTTTCGAACTGGCGACCCAGGTCATGCAGCGCCTCGGCGATACGGTCACCGGCGCGGACGAGGTGCATGGTTTCAGCTATTTCGACAACCGCGACCTGATCGGCTTCGTCGACGGCACCGAGAATCCGGTCGGCCAGGCCGCGCTCGACGCCACCCTGGTCGGCGACGAGGATGCCGCCTTCGCCGGCGGCAGCTACGTCATCGTGCAGAAGTACCTGCACGACCTGGGCGGCTGGAACGCGGTGCCGGTGGCCGAGCAGGAGAAGATCGTCGGCCGCACCAAGCTGTCGAACATCGAACTGGACGATGCTACCAAGCCGAGCTACGCTCACAACGCGCTGACCTCGCTGGTCGAGGACGGGCAGGAACTGGAAATCCTGCGCGACAACATGTCCTTCGGCGACACCGCCAAGGGCGAATTCGGCACCTACTTCATCGGCTATGCGCGCTCGCCCTCGCGCATCGAGAAAATGCTGGACAACATGTTCATCGGCAATCCGCCGGGCAACTACGATCGGCTGCTGGATTTCAGCAAGGCGGTGACCGGTTCGCTGTTCTTCGCGCCCTCGGCGGAGTTCCTGGAGGATACGGCCGGCGGGGATTGACGGATCTCCATTGTCGTTTCCCGCTTCCGATCACCGGTCCCGGTTGACGGTCGATACGGCCGATCTTCCGTCCTCGCCCTCGGCGTCACGCACAACATCCGTCCCGGTGACAGCAGTTGCAGGCGATGCCAAACGTCGCGGGGCACAGGGCAGGCGCCGGGAGCGCTAACCGCGAGCGTGCTGGTTTCCCCGCCTTCCGGCGCCAGCGTCACCGCGATGCGGCCTTCCAGCACGTAAAGAACCTTGTCGCCGCCCGGATGGCGTTCCCAGAAGTCCGCGTCGACAGAACGGTCATCGACCATGTCGATCAACGCCACCAGCCATTCGGGATCGCACGACCGCGCCAGCACCAACCGCATCGCCCAGGCCGCCGGCGTCAGCATCGGTTCGCTGTACCAGTACTTTCCCAGCAAGGAGGCGCTGGTGGCGGGCGTCATCGATCTGCACATGCAGGAAATGATGCAACGCACCCGCGATGCATTGACGCGAGTGGCCCAGGAACCGCTTGAACCGGCCACGCGCGAGCTGGTCCGGGTGATGATCGACGCGCACCGCATCAACCCCAGACTGCACCGGGTGCTGGCCGAACAGACGCCGCGCGTGGGACTGCTGGAGAACGTCGGAGCCATCGAACACGAGATCTACACCCTCGTCCGCCGCTACCTGGAAACCCACCGCGAGGTGCTGCGCGTGCAGGATCTGGACACGGCGACGTTCATCGCCGTGTCCACGGTGGAGGCGCTGACCCACGCCGCCGTGGTGCAGGGCCCGGAAATGGTCTCGGGCGATCGCGCCGACGCCTACATCGACGAGGTCACCGCCCTGCTGGTGCGCTACCTGCGCAAGGTCTAGGCGCCCTTACCCGCCCCGCACCAACTTCCCGGGTTGGGCGCCTTGTCTCCATGCCGCCAACGATGTGGCCGGCATGAACGCCGCGCCCGCAAGGACTTCAATTGTCCAGCGCATCGACAATCTGACCGCGCAACCATGCCTGTGCGGGATCGCCATGTGTCCGTTCGTGCCAGATCATGGACAGCGAAAAGGTATCGAGCTTCATCGGCAGTTCGACGAGTTCGATGGGAACGGACTTTGCCACGTGCACGGCCAGCCGCCTGGGCAGGGAAAGCACTAGATCGCTCGCCGCGACGATCATCGGGGCGACGAGAAAGTGCGGCAGACGCACGGCCACCCGACGACGCTTCCCATGGCGGGCCAGAGCCGTATCGATCATGGCATTGCCCTGCCCGGTGATGGAGAGCACAACGTGGGATTGCGCGGCAAATCTGCTCAGCGTCAAACGGGAAGATAGAAGCGGGTGTCCCCGTCGAACCACGCAGACCAGGTCTTCGTTATACAACCTGCGACGATGGAATCCCGCAGGCAGGCGGTCATCGTCAAAGACTCCCAGCGCAACATCCGCATCCCCGCGTGCGACAGCGCCGACATTGTCGCCGTCCGGAACGGAGACTTCCAACCTCACGCCGGGGGCCTGTTTCCCGATTCGTCCGATCAGTCCGGGCAACACCATCGAGGCGACATGATCGATGCAGGCGATGATGAAGCGGTCCTGTGCAACGGAGGGCTCGAATCGTGGAGGCGCCACGATGTTGCGGACGTCTTCCAGCAGCCGGTCCAGCAATGGCTCCATGGCAAGCATCCTGGGCGTCGGCTCGACGCCCGTCGGCGTACGCACGACCACCTTGTCCTTGAACATCACCCGCAGTCTTCCCAGTGCCCGGCTGGCAGCCGGCTGGCTCAGTCCTAGCCTGAGCCCCGCACGAGTGACGCTGCGCTCGCGAAGCAGCGCGCCAAGGAACTTCAGCAGATTCAGATCAACGGCATGGATATCCATTTCACGCATATCAAATATACATCTCATGCATTTTATGCATGGTAAGGCGGTACCTATGATGCTGTCACCTGTACACATCACCGGTGAAAAGAGGCCGGCAGTTCACATGAAGCGATCTCCATTGCTCACCGCCATCCTGGGAACCTCCCTGATGGTCCTTGCGTTTTCATCCTTTGCCGGGACACCCGACCAGCCACGCGTCGCCGTGGAACAGCCCGCTGGCGTCTATCGCTTCGCGCTGGGCGACGCCAGGGTCACCGCCTTGTCCACCGGCACCGTGGATCTGGACCTGCACAAGTTGATGCATGGTACGACGCACGATCACATCGATCAGCTTCTGAGGCGTGAGTTCCTGGAAAATCCGGTGCGCACGTCGATCAACGTCTTCCTGGTAGAACTGGGCGGACGGCGGGTACTCGTCGATACCGGGAGCGGAGCGCTGTTCGGAGGGAATGCCGATCGCCTGATGGAAAGCCTGGCCGCCGCCGGCGTCCAGGCCGGGCAGATCGACGACATCCTGATCACCCATACCCATATCGATCATATCGGTGGACTGGTTCTGGACGGAGAACCTGTTTTTCGCAACGCGATCATCCATGTCGGCGCTCCGGATCTGGCTTTCTACCTGCAACCCGCCACGCCCTCGGTTCCCCATGCGGATGCAGCTTCGTCGGAAACCGCGGAGAAGATGCTGCGCGTCTACGCCGCAGCCGGGAAGATCAAGGCCTTCTCCGGGACGTCCGAAGTCGTGCCTGGCATCGTCGCAACCGTGCATGACGGGCATACCCCGGGCAGTGCGGTGTTCACCCTGCAGCGGGATGGCCGAAAGATCAGTTTCATCGGCGACATGATCCACGCCACCGTCCAGTTCGACGAACCGGCGTTGACCATTGGTTTCGATACGGATTCCTCGCGCGCCCGGGCAGTGCGCGAACGAACCTTCGACCTGGTGGCCTCGGAGCGTTCCCTGATCGCCGGTCCCCATCTTCCCTTCCCCGGCATTGGCCACCTCCGGAGTTCGGGAAATGGATATGCCTGGGTACCCATCCACTACGACGATCGCCCGCTGACCCTCCTGCCCTAGTCAACGGGAGGAAAACGCGGAATCTATTCAGCCATGCGCGCCTTTCGAAGGCGCGCATGGCTGTTCACCGCGTATCCACCACATGGCGTGAAAACCCTCTTCCACCCTCTTCCGGGCTGTGGCGTTCTTCCGATGAACGGCAGTGACACTGTCGTGATGGCGTGCCACGCGGTGTACGCACCCGCGCATGGTCCGGACTTGTCCTCACCCACCCCGCGCCGCCAGCACGCGGGGATTGCGCAGGATGGCCGCCGAAATCAGGGACATCAGCACGCCGACCGGAAAGATCTCGACGAAGGTCATCGGCAACCGGAACAGCGGATTGGCGTACTGCACCTTGAACGTTTCCATGTCGGCGGCCAGCTTGGCCAGCGCCTCGGGACTGGCGCCCTTGGCCTTCTGCGCCGCGATCATCGCCCTGGCATAGGTGTCTGCGAAATCCATGCCGCTGATCGCCAGCGCCGCCTCCCAGGAAAGCATGTAGATCAGGCTGGCCACGAAGCTCACGCCCACGCCCAGGCCGAACGCCGGCCAGAACCGGATCACTCCACCCAGATCGCGATCCCGGTGGCGCTTGATGGCCAGGAATACCAGGCTCAGGGCGACCAGCATGGTCAGGTAGCCGATCGCCATGCTGTAGCCGGAAGGCATGGCGCCTTCCAGGGTAAGGACGATGAGGGACAGGACGCCGCCGGCAATCAGGCCGGAGACCACGCCGTAGGAAAGGATCTTGCGCAACATGCCGGCACCCCGCAGGTGGAAAGGAGAGCTCATTGGACCGGCCGCCCGCCTGCGCGGCCATCGGCCAAACGGGGGATTTCCCCCGTTTCCGCCAAAGGATGTCACGCCTGTGGCCTGTTCAGGGCACCAGGCCCAGCTCGCGGGCGCGCCGCACCGCCTCGGTCCGCCGGCGCGCGCCCAGCTTTTCGTACAGGCGGGCGACGTGGGTTTTGACCGTGCTGGGCGCGATGTGCAGCTCGCGGGCGATCTCCTTGTTGGAACGGCCGGCGGCCAGTTCCAGCAGCACGGTCCGCTCGCGCTCGCTGATGCCCAGGCTGTCCCGCGCCTGCGGATTGCCGTCGAAGGGAGCCGGAAGCCGGCGACCGCCGAACAGGTGGGCGCCGACGAACATGCCCAGCGCCAGGAACGACAGCGCGATCAGGCCGATGTAGAAATCATCCCAATGGGTGCGCGCCAGCCGCTGGTAATCCAGCCATTGCAGCGCCAGCGCCGCCAGTGCGAGCGCCGCTCCGTACAGGGCGGTTCTCTTCCAGCGGGCGGCGGGCGTCCGGGCGGATCGGCGGTTCATGCGGGCCGATTGTCCGCCAGGCCCTGGTCCGGGAAAAGCCACGGCGCGGCTCAGGGCCGCACCCGGAACACCGCGCTGATCCGCGGGCCCTGATGGCGACGGGTCTTGGGAATGCCGTGCTCGTGGGTGAGCTGGGAGGCGTGGCTCATGCTCAACAGGCTGCCGGGCATCAGGTCGATGGGAATGGCCTTGTGCCCTTCCCCCTTGCGCTTGATCAGCATGCGGCGCGGCGCGCCCAGCGACACCAGGGTGATCGGGTGCCCCTCGCGCAGGATGTGCAGCTTGTCGCTGTGCATGGCGACGCTGTCGTGACCGTCGCGATAGAGGTTCATGCCCACCCGGCTGTAGGGCGCCGGCACCACCGCCTGCACCCGCCGCAGCATCTCGGCCAACGGCAGATCCGCGGGCAAGGCATCGACGTCGTAACTCGCCAGCAGGCGCGGCACATCCACCACCTTGTCGTACATCGGGCGCTGCAGATGGGTCCAGGCGGCCTGCGCATGCAGCGACTGGAACCATTGCCAGGCCCGCGCCTCGTCGACGAAATCCGGCCAGTAGCGGATGCCGCCCTGCGCGTCGTCGACCAGTTGCCGCATGGGACAGGCGAACAGGTCCATCTCAGTGGAAGTCCCGCGAAGTGGTGTGGAGATCGCCCAGCAGCCCGCTCATGTCGGAAAGATGGGCGGCGATGAGGTGCTGCACGCCGTCCACGTGTTCCCAGCGTCCGCGCACCGACAGCAGGCGCGCGCCCAACAGCGCCTTGCGCTGGCGCGCGGCCAGATGCGGCCACACCACCACGTTGACCACCCCATGTTCGTCTTCCAGGGTCACGAAGATGACCCCGCTGGCGGTGCCCGGCCGCTGGCGCTGGGTGACGATGCCGGCCGCATGCACGCCGCGTCCATGCGGCATGTCCTGCAACTGGCGCGAGTCCAGCACGCGCTCGGCCTGCAGGCGCTGGCGCAACAGCGCCAGTGGATGGCTGCGCAGGGTCAGGCCCAGCGCGCGATAGTCGGACAATACTTCCTCGCCGGTACGCGGCGCCGGCAGCACGATGTCGTCCTCGTCCGGACTGCCGGGCAACAGTGGCCGCTGGCGTTCGACGCCGGCCACCGCCCAGCGCGCGGCATGGCGGTTTCCGGCCAGCGCTTCCAGCGCGCCGGCTTCGGCCAGGGCGTGCCGGGCCTTCTCGTCCAGTCCCGCGCGCAGGCACAGATCGCGCACGTCGCGGAACGGCTGCCGCGTGCGGGCCGCGACGATCGCATTCGCCATCGCCTCCGACAGCCCGCCGACCAGGCGCATGCCCAGCCGGATCGCCGGCTGACCGGCGTCATCCGCGTCATCGATGCGGAAACGCCCGCCTTCCAGCGTGCAATCCCAATCACTGTGCAGCACGTCGACCGGCCGCACTTCGACCGGCAGGCGACCGCCCCGCCCGCGTCGCGCGTCCTGCACGATCTGGCTGGGCGAATAGAAGCCCATCGGCTGGGCGTTGAGCAGCGCGCAGGTGAACGCGGCCGGCTCGTGCCGCTTCAGCCAGCTGCTGATGTAGACCAGCTTGGCGAACGAGGCCGCGTGGCTCTGCGGGAAGCCGTAGGAACCGAAGCCCTTGATCTGTTCGAAGATCTGGTCGATGAATTCGGAAGAGTAGTTCTTTCCTTCCATCAGCTCGCGGATGCGCGCGCGATGCGGTTCCATATCGCCGCCGCGTCCCCAGGCGGCCATCGAGCGGCGCAGCCCATCTGCTTCCGCTTCCGTATAACCGGCGTGAATCACCAGTTCCATCACCTGTTCCTGGAACAGCGGAATGCCCAGGGTGTTGCCGAGAATGGCCTCGATGCCCTCGGAGGGATAGACCACCGGGTCCTTGCCCTGCCGTCGCCGCAGGTAGGGATGCACCATGCCGCCCTGGATCGGACCGGGGCGGACGATGGCCACCTCGATGACCAGATCGTAGAAATTCCCGGGTTTCAGTCGCGGCAGCATGCTCATCTGCGCGCGCGATTCGATCTGGAACACGCCGACGGTGTCGGCGGCCTGGATCAGAGCGTAGGTGCCCGGGTCACCGCCCGGGATCCGCGCCAGATCAGTGACGCGGCCACGATGCTTCTCTATCAGCTTCACCGCCTTGTGGATGCAGGTCAGCATGCCCAGCGCCAGGCAGTCGACCTTGAGCAGCTTCATGGTTTCCAGATCGTCCTTGTCCCACTGGATGATGGTGCGACCGTCCATGGCCGCGTTCTCCACCGGCACCACCGTGGACAGCGGCGCGTCGCTGATGACGAATCCGCCGACGTGCTGGGACAGATGACGCGGATGCCCACGCAGCAGCGCGGTCATCGCCAGCACCCGCGCGATCAGCGGATTGTCCGGATCGAAACCGGCCTCGCGCAGGCGCTGTTCCATCGGGGTGTCGCCGTTGCCCCAGCCGTAACAGTCGGCCAGCAATGCGATCTGGTCCGGCGGCAGGCCGAAGGCCTTGGCGACGTCGCGCACCGCGCTCTTGCCGCGGTAGCGGATCACGGTGGCGGCGATGGCCGCGCGTTCACGGCCATATTTTTCATAGACGTACTGGATAACCTCCTCACGTCGCTCGTGCTCGAAGTCCACGTCGATGTCGGGCGGTTCATGGCGATCCGCTGACAAAAAGCGCGCCATCAACAGGCGGGTCTCGTCAGGGTTGACCACGGTGATGCCCAGCGCGAAGCAGACCGCCGAATTCGCCGAGGAGCCTCGTCCCTGGCAGAGGATATCTTTTGATTTTGCGAAACGGACGATGTCCTGGACGGTCAGGAAAAATGCCTCGTAACTTTTCTCCGCGATGAGCTCCAGTTCGCTCTCGATCTGCCGCTTGACCTTGTCGGGCGTGCCCTCCGGCCAGCGTTCACGCATGCCTTGCTCGGTCAACTCGCGCAGCCAGCTGGCTGGCGTGTGGCCTTCCGGCACCAGTTCCACGGGATAGCGGTACTTCAGTTCGTCCAGATGGAACGTGCAGCGTTCTGCCAGTTGCACCGCCATCTCCCGCAATGCGGCCGGATAGATGTTGCCCAGCGCCCGCCGCGTGCGCAGGTGGCGTTCGCCGTTGCGGAACAGATGCTCGCCGCACTCGCTCAGCGGAAGCCCGTGGCGGATCGCGGTCATGGTGTCCTGCAGGGCGCGGCGGCGGCGTACGTCCATGTGCACGTCGCCGGCCGCCACCGGCGTCATGCCCTGCTCCACCGCCAATGCCAGCAGTTGTCGCAGGCGGGCATCGTCGTCCTCGTCGCGGTGCAGTTCCACCGCCAGGAAGGCGCGTTCGCCGAAGACCCGCTTCAGCCATTGGCCCTGGCGCGGATCCGGCACCCGCGCCGGCAGCCACAGCGCGAACAGGCCGCACGCCTCTCCGGCCAGCACGGTTTCCACATCCTGGCGGGTGAGCCGGTAGCTTCCCTTGGTGGTGGCGCGGCGGCCCACGGTGATCAGCCGGCACAGCTGCGTATAACCCGTCTGGTCCTGCACCAGCAGCACCAGACGCAGGCCGTCCAGCAGTTGGAACTCGCTGCCCACCACCAGTTTCAACCCCGTCGCCCGCGAGGCTTCCAGCGCGCGCACGATGCCCGCCAGCGAGCATTCGTCGGTGATCGCCAGCGCCTTGTAGCCGCATTGTTTGGCCCGCGCGAACAATTCCTCCGCGCTGGCCGCGCCGCGCAGGAAGGAAAAGTCCGACAGGCAATGCAGTTCGGCGTATTCCGGCAGGTCGTCGGCGACGATGCTGTCGTCGTTGGCCGCCGCCAGTCCCAGCCGTTGCGCCACTTCCCAGGCGCGCGGCGGACGGCCGCCGGGCGAATCGGTGTCGCGTTCCTGTTCGCGGCTCATGCGAACCACCCATGCAGCATCCAGTGACCGCGCTCGCCCGGCGGCGCGAACGCCCAGGCGCGCTGGCCCTGCGAGGTTTCCAGCACGTAGTAGTCGCGGCGCGCATCGTCGCCGTCCCACCAGCCGCTTTCCAGCCGTTCCGGTCCGGACAGGATTCGCGGGCGCGGATCCCGCAGCGGGATCGGCTGCGGCAACAGCCAGGCCGGACGCGGCGGGCGCACCGGCGCCTGCGCGATGGCCGTGCGCTCGTCTCCCCGCAACCGTCGCCAGGCGCGCTCCGGGCGCGGATCACCGGTGGGCGTCACCTGGTGGACCGCATCATCGCCCAGCCGCGCGCGCAGGCGTTCGCGCAGCTGCGGCCAGGGCAGGCTCTGCTGGGCGCGGGTGTCGAACAGATCCCGCGTGGCCGGCACGAACGGCGGCAGCTCGCGCGCGAGCAGGCGCACCGCCACCACCGGCGCGGGAATGGACACGCGTTCGAGCCGGTTGCGGGTCAGTTCGAACAGCATCGCCGGTTCCCGCTCGGCCGACAGCAGGCCCACTTCCACGTCGGTATGCCCTTCCTCGTGTTCCAGCCGCAACAGGAACCGCTGCACCCCGCCATCGCGGATGGACAGGTAGGTGCACAGATCGCCGATCAGCCGCCGCAGCGGGAACAGCAGCGCGGTGTGGCTTTCCACCTCGTAGCCCAGTTCCAGCCGCTCGTCGAAGTGATCCGGTGGGGCGTAGTACGACAGCGGCTCGTCGGCGTCTCCATACAGGCGATCCAGGTGCTCCAGCACGTCCAGGCCGAAGCGTCGGCGCAGGCTGTCGCGTGGCAGGCCGCGCAGGCTGCGCAGATCGCGGATGCCCATGCGGTGCAGGCGCTCGCCGGCATCGCCGGGCAGCACCGCGCGCCGGATGGGCACGCGATCCAGCACCTCGTGCATGACCGGCGCCTGCATCAGCGCCAGGCCATCGCGCAGGCCGGCGAACACGCGCGCCGCGCGCGGCGTCGGCGCCAGCGCGATGCGATGGCTGAAACCCAATGCATGCAGTTCCTCGCGCAGGCGCGCCTCAAACCGGGGCCACGGCCCCAGCAGGCGGAAACTGGCCCGCACTTCCAGCACGATGCAGCCGGGCCACTGCGCGCTGACCAGCGAACTGTGGCGATAGGCCCATGCGGCGAGGAAACGATGCCAGCGCGCTTCGGTCCGCGGGTCGTATTCGGCCAGCGCCAGTTCGGGCAGCAGCGCATGCGCGGCGGTCAGCCGCATGCCGGCCTTCAACCCGGCCCGCGCCGCCGCCGCGTTGACCGCGTGCAACGTGCGCAGTTGCGCCGGACCGGTCGCCAACGCCAGCGGCGCATCCGGATCCGGCGAACGCCGGAGGACGGCGTCCAGCGCCAGTTGCGGCAACAGCAGGCAGGCCCAGAGCATGCGCGCGCCTCAATGCCCGGTCCACGCGAACGCCTGCGCCGGCGGGTGTCCGCCGCGACACTTGCGCACATGCCAGGCACCGGGCCGTTCCCGTTCCGGCACGTACTCCAGCCGCAGCGCCGCCGGCGAGGCATTGACGGCATGCCGGCGATCCCGCAGCGCGAAACCCAGGCAATCGCCACTGTCGGCCGCCACCTGCAGGCGGCGCAGCGCCCGTCCGTCCGCATGGCCCGGCCAGCCGATCACCGCCGCGCAGGCGCCGCTGCGCAGGCACTGCTCGAACGCCCACAAGGCATCGCGTGGCGCGGCCTCGACCAGATGCAGGCGCGCCAGGTCCACGCCGCCGCCCTGCCAGGCCGGCGCATAGGGCAGGTACGGTGGCGCGATCAGCACCACCGCGTCGTCGCCCTGGCTCAGGCGCGCCAGCGTGGGCATCAACAACCCGATCTCGCCCACGCCATCGGCGGGCAGCAGCAGTTCGGTGAGCGCGCCGCGCGGCCAGCCGCCCTGCGGCAGCAGGCGATCCAGCGCGGCATGGCCGGTGCTCTCGCTGTCCACGGGAGCGACGGCGCCGCGCCCCGCATGCCACAGGGTCTGCGCGGCCAGCAGGGATTCCAGGGCGACGACGGAGCCCATGTCAGTCGCGCCGGATCAAACCGCAGTACACGCCTTCGATGGCGAAGTCCTCGTCCGGATCCGGATCGATCGGCGCATGGCCGGCGCTGCGCGGCAGCAGCCGCAGTTCGGTCGCGGTGCGATGCAGGCGCTTGACGGTGATGCCCGCGTCGCCGAGCCGCGCCACCACCGTCTGTCCATGGTGCGCATCGGGAGTGATGCGCACGCCGATCAGATCGCCATCGAGGATGCCGTCGTCGCGCATCGAATCGCCCTGCACGCGCAACAGGTAATCCGGACGCAGGCGGAACAGCGCCTCGTCCACGTGCAGGAAGGTTTCGGTTTCGCCGTCGTTGAGGATCGGCTGGCCTGCCGCGACCCGTCCCACCAGCGGCAGGCGGAGCGTGTCATCGCGTTCGGCGCGCGCCTCGATCAGGCGGATGCCGCGCGGCCGGCTGGGATCGCGGATCAGGTAGCCCTTCTTCTCCAGCGCCTCCAGGTGCTTGAACACCGCGCTGACATGGCCGATGCCGACCGCCGCGCCGATTTCCTGCAGGGTCGGCGCACTGCCGGTCTCGGCCAGGTGCTGGCGCACGGCCTCGAGGATGGCGGCTTGGCGGTGGGTCAGGGTCAGGCTCACGCGAGAATCTTTTCACCTAATCAGGTGAAAGCCAAGGGTGAAAACCTGAATCGGGCTTTCCCGCCCGGTCCTCCTCAGGCCGAAGCGCCGCCGGCCGCGGACAGCGCCCGATCCCAGTCCGGTTCCTCGCCGAAACGCCCGGCCAGGAAGTCCAGGAACGAGCGCACCAGCGGCGGCATCAGCCGGCGGGTGGCGTAGACGCCGAAGATGCCCATCGGCGGTATCTCGTAATCAGGCAGTACCGCGACCAGTTCGCCGCGGGCCAGATAATCGGCCGCCTGGTAGGTCGGCAGCATGGCGATGCCGCCGCCGCTGCGCACCGCCTGCAGCAGCACGCTGGCCTCGTTGGCGCTGATCCCGCCGCCCACCGCCACCGCCACCTCGCGTCCGTCACGGCGCAGGTGCCACAGGCTCTTGCCGACGAAGTGATGGGTCAGGCAATCGTGCGTGGTCAGATCCTCGGCGCGCGCCGGGGTGCCCCGCCGCCGCAGGTAATCCGGCGAGGCGCACAGCCGTGAACGGCACAGGGTCAGCCGGCGGGCGATGAGGTTCGGATCCAGTTCGCGGGTGATGCGGATCGCCAGATCCACCCGCTCCTCGATCAGGTTCACCGTGCGGTCCAGCAGCAGCATGTCGATGCGCACGCCCGGATGCCGGCCGACGTAGTCCACCACCGCCGCCGCCATCTGGCTCTGCCCGAACGAGGTGCTGCAGGTCAGCCGCAGTTGCCCGTGCGGCGGCGTGTCCGCATCGCTGGCGACCGACGCCTGCAGATCGGCGCCAAGCTCCAGCAGTTGGCGGCAGCGCTCCAGCGCCTGTTCGCCCGGCGTGGTCAGGCTGATCCGGCGGGTGGTGCGATGGAACAGGCGCACGCCCAGCCAATCCTCCAGTTCGGCCAGGTAGCGGGTGACCATCGCCCGCGACATGTCCAGCGCCTCGGCGGCGGCGGTCAGGCTGCCGCGCTCGGCGACCTCGACGAACACCCCCATTGCGGTCATCCGGTCCATGACTTGCTCGATTCATGCAACAAACAAGTGCCTTATACGCGGTTTTTCGTCCGCTTTCAGCTCACTACAGTGGCCTCCACATCCCCGCCCTGGAGTTCCCCATGAAAATCGCCCTCGTCGCCGCCACCGGCAAAATCGGCCGCCATATCGCCGCCCACGCCATCGCTCGTGGCCATGACGTCACCGCCATCGTCCGCCGCGACGGCGATCTGCCCGCCGAGCTGGACGGCGCCCGCATCGTCATCGCGCCGCTGGACGATCACGACGCCCTGGTCGCCGCCGTGCGCGGCCACGACGTGCTGGCCAGCGCCTACGGCCCGCAGCCCGGTGCCGAATCCAGCCTCGTCGATGTCAGCGACGCGCTGATCGCCGCCGCGCGCGAAGCCGGCGTGCCACGCGTGGTGGTGGTCGGCGGCGCCGGCAGCCTGGAAGTCGCGCCGGGCGTGCAACTGGTCGACGTTCCGGATTTCCCGGCCGCCTACAAGCCGGTCGCGCTGGCCCACCGCGAAGCCCTCAAGCGCTATCAGGCCACCGACGATCTGGCCTGGACCTTTTTCTCGCCCGCCGCGGAAATCGGCCCCGGCGAAGCGCGCGGCCGGTTCCGCACCCAGGCCGGTTCGCTGCTGAGCGACGCCAACGGCAAGAGCACGATCAGTTATGCCGACTACGCCGACGCCTTCGTCGCCGAAATCGAGCAGGCCCGCCATCCGCGCCAGATCATCACCGCGGCCTACTGATTCCCGCGTCAGATTTCCTCCGCCCGCGTCCGCCGACCAGGAGACGATGTCCATGAAAGTCCATGCCCTGAAATCCGTGAGCGCGCTGACGCTCGCCCTGTCGCTGGCCGCCTGCGGTGGCCAGGGGCCCTCGTCCGCCGACACCGCCGCTCCCGCGGCGCCCCGGGCGGCGGAGCCCGTCGCCGAACCGCTGAAGCTGGCGGTCTACAACCCCGGCCCGGCCGGCATCTTCGCGGTGTCCTCGGTGCTGGTCACCGGCCGCGAGGATGCGGTGCTGATCGACGCGCAGTTCTCCACCGCCGACGCGGCGAAGCTGGTCGAGATGATCAAGGCCTCCGGCAAGCGCCTGACCACGATCTACATCAGCCATGGCGATCCGGATTTCTATTTCGGCCTGGAAACGCTGAAAGCCGCCTTCCCGGACGCGAAGATCCTGGCCACGCCGCAGACCATCGCCCATATCCGGGAAACCAGCGCCGGCAAGCTGGCGCACTGGGGCCCGATCCTCGGTGCGGGCGCGCCCAAGCAGATCGTCGTGCCGGAGCCGCTGGCGGGTGATCGCCTGACCCTGGAGGGCCGGGAACTGCGGATTATCGGTCTGGATGGCCCCACGCCGGATCGCAGCGTGGTGTGGATTCCCTCCCTCCATGCGGTGGTCGGCGGCATCCCGGTGATGGCCGGCGAGCATGTGTGGATGGCCGATACCCGGACCCCGCAGTCACACGCCGACTGGCTGGCCACGCTCGATCGAATCGCCGCGCTGAAGCCCGGGACGGTGATCCCCGGCCACTATGAGCCGGGCGCGCCGCAAGGTCTGGACGCGGTGCGCTTCACCGCCAACTACATCCGCGCCTACGACGAGGAGACCGCCAAGGCGAAGGATTCTGCCGCGCTGATCGCAGCGATGAAGGCGCGGTACCCACAGTTGGGCGGCGTGTCCTCGCTGGAATTGAGCGCGAAAGTCAGCAAGGGCGAAATGCGCTGGCCGTAAGCGGCCGAATCGCTTTCCAAATCCTTCTCCCGTTCACGGGAGGAGGTGGTGCGCAAGCGCCGGATGAGGGCGATCTTGGCGCAATGGCGACGTCGCGGCAGAAGTTTGCCCGCTCGCCCCCATCCGCCTTCGGCACCTTCCCCCGCATGCGGGGGAAGGAACGCAGGATGAAAGTCCGCTCGTTCCCTTCTCCCGTTACGGGAGAAGGAGCATCGGTCGTACGGCCGCGCAGTCAGTCCTTGCTGCGGGCACGCGCGAAGGCCGCGGCCAGCGCGTTGTCGGCAGGTGGCGCGGCGGTGCGTGCTGCGCCACCCTGCCCGCGTCCGCCGCCGTCGCGGCCGTTGCGCGGACCGTTTCCGCCGCCACCGTTCCCGCGTGCGCCTTGCGCGCCACGGTCCTCACGCACCGGCGGCGGCGTGTCATCCAGTCGCCGCGTCAGGGCGATGCGCTTGCGCGGGATGTCCACTTCCAGCACCCGCACCTTGACGATGTCGCCGGCCTTGACCACTTCGCGCGGATCCTTGACGTAACGATCCGCCAGCGCGGAGATGTGGATCAGGCCATCCTGGTGCACGCCGATGTCGACGAAGGCGCCGAACGCGGCCACGTTGCTGATCACGCCTTCCAGAATCATCCCGGGCTTGAGGTCCTTGATGTCCTCCACCCCGTCGGCGAAGCGCGCGGCCTTGAACTCGGGGCGCGGATCGCGGCCGGGCTTCTCCAGTTCCTTGAGGATGTCGCGCACGGTCGGCACGCCGAACTTCTCGTCGGTGTAGTCCTCGGCACGCACGCCGCGCAGGAAGCCGGCGTCGCCGATGATCTGCTTCACCTCCCGACCGCATCTGGCCAGGATGCGCTCGACCACCGGATAGGCTTCCGGGTGCACCGAAGACGCATCCAGCGGCTGGTCGCCATCGGCGATGCGCAGGAAGCCGGCGCACTGCTCGAAGGTCTTCTCGCCCAGGCGCGGCACCTTCAGCAGATCCCTGCGCGACTTGAACGCGCCGTTGGCGTCGCGATAGACCACGATGTTGTCGGCCACGCTGGAGGACAGGCCGGACACGCGGGTCAGCAGCGCCGCCGAGGCGGTGTTCACGTCCACGCCGACCGCGTTCACGCAGTCCTCGACCTTCGCGTCCAGCGCGCGCGCCAGCCGGAACTGGTCGACATCGTGCTGGTACTGGCCCACGCCGATCGCCTTGGGCTCTATCTTCACCAGTTCGGCCAGCGGGTCCTGCAGCCGGCGCGCGATCGACACCGCGCCGCGCAGGCTCACGTCCAGGCCCGGGAATTCGCGCGCGGCGAATTCGGATGCCGAGTACACCGAGGCGCCGGCCTCGCTGACCACGATCTTCTGCATCTTCAGTTCCGGCGCCCGCTTGATCAGATCCCCGGCCAGCTTGTCGGTCTCGCGGCTGGCGGTGCCGTTGCCGATCGAGATCAGTTCCACCTGGTGCTTCGTGCACAACGCGCGCAGCACGTGCAGCGACTGATCCCACTGGCGCTTGGGTTCATGCGGATAGATGGTCGCGGTGTCGACCAGCTTGCCGGTGCGATCCACCACCGCCACCTTCACGCCGGTGCGCAGGCCCGGATCCAGCCCGAGCACCGCCTTGGGGCCGGCCGGCGCGGCCAGCAGCAGATCCTTGAGGTTGTCGCCGAACACCGCGATCGCCTCGGCCTCGGCCTTCTCGCGCGCCTGATTGAACAGATCCAGCAGCAGGTGCATGTGCAGCTTGGCGCGCCAGGTCAGCCGGCACGCGTCCAGCAGCCACTTGTCGCCCGGACGGCCCTGCGCGGAAACGCCGGCATGTTTGGCCACGCGCCCTTCGGCCAGCAGGTGCCCGGCTTCGGCTTCGTTGCCCGGATCCAGATCCAGCAGCAGGATTTCCTCCCGGCGCGCGCGGAACAGCGCCAGCAGCCGGTGCGAGGGAATCTTCGCCAGCGATTCGGCGTGGTCGAAGTAGTCGCGGTACTTGGCGCCTTCGGTTTCCTTGCCTTCGGCCACGCGGGCGCGGATCACGCCGACCTCGTGCATCCAGTCGCGCAGTTCGCCGACCAGCGCCGCGTTCTCGCCCCAGCGCTCCATCAGGATCGCGCGCGCGCCTTCCAGCGCCGCCTTGATGTCGGCCACGCCCTTCTCCGCGTCCACGTAGGCCGCGGCCGCGGTTTCCGGCGCCTGCGAGGGATCCGCCAGCAGGCCGTCGGCCAGCGGCTCCAGGCCGGCTTCGCGCGCGATCTGCGCGCGGGTGCGACGCTTGGGCTTGTATGGCAGGTACAGATCCTCCAGGCGCGCCTTGCTGTCGGCGGCCTCGATGTCGGCGCGCAGTTCACCGGTCAGCTTGCCCTGCTCCTCGATGCTCGCCAGCACCGCCTCGCGGCGATCTTCCAGTTCGCGCAGATAAGTCAGGCGGACCTCCAGGTTGCGCAACTGGGTATCGTCCAGGCCACCGGTGACTTCCTTGCGATAGCGCGCGATGAAGGGAACGGTGGCGCCTTCATCGAGCAGCGCGATGGCGGCACGCGCCTGCGCGGTCTGGGCGCCGATCTCGGTGGCGATGGTCTGGGCGATCTGCAGAGCCAGCTTCGGATTCTTGTCTTGCATTGCTTCCGTCGGAAATGACCCGGTGGTCCGGGTGGGATGCCGATTGTGGCAACCCCGGACCGTGCGCGAAACGGGTTGACAGGCAGGGAAATTCAGCTAGGGCCGGAGTCGATGACGGGGCTGCGCTATCCTTCGCCCAAACGGAAGGACGACGCACGTGCGCGAGCTGTATCCCGAAATCGAGCCCTATCGCACCCACCGGCTGGCGGTGGATGACCTGCACACGCTGTACATCGAGGAATGCGGCAATCCGGACGGCCTGCCGGTGCTGTTCCTGCATGGCGGCCCCGGCGCCGGCCTGTCGGCCTACCATCGGCGCTTCTTCGATCCGGCGCGCTACCGCATCGTGCTGTTCGATCAGCGCGGCGCGGGCCGTTCGACCCCGCCGGCCGAGCTGCGCGACAACACCACCTGGCACCTGGTCGCCGACATCGAGCGGATCCGCGGGCACTTCGGCATCGAACAATGGGTGGTGTTCGGCGGCTCCTGGGGTTCCACGCTCTCGCTGGCCTATGCGCAGGCGCATCCGCAACGCGTGCTCGGACTGGTGCTGCGCGGCATCTTCCTGGGCCGCCCGGGCGAGCTGCGCTGGTTCAATGAACTCGACGGCGGCGCGCGCTGGATCTTTCCCGAGCGCTGGGACCATTACCTGGCCCATATTCCGGAAGCCGAACGCGGCGAGATGGTCGAAGCCTACTGGCGACGCCTGGACAGCCCGGATCCGCAGGTCCGGCTGGCGGCCGCGCGCGCCTGGAGCAACTGGGAAGGCGGCAGCACCACCTTGATCCACGATCCGGAGGAAGCCGGCAACTTCGAGGATCCGAAGGTCGCCGTCAGCGTCGCCCGCGCCGAAGCGCACTACTTCCGCCACAACGTGTTCCTGGAACCGGATCAGTTGCTGCGCGGCATCGACCGCATCCGCCACATTCCTTCCACCATCGTGCACGGCCGCTACGACATCATCTGCCCGATGAAGAGCGCCCATGACCTGGCGCGGGCCTGGCCGGAAGCGGATCTGCGGGTGGTGCTGGCCGGGCACAGCGCCGCGGATCCGGCCATTGTCGACGCGTTGGTGCAGGCCACCGACGCGCTGGCCGACCGGTTCGCCTGAGCCGCGGCATGCGCCGGCATTTCAAGACGCTGGCCGACGGCGCGCTGATTGAATTCGATCGCGGCCAGTTCGACGACTGGTGCGTCTACCTGACGCCGCCGGGCGAACCCCGCTTCGCGCCGCGCGACGCATGGTACTTCGGCGAATTGCAGGCGCTGGCGGCGCGCCACGGCGCCTACCGCCTGTACGAGGATTTCGTGCGTGTCTACGACCGCACCGGCCCGCAGGCCAGTCCCGCCGTGCTGGCCTGGATCACCGGCCTGTCCGCCGCCTATGGCGAAGACGCGCTGCGGGTGGATCAACTGTTCACCATCCTCTACGCCGGCATGGTGGCCGAGGAAAACAAGGTCAATGGTCCACTGGGCCGACGCATCAAGCGGCTGGGCATGTACCAGGCGCTGATCGAAGGCATGCCCGCGACGGACGCGGCGAACTACAGCCGCAATATCGACGCCCGGCGGCTGGATGGGGAATGTCGGCGGCGGGGCTTCTGATGCTCCTGTGGGTGCACGAAGACGCACAGGACGGCGCAAGAACACGTACAAACGGAAAGGGCCGCTGACGCGGCCCTTTCTGTTCACTGCCTGGATGTCGCGATGCTCAGGAGCGCACCGGCAGCACCCGGATCTCGACCCGGCGGTTGAGCGCGCGGCCGGAATCGGTGTCGTTGCTGGCAATCGGATAGCGCTTGCCCATGCCGACGATCTCGAAACGCTCGCGCAGCACGCCCTGGCCGATCAGGTAATTGCCGACCGCCGACGCGCGCTGTTCGGACAGGCGCTGGTTGACCGCGTCGCTGCCGATGCTGTCGGTGTGGCCGGTCACTTCCACGATGGTCTGGTTGTACTCGGACAGGGTGCGGGCGACATTGTTGAGCGCCGGATAGAACTGCGGCTTCAGCTCCGCCTTGCCGAAATCGAAGGTCACCCCGTCCGGCAGGTTGAGCTTGATCACGTCGCCATCGCGGCTGACGTCGATGCCGGTGCCCGCGGTCTGGCGGCGCAGTTCCGCTTCCTGGCGATCCTGGTAGGCGCCAATCGAACCACCCGCCAGGCCGCCGACACCCGCGCCAATCAGCGCGCGCTGGCGACGATCGGTCGCGTCCTTGCCGCTGAGCAGGCCGACCGCCGCGCCGATGCCGGCGCCGATCAGCGCGCCGGTGCGGGTACGGTTGGGATCATTGGGATCGTTGGTCTGGCCGGTATAGCTGGCGCAGGAACTCAACATCACCGCGGCGCCAAGCGCGATGAGCGTGGTCTTGACGGCGTACTTGTTCATGGACTTCTCCTCGTCGAGTGGGAACGCATCCCGGCAATCATTCAGCGCCGGCAAAAATACCGGCTCCCTTCTGTCTGATAGCTAAAGCCCCGTGAAGATCCGGAAAAGCATGCGCCTTCCTGTTCAGCTTGCCAGCGGGGTTTCCTCCAGCAACGACTCCGCCGCGCCGGCATCGAGGGTGTAATCCCAGTTCCCCATCAGGGCCAGGTACAGCAGTTTCTCGAACTCCGGACCAAAGCGGCGAATCACCGCGTCGGGATCCGGCACGAGCTTGGCGTCGGCAATCAGGCCGAAGTGGACGCGGCCGTTGTAGCTGAGGATGGACACGCCGATGCCGATGGAGCCGGTCTGCGGCACCCAGAACATCATGTCGCGGACCCGGCTGCCGCCCATGTACAGCGGCTGCTGCGGTCCGGGCACGTTGGTGGCCACGGCGGTGGCCTTGCGGCTGAAGAGTTCCAGCGCGACGCCCTGCAGGGCCCCCGGCGCCATCCCGAGCGCGGCCAGGAGCCCGAACGCGACAATCGCCTGTCGCGAGTTCTTGAGCGTGTTCATGCAATTGGCGACCCGTTCCACCCGGCGGATCGGATTGGCCTCGCCGACCGGCAGATCCAGGAACACCAGACCGAAGTGGTTGCCCAGCTTGCGCGCGTGTTCCAGCGGCCGCAGGTTGACCGGCACCGTCGCACGCAGGGTCACCCCGTCGACGTCTTCGCCGCGCTCGATCAGATAGCTGCGCAGCGCGCCGGCCGCGGTGGCCATCAGGACATCGTTGACGGTGCAATCGCAGGCACGCCCCACCGCCTTGACCTCTTCCAGATCCAGCGGCTCGGCCCAGGCCACCCGCTTGCTCACCCCCAGCGGTCCCCGCAGCAACGTGGGCGGATCATCCGACAGCGCCAGCGCCGACAGCAATTCGCGGCCGATTTCGCCGCCCTCTTTCGCCAGCATCGTCGCCAGGCTCGGATCCCGGTACATCTCCATGCCCTTGCCGAGCATCTTGCCGCCCAGCTTGACGTAGCGGTCGATGGCGC
Organism: Pseudoxanthomonas sp.; assembly: GCF_051953815.1. Lineage (GTDB taxonomy): Bacteria > Pseudomonadota > Gammaproteobacteria > Xanthomonadales > Xanthomonadaceae > Pseudoxanthomonas_A. The sequence goes on along the minus strand of NZ_JBQCIJ010000022.1, from coordinate 146,948 downwards.
CGACCCGGCGCACCACTTCCACGCCATCCTGCTTGAGCCAGGCCGCGCGCAGTTCGCTGCTGCGCTCCGGCTTGCGGGTGGTGTCGGTCAGCGACAGCAGCACCTGCACCAGCGCGATGCCATCGGCGTAGCTGTGATGGATGCGCGCCACCAGCGCCGAGCCGCCGCGATAGCGTTCGACCAGATGGAATTGCCAGAGCGGCTTGGTCTTGTCCAGCGGCGTGGACGCCATCTGGCTGACAAAACGCTCCAGCGCGCGCTTCTCCGAGGTGGGATCACTGCGCCCGGGCAGCGCCGACAACCGCACATGCCAGTCGATGTCGAAATCGGTGTCTTCCACCCAGGCGGCGCCGGCGGCGGTGTCCACGGCCTTCTGGCGGAAACGCGGATAGGCGAGGAAACGCCTGCGCACGACATCCTTGAGCCGTTCCAGCGTCATCGGCTCGTCGAACATCAACACGCCGGTAATCATCATCGGATTGGTCGGCCGGCACATCCGCAGCCAGGCGGTATCGACCCGCGACATCGGTTCGCGCCGTGGCTTGCCCGGCCCCTTCTTCGTCGCCATGCTGCCCTCCCTTCCGTGCATCGAGTGAAGCATGCGGCCACGAAAGGCGTCAACGCGCGCTCAGCCGCCGCTGTTCCGGTAGGCGGCCAGCGCCGCTTCGCGCCCTGCGGCCAGGTCCACCATCGGCGAGGCGGGATAGCCGGGCGCGAGCCGCGCGGCCAGCGCCGGCGATTCCCACGGCGCGAACCGCGCGGTCGCAGGCAACCCGCGCAGTTCCGGCACCCAGCGGGCGATGTACTCGCCCTGCGGGTCGAACCGGCGCGCCTGGGTGACCGGATTGAATACCCGGAAGTAAGGCGCGGCGTCGGCGCCGGTGCCCGCGGTCCACTGCCAGCCCAGGGTGTTGTTGGCCAGATCGGCGTCGACCAGCGTGTCCCAGAACCAGCGCGCTCCGTGCGACCAATGCACACGCAGGTGCTTGGTGAGGAAGCTCGCCACGATCATCCGCACCCGGTTGTGCATGTAGCCGGTCGCCCACAGTTCGCGCAGGCCGGCGTCGACGATCGGCACACCGGTCCGTCCCCGCTGCCAGGCATCCAGAACGCCGGCACCGGGCTTCGCCCAAGCGAAGCCGTCGAAACGCGGATTGAGGTTGCGGTCGGTGGTGTGCGGGAAGTGATGCAGCAGGTGCCAGGCGAACTCGCGCCAGCCCAGTTCGCGCAGGAATGCCTCCACTTCGGCGGCGTTGGCCGCGTTGCGCGCCTGCTCCAGCGCGGCGGCCACGCGCCACGGCGCGATCTCGCCGAAATGCAGGTGCGGGGAGAGCCGCGAGGTGCCCACGCGATCCGGGCGGTCCCGATCCTCGCGATAACCGCGCAGGGCGCCGTCGATGAAAATCTCCAGCGTTTCGCGGGCGCCTGCCTCGCCCGGCCGCCAGGCGTCCCAGAAGCCGCGATCCCAATCCGGCTTCGGCGCCAGCCCCAGCGAGGACAGCGGCACCGGCGCGGCGACATCGCAGGCCGGCAGGCGCGCGGGTGCCCGCCAGCACGACGGCAGCCGCCAACGCGCGCGCGCCGCACGCCAGAACGGCGTGAACACCCGGTACGGCGTGCTCTGCCCGGTCGCCAGATCCCACGGCTCGAAGAGCAGGCTGCCGTTCGCGCTTTCCACCCGCAATCCCTGCTCACGCAACTGCTTCTTCAGCGCGGCGTCGCGCGGCTGGGTCGCGGGTTCGTACTTGCGGTTCCAGAACACCGCCCGTGCGCCGCTCTCATGCAGGAGATCACGCAGCGCGGCCGCGGTCGGCCCCCCGCGCAGATGCAGCATCGATCCCCGCGAACGCAGATCGGCGTCCAGCGCCTGCAGGGACCGATGGCGCCAGGCATCCGATGCGGCACCCGGCGCCCACCCTCCCTCTTCTTCAGGCGCATGGATGTAGACCGGCAACGGCGTGTAGCCCTCTTCCAGCGCCATCCGCAGCGCCGGATTGTCATCCAGGCGCAGATCGTTGCGAAACCAGACGAGGGCGATCGGCAGATTCATTCGCTGCTGGCGCTCCATCACACGGCCTGTGTCATGGCGACGCCGGGTATGCGACATTCGCGGTCAGGACACCATAGCGTGCCAAGTACCACCATCTGATCTCCCAGGACGTTCCGATGGGCACACCATGCTGTGCATAGCATTGCTGTCGCGCGTCCAACTCCACGGGATCTGCGGGAAACATCGCCTTGAACGCATCGCTGCTGTCTGTTCCCACAATGAACATTTCCTGGTTGACGGCCAAGCTGATCACCGTCGTAGGCACGGCGGCCGCCAACAATCCGTGATAACCGACCGCATCGTTGCAAGTGAACGTGTAGGTTGGCTTCTGCCAAGGAGAACAGACGTTGGTCGCAGTGCAACGGACGTCGGAACCCTGTCCGATAAAGTCCTGAAAGTGCAGCCACGTCAATCGTGGCGTCGCGTGCAGAAGATTGGAAATCGAGGCCGCCAGGCTACTGCGTGTAGTGGAATCCAGTGTTGACCATGGACTCCAGAATGCCGGCGACCAGAGCACCGCGCCCGCACGCTTCTGGTACAAATCCCCGGACAACTGCAGGATATACGCCTTATATGCTTCCCTGATCTGCGCACCGCTGTAGCTGGTTCCTCCGACGTTGGAACCCGTGAAATAGTTGAGGTTCGCCTCCAACGTCAGGTACCAATGAAATGGGAGCGTCGGATACCGGGCTATCAGCGCATCCGCGATTTTCCTGGACAGGAGAATGTTGTCCCACCGATACCCGCTATCCATGATTCCGTGGAGATAACGGGATTGACCAGCGGACTCCCCCGGCCAGGGCAGATCCACGGTGCCCATGAATACATTGTCGAAGCAATGGAAGTAATCATCGACCAGATCCAGCTGCGCCACATACAGGTCACCATTGGCGTCTCCCGTATCGGAAAGGACCAGGTCGTAGATGTAGTCGGCGGTACCGGGCATACGGTGATGTTGGCAAACCGCTTCGAACCATTTCCGTGCCTTCCATGCCTCCGCCCCGGTCGGCACGCTGGCCACCTGCACGAACAGCCCCCTGGGGCCACCTGCCGATACCTGGTACGAAACAAACAGGCCAAGAAGCAACAACAGGCTACGCATGGTCAAACTCCCTTTCGTGGCGTGTGTCCTTACTCGAAGCTGCCGATGGAGTCGTGCGACAGATTGTCGAAGCGGGTGTACTCGCCGAAGAACTTCAGCTTGCACGAGCCGGTCGGGCCGCTACGCTGCTTGCCGATGATGATTTCGGCCAGGCCCTTGTCCGGCGAGTTTTCCTTGTTGTAATAGTCGTCGCGGTAGATGAACACGATCATGTCCGCGTCCTGCTCGATGGCGCCCGATTCGCGCAGGTCGGCCATGACCGGGCGCTTGTCGGTTCGCGTTTCCAGCGAGCGGTTGAGCTGGGACAGCGCGATCACCGGCACGTTCAGCTCCTTGGCCAGGCCCTTGAGCGAACGCGATATCTCCGAGATTTCGGTAGCGCGGTTCTCGCTGTTGCCGGGCACCGACATCAGCTGTAGGTAGTCGATCACCACCAGGCCCAGATCGTGCTCGCGCTTGAGCCGGCGGGACTTGGAGCGCAGCACCTCCGGCGACAGGCCGGGCGTGTCGTCGATGAAGATCTTGGTTTCCTTGAGCATCCGGATCGCGCTGGTGACGCGGCTCCAGTCCTCGTCTTCCAACTGGCCGGTGCGCAAGCGGGTGGCGTTGATGCGGCCATTCGAGGAAATCAGGCGCAACGCCAGCTGCGCGGCCGACATTTCCATCGAGAACACCGCCACCGCCTTCTTGGACTTGATGGCGGCGAACTCGGCGATGTTGAGCGCGAAGGTGGTCTTGCCCATGGCCGGACGCGCGGCCAGGATGATCAGGTCGGTCGGCTGCAGGCCGGCGGTCATCTGATCGAAATCGGTATAGCCGGTCGGCAGGCCGGTGACGTTGCCGCCGTTCTCGAAGCGGTTCTGCAGGACCTCGAAGGCATCCTTCAGCGCCGAGTTCATGCCGACGAAGTCGGTGCGCCCGCGCGCGCCCGCCTCGGCGATGGCGAATACCTTCTGCTCGGCCACCGCCAGCAGTTCCGCGCTTTCCTTGCCCTCGGGCTGGAAGGCGTCGTTGACGATGTCGGTGCCGACGTCGATCAGCTGGCGCATCACCGCCTTGTCACGGACGATTTCCGCGTAGGCGACGATGTTGGCCGCCGATGGCGTGCTGCTGGCCAGCTCGATCAGATAGGCGCCGCCGGCGACCTGTTCCAGATGCCCCTGCGATTCGAACCATTCGCCCAGGGTCACCGCATCGTACGGACGGCTGCGTTCGGCCAGTTCGCTGATGGCGCGGTAGATCAGCTGGTGATCGCGCCGGTAGAAATCCTTGTCGGTGAGCTTGTCGTTGATGCGGTCGTAGGCTTCCGGCGCCAGCATCAGGCCGCCCAGCACCGCCTGCTCCGCCTCCACCGAATGCGGCGGCACCCGCAACTGTTCGATTCGCGCATCCTGCGGGTCGTTGCGGAAACCTGGGCGGGCGGACATGGGGGCGACGGACTCCTGTGGCCGATGCGGGGCGAACGGAACGGGATTGGCCATGGTAGTCGCTCCACCGGCGGGTGGTTGCAGATAACCATGTGGATAACCGGTGGGCATCTCAGCGGCTGAGACACCCTCGACACCGGATGCGACGCACCGACGGACGGCATCGCGTCCGCGCGATGGCCGGGAAGATGCAGAGGGTACAAACGGAAACGGGCGCCGCGAGGCGCCCGTTCCGGTGCGGCACGGCCCGGGTTATCAGGCTTCGGCTTCGACCACCACCTTGACGGTGGTTTCGACGTCGGCGTGCAGCTTGGCGATGACTTCGAACTCGCCGATATTGCGGATCGGGCCTTCGCCCATCACCACTTCGCTCTTTTCCAGCGGCAGGCCGGCGGCGGTGAAGGCGTCGGCGATATCGCGCGGGCCCACCGAACCGAACAGCTTGCCTTCGGTCGAGGCGTTGGCCTTGATGGTCACGCTGGCGCCTTCCAGCTTGGCGCGGCGGCCTTCGGCGTCGTCATGCACGGCCTTGGCCTTGGCTTCGTACTCGGCGCGCTTGGCTTCGAACTCGGCCAGGTTGGCGGCGGTCGCCGGCACGGCCTTGCCCTGCGGCACCAGGTAGTTGCGGCCGTAGCCGGGCTTCACGTTGACCTTGTCGCCGAGGACGCCGAGGTTGGTCACTTTCTGCAGAAGAATCAGTTCCATCGTATTGCTCCGTATTCGTTAGCGGGCGGCTGGCCCGCAGCGTGGGCTGTCCGAATGACAGTGAAGAAAGAACCTCCCCTTCCGGGAAGGCTCACGGTGACCGGGCGCCTGGGCGTCCGGTCATCGACGCTTACACGTCGTGGTTGTCCGTGTACGGGATCAGCGCCAGAAAACGCGCGCGCTTGACCGCCGTGGCCAGCTGACGCTGGTAGCGGGACTTGGTGCCGGTGACGCGGCTCGGGACGATCTTGCCGGTCTCGGTCAGGTACTGGCGCAGGGTGTTGAGATCCTTGTAGTCGATCTCCTTCACACCTTCGGCCGTGAACTTGCAGAACTTGCGGCGACGGAAGAACTTGGACATGGGTGTGCTCCTTAAGCGGCTTCAGCGTTGTCGGAGGAGTCGGCGGCAGCTTCGGTGCTCTCGCCTTCTTCATCGTCGCGACGGCGGCGCTCACCACGCTCGGCCTTCTCGCCCTTCTCGTCCTTGTTCTTCATGATCAGGGACTGTTCGGTGTCGGCGCCATCGCGCTTGATCACCAGGTGACGCAGGATCGCGTCGTTGAAACGGAAGGTTTCGACCAGCTCGTTCAGCACGGCCTGGTCGGCCTCGATGTTGAGCAGGACGTAGTGGGCCTTCACCAGGTTCTGGATCGGGTAGGCCAGCTGGCGGCGGCCCCAGTCTTCCAGGCGGTGGATCTTGCCGTTGCCGTTCTCGATCAAGCCCTTGTAGCGCTCGATCATCGCCGGCACCTGCTCGCTCTGGTCCGGGTGGACCAGGAACACGACTTCATAGTGACGCATCGTTGTTTACCTTTCGGATGTAAGCCCGGCGGCCTCGCGGCGCCGGGCGGGACAGCTCCCCGACGTCCGGGCGGACGCGGTGGAGCAAGGACCCCGCCGTCTCGACGAGCGGCGGGGAGCCCGAAATTATGGCAGGTCAATGACTTGCAGGCAAATGGGCGGGAGTGGATGGCTGAGGACGGGGTGTCGCCGGCCCGGGGCGCGGCGTTCCGGGTTGGTCCCTGTCTTCGCATTACCTTTGAAGCAGATCAGAAATATCCTGCAACCATCTGATTTTCAATAATTTCCGCACGTTTTTAGACGTCGTCGCGGAAATGGGTCCCAGCGTTCGCCGGGACGACGATGGTGCTGACGGTCGCTTCCTGGACGCCGGTCCGTTGCCCCCCTCCGGCAACGTCGTGGAACCGCCGTCCCGGCGAGCGCCGGAAGCCATTCCGGCTCTGCCGGGGTCTCCCCCGGCGGCTCGGATGCCGGAGGCACAGGCATCCGACACGACATTCTCGAGAAACAACGACCGAAACGTGCCTCGCGCCTTTCCAGCCTCAGCGCCCCTTCTGCTCCAGGATCCAGGCGTCGATGCGCTTCTCCAGGGCTTCCAGCGGGACCGAGCCGGTGTTGAGCACTTCGTCGTTGAAGGCCCGCAGGTCGAACTTCGGCCCCAGCGCCTTGGCCGAGCGCTCGCGCAGCTCGGAGATCTTCAGCTGGCCGATCTTGTAGGCCAGCGCCTGTCCCGGCCAGGCGATATAGCGATCGATCTCGTTGACGATGTCCTGATCGGTCTTGGCGGCGTTGTCCTTGAAGTAGGCGATGGCCTTCTCCCGGCTCCAGCCCATCGAATGCATGCCGGTATCGACCACCAGCCGTACCGCCCGCCACATGTCGTAGGTCAGCTGGCCGAAACGGTCGTAGGGATCGTCGTACAGGCCCATGTCGTAGCCCAGGCGTTCGGCATACAGGCCCCAGCCCTCGCCGTAGGCGACGAAATAGGCGGTCTTGCGGAACATCGGCAGGTCGGGCAGTTCGATGCCGCGCGCCATCTGGAAGTGATGGCCGGGCACCGCCTCGTGCAGCGACAGCGCCATCATTTCCCACTTCGGCCGGGTCTCCGGCTTGTACAGGTTGACGTAGTAGTACCCCGCCCGACTGCCGTCGGCGGCGCCGGGCTGGTAATAGGCGGTGGTGGTGTCGGGCGCGGCGTTGTCCGGGATCGGGCGCACGCCGTAGGGCAGCCGCGGGATGGTGTGGAAGGCTTTGACCAGTTCCGGGTCGATCCGCTTGGAGAGCGCCTGATAGGCCTCCAGCAGCTCGGCCGGGGTCTTGTGGAAGTACTTCGGATCGCTGCGCAGGTGATCGAAGAAGGCATGCAGATCACCCTGGAAGCCGACCTGGGCCTTGATCTTCTCCATCTCGGCGCGGATGCGCGCGACCTCCTTCAGGCCGATCGCATGGATCTGCTGCGGGGTCAGCGGCGTGGTCGTGTAATAGGCGGCCATCGCCGCATAGAAATCCTGCCCGTCCGGCAGATCCGTGGCGGCGATGCTGGCGCGGCTGGCCGGCAGGTAGGTCTGGTCGAAATAGGCCTGCAGCTTGCGATACGCAGGCACCACCCGCTCGCGGATGACCTGCTGGGCTTCCTGGCGCAATCCGGCCCGGTCGGCTTCCGGCACGCCGTCGGCGAACTTCAGGAACGGCCGGTAGAACGGACTCCTGGCCGGGTCCTCGACGATCTGCGCGGCAATCTGCGCCGGCACCCGCTGCATCAGCACCTTCGGCGGCAGGTAGCCTTCGGCCACGCCCCGCTGCATCAGCAGCAGGGTCTGGTCGATCAGCGTGTCCAGGCCACGCAGGCGGGCGATCCAGTTGCGGTAGTCCTGCGTGCTGGCGAACGGCACCACTTCGGCCATGCCGTCGGCCAGTTGCACGCCGCCCTGGTGGCCGATGGGTTGCAGGTATTCCTTGAAGCGCTGGCGCGACACTGCCTGCTGCAGGTTCCACTCGAAGGTGTCGTAGTTGAGCTGGTCGGCCGGCGACAGGCCGTCGCGACCGATCGCGCGCAGCTTCTCCAGCGCGGCCCGGTCACTGGCCTCGCCGCGGGCGATGGCCTCCAGGCTGCGATCGCTCCAGCGGTCGTTGTAGCGGTTGTCGCCGTTGTAGCTGGCATTCTCCGGGCTCTCGCGCAGGCCCCGCTCCCATTCGGCCGCGAACAGCGCTTCCAGTGCGGCATGTTTGTCGGTGGCGGTCTGCGCGCGCAGCGGCGCGCAGACGGTGGCGGCCACCAGCGCGGCCAGCATCAGTGAACGGAACATCGAGCCTTCCCGGTGCGGAAAGCCCGGAAGCTTAACGTCTGCCCCGGCCAGCCGGCAGTGCCGGGACGGGCGTGGACCTCAGGCGGCGTCGGCCTGGGTGGTGAAGCTCTCGCCGCAGCCGCATTCGGCGGTGGCGTTGGGATTGCGGAACAGGAAGGTCTCGCCCAGGCCCTGCTTGGCGAAGTCGATTTCGGTGCCGTCCACCAGCGCCAGGCTCTGGGCATCGACGTAGATGCGGACGCCGCCGAATTCGAACACGGTGTCGCCCTCGCGCTCGTCGCGGGCCAGATCGGCGATATGGCCCCAGCCGGAACAGCCGGTGCGGGTGACGCCGAAGCGCAGGCCCAGCGCGCCCGGGGTCTGCGCGACGAAACGCTGCACGCGTTCCAGGGCGACGGGGGTCAGGGTGATGGCCATGCGTTCCTCCAGGCGGGATGTCGATTATAGGCCGTGGGCAGGGCGTTCGGCCCGCCGCTCCGGTAAACTCCACCGTTCCATAAATAGTCCTGTTACGGAAGGATTCAAGTCATGACGGTGGTGAGCGTCGAACATGCGCTGGCGGGCAAGATCCCGGCCGGCGGCGAAGTCACGGTACGCGGCTGGGTGCGCACGCGGCGCGATTCCAAGGCGGGCCTGTCCTTCGTGAATGTCAGCGACGGCTCCTGCTTCGCCGCCATCCAGGTGGTCGCGCCCAGCGAACTGGACAACTACGAATCCGAAATCAAGCGCCTGACCGCCGGTTGCGCGGTGATCGCCACCGGCACCCTGGTGCCCTCGCAGGGCCAAGGCCAGAGCTTTGAAATCCAGGCCAGCCGGATCGAGGTCATTGGCTGGGTGGAGGATCCGGAGACCTACCCGATCCAGCCCAAGGCGCACTCGCTGGAGTTCCTGCGCGAAGTCGCCCATCTGCGCCCGCGCACCAACCTGTTCGGCGCGGTCACCCGCATCCGCAACTGCCTGGCCCAGGCCGTCCACCGGTTCTTCCACGAACGCGGCTTCTACTGGATCAGCACGCCGATCATCACCACCTCCGACGCCGAGGGCGCCGGCCAGATGTTCCGCGTCTCGACCCTGGACATGGCCAACCTGCCCCGCGACGGCAAGGGCGCGGTGGATTTCTCGCGCGACTTCTTCGGCAAGGAAACCTTCCTGACCGTGTCCGGCCAGCTCAACGTCGAGGCCTATTGCCTGTCGCTGAGCAAGGTCTACACCTTCGGTCCGACTTTCCGCGCCGAGAACAGCAACACCACCCGCCACCTGGCCGAGTTCTGGATGATCGAGCCGGAGATCGCGTTCGCCGATCTGGCCGCCGACGCGGACCTGGCCGAGGATTTCCTCAAGTACCTGTTCCGCGCGGTGCTGGACGAGCGCGGCGACGACATGGCGTTCATCGCCGAACGCGTGCAGCCCGACGCGATCACCCGCCTGGAGACCTTCATCAACGCGCCGTTCGAGCGCATCGACTACACCGATGCCATCGGCCTGCTGCAGAAGTCCGGCAAGAAGTTTGACTTCCCGGTCGAATGGGGCCTGGATCTGCAGACCGAGCACGAGCGCTGGCTGACCGAGCAGCACGTCGGCCGTCCGGTGGTGGTGATGAACTATCCCGAGCACATCAAGGCCTTCTACATGCGCCTGAACGACGACGGCAGGACCGTCGCGGCGATGGACGTGCTGGCCCCGGGCATCGGCGAGATCATCGGCGGCAGCCAGCGTGAAGAGCGCCTGGACGTTCTGGACGCGCGCATGGCGCAGTTCGGCCTGGATCCGGCGCACTACGGCTGGTACCGCGACTTCCGCCGCTACGGCACGGTGCCGCACGCCGGTTTCGGCCTGGGCTTCGAGCGCCTGGTGGTGTACGTCTGCGGACTGAGCAACATCCGCGACGCCATCCCCTACCCGCGCGCGCCCGGCAGCGCCGAGTTCTGAACCGGAGCGGATTGCAACGATGCTCCTGTTCTTCGCCCTGTGCTTCGTCGGCGTCGCCATCGCCGGCTTCTGCGCGTTCGTGATCTTCTGGCCGCTCACGCTGGTGCACATCCGCGACCGCCATGCCGCGCTCGGCGCGCAGTGGGGCGAAGGCGCGTTCCTCAAGCCGGTCGCGCTGCGCTGGCTGCTGGCGCGCGGCTACCGGTCGCTGCGGGACGGCTCGCTGAGCGGCCTGGCCGCGCCGGCGCGCATCTCGCTGCTGGTGATCTTCATCGCCCTGGCGTCGTCGGGGCTGCTCACGCTGTTCTCGCTGGTGATCAAATGAACGATGCGATCCATGACGACGCGGTCCATGACGCCTGGTACGTGGCCTCGCTTGGCCGGACCTTGATCTGGGCTCGCCTGCGGGTGCTGGAAGCCGGCACCGCGCAGGTGCTGGACAGCGACGGCAACACCCTGACCTACGACAGCGAGGACAGCGCCCGAGGCGCATTGTTCGATGCCGAATTCGTCGCCTACGACGGACTGGACGAGGAAGACGCCCTGCAGCGCGGCTTCTCGCTGCACGAGGTCAGCCCGCCGCGCGCCGACGATGACGAGGCGCTGCCGGCGCTGATGGTGCAGCAACTGGGCGGTCGCGCCTGACGATGTACACCCCGCGCGCGTTCGCCGAGACGGATCTGCGCGAACTGGATCGGCTGATCGCCCGTGATGCCTTCGTCACCCTGATCACGACCGACGCCGGCGGCGCGCCGTTCGTCAGCCACATCCCGGTGCTGTACGCGCGCGACGGGGAACGCATCGTCATCGAAGGCCACTGGGCCAGGCCGAATCCACAGGCGCGGCATGCCGGCCCGGCCCTGCTGATCGTGCACGGTCCGCACGCCTATCTCTCGCCGGGCTGGTATCCGGACAAGGAAAGCGCCGCGCGCGTGCCGACCTGGAACTACGCGGTCGCCCATCTGCACGGCACGCTGGAAACCACCGAGGATGCCGCCACGCTCGCCGGCATCGTCGATCGCCTGAGCCAGGCCAACGAAACGCGGGTGGGCAGCGATTGGCGGTTCGAGCCCGCGCGCCCGGATCACGCCGGCCAGTTGCGCGGCATCACCGGTTTCCGTTTCCAGGCCGAGCGGGTGGAACTCAAGTTCAAGCTCAGCCAGAACCATCCCGAAACCAACGTGCGTGGCGCGGCCGCCGGGCTGCGGGCACAGGACGATGCGAACGCACACGAGGTCGCGGCGCTGATGCTGGAGCGGCTGGAACGCCGGCGCTCGCCGTAGGAGCGGCGTAGACTGCGGGTCCGGCATTTCGAGGAGTTCCGATGGATCTGAACCTGTCCGGCCGCCACGCGCTGGTCTGCGGCGCATCCGAAGGCATCGGCCACGCGGCGGCGCGCGAACTGGCCCTGCTCGGCGCCGGCGTCACCCTGCTCGCCCGGCGCGCCGAGGTGCTGGCCGACGTCGCCGCGAGCCTGCCGATCGTGGCGGAGGGTCAATCGCATGACTGGCTCGCGGTGGATCTGGCCGACCATGCCGCCCTGCAGGCGAGCGTGGAAGCACGGGCGGCGAAGGCTCCCGTGCACATCCTGATCAACAACACCGGCGGGCCGCCGGGCGGCCGTGCCATCGATGCCGGCGCGGGCGCCTACCTGGACGCTTTCCAGCGCCACCTGCTCGCCAACCAGTTGCTGGCCCGCGCGCTCGTGCCGGGGATGCGGGACGCCGGCTGGGGCCGCATCGTCAACGTGGTGTCGACCTCGGTCAAGGAGCCCATTCCCAATCTCGGCGTCTCCAACACCATCCGCGGCGCGGTCGCCTCCTGGGCCAAGACGCTTTCGCGCGAACTTGGCGCCGACGGCATCACCGTCAACAACGTGCTGCCCGGCTACACCCGCACCCGGCGCCTGCAGCAGATCCTCGACGACCGCAGCGCCGCCAGCGGCAAGGACGAGGCCAGCGTCGCCGCCGGCATGCTGGCCACGGTGCCGGCCGGCCGGTTCGCCGACCCGGCCGAAGTCGCCGCCGCCATCGCCTTCCTCGCCTCGCCCGCCGCCGCCTACATCAGCGGCGTCAGCCTCGCGGTGGACGGCGGTCGCATGCAATCCATCTGAGCGGAGCGCGTCGCGGCGAGGTGACCGCAATGCAGCAGGCCAACCGCGCGGGCCGGGTTAAGCTGGGGCCATGCAATCGCTGACCCACTGGATCGACGGCCAGCCACAGGCGGCCCGCAATGGCGGCTGGCTGCCGGTGCATGCGCCCGCCGACACTCTTCCCTACGCCCGCGTCGCCGACGGAGATGCCGCCGACGTCGCGGCGGCGATCGACGCGGCGGTGCGCGCGGCGCCCGGCTGGGCCTCGCTGCGTCACAGCGAACGCGCCGCCTGGCTGGAACGCCTGGCCACCGCGCTGGAGGCGCGCCTGGACGATTTCGCCCGCGCCGAGTCCCGCGACGGCGGCAAGCCGATCCGGCTGGCGCGCGAGGTGGAAATCCCGCGTGCGGTCGCCAACCTGCGTTTCTTCGCCCAGGCCGCGGCTCAAACCGCCAGCGAATCGCACCATGGCGAGGCGGGCCTCAACTACACCCTGCGCCAGCCGCTGGGCGCGGTGGCGACCATCTCGCCCTGGAACCTGCCGCTGTACCTGTTCACCTGGAAAATCGCCCCCGCGCTGGCCGCCGGCAACACGGTGGTGGCCAAACCCTCGGAGGTCACGCCGCTGACCGCCACGATGCTGGCGGAACTGGCGGCGGAGATCGGCTTCCCGTCCGGGGTGTTCAATCTGGTCCACGGCACCGGACCGCGGGTGGGCGAACCGCTGGTGGCCGATCCGCGGATCAAGGCGGTCTCCTTCACCGGCAGCACCCGGGTCGGCCAGCGCATCGCCGCCCTCGCCGCGCCGCAGTTGAAGAAGATCTCGCTGGAACTGGGCGGCAAGAATCCGACCCTGGTGTTCGCCGACAGCGACTGGCGCAACCAGCTCGACACGCTGGTGCGTTCGGCGTTCCAGAATTCGGGTCAGATCTGCCTGTGCGGTTCGCGCCTGCTGGTCGAACGGACCATCCTGGATGAATTCCGCGAAGCGTTCGTGGCCCGTGCCGCCGCCCTTAAAACCGGCGATCCGGCGGATCCCTCGACCGATCTCGGCCCGCTGGTCTCGCAGGCCCATCACGACAAGGTCGTGGCCTGCATCGCCCGCGCCCGCGCCGAGGGCGGGCGCTTCCTGCTGGGCGGTGACGCGTCCCCGCGCGGCGGCTGGTTCGTCGAACCCACCCTCATCGATGGGCTGGGTCCCGATGCCGCGAGCAACCTCGAAGAGATCTTCGGGCCGGTGGCGACCCTGCAGGCCTTCGACAACGAGGAGCATGCGCTGGCCCTGGCCAACGCCGGCGACTACGGCCTGGCCGCGATGATCTGGACCCGCGATCTCGGCCGCGCCCATCGCCTGGCGGCACGGGTCCGCGCCGGCATCGTCTGGATCAACACCTGGCTCATGCGCGACCTGCGCACGCCGTTCGGCGGCATGGGCCAGTCGGGCCTGGGCCGCGAGGGCGGGCTGGAAGCGATGCGCTTCTTCACCGAGGCCCGGAATGTCTGCATCGACCTGCGCTGAGGGGCGCCCGCCATACCGCCCCGAATCGCTCCGATGGCTGACGATCCGCGTCGATGGGCGCAAACTACGCGGTGGACCGCCCCGCGCGGCCCCTCCCCCGACCGAACCGGATACCGCCGATGACCGATAGCGAACTCGAGAAGCTGCTGCGCAACAACCGTGAATGGGCCGAGCGGATCAAGCACGAGGATCCCGGTTTCTTCAAGCGCCTGTCGCAACAGCAATCGCCGCGCTATCTGTGGATCGGCTGCTCCGACTCGCGCGTGCCCGCCAACCAGATCCTGGGCCTGGATCCGGGCGAGGTGTTCGTCCATCGCAACATCGCCAACGTCATGTCGCATGGCGATCTCAATTGCCTGTCGGTCATCCAGTTCGCGGTCGACATCCTCAAGGTCGAGCACATCCTGCTGGTCGGCCATTACGGCTGCGGCGGCGTGCACGCGGCGATGACCGGCGCGCGGGTCGGGCTGGCCGACAACTGGCTGCGCCACGTCGCCGACGTGGCGACCAAGCACGCCGTCCGCCTGGCCGAGGAAGACACCGAATCGCTGCGCCACGCCCGCCTGTGCGAACTGAACGTGATCGAGCAGGTGTTCAACGTCTGCCAGACCACCGTCGTGCAGGACGCCTGGGCGCGCAGGCAGCCGCTGACCGTGCATGGCTGGGTCTACAGCCTGTTCGACGGCCGCGTGCGCGAGCTGGGCATGGACGTGGACGCGGCCGAGCGCCTGCACCCCACCTACGAACAGGCGCTGGCGCGGATGCCCGCGCGCGGGGACCGGCGCGATGAGTGAAGGCATCCGGACCGGAGCGGCCCCGGCCCCGGTGGGTGCGTATCCGCACGCGCGCCGGGTCGGCCCGTTGCTGTTCCTGTCCGGCATCGGCCCGCGCGATCCGGCCAGCGACGCGATTCCCGGCAACGACTATTTCGCCGACGGACGCGTGCGCGGCTACGACATCCAGGCCCAGGCGCGCGCGGTGTTCGCCAACGTCCGCGCGGTGCTGGAAGCCAGCGGCGCGCGCTGGGAGGATCTGGTCGACGTGACCGTCTACCTCACCGACATGGCGCGCGACTTCAAGGCCTACAACCAGATCTGGGCCGAGCATTTCCCGGATCCGGCGCGCGCGCCCTGCCGCACCACCCTGGGCATCACCGCGCTGCCCACGCCCATCGCCATCGAACTCAAATGCGTCGCCGCATTGCCCGAGGAACGCTGACATGCTGCCCGGACCGATCAACCTGCTGGCCTGGATCGAGGAACACCGCCATCTGCTGAAGCCCCCGGTCGGCAACAAGGTGATCTACGCGGGCGACTTCATCGTCATGGTGGTCGGCGGCCCCAACCAGCGCACCGACTTCCACTACGACGAGGGCCCGGAGTGGTTCTACCAGCTGGAAGGCGAGATGGTCCTGAAGATCCAGGAAGACGGCGCCGTCCGCGACATCCCGATCAAGGCCGACGAAGTCTTCCTGCTGCCGCCGCGCGTGCCGCACTCGCCGCAGCGCATGCCCGAATCGGTGGGACTGGTGATCGAACGCCGGCGCCTGGCGCATGAGCAGGACGGCCTGCTGTGGTACTGCGAACACTGCAACCACAAGCTGTACGAGGAGTACTTCACCCTGAAGAACATCGAAACGGATTTCCCGCCGGTGTTCGATCGCTTCTATTCCTCGCGCGAACACCGCACCTGCGCGCGATGCGGACATCTGAACCCGGCGCCGGGCAAGTACGTGATGGCGGATACCTGAGCCCCATGCTGAAGATCGACACCCACGCCCACTTCCTGCCGCGCGACTGGCCGGATCTGGCCGGCAAGTACGGGGACAACCGTTTCCCCGTCATCCACCACGGCGACGACGGCCGCCACCGCATCTACAAGGATGGGCGTTTCTTCCGCGAGATCTGGCCCAAGACCTGGGATCCGGTGGAACGCATCGCCGACTACGCCAAGTTCGGCGTGCAGGTGCAGGTGATCAGCACGGTGCCGGTGATGTTCAGCTACTGGGCCAAGCCGCACCAGGCGCTGGAACTGCACCAGGCTCTCAATGATCACACCGCCGCGGCCTGCCGCGACTACCCGCGCCACTACGCCGGCATCGGCACCGTGCCGCTGCAATCGCCGCGACTGGCGGTGCAGGAACTGGAACGCTGCATGGATCAGCTGGGCCTGCAGGGCGTGCAGATCGGCAGCCACGTCAACGACTGGAACCTGGATGCGCCGGAACTGTTCGAGTTCTTCCAGGCCGCCAGCGAACTGGGCGCCGCCATCCTGGTGCACCCCTGGGACATGATGGGCGCGGCCTCCATGCCCAAATACTGGCTGCCCTGGCTGGTCGGCATGCCGGCCGAGCAGTCGCGCGCGGCCTGCTGCCTGATCTTCGGCGGCGTGCTGGAACGCCTGCCCGGCCTGAAGGTCTGCTTCGCCCACGGCGGCGGCAGCTTCCCCTACACCATCGGCCGCATCGAACATGGCTTCAACATGCGCCCGGATCTGGTCGCCACCGACAACCACCGCAATCCGCGCGAGTACCTGGACCGGGTGTACTTCGATTCCTGGGTCGCCGATCCGCGCGCGCTGCGCTACCTGCTGGATACCGTCGGCACCGGCCGGGTGATGCTGGGCACCGACTATCCGTTCCCGCTGGGCGAACAGGAACCCGGCGCCGGCATCGCCGCACTGGGGCTCGGCGAATCCGAGCAGGCCCGCCTCTATCACGGCACCGCGCTGGAATGGCTCGGCCTGTCGCGGCAACGGTTCGACTGACCATGCCGCACCTGACCGTCCAGTACACCGCCAATCTCGTCCTCGACGCGGACACGCTGCTGGGGCGGCTCAACCATGCCCTGGTGGCCAGTGGCCATTTCGGCGAGGAGGCGATCAAGAGCCGCCTCGTGGCGCTGGACGGCTTCCGCGTCGGTACCGACGAACACGCGCCGCGCGCGTTCGTGCATGCCCGCCTGCGCATCCTGCCCGGTCGCGACGAGACCGTGCGCGCGATGCTGTCCGAAACCCTCCAGCAGGTCCTGCGCGAACATCTGCCGGCAGGTCCGTACCACCTGCAGATCTGTTCGGAAGTCAGCGAGCTTCCCGCCAGCTACCGCAAGACCACCGTTCTTCCCTTCTCTTCACCGGCCTCTTCATGACCGACGCGCTGTCCCGCACCCACGCCATCGCCCTCGACGCCGCCGATCCGCTGCGCGCCCTGCGCAACGAGTTCCTGATCCCCAAGCACAAGCACAACGAGCAACTGTATTTCTGCGGCAACTCGCTGGGCCTGCAACCGCGCGGCGCGCGCAGGTACGTGCAGGAAGTGCTGGACAAGTGGGCCAACGAGGCGGTGGAAGGCCATTTCACCGAACCGGCGCAATGGATGACCTATCACGAGCTGGTCCGCGACGGGCTGGCGGACGTGGTGGGCGCGCAACCGGCCGAAGTGGTGGCGATGAACTCGCTGACCGCCAACCTGCACTTGATGATGGTCAGCTTCTACCGCCCCACCGCCGAGCGTCCGGCCATCCTGATGGAGGCCGGCGCGTTCCCGTCGGATCGCTATGCGCTGGAATCGCAGGTGCGCTTCCACGGTTTCGATCCGGCGCGCGATCTGATCGAAGTGGAGCCCGACCAGGCCGACGGCACCGTGTCGATGCAGGCCATCGAGCGGGCCATCGCCGAGCACGGTCCCCGGCTGGCGCTGGTGTTGTGGCCCGGCATCCAGTACCGCACCGGGCAGGCATTCGATCTCGCGGAAATCACCCGCCTGGGCCACGCCCAGGGCGCGCTGGTCGGTTTCGACCTCGCCCACGCGGTCGGCAACCTGCCGCTGCAATTGCATGACAGCGGCGCCGACTTCGCGGTGTGGTGCCACTACAAGTACCTCAACGCCGGCCCGGGCGCGGTTGCCGGCGCGTTCGTGCACGCGCGCCATGCCGATACCGACCGGCCGCGTTTCGCCGGCTGGTGGGGGCACCGCAAGGACACCCGTTTCCGGATGGGGCCGGAGTTCGCGCCCACCTCCGGCGCCGATGGCTGGCAGCTCAGCAACCCGCCGATTCTGGGCATCGCGCCGCTGCGCGCTTCGCTGGAGGTGATCGCGCAGGCCGGCGGCATGCGCGCGCTGCGCGCCAAATCGGAAAAGCTGACCGGCTTCCTGGAAGCGCTGATCCGCGCGCGGGTCGGCGACGCCTTGCAGATCGTCACGCCGTCCGATCCGGCCCAGCGCGGCGCGCAGCTGTCGCTGCGGGTGGTCGGCGGCCGCGAGCGCGGGCGCGACCTGTTCGAGTACCTCGCCTCGGTCGGCACCCTCGGCGACTGGCGCGAGCCGGACGTGATCCGCATCTCGCCCGCCCCGCTGTACAACCGATTCATGGACGTCTACCGCTTCGTCGAGGAAGTGGAGACCTGGCGCGGCGTCTGATCCGGAGCACCCTGTGAGCACAGCTAACGACCGTTCCCTCACCGTCATCGGCGCCGGCCTGGCCGGCGCCCTGCTGGCCACCCTGCTGGCCCGCAGGGGATGGCGGGTGGATGTCTACGAAAAACGCGGCGACCCGCGCCTCAAGGGTTACGCGGGCGGACGCTCGATCAACCTGGCGCTGGCCGAACGTGGCCGCCACGCGCTGCGCCAGGCCGACGCCGACGAAGCGGTGATGAAGCAGGCGGTGATGATGCGCGGGCGCATGGTCCATCCGCGCGACGGCCAGCCGCAGTTGCAGCGCTACGGCCGCGACGACTCGGAAGTGATCTGGTCGGTGCACCGCGGCGATCTCAACATCACCCTGCTCGATCTGGCCGAACAGGCCGGCGCCTCGCTGCATTTCCACCGCCAGCTGGATGCGGTCGATTTCCAGGACCGCGTCGCCACCTTCGTCGACGACCGCGACGGCGGCCGGCATCCGGTCGATTTCGTGTCGCTGGTCGGCGCCGACGGCGCCGGCTCGTCGCTGCGCGCGGCCATGCGCCAGCGCGCCGACCTGGGCGAGCGCACCGACTTCCTCGATCATTCGTACAAGGAACTGGAAATCCCGCCCGCCGCCGACGGCGGTTTCCAGATCGAACCCAACGCCCTGCACATCTGGCCGCGCGGCCGCTACATGTGCATCGCCCTGCCCAACGACGAAAAGACCTTCACCGTCACCCTGTTCCTGCCCAACCACGGCGATCCCGGCTTCGACACCGTGCATACGCCGGCCCAGGCCCGCGCGCTGTTCGAGCGCGATTTTCCGGATGCGATCCCGCTGATTCCGCATCTGGAGCAAGACTGGCACCGCAACCCGGTCGGCCAGCTGGCGACGCTGTACCTGGACCACTGGCACATCGACGAGCGCGCCGTGCTGCTGGGCGATGCCGCGCACGCGATGGTGCCGTTCCACGGCCAGGGCATGAACTGCGCGTTCGAGGACTGCGTGGCGCTGGCCGAGCAACTGGAACGGCACGACGACCGCGCCGAGGCCTTCGCTGCCTTCGCCCGCGAGCGCCAGCCCAATGCCCGTGCCATCCAGGAAATGGCGCTGGAAAACTACGTGGAAATGCGCGACAAGGTGGACGACGACGCGTTCCTGCTCCAGCGCGAACTGGAACGCGCGCTGCAGGAACGGCACCCGGGCCGGTTCGTGCCGCACTACACCATGGTCACCTTCATGCGCATTCCCTATCGGGTCGCGCTGGAGCGCAGCATCATCCAGCGCGAGCTGCTGGTGGAAGCCACCCGCGGCCGCGAGCGGCTGGATCAGGTCGACTGGGCGCAGGTGGACGTCGAGGTGACGCGCCGGCTCCCGCCGCTGGAGGCCGAGTCGCGGTGAGCGCCAGCTTCCTGTTCTACGATCTGGAAACCTTCGGCGCGGATCCGCGCCGGACCCGCATCGCCCAGTTCGCCGCACAACGCACCGACGCGGCGCTGAATCCGGTCGAGGAGCCCATCAGTTTCTTCGTCCAGCCGGCCGACGACTTGCTGCCCTCGCCGACCGCGACCCTGATCACCGGCATCTCGCCGCAACAGGCCCGGCGCGACGGCGTCAACGAAGCCGCCGCGTTCGCCCGCATCGCCGAGGAGATGGCGCGTCCGCAGACCTGCACGCTGGGCTACAACTCGCTGCGGTTCGACGACGAATTCGTCCGCCACGGGCTGTTCCGCAACTTCCACGATCCCTACGAGCGCGAGTGGCGCAACGGCAATTCGCGCTGGGACCTGCTCGACGTCATGCGGCTGACCCATGCCCTGCGCCCGGACGGCATCGTCTGGCCGCAGCGCGAGGACGGCGTCACCTCGTTCCGGCTGGAACACCTGGCCCTGGCCAACGACGTGCGCCAGGGCGACGCCCACGAGGCGCTGTCGGACGTGCGCGCCACCATCGGCATGGCCCGGCGCATGCGCGAGGCGCAGCCGCGGTTGTGGGAATACGCGCTGAAACTGCGCGACAAGCGTTTCGCCGCCAGCCTGCTGGATACCGTGGCGATGACGCCGGTCCTGCACGTGTCGCAGCGCTACCCCGCCAGCCGCATGTGCGCGGCGCTGGTGCTGCCGCTGGCCCGCCATCCGCAATACGACAACCGGATCATCGTCTTCGATCTGGAGGCCGATCCGGATCGGCTGCTGCACCTGGCGCCGGAGGCCATCGCCGATCGCCTGTATACCCCGGCCGCGGATCTGCCGCCGGGCGAGAGCCGGATTCCACTCAAGGAAATCCATCTCAACAAGGCGCCGGTGCTGGTCGCCCTGGCCCATCTGCGCGACGCCGATTTCGAGCGCCTGGGCATCGACATGCTGATCGCCGAAACCCATGCCGCCCGCCTGCGCGCGGCGGGTCCGGCGCTGGCCGAAAAGGTCCGGCGGGTGTTCGGCGGCGAACGCGAGTTCGCCGCGCCCGACGTCGACGCGTCGCTGTACGGCGGTTTCCTCGCCGACGGGGACCGCCGCCGGTTCCCCGAGGTGCGCGCCACGCCGCCGGAACTGCTGGGCCAGCGCGACTTCGGCTTCCGCGATCCGCGCCTGCCGGAACTGCTGTTCCGCTACCGCGCGCGCAACTGGCCGGACACCTTGACCGCCGACGAACGCCTGCGCTGGGATGATTACCGTCGCCGGCGCCTGGGCGGCGACAGTGGACTGTCGGAGTACGGCTTCGAGAGCTTCCACGCGGAAATCGCCGCGCTGCGCGCGGCCCCCACCACCGACGGCCCGAAGCAGGCCCTGCTCGATCAGTTGCAGGCCTGGGGCCGGGATCTGGAGCAGAGCCTGTGAGCAGTTATTTTTCCGACGCCAGTTTCAAGTTCCTGCGCGGGCTGGCGCGGCACAACGACAAGACCTGGTTCGCCGCGCACAAGGCGCAGTACGAGGATCACGTCAAGGAACCGTTCCTGCGCCTGCTGACCGATCTGCAGCCGGATCTGGCGCAGGTCAGCCAGCATTTCCGTTCGGATCCCAAGACGGTCGGCGGTTCGCTGTTCCGGATCTACCGGGACGCGCGCTTCTCCACCGACAAGTCCCCCTACAAGCCCTGGCAGGGCGCGCGCCTGTACCACGAGCGCCGCAAGCAGGTCGCGGCGCCCTCGTTCTACATCCACCTGCAACCGGGTGAGTGCTTCGTCGGGGCCGGGTTGTGGCATCCCGAGCCGGACACCCAGCGCCGGGTCCGCCAGTTCATCTTCGACAATCCCGGCAGCTGGAAGGCCGCCGCGCACGCACCGAAGTTCCGCCGCCGTTTCGATTTCGAGGAAAGCGAGAGGCTGACCCGGCCGCCGCGCGGATTTCCGGCCGATTTCGAATTCATCGACGATCTGAAGCACAGGAATTTCGTGTTCTGGCGCTCGCTGGAGGACAGCGTGATGACCGGGCCGAAGCTTCGCCAGGTGCTGGCCGCGGATCTCGCCGCGCTGGGCCCGTTCGTCGACTATCTGTGCGCGGCCCTGGATCTGGAGTTCTAGCCATGAAGAAGTGGATCGCGTTGATCGTCCTGCTGATCGCCGGCTTTGTCGGCTATCTCGCCGCCGGCCCCTATCTGGCGATCAACGGCATCCGCCAGGCCCTGGCCGAACAGGACACCGCCAGGCTGGAACGCCATGTCGACTTTGCCGCGCTGCGGGTCAACCTGCGCGCGCAGGTCGAGGATCAACTGGCCCGTCGCGCCGGTCCCGAATTCCAGTCCAGCCTGCTGGGCTCGTTCGCCCTGTCGGTGGCCAACAACGTGATCGGCAGCGGCGTCGACACGATGGTCACGCCGCTGGGCATCGGCGCGATCCTGCAGGGCCGTTCGATGTGGAAGAAGGCGGTCGGGGATACCGTCGGCGGCGATACCCATGCCCCGGCGGTGCCCGCGGATCCGCTGAAGAACGCCGAGCATCGTTTCGAATCCCTGTCGCGCTTCACCGCGACCATCCACGACGAGAACGGCCGCCCGGTGGTCTGCGTGTTCACCCGCCAGGGCCTGCGCTGGCGCCTGACCGACATCCGCCTGCCGCTGGA
Organism: Pseudoxanthomonas sp.; assembly: GCF_051953815.1. GTDB lineage: Bacteria > Pseudomonadota > Gammaproteobacteria > Xanthomonadales > Xanthomonadaceae > Pseudoxanthomonas_A. The sequence goes on along the minus strand of NZ_JBQCIJ010000022.1, from coordinate 124,559 downwards.
TTGATCACGACGCTGGCGCCGCCGGGGCCGTTCGCCCCTTCCCCGCAACTTCTCCGCCGCGCAGGCCCGCTTCGACAACCGGCGCGCTATCGGTCCCGCGGACGCCACTCCCGGCGAGCGCGGGCCAGCCGCAGGAAGCGCGCCGCCAGTTGCCAGCGCGCGGCGCGCGGCAGGCGGGCCAGTGCTTCCCGCGGATCGGCGACCTCGCCGCCCGGCTGCCAGGCGAACGCGATCCGGTTCCCCATGCGGGGTTCTTCCAGCGCCAGCGCGCGGCCATCGAAAGCACGGCGCAGGCGCACCAGATGCCGGCGCGCGTCGGTCGCGTACAGGTTCACCGCCATCGCCCCGCCAGCGTCCAGCGCATCGCGGCAATCGTCGTAGAAAGCCTGGGTCGAGACGGCGGGCGAGATGCCCTCCGGTTCGTACGCGTCCACCAGCAGCAGGTCATAGGCGCCACGGCGCTGCCGCAGCATCGCCGCGCCATCGCCCAGGCGGGCGTGGAAGCGGCCACCGTTGGGGGGAATGCGGAAGGTCTCGCGCAATGCCAGCACGCCGGCATGGCTTTCGAACGCCTCGATGTGCGCATCTGGCAGATGACGATGGCAGAACTTGGCCTGGGAGCCGCCGCCCAGCCCGATGATGCCGATCCGGCCCGGCTGCGGACGCAGCAGCAGCGCCGCCATCATGGTCCGCGTATAGCCGACCTGCAGCACGTCCGGCCACCAGGTGAGCATCCGGCTCTGGGTCACGTCGCGGGTGAACTGCAGCGTGGTGTACCACCAGCCACGATGGACCCGGGGCGCGTCTTCCCTCACGGCACCGGATCGTTGGCGACGCCGTGCGGGACGTGGCCGGCGGCCACGTGCGGACGCGCGCTGTCGATGTTGTGCTGCGAATCGTCGAAGAAGATGTCGGCGCCGAACGCGTCCAGGAACGGTCCCTTGTGGCGACCGCCGAGGAACAGCGCCTCGTCCAGGCGCACGCCCCATTCGCGCAGCGTGCGGATGACCCGTTCGTGCGCCGGCGCCGAACGCGCGGTGACCAGCGCGGTCCGGATCGGCGAATGCTCGCCAGCCGGGAACACCTGCTGCAACTGGTGCAGCGCCGACAGGAATCCCTTGAACGGGCCGCCGGACAGCGGCGCGCGCGCGTTCTCGCGCTCATGCCGGCCGAAGGCTTCCACGCCCTGCTCGCGCGAGATGCGCTCGCTCTCGTCGCCGAAGATCACCGCGTCGCCGTCGAACGCGATCCGCAGTTGGCCGTCGTGCCGCTGCTGATGCGCCTGCGCCGGCAGGATGGTCGCGGCGGCGATGCCGTGCTCCAGCGAGCGCCGGACCGAATCCGGATTGGCCGAGAGGAACAGATCCGCGCCGAACGGCCGGATGTACGGCCAGGTCGGTTCGCCGGAGGTGAACACCGCGCGGACGATGCCCAGGCCGTGGTGCTGGATCGAATTGAAGATGCGCAGGCCGGTGTCGGCGGAATTGCGCGACAACAGGATGACCTCCACCCGCGGCGTGTCGTCGGCCGCGCCGGCGTTGAGCGCCAGCAGCTTGCGCACCACCGGGAAGGCGACGCCGGGCGCCAGCACGTCGTCCTCGTGCTTGCGCTGGTAGTCGCTGTAGACGTCGACGCCCTGGCGTTCGAACAGTGTGTGGCTGTCCTCCAGATCGAACAGGGCGCGCGAGGTCACCGCGACGGTCAGCAGGCGGGGGGTGTTGTCGGCCATGCGCACAGTATCGGCGATCGCGGGGCCCACCCGCGAGCGCCGTCCCGCGCCCCGCTCAGTCCGCGCTGGAATCGATCGTGAAGCGCGCGGGCGGGCCTCGCCGGTAGTCGCGGGTGATCGCGCGCACCTCGACTTCCATCCGCAGCGGCTTCTGCTGCGCCGGCGCATCGTCCGGCCACAGGAACAGCAGTTCGGCCCGACGGCTGTCGCTGATCACCCGCACCGGCTCGGCCGGGAACAGCGCATACGGGCTGTCCGCCGAGACCACCCGGAACTCGAACCCGATGTCTTCCAGCCCGTATTCGCCACGCGGCCAGTCCAGGCGCACGCCAAGCAGGCCCGAGCCGTCGCAGGTACCGGGGTTTCCGCCCAACCCGCGCGTGATCTCGGTGACCTTCAATGCGGGCGCTTTCAGGGTGTCCTCCGGCGCATCCGAAGGCGTCGCCCCGGCCTGCAGTTCGAACGGCGCCATGTGCGTGTTCAGGCCGCACGCCTCCACCGCCTGCGCGGGCAACAGCGCGCACAGTCCCCACAACCACCAGCCTTTCATCCCCTGACTCCTCGGCATCGGATTACGCTTCCGCCGGCACTCCTCCCGATGCCGGACGGCCCTGTCGTTGCTTGCTGCACGGCGTCCCCACGCCGCTTCCCTACACCACGAACTGCTCGCTGAGGATACGTTCCTCCAGATTGTGCTCCGGGTCAAACAGCAACGTCACGGTCCGGTCCTGCGACTCGCGGATGGTGACCTCGACCACGTCGCGGACCTCGTGCGAATCGGCGGTCGCGCTGACCGGCCGCTTGTACGGGTCCAGCACCCGGAACTTCACTTCGGTATTGGCCCGCAGGATCGCGCCCCGCCAGCGGCGCGGCCGGAACGGCGCGATCGGGGTCAGCGCGATCGTGCTAGACCCCAGCGGCAGGATCGGCCCGTGCGCGGAGAAGTTGTAGGCGGTGCTGCCGGCGGGCGTGGCGGTCAGCACGCCGTCGCAGATCAGTTCGTCCAGCCGGGTCTGGCCATTGAGGTCGATGCGGATGTGCGCGGCCTGGCGGGTCTGGCGCAGCAGCGACACCTCGTTGTAGGCCAGCGAGCCGATGCTGGCACCGGACTCGGTCAGCGCCAGCATTTCCAGCGGCCGCAGCTTGGCCGGCTCGGCCTGGGCGATCCGGTCCAGCAGGTCCTCGCTGCGGTACTGGTTCATCAGGAAGCCCACGGTTCCCAGCTTCATGCCGAACACCGGCTTGCCCAGGCTGCCGTGCCGGTGCAGGGTCTGCAGCATGAACCCGTCGCCGCCCAGCGCGCACAGCACGTCGGCATCCTGGGGATCGTGGCTGCCATGCAGGGTGGTCAGTTCGGTCAGCGCCTGCTGCGCCTCGGCGGCGGGACTGGCGAGAAAGGCGATGCGGGGCGTCTGGCTCATCCCGGGTTCCTGGTGGCTTGCCGGAGAGGATAACGGCAGAAGCTCCGGATTGGATGACCGGGACCGACGAGCCGCGTGATGGCGGGATCGCGCACGCCGCACGCGTCGAAGCGCCCTGCGCCCATCCCGTCGAATGCCCCAAAAGAGACAGGCCGGGTTGCCCCGGCCTGTCCCGCCATCATCGCGCGCGGGGCCCTCAGCCCTGCGCGGCCAGCTGGCCCAACCGCTGCACCGCGACCGAGGCGGTCGGATAGTCCAGCGTCTTCTGCGCCGCCAGCTCGTTGAGCATGGCCAGGGTGAAGCGCAGGCCGGCGTCACCACGCTGCAACCACGCCTGGACCTTCGCGTCGGCGGTGCTGCCCGGCATCGACAGCACCTGCGAGGTCAGCGTGCGCTGGTGGTTGGTCAGCTCGTCGCGCAGCACGCCACGCGCCACCGCGTGCCAGCGGCCGTCCACCTTCAGCGCGTCGACCTGGTCCACCAGCCACGGCAGATGCAGGGCTTCGCCCAGGCGATAGTGGACCTTCGACACGTCGACCGGCTTCAGCTTGCGCGCACGCGCCAGCTCGATGATGTCGCAGGACGGTTCCAGGTACGGCAGCGCCGCGAGCTGGCCGGCCAGTCCGGCCGGCAGGCCCTTGTCCTTCCAGGCCTGCAGGCTGGCGTTGTACGCCGGGCGCAGCGAGTCCGGCAGCACGCCGTCGGCGGCCCTGATCTCGTTGAAGCCGTCGTAGTAGCGCTCCACCGCGGTGGCGATCGCCGGGATCGGTCCCTGGCGGGTCAGCAGCCAGCGGGTGAAGGTGCGCTGCACCGACCAGATCACCTGCAGGGCGTCGATCTGCACCGACTCCGGCACCTTGCCGTCGAGGGCGTCGATCTGGTTCCAGAGTTCGCGGGCGTCCAGGGTCTCGCGGGTGATGGTGAACGCCTTGGCGACCTCGGCCGGGCTGCGGCCGGTGTCTTCCTGCATGCGCAGCAGGAAGGTCGCGCCCATCCGGTTGATGGTCGTGTTGGTCACCGCGGTGGCGATGATCTCGCGCTTCAGGCGGTGCTTCTCCATGTCCGCGGCGTACTTCTTCTGCAGCGGCTTGGGGAAGTAGCGCTGCAGTTCCTTGGACAGGTACGGATCTTCCGGAATGTCCGAATCCAGCAGTTGCTGGAACGCCACCAGCTTGGAATACGACAGCAGCACCGCCAGTTCCGGCCGGGTCATGCCCTGTCCGCGCGCCTTGCGCTCGGCCAGCTCGGCGTCCGACGGCAGGTATTCGATCTGGCGATCCAGCAGGCCCTGCGATTCCAGGGTCTGGATGAAGTGCTGCTTGGAACCCAGGCGCGCGGCGCTCATCCGCTCCATCAGGCTGATGGCCTGGTTCTGCCGGTAGTTGTCCCACAGCACCAGCTGCGCGACTTCGTCGGTCATGTCCGCCAGCAGCTTGTTGCGGGCGTCCATGCGCAGCTTCTTCTCCTGCACCACGCCGTTGAGCAGGATCTTGATGTTCACCTCGTGATCAGAGGTGTCCACGCCCGCGGAGTTGTCGATGAAGTCGGTGTTGAGCAGGGTCCCGTGCTGGGCGGCCTCGATGCGGCCCAACTGGGTCAGGCCGAGGTTGCCGCCCTCGCCCACCACCTTGCAGCGCAGGTCACGGCCGTCCACGCGCAGGCCGTTGTTGGCGCGATCGCCGACGTCGGCGTTGGTTTCGCTGCTGGCCTTGACGTAGGTGCCGATGCCACCGTTCCACAGCAGATCGACCGGCGACTTGAGGATCGCGCTCATCAGTTCGTTCGGCGACAGCGACTTCACGCCGTCGGCCAAACCCAGCACCTCGCGTACCTGCGGGGTGATCTCGATCGACTTGGCGGACCGCGGATGGATGCCGCCGCCCTTGGAAATCAGGCTGGCGTCGTAGTCGGCCCAGCTGGAACGCGGCAGCTTGAACAGGCGCTGGCGCTCCTTGAAGCTGCGCGCCGCGTCCGGCGACGGATCCAGGAAGATGTGGCGATGGTCGAACGCGGCCACCAGGCGGATGTGTTCGGACAGCAGCATGCCGTTGCCGAACACGTCGCCGGACATGTCGCCGATGCCCACGCAGGTGAAATCCTGGGTCTGCGAGTCGCGACCCAGCGCGCGGAAGTGGCGCTTGACCGATTCCCAGGCGCCGCGCGCGGTGATGCCCATGCCCTTGTGGTCGTAGCCGACCGAACCGCCGGAGGCGAACGCGTCGCCGAGCCAGAAGTTGTGGGCGATGGCCAGGCCGTTGGCGATGTCGGAAAAAGTCGCGGTGCCCTTGTCGGCGGCGACCACCAGGTATGGATCATCCTGGTCGTGGCGGACCACGTTCACCGGCGGAACGATCTTGCCGCCGACGATGTTGTCGGTGATGTCCAGCAGGCCCTGGATGAACATCTTGTAGCAGGCGATGCCTTCGGCCAGCACCGCGTCGCGGTCGCCGCCCACCGGCGGACGCTTGACGAAGAAGCCACCCTTCGCGCCGACCGGCACGATCACGGTGTTCTTCACCATCTGCGCCTTCACCAGGCCCAGCACCTCGGTGCGGAAATCCTCGCGCCGATCCGACCAGCGCAGGCCGCCACGGGCGACCGGGCCGAACCGCAGGTGCACGCCTTCCACGCGCGGGCCGTACACGAAGATTTCGCGGTACGGACGCGGCTTGGGCAGATCCGGCACCTTGGCCGAATCGAACTTGAAGGCGATGGTGTGCGCCGGCTGGCCATCCGCGCCCACCTGGTAGTAGCTGGTGCGCAGGGTGGCTTCAATCGCGCCGATGAAGCCGCGCAGGATGCGGTCGTCATCCAGGCTCGACACGCGATCCATCAGCTTGAGCAGCGCCTTGTGGGTCGCCTCGACCTGCTCCTCGCGCTTGCCGCCGCGGGCGGCGATCACCGGCTGCAACGCGGACAGCGTGGCCTCGTCGCCCTGCGCCAGGGCGCCGAGCTGGGCGGCGAAGCGATCCTGGCCCGCCTTGATCTCGGCCTTGCTCTCGTGGCCGACCGCCGGGTCGAAGCGCGCCTCGAACAGTTCCACCAGCAGGCGCGCCAGCAGCGGATAGCGGTTGAGCGTCTCTTCGACGTAGCTCTGCGAGAACGGCACGCCGGTCTGCAGCAGGTACTTGCAGTAACCGCGCAGCATCGCGATCTGGCGCCAGGCCAGGCTCGCGCCCAGCACCAGCCGGTTGAAGCCGTCGTTCTCGGCGTCACCGTGCCAGACCCGTGCGAAGGCTTCCTCGAACTGGGTGTGCAGGCGATCGGTGTCGATCGCGCCGTTGACCGATTCCACCTCGAATTCCTGGATGTAGACCGGCTCGGCGGCTTCCAGGCGGAACGGGTGCTCGGAGATGACGCGCAGGCCCATGTTCTCCATCAGCGGCAGCGCGTCGGAAAGCGGGATGTCGGTCTGCTGGCGGTACAGGTTCAGGCGCAGCCCGCCCTCGCCGGCGCGCGCGCGGCGCGAGCGGTGCAGGCTCAGGCGCAACGCGTCCGGGCCATCCAGCGCGGCCAGGTTCTCGACGTCGCTGGCGGCGAACTCGGGCGACACCACCTCGATGTAGCCGGCCGGCAGCGCGCGACCGAAGCGGCTCATCAGCTTCAGGCCCTCGGCTTCGCCGTGGCGCGCGATCAGGGTTTCGCGCAGATCGTCCTGCCAGTTGCGCAGCAGGTGGGCGATGTCGGCTTCCAGCGCGGCGGTGTCGACGTCGACCTGCTCGCCGGCCTTGGGCCGGATGGTGAGGTGCAGCTGCGCCAGCGGCGACTCGCCCAGCTGCACGTTGGTGTCGACGTACTCGCCGTGCAGGGCCTGCTTCAGCAGCGCCTCGATGCGCAGGCGCACGTCGGTGTTGAAGCGATCGCGCGGGATGTACACCAGCGCCGAGAAGAAACGGCCATAGCGGTCGCGGCGCAGGAACAGCTTGCTGCGCACGCGCTCCTGCAGGCCGAGGATGCCCATCGCGGTGCGGTTGAGTTCCTCCTCGCTGGACTGGAACAGTTCCTCGCGCGGCAGGGTCTCCAGGATGTGCCGCAACGCCTTGCCGCTGTGGCTGCTCGGCGACAGGCCGGAATTGCGCATCACGAACTCGTGGCGCTCGCGCACCAGCGGGATTTCCCACGGACGGCGGTTGTAGGCGCTGGAGGTGTACAGGCCGATGAAGCGCTGTTCGGCGATTGGCGTGCCCTTGGCGTCGAATTCCAGCACGCCGATGTAGTCCATGTTGCCCGGACGATGCACGTTCGAACGACGGTTGGTCTTGGTCAGGATCAACGCATCGACCGAACCGGACTGCGGCATGTAGTGCGCGGCCAGGGTCTTGACGCTGCGCGGGGTCGAGGTGTCGTCGCCGCGCAGCAGGCCCAGCCCGCTGTCCTCGACCGCACGCAGGGTGCCGTCGCCGTTGCCCTTCTCCACCCGGTACTCGCGGTAGCCGAAGAAGGTGAAATGATCATTGGCCGCCCAGCGCAGGAATTCCTGCGCCTCGTGGCGGCCGGCGTCGCTGATAGGCAGGCGGCGGGTCGCAAGATCGTCGGCCAGCGTCAGCATCTTCTCGCGCATCACGCTCCAGTCGCGGACGATCGAACGTACTTCCTCCAGCACGTGGCGGATGCGCTGCTCGATGCGCGGCATGTCGCTGGCCTGCTGGCGATCGATCTCCAGCACCATCAGCGATTCCGGCTTGCCCTCGCCCACCGCGGTCGCCTTGCCGGCCTTGTCGCGGGTGAAGCGCACCAGCGGATGGCCCAGCACGTGCACCCCCACGCCCATTTCCGCCAGCGCCATGCTGACCGAATCGACCAGGAACGGCATGTCGTCATTGACGATCTGCAGCATCGTGTGCGGCGCTTCCCAGCCATTGGCCTTGGCGTTGGCGTTGAACACCCGCACGTTGGCGGTGCCAGGCTTGCGGGCGCGCGCGAAATCCAGCATGTCGACGGCGATGGCCGCCCAGATTTCCGGGCCGTGATGCGGATACTCGTCATCGGCCATGCGCTTGTAGAACGCTTCGGCGAAGGCCTGCGCCTCGGCCTGGCGCGCGGCCGGCACACGCTTGCGGATCGCGGCGTAGATCGGCTCGAGCGAGAACCCCGCCGGCGCCTTGCTGGTCTTGCCGGACGGACCGGGCTTGCTGGCCGCAGCCTTGCCCGCTGCCCCCGCGGCCTTCTTGGCCGCGCCGGTCTCCGGTCGGGCAGCCACCTTCTTGGTCGGGGTCTTCTTCGGCGTCACCGCCTTGGCGGACTTGGCCGCGGCCGGTTTGGGCTTCTGTTTCTTCGGGGCTTGCTTGGGGCTGCGCACAGCGTTCATGCAGTTGGAGACTCTACGATTGGTAGTCGAATGGTCATTGTATCCCCCGTCGCCATGACAAAACTTGTTGCGCGGCGTCATAAGACGGGCTTGCAAAGTGCATGACGATTGACTAGGCGATTCGCCTCATCCGGATCTTCTTCGCCGTCCAATCGCCATGCACCTGCCGATGGAGGCGGCATAGGCGCCCCATTGCGCCGCGAGCATGAATGGTTCCCATGGCGCGCCCGCCGGCCGGGACGTCCTTGCCTGTTCAAATTCTGAACTGGACGGTATAGTCCAGCGCCTTATGTCGTCCGTCCTCCCCTCCTTCGCGGCCATCCAGCGCCGCCAGCGCGTGCACGCCGCCGTCCGCGAACTGCTGGCCGAGCAGGGATTCCGGATCAGCATGGACGCGGTGGCGGCCCGGGCCGGCTGCTCCAAGCAGACCCTGTACGCCCAGTTCGGCAGCAAGCAGGCGCTCCTGCGCAGTCTGATCGACGAGCACCTGGACCTGACCACCGCAAGGCTGGAAAACGACCCCGGCACCGGCGCCGACGCCCGCGCCACCCTGATCGGTTTCGCGATGGAGCATCTGGCCCACCTGTGCGATCCTTCGGTCGTCGCAACCAGCCAGTTGCTCACCGCGGAGGCCCACCAGTTTCCCGAAGAAGCGAAAGCGCTGTACCGGGACGGTTGCGAACGGCTGACGGAACGACTCGCCCGCTGGCTCGCCTCGGCCATGGAACGCGGCCTGCTCCGGCAGGACGACCCGAAGCTGGCGGCCGAATTGCTGTTGAGCATGCTCACCGGCCTGGATTTCGAGCGGCAGCGCTTCGCCGTACCGCACCGGCGCAGCGTCGCGGCCCGTCGGCGCTGGGCCGAATTCGCCGTTGACGCCTTCCTGCGCGCCTTCCCGCCGCACGTCGACGCCTTCACGGCCTCCCACGGCCGGAACCATTCCAAGACTTCCAAATCTGACACGGAGCTTCACCGATGACCGCCCCCGTCCGTTCCGTCGCCCTCTGCCTCGCCATCACGGTGGCGCTGGCCGCCTGCAGCAAGAACCAGGAACAACCGCAGATGCCCCCGCCCGAAGTGGGCGTGATCAAGGCCGCGCCGCAGACCGTGCCGCTGGAGCGCGATCTGGTGGGCCGCCTGTCCCCGGTCCGCAGTTCCGACGTGCGTGCCCGCGTTTCCGGCGTACTGCTCAAGCGCGTGTACCAGGAAGGCACCGACGTGAAGGAAGGCCAGGTGCTGTTCCAGATCGATCCGGCGCCGCTGCGCGCGTCGCTGAGCGCCGCCCAGGCCAACCTGGCCTCGGCCCAGGCGACCTACGCCAACGCCAAGACCGCCGCCGACCGCGCCCGCCAGCTGGCGCCGCAGAAGTTCGTTTCCCGCTCCGATCTGGACAACGCCGAAGCCGCCGAGCGCAGCGCCGCGGCCGCGGTCCAGCAGGCACGCGCCAACGTCGAGACCGCCCGCATCAACCTGGGCTACGCCAGCGTCACCGCGCCGATCTCCGGCCGCGCCGGCAAGCAGCAGGTCACCGAGGGTGCGCTGGTCGGCCAGGGCGAAGCCACCCTGCTGACCACGGTCGACCAGCTCGACCCGCTGTATGTGAACTTCTCCATCAGCGCGGCCGAACTGGAAGCCCTGCGCTCGGCGCAGAGCGGCGGCGGCGTGCAGCTGTCCGACACCGGCGCCGCCAAGGTCCAGGTCAAGCTGTCCGATGGGAATCTGTACGACCAGCCGGGTACGCTGGATTTCTCCGGCGTGGTGGTGGATCCCGCCACCGGCAGCGTCTCGCTGCGCGCCACCCTTCCCAATCCGGACCGCAAGCTGCTGCCCGGCGCCTTCGTCACCCTGCGCGCCACGCTCGGCCAGCAGAACAACGCCTTCCTGATCCCGCAGGGCGCCATCCAGCGCGACACCCAGGGCGCCTACGCCATGGTCGTCGGGCAGGACGGCAAGGTCGTGCGCAAGCCGGTCGACGCCAAGCAGGCGGTCGGCGCCAACTGGCTGATCACCAGCGGCCTGGCCGCCGGCGACCAGGTCATCGTGGACGGCCTGCAGAAGGTCCGCGAAGGCGCTCCCGCCAAGCCCGTGACGGCCGGCGCCAAGCCGGCCCAGCCGGCTGCCGCGGCGGGCCAGAAGCCCGCGGCCGCCGAAGGCGCGAAGCCGGAAGGCAAGGCCGAATAAGGATCCGCCCCCATGCCCAAGTTTTTCATCAACCATCCGGTCTTCGCCTGGGTCGTGTCGATCCTGATCTCGCTTGCGGGCGTGATCTCGATCCTCAACCTGGGCGTGGAGTCCTATCCCACCATCGCGCCGCCTCAGGTGACGGTCAGCGCGACCTACCCCGGCGCCAGCGCGGAGACCACCGAGCGGTCGGTGACACAGGTCATCGAGCAGCAGCTCACCGGCATCGACAACCTGCTGTACTTCAGTTCCTCGTCGAGCTCGTCCGGTCGCGCGTCGGTCACCCTGACCTTCCAGACCGGCACCGATCCGGACATCGCCCAGGTGCAGGTGCAGAACAAGGTGGCGCTGGCCACGCCGCGCCTGCCCTCCGAGGTGACCGCGCAGGGCGTGGTGGTGGCCAAGGCCAATGCCGGCTTCCTGATGGTGGTCGGCCTGCAGTCGGACAATCCGGCGGTCGATCGCAACCATCTGAACGACATCCTCGCCTCGCGCGTGCTCGATCAGATCGCGCGCATCCCCGGCGTCGGCAGCACCCAGCACTTCGGTTCCGAGTACGCCATGAACCTGTGGCTGGACCCGGGCAAGCTGCAGGGCTACAACCTGTCCTCCAGTGAAGTGCTGGCGGCGGTCAAGGGCCAGAACGTGCAGTTCGCCGCCGGTTCGGTCGGTTCCGATCCGGCCCCGGAAGGCCAGGCGTTCACCGCGACCGTGTCGGCCGAAGGCCGGTTCACCTCGCCGGAGCAGTTCGAGAACATCATCCTGCGCGCCAACAGGGACGGTTCGACCGTGCGCCTTAAGGACGTGGCACGGGTCGAGTTCGGCGCCCAGAACTACGGTTTCGACACCCAGTACAACGGCAAGCCGGTCGGTGCGTTCGCCATCCAGCTGCTGCCGGGCGCCAACGCGCTGAACGTGGCCGAGGCCGTGCGCACCAAGATGGACGAGCTGCAGCCCAGCTTCCCGCAGGGCGTGAAGTGGTTCTCGCCGTACGACACCACCACCTTCGTGACCATCTCGATCGAGGAAGTCGTCAAGACCCTGTTCGAGGCGGTCCTGCTGGTGTTCCTGGTGATGCTGATCTTCCTGCAGAACTTCCGCGCCACCATCATCCCCACCCTGGTCATTCCGGTGGCGCTGCTGGGTACCTTCTGGGGCCTGAGCGTCATCGGCTTCACCATCAACCAGCTGACCATGTTCGCGCTGGTGCTGGCGATCGGCATCGTGGTGGACGACGCCATCGTGGTGATCGAGAACGTCGAGCGCATCATGGCGGAAGAGAAACTGCCGCCGCGCGAAGCCACCATCAAGGCGATGGGCCAGATCACCGGCGCGGTCATCGCGATCACCGTGGTGCTGGCGGCGGTGTTCATCCCGTCGGCGCTGCAGGGCGGCGCCTCCGGTGAGATCTACAAGCAGTTCGCGCTGACCATCGCGATCTCGATGGCGTTCTCGGCGTTCCTGGCGCTGGGCTTCACCCCCGCGCTGTGCGCCAGCTTCCTCAAGCAGCACGAACACGACAGCCACGAGAAGAAGAACATCGTCTTCCGCACGTTCGAGAAGTACTACGGCAAGGTCGAGAAGACCTACGTGGGCCATATCGGCGCGGCCATCCGGCATACCCCGCGCTGGATGGTGGTGTTCGCCCTGCTGACGGTGCTGTGCGGCTTCCTGTACACCCGCATCCCCAGCAGCTTCCTGCCCGAGGAAGACCAGGGCTACGCGCTGGCGATCGTGCAGCTGCCGCCGGGCAACACCATGAGCAAGACCAACGAGGTGTTCACCCAGATCCGCGGCACCCTCAGCCAGATGGAAGGCTTCGAGGGGATGATGCAGGTGGCCGGCTTCAGCTTCCTGGGCCAGGGCGAGAACGTCGGCATGGCGTTCATCAAGCTCAAGCCCTGGGACGAGCGCAAGGTGGTGGTGACCGACTTCATCCAGCAGGCCAACGGCGCGCTGTACGGCATCAAGGGCGCGCAAATCTTCGTGGTCAACCTGCCGACCGTGCAGGGCCTGGGCCAGTTCGGCGGCTTCGACATGTGGCTGCAGGACCGCAGCGGCGCCGGCGAAGCGGCGCTGCTGGCCGCCCGCAACACGCTGCTGCAGAAGGCCGGCGCGGACAAGACCCTGGTCGCGGTCCGCCCGAACACCCTGGAAAACGCCCCCCAGCTGCAGCTCAGCGTGGACCGCGTGCAGGCCCAGGCGATGGGCCTGTCGGTCGGCGACATCTACACCTCGATCCAGCTGATGCTGGCGCCGGTGTACGTCAATGACTTCTTCTACCAGGGCCGCATCAAGCGGGTGAACATGCGCGCCGATGCCCCGTACCGCACCGGTGCCGAGTCGCTGGGCCGCATCTACACGCCCAGCAGCCTGCAGACCGATGCCAGCGGCGGGCGCGCGATGATTCCGCTGTCCACCGTGGTCCATTCGGAAATGGGCTCGGTGCCGCCGTCGCTGTCGCGCTACAACGGCTATTCGGCGGTGAACATCAACGGCGCGGCCGCGCCGGGCAGTTCCTCGGGCCAGGCGATGACAACGATGGAGAACATCGTGACCAACGATCTGCCGCAGGGCTTCGGCTATGACTGGAGCGGCATGTCGTACCAAGAAATCCTGGCCGGCAACAGCGCCACGCTGCTGATGGTGCTGTCGATCGTGGTGGTGTTCCTGTGCCTGGCTGCGCTGTACGAGAGCTGGTCGATTCCGGTGGCGGTGCTGCTGGTGGTGCCGCTGGGCGCCCTGGGCGCGCTGGCGTTCACCATGCTGCGCGGGCTGTCGAACGATTTGTTCTTCAAGATCGGCCTGATCACCATCATCGGCCTGGCCGCCAAGAACGCCATCCTGATCGTCGAGTTCGCGGTGATGGAGCGCAAGCAGGGCAAGACCCTGCGGGACGCGGTGATCACCGCCGCCCACCTGCGCTTCCGCCCGATCCTGATGACCTCGTTCGCGTTCATCATGGGCGTGCTGCCGATGGCGATTTCCTCGGGCGCGGGCGCCAATGCCCGCCACGCCATCGGTACCGGCGTGATCGGCGGCATGCTGGCGGCGACGTTCCTGGGCCTGCTGCTGATCCCGGTGTTCTTCGTCGCCGTGCGCCGCGTGCTCGGCGACAAGATGGACGAGCCTTCGCGCGAGTATCTGGAGGCGCACAACGCGCCCACCTCGCGGTGACGACGCGTCGAACATACCGAAGAGCATGGAAACCCCGGCCTGGCCGGGGTTTCCTGTTTTCGGCGCCCGCTTTCAAGCCGCGGCGGCCGAAGCGGATTTTGTAATGGGCATTATCACCGCGCGGACAAGTGACTTCCTTCCCTTTCGGGTTCGCGTCTCAGCCCGTGATAATCGCGCGATCCAAGATGTCGATCCGCGCCCCGCCCGTTCGTCGTCTTCCTGAATCCCCCCACCACAGACTACCTGCCATGACACGGAACGCCACTGCACGGAAACCCCCTTCCACCCTGCTCCGCATGGTCCTGATGCTGATCGCCGTCGTGCTGATCTTTGGCGGCGTGTTCGGCTTCAAGGCCGTCATGAGCAAGGGCATGAACGATTTCTTCGACAACATGCCGCAGCCGGCCTCGACGGTGACAGACTGGACCGCCAGGCAGGAACGGTGGGCCGATGCGCAGCAGGCGGTCGGCACCTTCGTCGCCATCCAGGGCACCGACGTGACCACCGAAGCCGGCGGCGTGGTGCGTGAGCTGTCCATCGACGTCGGCCAACCGGTCAAGGCCGGCGCGGTGCTGGCGCGATTGAACACGGCCAACGAAATGGCCGTGCTGCGCTCGCTGGAAGCCTCCGCCAAGCTGGCCGCCGTGCAGCGCGATCGCTGGCAGGCGCTGGCGCGCGACAAACTGGTCTCGCAGGCCGACGCCGAGGAGCGCAGCACCCAGGCCGCCACCGCGCAGGCCCAGGTCGAGGCGCAGCGCGCCCTGATCGCGCAGAAGACCATCACCGCGCCCTTCAGCGGCGTGCTGGGCATCCGCAAGGTCAGCCTGGGCCAGTACCTCAGCCCCGGCGATGCGATCGTCAGCCTGCAGACGCTGGACCCGATCTATCTCGACTTCACCCTGCCCGAGCAACGGGTGGGCCAGATGACCCGCGGCAGCCGGATCCGCGCCACCGTCGACGCCCTGCCCGGCCAGGTGTTCGAGGGCGAGGTCACCGCGGTCGAACCACTGGTCGACGCGGCCACCCGCAATTTCAAGGTGCAGGCAACCCTGGCCAATCCGGACAACGCGTTGCGGCCGGGTACCTTCGCCCACGTCGGCTTCGACACCGGCGGCGCCCAGAACGTGGTGGTCGTGCCGCAGACCGCGGTCAGCTTCAATCCCTATGGCAACGCGGTCTACGTGATCCAGGAAGTCGCCCGCGCCAAGGGCGAGACCGACATGCAGGGCAAGCCGCTCACCGGCAAGAAGCTGATCGTCAAGCAGCGCTTCGTCAAGACCGGCACCACCCGGGGCGACCTGATCGCGATCACCGAAGGCCTCAAGGCCGGCGAGCGCGTGGCCACGACGGGGCTGCTGAAACTGCGTAACGACGCCGAGGTGGTGATCAACAACAAGGTCCAGCCCAGCGCCAATGCCGCGCCGGCGCCGGAAAACCGTTGACGGAGCGCCGGCGATGAAATTCACCGACATCTTCATCAACAAACCGGTACTGGCGGTCGTCGTCAGCCTGTTCATCCTGCTGTTCGGCCTGCGCTCGTTCACCGAGTTGAACGTGCGCCAGTACCCCGAGCTGCGCAACGCGGTGGTCAACATCAGCACCACCTACTACGGTGCCGACGCCGACCTGATCCAGGGCTTCATCACCACGCCGCTCGAACGCGAGGTCGCCAGCGCCGAGGGCATCGAATACCTCAGCTCGACCAGTTCGGCCGGCGTGAGCCTGATCCAGGCCTACATCCGCCTGGACCAGGATCCGAACGAGGCGCTG
Organism: Pseudoxanthomonas sp.; assembly: GCF_051953815.1. Taxonomy (GTDB): domain Bacteria; phylum Pseudomonadota; class Gammaproteobacteria; order Xanthomonadales; family Xanthomonadaceae; genus Pseudoxanthomonas_A. The sequence continues at coordinate 108,973 of NZ_JBQCIJ010000022.1, read as the reverse complement.
ACCCAGATCGCCGCCAAGGTCAACAAGATGCGCGGCCAGTTGCCGCCGGAGTCGGAGGACCCGGTGATCGATCTGCAGCAGGGCCAGCAGATCGCGGCCATGTACGTGTCCTTCGCCTCCGAGACCCTGGACAACAACCAGATCACCGACTATCTGACCCGCGTGGTCCAGCCCAAGCTGGTGACCGTGTCCGGCGTGCAGCGCGCCGACATCCTCGGCGCGGGCACCTTCGCCATGCGCGTCTGGCTCAAGCCCGACCGCATGACCGCGCTGCGGGTCACCGCCAGCGACGTCGCCAACGCCCTGCAGAACAACAACGTGCTGTCGGCGGTGGGTTCCACCAAGGGCGAGATGGTCGCGATCGACATGACCGCGCGTACCGATCTGCGCAATGCGGACGAGTTCCGTCAGCTGATCGTGCGCGAGGAAAACGGCGCGATCGTCCGCCTGGGCGATGTCGCCGACGTGGTCCTGGGTTCGGAGAACTACGGCACCTCGGTGCGCATCAACGGCGAAGCGGCGACGTTCATGGGCATCTTCGTCGCTCCGGACGCCAACTCGCTGGACGTGATCAAGGACGTGCGCAAGCTCTGGGACAGCGAAATCGTCCCGCAGCTGCCGGAAGGCATCAAGGCCACCATTCCCTACGACAGCACCGAGTCCATCCAGGACGCCATCGACGAGGTGGTGAGCACGATCGTCGAAGCGGTGATCATCGTGATCGTGGTGATCTTCCTGTTCCTGGGATCGCTGCGCAGCGTGCTGATTCCGGCGGTGACCGTACCGCTGTCGCTGGTGGGCGCGCTCTTCCTGATGCTGCTGATGGGCTTCACCATCAACCTGCTGACCCTGCTGGCGATGGTGCTGGCGATCGGCATCGTGGTGGACGACGCCATCATCGTGCTGGAGAACATCCATCGCCACATCGAGGAGGGCATGTCGCCCTATGAAGCCTCGATCAAGGGCGCGCGCGAACTGGCCTGGCCGGTGGTGGCGATGACCACCACCCTGGTCGCCGTCTACCTGCCCATCGGCTTCCAGGGTGGCCTGACCGGCGTGCTGTTCACCGAGTTCGCCTTCACCCTGGCCGGTTCGGTGCTGCTGTCGGGCGTCATCGCCCTGACCCTCAGCCCGATGATGTGCGCCAAGATCCTCAAGCCGCACAGCGCCGGCGGCAAGAGCAAGCTGGAGAAATGGCTGGACGCCCGCTTCGAGGCCCTGCACCGCAGCTACCAGAGGCGCCTGCACGGCACCCTGGAAACCAAGTCCGTGATCGGCATCTTCGGCATCCTGGTGCTGGTCTCCTGCGGATTCCTGTACACCTCCGCGCCGCAGGAACCGGCGCCGCTGGAAGACGAAGGCTTCATCTTCTCCATCGCCAGCGCCGATCCCTACTCCACCCTGGACTACGTGGAGCGCTACACCGAAGAGGTCACCACGATCGCCAAGGGCGTGCCGGAAATCCAGGACTATTTCCTGTTCAACGGCGGCTTCGGCGGCAGCGGCGGCGGCGCCAGCCCCAGCGCGATGGCCGGCTTCGTGCTCAAGCCCTGGAGCCAGCGTGATCGCTCGACCAAGGCGGTGCTGGAGCAGGAACTGCAGCCGAAGATGAGCGGGGTCAGCGGCCTGAACGTGTTCGCGCTGGTGCCGCCTTCCCTGCCCAGCGCAGGCGGCGACGGCGGCGGCGAATTCATCATCGGCGGCGTGGGCGAGCTGAGCCAGCTCAATGAACTGGCCGACAACATCCTGCAGAAGGCCATGGCCAGCAAGCGCTTCATCTTCCTGGACAAGGACCTGAAGATCGACAAGCCGCGCATCGAGGTGGAAATCGACCGCGACAAGGCCGCCAGCCTGGGCATCGACATGCGCACGCTCGCGGCCGACATGGCGGCCATGCTGTCGGGTGGCTACACCAACCGCTTCGCCATGCAGAACCGCTCGTACCTGGTGATCCCGCAGGTGCAGCGCAATGACCGCCTCAACGCCAGCGATCTCCAGAACTACTACACCCGCACCCGCGACGGCGAACTGATTCCGCTGTCGACCATCGTGACGCTCAAGGAAAGCGCGCAGCCGCAGTCGCTCAAGCGCTTCCAGCAGCTCAACGCGGTGTCGATCACGTTCGCGCCACGCCCGGGCGTCAGCAAGGGCGAGGCCCTGGCCATCCTGGACCAGGCCGCCAAGGAAGTGCTGCCGCAGGGCTACTCGGTGGATTACGCCGGCGAGTCGCGCCAGTTCAAGCAGGAGGGCTCGGCGATGCTGCTGACCCTGGTGCTGGCCCTGATCGTGATCTTCCTGGTGCTGTCGGCGCAGTTCGAGAGCTTCCGCGACGCGCTGATCATGCTGTTGACGGTGCCCATGGCGATCTGCGGTGCGCTGCTGACCCTCAACGTGCTGGCCATCGCCTCGCAGTTGCTGCAGATGGGAGGCATCGAGGCGTTCCCCGGGATGAGCATCAACATCTACACCCAGGTGGGCCTGGTGACCCTGGTCGGCGTGATTTCGAAGCACGGCATCCTGATCGTGGAGTTCGCCAACAAGCTGCAGATTGATCGCGGCCTGTCCAAGCGGGAGGCCATCGAGGAAGCGGCCGCCATCCGCCTGCGGCCGGTGCTGATGACCACCGCCGCACTGGTGTTCGCGATGATCCCGCTGCTGATCGCCACCGGCCCGGGTGCCGCCTCGCGGTTCTCGATGGGCGTGGTGATTGCGTCGGGCATGACCATCGGCACCATGTTCACCCTGTTCGTGCTGCCGGCGTTCTATCTGTACCTGGCTCGCGATCATTCCCGCGAACGCGGCCATGCGCAGGAAGGCGCGCCGGCCCTGCCCAGCGAGCCGGCACCCGGCCACTGAACGGAAAGCGTTCAAGCTCGAAAGACAGAAAAGCCCCGGCACTCGCCGGGGCTATTTTCTGGGGTGGGACCGTCCGGTCATGCGCGCCGGTTTGGGAATCTTCCGATGGAGTTCGCTCCCGCGCCCCGTCAGGCTGGCACGTCCCGCCTGCGCGCCTGTGCGATGCCTTCCCTCGTGAACCTGAAATTGCCGTTCCGGCTTCACCGCCTGCCTGCCATCCTGTGTTTCGTCGTCGCGCTGTCGTCATTCCCGTTCGAGGTCGCGCTGGCGCGGGCGGGGCACGACATTCATGACGCCGGCAGCTTCGCGGAACTTCATGCCCGGCAACCCGACCGTGTTTTCACCGCCCCGGCATACTCGCAGCGCGGCCAGACGGTGCGCCATCTCTACGTCAGCGAAGAAGAATTCGGCGAGCCGCAGTTCCAGGATCCGCAGGTGCGATACCAGCCCCATGTCGATGGCCGGGACGTGGACGTGTGGCTTGCCCACGACCGGGTCACCGTCGATGCGCGGGTCTTCCGCTATGCCGACGCATCGACGTTCGAAGGCGAAACCTCGGAACCGCATCACCCCATGTACGCCGATCTCCACGTCGCGCCTGGTCACCACCATCGTCCCGCCATGCTCTGCATCGAGAGCCATCCGGGTGACACCGATGCCGGCGCAACCGACCTGCCCTTGTTCCTGCTGGTCGACCCGCTGTCCGCGCAGGCCCGGCTCTACCGCCTGCCGGGTCGACTCTCCTCGTGCGCGGCGGTGGTTGCCGGCTCGACGGAAAGCCAGCCACGCTTTCCCGCCATACGCCTGCTGCATGCCCCGGATGGACGCGCCATCGGCGCGCGCCAGGAAGGCTGGCGCATCGATGGCGGGCGTTTTGTCGCCACCGGGAGTTCGATCAGCGCGACCTTCACGACTCCGGACGATCCATCCCGCCTGGTCTTCGACGCTCCGGCAGATTGAGATCATGGAGCACCCCAGAAAAGAGAACGCCCCGGCATGCCGGGGCGTTCTCTGCCTGACCTCGCGGAAAACCGGTCGGCCGGTTCTCAGCGCAGCCCTGTCTCGTTGCGGGCGATGACCAGCCGCTGGATTTCGCTGGTGCCTTCGTAGATTTCGGTGATCTTGGCATCGCGGAAATAGCGTTCCAGCGGCATTTCCTTGGAATAGCCCATGCCGCCGTGGATCTGCACCGCCTGGTGGGTGATCCACATCGCCGCCTCGGAGGCGGTCAGCTTGGCGATCGCGGCTTCATTGCTGAAGCGCTGGTCCTGGCCCTTCACCCACGCCGCGCGCAGGGTCAGCAGCAATGCCGCATCCAGCTTGCACTTCATGTCCGCGATCTTGGCCTGGGTCATCTGGAAGGTGCCGATCGGCGCGCCGAAGGCCTTGCGTTCCTTGACGTAGGCAATGGTCGCTTCATACGCCGCGCGGGCGATGCCGATCGCCTGCGTGGCGATGCCGATGCGGCCGGCGTCCAGCACGCCCATCGCAATCTTGAAGCCCTCGCCTTCCTGGCCAAGCACGTCCTCGGGCGCGACCACATAGTCCGTGAACTCGATTTCGCAGGTAGCCGAGGCGCGGATGCCCAGCTTGGGTTCGGTCTTGCCGCGGTGGAAGCCAGGCAGTGCGGTATCGATCAGGAACGCGGTGATGCCGCGCGCGCCCTTGTCCGGCTCGCTCATCGCGAACAGCACGATGTACCTGGCGACCGGACCGGAAGTGATCCAGCTCTTCTTGCCGTTGATCACGTAGCTGCCGTCGGCCTGCTTGACCGCGCGGCAGCGCATGGCGGTGGCGTCGGAACCGGACTGCGGCTCGGTCAGCGCGAACGCGCCGATTTCCTTGCCTTCGGCAATCGCGCGCACGTACTTCTGCTTCTGCGCCTCGGTGCCGAACTTCAGGATGCCGTTGCAGAACAGCGAGTTGTTCACCGACATGATGGTCGAATGGGCGGCGTCGCCGGCGGCGATCTCCACCATCGCCAGCACGTAGGCGATCGGGTCCATGCCGGCGCCACCATACTCGGCCGGCACCTCGATGCCCATCAGGCCGTTTTCACCGAGCAGGCGGATGTTCTCCAGCGGGAACTCGCCGGTCTTGTCGTGGTGCTCCGCGCTGGGCGCGATCTTTTCCTGCGCGATCCGGCGGGCCACGTCCTGGATCATCAACTGCTCTTCGGTGAATGCGAAATCCACGGCTAAAACCCCTCACTCCAAAGTATTTTGAATACCAATTGTAACCCGGCCACCCCGCACCATGCGCATGCGTATGTGGCGCTTGACCGGTCGTCGCGCCGGGCGGACAATATCTCTATATCGCGATAGGAAGATATTTATGGATCTGGAAGCCTGGTCGACCCGACTCAAGGTCTTCGCCGACGCCACCCGCGTGCGCCTGCTGGCACTGCTGGCCGGCGAGGAACTGACCGTGGCCGAGCTCTCGGCCATCACCCAGTTGGCCCAGCCACGTGTGTCCACCCATCTGGCCAAGCTCAAGGAAGCCGGCCTGGTGCGGGACCGGCGCGCCGGCGTGTCGGCCTATTATCGCTTCGACGAGGACAAACTGGACCCCGCCCAGCGGGACTTGTGGCGCGCGCTCAAGGAGGGCAGCGACGACCCGCTGCTGCGCCAGGACGCGGAACGCCTGCCGGCGGTGCTGGCCAGTCGCGCCGCCGATCAGAACTGGGCCGATTCGGTGGCCGGCGACATGGAACGCCACTACTCCCCCGGCCGCACCTGGGAAGCGCTGGCGCGCACCGCCCTGCCCCTGCTGGAAACCGGCGACGTGCTCGACATCGCCTCCGGTGATGGCGTGCTGGCGGAACTGCTGTCGCCGCATTCGCACCGCTACGTCTGCATCGACACCAGCGCGCGCGTGGTCGCCGCCGCCGGCGAACGCCTGCGCCGCTTCCCCAACGTCGAGGTCCGCGAGGCCGACATGCACGCGCTGCCGTTCAAGGACGGCAGTTTCGATCTGGTCGTGCTGATGCACGCGCTGACCTACGCCAGCAAGCCGGCCCAGGCCGTCGCCGAGGCCTCGCGGGTGCTGCGCAAGGGCGGCCGCCTGCTGTTGAGCAGCCTGGGCAAGCACGAGCATCGCGCGGTGGTGGAGTCCTACGGCCACGTCAATCTGGGTTTCACCGAAAAGGAACTGCGTAAATTCGCCGAGAAGGCCGGGCTTGAGATCGTGAGCGCGGAAACCGTCACCCGCGAACGCCGTCCCCCCCATTTCGACGTCATTTCCCTGTTGGGGGTCAAACCATGAACACCCTGCCCTGGCTGCATCCGCATCGCGTCCAGCTGCTGCTCGACGCCCTTGAACAGCGCATCCTGATCATCGACGGCGCGATGGGCACGATGATCCAGCGTCACGGCCTGCAGGAAGCCGACTACCGCGGCGAGCGCTTCGTCGACGGCTTCGACCGCCAGCAGCCCGAGCATGGCCACGGCCCCGGCTGCGGCCATGATCTGAAGGGCAACAACGATCTGTTGCTGTTGACCAAACCCGAAGTCATCGCCGGCGTGCATACCGCCTACCTGGAAGCCGGCGCGGATCTGGTCGAGACCAACACCTTCAACGCCACCGCGGTGAGCCAGGCCGACTACCATCTGGAACACCTGGTCTACGAATTGAACAAGGTCGGGGCCCAGGTCGCCCGCGCCTGCTGCGATGCCGTCGAGGCCAAGACGCCGGACAAGCCGCGCTTCGTCATCGGCGTGCTGGGCCCGACCAGCCGTACCGCATCCATCAGCCCCGACGTCAACGATCCGGGTTTCCGCAACACCAGTTTCGATGAGCTGCGCAGTACCTACCGCGAGGCCATCGACGGCCTGATCGACGGGGGCGCCGATTGCCTGATGGTGGAAACCATCTTCGACACCCTCAACGCCAAGGCCGCGCTGTTCGCCATCGAGGAAGCTTTCGACGCGCGCGGCGCGCGCCTGCCGGTGATGATCTCCGGCACCATCACCGATGCTTCCGGCCGCACCCTGTCGGGGCAGACCGCCGAGGCGTTCTATACCTCGATGTCGCACAGCCGGCCTTTGTCGATCGGACTGAACTGCGCGCTGGGCGCCCGCGATCTGCGCGAGCATGTGGAGACCCTGGCCACCGTGGCCGACGGCTACGTCAGCGCGCATCCCAACGCGGGCCTGCCCAATGCGTTCGGCGAGTATGACGAGACGCCGGAAGAAATGGCCGCGACCCTGAAGGAGTTCGCCCAGTCCGGTCTGCTGAACCTGGTGGGCGGTTGCTGCGGCACCTCGCCCGCGCACATCCAGGCCATCGCGCAGGCGGTGGCCGGGATTCCGCCACGCCGGTTGAAGCAATCGCTGGCCCGGGCCGCGTGAGGCGCGCGATGAAAATACTGGTCGTGGGTGCCAGCGGCACCCTGGGCAAGGCCATCACGGAGCGGCTTGGCCAGCATCACCACATCATCAGCGCGGGCCGCAACAGCGGTGATCACCGCGTCGACCTGCGCGACGATGCCAGCGTGGCCGGGCTGTTCGTGGCGGTGGGCCGGGTGGACGCCCTCGTCAGTGCCGCCGGCAGCGTGCATTTCGGGCCGCTCACCGAGATGACCGCGGCGCAGTTCGATGTCGGCCTGCAGGACAAGCTGCTGGGGCAGATCCGGCTGGCGCTGATCGGCCAGCACCATCTCGCGGACGGCGGTTCGATCACGCTGACCACCGGCATCCTCGCCAAGCAACCCATCCGCCTGGGCGCCAACGCCACGGCGGTCAATGCCGCCGTCGAGGGCTTCGTGCGCGCCGCCGCCTGCGAACTGCCGCGCGGCCTGCGCATCAATGCCGTCAGTCCCACCGTGCTCAGTGAAGCCTGGGACGCCTACGCCGATTTCTTCCCCGGTTTCGAACCGGTTCCCGCCGCCCGCGCCGCGCTGGCCTTCCAGCGCAGCATCGAGGGCGTGCAGACAGGACAGGTCTACAAGGTCTGGTAATGGACAACACCGCATCGCCCCGCTACACCCGCCTCTCCGGTCTCGAGCCGCTGGTCATCACCCCGGACCTGCTGTTCGTCAATGTCGGCGAGCGCACCAACGTCACCGGCAGCGCCCAGTTCCGCAAGCTGGTCAAGGAGGAGCGCTACGAGGAGGCCGTCGAGGTCGCCCGCCAGCAGGTCGCCAGCGGCGCGCAGATCCTCGACGTCAACATGGACGAGGGCCTGATCGATTCCGAGAAGGCGATGACCCGCTTCCTCAACCTGATCGCCTCCGAGCCGGACATCGCCCGCATCCCGGTGATGGTCGATTCTTCCAAGTGGTCCGTCATCGAGGCCGGCCTGAAATGCCTGCAGGGCAAGGGCGTGGTCAACTCCATCTCGCTGAAGGAAGGCGAAGCCGCCTTCATCGAGCATGCCCGCAAGGTCCTGCGCTATGGCGCGGCCGCGGTGGTCATGGCCTTCGACGAGACCGGCCAGGCCGACACCTGCGAACGCAAGGTGGAGATCTGTACCCGCGCCTACCGGATCCTGACCGAGCAGGTCGGCTTCCCGCCCGAAGACATCATTTTCGATCCCAACATCTTCGCGGTCGCGACCGGCATCGAGGAGCACGACAACTACGCGGTGGACTTCATCGAGGCCACCCGCATCATCAAGCGCACCCTGCCGCACTGCCATGTCTCCGGTGGCGTCTCCAACGTCTCGTTCTCGTTCCGCGGCAACGAGACCGTGCGCCAGGCCATCCACTCCGTGTTCCTGTACCACGCGATCCAGGCAGGCATGGACATGGGCATCGTCAATGCCGGCGCGATGCCGATCTACGATGAACTGGAACCGGAACTGCGCGACCGCGTCGAGGACGTCATCCTCAATCGCCGCCGAGACGCCACCGAGCGCCTGCTGGAGATCGCCGAGCGTTACAAGGGCAAGAAGGGCGAAAGCAAGACCGAGGACCTGGCCTGGCGCTGCAAGCCGGTGCGCGAGCGTCTGGCCCACGCGCTGGTGCATGGTATCGATGCCTACGTCGAGGAAGACACCGAGGAAGCGCGTCAGCAGGCCACGCGGCCGCTGGACGTGATCGAAGGTCCGCTGATGGACGGCATGAACGTGGTCGGCGATCTGTTCGGCGCCGGCAAGATGTTCCTGCCGCAGGTGGTCAAGTCGGCGCGGGTGATGAAGAAGGCGGTGGCCTACCTGCTGCCCTTCATCGAGGCGGAAAAACTCAGGACCGGCGACGCCGGCAAGTCCAACGGCAAGATCGTCATGGCCACGGTCAAGGGCGACGTCCACGACATCGGCAAGAACATCGTCGGCGTGGTCCTGGCCTGCAACAACTTCGAGGTCGTCGACCTGGGCGTGATGGTGCCGGCGCAGAAGATCCTGGACACGGCGCGCACCGAGAACGCCGACATCATCGGCCTGTCCGGGTTGATCACGCCCTCGCTGGAGGAAATGACCCACGTCGCCCGCGAAATGCAGCGCCAGGGATTCTCCCTGCCGCTGCTGATCGGTGGCGCGACCACCTCGCGCGCGCACACCGCGCTGAAGATCGATCCGCACTACGACGCGCCCACGGTCTGGGTGAAGGATGCCTCGCGCGCGGTCGGCGTGGCGCAATCGCTGATTTCGCGCGACATGCGCGCCGCCTTCGTGGCGGCCAACGACGCCGACTACGCCGAGATCCGCCAGCGCCATCGCAACCGCGGCGACGCCAAGCGGCTGGTGTCGCTGGAGAAGGCGCGCGGGCAGAAGTTCGACGGCGGCTGGGACGCCTACGATCCGCCGGCGCCCCGCCAGCCCGGCATCACCGTGCTGGATGACTATCCGCTGGCCGAACTGGTCGAGTACATCGACTGGACGCCGTTCTTCCAGGCCTGGGAGCTGGCCGGAAAATTCCCGGCCATCCTGACCGACGAGGTCGTCGGCCCCCAGGCCAGCGAGCTGTATCGCGACGCGCGGGCGATGCTCGACCGCATCATCGCCGAGCGCTGGCTGACCGCGCGCGGCGTGTTCGGCCTGTGGCCGGCGCAATCGGTCGGCGACGATGTCCTCATCCAGACCGACGGCGGTCCGCAGACCCTGCATTTCCTGCGCCAGCAGGTCGACAAGCCGGTCGAGCGTCCGGATTTCTGCCTGGCCGACTTCATCGCGCCGCAGGCCTCGGGCAAGCCCGACTGGATCGGCATGTTCGCGGTCACCGCAGGCATCGGCATCGACGCGCATGTGGCGCGCTTTGAAGCCGATCACGACGACTACAACGCGATCCTGCTCAAGGCCCTGGCCGATCGCCTGGCCGAGGCCTTCGCCGAGCGCCTGCACCAGCGCGTGCGCACCGAATTCTGGGGCTACGACGCCAACGAATCGCTCGACAACGAAGCGCTGATCGCCGAGGGCTATCGCGGCATCCGCCCCGCCCCGGGATATCCGGCGTGCCCGGAACACAGCGAGAAGGCGAGCCTGTTCCGCCTGCTCGATGCGAACGTAAACGCCGGCATGACCTTGACCGAGAGTTTCGCGATGCTGCCCACCGCGGCGGTGTCCGGCTACTACTTCAGCCATCCGCAGAGCCAGTACTTCGTGGTGGGCCGCCTGTCCAAGGAACAGGTCGCCGACTACGCGCGGCGCAAGGGCGTGGATCTGGCCCAGGCCGAACGCTGGCTGGCGTCCAATCTGGACTACGACCCGGATTGAGGCTGGGAATCGGGAATCGGGATGACCGGCCATACGGCCGTTGAAAGCCGGGATTCGGGAAAGGCTGGGCTTTTGCCTCCCCCTTTTGCAAAGGGGGACTGAGGGGGATTTGCTCTTGGCGCGAAGAGCAAGCGCTTTTCAACCGCCGAATGGCGGGTCAATCCCCCGTCATCTGCCTCGCAGTTGCCCGCCCCTTTTAAAAGGGGGCTATCCACGCCTCGTGGGACAACAGGGTTGGAAAACACACCGCATCCCGCCGCCCCCGCAATCCTCGTCCCGCACGGCATCGTTTAGGATCTGCATTCCCCACCGCCCCGCCCCCGCATGGACGCCGCCCAGAGCGCCAACGCCGCCTTCCTGCTCAAGCATGCCGCCCCCGGTCGCATCGGTCTTTCCGGCGGGCGTGACTGGATCAACAAGCTGATCCGCAAGGCCCAGGCGCCGCTGACCGGGGATGGTCACCGCAGTCTGTGGTCGCATGCCTTCCTCTTCATGGAGCAGCGCGTCGACGGGCACTGGTGGGTGCTCGAATCGGACCTGGATCTGCGCTATCGCCAGATACGTCTGGGCGTGCAGGAGAACCGGCTGGCCCGCTATTTCGACGAAACGGCCTTTCCCAATCTCGCCGTGCTGGATTTCGGCTTGGACGATGCGCAGGTCCGCCAGGTGCAGGTCGCCGGCCTGGATCTGCTGGCCGGCCTGTCCAGCTACTCGTTGAGCGAACTGGTCGGCACGCTGTTCGCCATGCACAGCACGCGGCTGCGCCAACGCGACAATCTGCTGGCCAGGGAAGGCGCGCTGTATTGTTCGGCGCTGGTCCAGCATTGCTACGCCACGGCGGGCGTGGAGTTCATTCCCGGCGTACCGGGCAAGAACGTCGCCCCCCACGATCTCTACGATTCGCCGTTGCCGCACCAGACCCACTCGCTGATCCGGGATCTGGGCATCTCGCATCTGCGGCGGCTGGCCCACGGTACCCGCGAACTGCTGCATACGCCCGTGCAGGATCTGCCGTGACGCCGTCCGGCGGGCCCTCGTCCGGCACCGCCGTCCCGATGGCGCGCCTGTCGAGCTTCTATCTCGCCTACTACGCCGCGCTGGGCGCGTTCACGCCCTACTGGAGCCTGTTCCTGCAATCACGCGGCATGCAGGTCGGCGCGATCAGCGTGCTGATGAGCCTGTGGTACGCCACCCGCATCGTCGCTCCGAGTACCTGGACCACGCTGGCGGCGCGGTCGACGCGCCCCATCCGCTGGCTGCATCTTGGCTGCTGGCTGACCTTGCTGGCGTTCGCCGTGTTCCTGCTGCCGCTGGGGTTCGCCGGGCTGTTCCTGGTGATGTGCGCGTTCTGCTTCGCCTACAACGCGGTGATGCCGCAGTTCGAATCGATCACCCTCACCCACCTGGCCGCGCAGCCACACCGATATGGCCAGGTCCGGGTATGGGGTTCGATCGGCTTCATCGTGGTGGTGTCCAGCTACGGTCCGCTGCTGGATCACTTCGGCGCCAGCAGCCTGCCCTGGCTGATGCTGCCGCTGTTGGCCGGACTGCTGGCTTCGGCCTACTTCAATCACTACGAACATCCACCACGCGAAACCGATGCGCCGGACCAGAGCGGTTTCCGTGCCCGCCTGCGGCAACCCGCCGTGCGCGCCTTCTTCGTCGCCGCCTTCCTCACCCAGATCTCGTTCGGCCCCTACTACACCTTCTTCGCCATCTATCTGGGCGAACACGGCTATTCCGCGTCGCGGCTGGGTCTGTTCTGGACGGTGGGCGTGCTGGCGGAAATCGGCGTGTTCTTCCTGTCGGCGCGGATTTTCCGCCGCTGGGACGCAGCCAAGGTCATGACCGTGGCGATGTTCAGCGCCGCGCTGCGCTGGTGGGCCACCGCGCTGTGGCCCGAGAACGTCTGGCTGCTGGGACTGGCGCAGATCACCCATGCGCTGAACTTCGGCGCGTTCTTCGCGGCGGCGATGCAGTTGCTCGCGCGGTTCTTTCCGGGGCGGCTCAACGGCCACGGCCAAGGCGTGTTCTACGGCCTTTCCTCCGGAGTCGGCGGTGTCGCCGGCGCCCTGATTGCCGGGCAGCTGTGGCATTCCAGCGGCGCCACCGCGTTCGCCGCCGCCGGTGGCTTCGCCCTGCTGGGCGCGCTCATCGCCTGGCGCTGGCTGGTGCCGAGCCAACCGGGTGCCGCTCCCCTCGCGGACTAGGCGAGGCGACGACGCTTCAGGAAGTCGACGATGGCGGTCGCGGCCGGGGCGGTCGAGACCTGAAACAGGAAATGCGGTGCGTCGATCCGGTGCAGTTCGGCGTCCCGCGCCAGGCGAAGCACTTCCCTGCCCGCGTGCCGGCCGATGAGCCAGTCGCGCGTCCCTTCCAGATACAGCACGGGCAGGTCCAGTGCTTTCAGCACGCCTCCGGCGTCGCTGCGCAGCGCCGCGAGCGCACGGGCCCGCAGCACCGGTGTCGGGATGCTCCGCAGGATGGCCCGCAGTTCATCGCGCAGTTCACCGCCCGCGCCGCGGCCGGCCAGCAACCGTTCCAGCAACAGGCCCGGCGGCAACATGGCCGGCATATGCGCCAGCACGCCGGCGAGCAGCCGACTGGCCGGCAATGGCGAGGACACGAAACTCGCGGCCAGCACCAGCGCCCGCAGACCCGGCGGGCGCCGCCCCGCCAGTTCGACCGCCAGCGGTCCGGCGAAGGATTCGGCGATCAGGACGAAGTCTTCGTCCCGGGGCAGCTGCGTCGCGATCCGGTCCGCCAGCGCGGCATAGCCGTCGAAGCGACCGCTGTCGTAGGCCATGACCCGGACCGTGAAATCCTCGTCCAGTCGCCGGGCCAGGTGCCGGTACAGGCGTCCGGTGCCATCCAGGCCGGGCAACAGGCACAGCGTGGGTGCCCGCTCCATCACCGCGATGACTTACCAGACCAGATCGTCGGGCACCTGGAACTGCGGATCCGCGTACGGATCTTCCGCCGCCGGCGCATCGGGGTCCACCTTGAGCGCGACCGAGGGCGCGAACGTGGCTTCCGCCTGCGCCAGCACCTCCGCCGTCACCAGCAGGTAGCTGCCATTCAACTGGACCACGCCCAGTTCGCCGGCATTGAGCGCCTTGAGCTGGGTATCGTTGACATAGATGCGCTTGATCTTGCCGCCATAGGGAAAATGCCGCGCGATCTCCGCATTCGCATCGTTCAGCGCCTGGTCCTTCAGCAGGGTTTCCAGCCGCGCCTTGGCCTCGCGGCGAAGCCGGGCTTCTTCCTGCTTCTGCCGCTCGGCCTCGATGCGCTCGTCCTTTTCCTTCTGCGCGCGGATCGCATACGCCTTGGCCAGATCGATATCGCCCTCGCGCTTGCCGCCCCTGCCCTGCTGACCGGAGGGCCCCGGTGGCTTGCCACCGGGCCTGCCGTTGCCGGCCGCTCCCGGTTTGCCGGAATGCCTGCCATGCGGCCTGTTCGACGGCTGTCCCGGCTTGCCAGGCTGCGGCTTGCGTTCGGGCTTGGGCGCGGGCTTGAAGCCCAGGCCGAGAAGTTGATCGCGGAGGGAGTCGCTCATTGCGGGAAGTTCGGCGGTGAACACAGCGCGCCCTTCACGGGCGCGGTGGCAAGCGTATCAATAATGCGGCGGCGGTGGTTCATCGGCCGGGTCGGCGTACAGTTCGCCCCTCAGCTTGCGCAGGTCCGAGAGCAGGTTCATCAACAGCGTGGTGTTGCGCCCGCTCTCGGCGCGGGCATCGGCCAGCGCCTCGCTCAGTTCGGCCATCGCCTGCTCCTGGAAGGTCAGGCGGGTTTCCAGTTCGACCAGGCGTTGCTCCAGCCGGTCCTGCGAAAACAGATCACTCGGCATGGATGGAACGTCCGCGGCCGATGCCGTAATAGGCGATGCCGGCCTGCTCGACCTCGGCCGGCTCGTACAGGTTGCGACCGTCGAAGATCACCGCATCCTTGAGCACGCCCTTCAGGCGGGAGAAGTCCGGACTGCGGAACTGCTTCCACTCGGTCACCACCACCAGCGCATCGGCGCCTTCCAGCGCAGACGCGGCCGAGTCGCACAGCACCAGATCATCGCGCTCGCCGAAAATGCGCCGCGCCTCGTGGCTGGCTTCCGGATCATAGGCCCGCACCCTGGCGCCGCCTTCCCACAACTGGGCAAGCAGGCGACGGCTGGAGGCCTCGCGCATGTCGTCGGTGTTGGGCTTGAAGGCCAGTCCCCATACCGCGAAGGTGCGACCACGCACGCCCTCGTCCTCGCCACGGTCGTAGTGACGCTGGATCAGCTCGTACAGATGGCCCTTCTGTGCGTCGTTGACCTCTTCCACCGCGTCGAGCAGGCGCGGCGTGTAGCCGTGCTGCTGGGCGGTGCGGGCCAGCGCCTGCACGTCCTTGGGAAAACAGGAGCCGCCGTAGCCGGCGCCGGGATAGATGAAGTACCAGCCGATGCGCGGATCCGAGCCGATGCCCTGGCGGACATGCTCGACGTCGGCGCCCACGCGCTCGGCGATGTTGGCGATTTCGTTCATGAAGCTGATCTTGGTCGCCAGCATCGCGTTGGCCGCGTACTTGGTCAGTTCCGCCGAACGCACGTCCATCACCACGATGCGCTCGTGGTTGCGGTTGAAGGGCGCATACAGGCGCTTGAGCTTTTCGACCGCGACCGGATTGTTCGCGCCGATCACGATGCGGTCCGGGCGCATGCAGTCCTTGACCGCGTCGCCTTCCTTCAGGAACTCCGGGTTGGAGACCACGTCGAACGGAATCTCCACGCCGCGCTTCTGCAGTTCCACCTGGATCGCGTCACGCACGCGATCGGCGGTGCCGACCGGCACCGTCGACTTGTCGACCACGACCGTCGGTCGCGCGATGTGCTGGCCGATGGTGCGGGCCACCGCCAGCACGTACTGCAGATCCGCGCTGCCGTCCTCGTCGGGCGGCGTGCCCACCGCGATGAAGACGACCTCGCCATGCGCGATCGCCTCGGCCGCATCGGTGGTGAACCGCAGGCGGCCGGCGGCATGGTTGGCCTTGACCATCGGCTCCAGTCCCGGCTCGTAGATCGGGATGATGCCGTTGTTCAGACCCTCGACCTTGGCGGCATCGATATCGACGCAGATGATGTCGTGGCCCACCTCGGCCAGACAGGTACCTGTCACCAGGCCGACGTAACCGGTGCCGAAGATCGCTACTCGCATGCTGGAATTCCGTGATTGGGGGAACGCAGAGTTATTGCAGGATGCCCATCAACTCAACGTCAAAAGTAAGCGTCGCGTCCGGCCCGATCTTGCCGCCCGGCGCGCCATCCTTGCCGTAGGCCAGGTCGCCGGGAATCCAGAAACGGTACTTGGCGCCCACCGGCATCAGCGAAACGCCTTCAGTCCAGCCCGGAATCACCTGGTTCAGGCCAAACTCAGCCGGCTGGCCACGATCGTAGGAACTGTCGAACACGGTGCCGTCCAGCAGCGCGCCGACGTAGTTGACGCGGACACGGCTGGCCGGTGTCGGACGCGCGCCGTTGCCTTCGCGCAGCACCATGTACTGCAGGCCCGACGGCGTGGTGATCACGCCCTTCTTGGCCTTGTTCTCGGCCAGGAATTTGGCGCCTTCGGCGCGGTTGCGCTGCGCGCCTTCGCTCTGGCGACGGATCATGAACGCTTCCATCGTCGCCTTGGCTTCATCGGCCGTCAGCAGCGGCTTGGCGTTCTTGTCCCATGCGGTGCGCAGGCCCTGCATCACCACGGCCAGATCCAGATCCTGCTTCAGCGGCGCGAACGAAGGACCGACCATGTAGCCGCCCAGCATCAGGCCGACCTTGTCCTTGGCCACGGCCGGCGGCTGGCTGCCCGGCGGCATGCCCGGAATCTGCTGGCCCTGGCTGGCGGCCAGATTGATCCGCAGCGCCTGATCGGTCGCCTGCGCTTCTTCCTGGCTGATCAGCGGCTTGCCGCCTTCCATCGCGTTCTTCAGCGCGCGCTCGAATGCGGCCAGATCGATGAACTTGGCAATCGGTTCGAACGATTGACCCACATCCAGGCCGAGCGAATAGCTGACCTTCTCGCGCTCATTCGTCAGCGCGGTTTTTTCCTGTGCAGACACGCTGCCTCCCAGCATCGAAAAAGTGATTGCCAAACCCGCCGCGAAACCGCGAACCGACCGCTTCATCCCTCAACTCCTCGCAACCTGCCGCGATGGCGGCGTCAATCCCGTATTGTCGCACGCAAGCCGCGGCCGCGTGCAGGGGCTCAGCGCCGCGCCGCCTTCAGTTCGCGTTCGATGGCGGCCACCAAGGCCGGATCGTCCGGGGTGATTTTGCTGGGGAAATTCGCCACCACCCGGCCGTCGCGCGAGATCAGGTATTTGTGGAAATTCCAGCCCGGCGCGACGCCGGTGGCCTGGGTAAGCGATCGGTACAGCGGCGTGGTTTCCGGTCCGATCACGTGGACCTTCTCGAACATCGGGAACTTGACCCCGTAGGTGAGCGTGCAGAACTCCTGGATCTGCTTTTCGCTGCCGGGTTCCTGCCCCTTGAAATCGTTGGACGGAAAGCCGAGCACCGCGAAGCCGCGTCCCGCGTATTTCTGGTGCAGGGCCTCCAGGCCTTCGTACTGGGGCGTGAAGCCGCACTTGCTGGCGGTATTGACGACCAGCAGCACCTGCCTGGCGTACTTGTCGTTCAGCCGGACCGGCGCCTTGCCGGCCAGCGGCCGGTAGCTGACATCCAGCAATCCGGCCGCCAGGACGCTGCCTGCGGCGGCCAGGGCGGCCATGAAAATCATTGTTTTCAACCACTTGCGATTCATTTCAGGCTCCTGGCCAGCGGGGCCGACAAGTATGCCTTCAGTTGGGTTACGAAACCGGGGATCCCCCGTTGACGGCCTGTGTTTTGGTGTTATAGTTACATACAACACCACTCACCCAATGAAGGGGGAGACGCAATGAAACCGAAACTGCTCAATACGCTGTCCGGCCTGGCGGCCAGTGGCGCCCTGCTGACCCTGGGTCTGCTGGTCGGCGCCACCGAGACCCGCCAGCGGAATGCCATGGAAGGCAGTCCCTTGGCCGGCGTCGATTCCACCATCGAAGCCGCGGCATCGGCCGAGGAGGCGCAGGTCCACCCGCGCCGCCGGGCGCGCGCCACCCTGTCGATGCCCTACTTCTCTTTCGCGCAGTCGCTGCGTCCGCGGGGTTGAGCCATGGCTGACATCCAGTGGAGCGACGGTGCTCCCATCTACCGCCAACTGAAGGATCGTGTGATCGCCATGATGCTAGACGGGGTTCTCAAACCGGGCGACGCCCTGCCCTCCGTCCGCCAGGTGGCGGCCGAATACCAGCTCAATCCCATCACCGTCTCGCGCGCCTACCAGGAACTGGCCGACGAGGCCCTGGTGGAGAAGCGCCGCGGCCTGGGCATGTTCGTCACCGACGAAGCCTCCCGCAAACTGCTCAAGAGCGAGCGCGAGCGCTTCCTGCACGACGAGTGGCCGGCGGTGGCCCAGCGCATCGAACGCCTGGGACTGTCATTCGAGGAATTGCTGCAAGCCAAGGGGAGCAAGTGATGAGCGCCGTGATTTCCAATACCGTGGTATCCGCCCACGGCCTTCGCAAGGCCTATCGGAGCAAGCTGGCGCTGGACAACACCAGCTTCCAGATCGAGGCCGGCAAGATCATCGGCCTGATCGGCCCCAATGGCGCCGGCAAGACCACCGCGCTGAAGGCGATCCTGGGCCTGACCCCGTTCGAGGGTGACCTGAAGGTGCTGGGCCTGGACCCGCGCAAGCAGCGCGGGCAGTTGATGAACGATGTCTGCTTCATCGCCGACGTGGCGGTGCTGCCCCGCTGGATGCGGGTCCGCGAGGCCATCGACTTCGTGGCCGGCGTGCACCCGCGCTTCGACCGCGCCAAGTGCGAGCGTTTCCTCGCCAACACCCAGCTGCGTCCCGACCTGCGGGTCCGCGAGATGTCCAAGGGCATGATCGTGCAGCTGCACCTGGCGCTGGTGATGGCCATCGACGCCCGCCTGCTGGTGCTGGACGAACCCACGCTGGGCCTGGACATCCTCTATCGCAAGCAGTTCTACCAGCGCCTGCTGGAAGACTACTTCGACGAGCAGAAGACCATCATCGTCACCACCCACCAGGTCGAGGAGATCGAACACATCCTGACCGACGTGATGTTCATCCGCGACGGCCGGATCGTGCTGACCGCGCAGATGGACGAGGTGGCCGAGCGCTACACGGAACTGCTGGTGTCGGCCGACAAGGTCGAACAGGCGCGCGCCCTGAATCCCATCGACGAACGTGGCCTGCCGTTCGGCAAGAGCGTCCTGCTGTATGACGGCATCGACCGCGGCCGGCTCGCCGAATTCGGCGAGACCCGCAACCCCGGATTGGCCGATCTGTTCGTCGCCATCATGAAAGGAACCTACGCATGAACGCCGCCACCACTGCGCATGCCACCAAGGGCTCGGCCTTCAAATGGCTGTTGAAACGGGAATTCTGGGAAAACCGGGGCGGCTTCCTCTGGGCTCCGGTCATCACCGGCGCGATCATCACGGTGCTGTCCTTCATCGCCGCCCTCATCGGCGTCATCAAGTTCTTCCAGGTGAAGAAGGATGTCGTCGACATGGCCATGGACGGCGACATGCTCGGGCATGCCCACCAGATCGGCCAGCTCGGCGACGGCATCCTGATGGGCGGCATGGGCCTGACCCAGATCGTGCTGGCCTTCGTGGTGTTCTTCTACGCCCTGGGAACGCTGCACGACGACCGTCGTGACCGCAGCATCCTGTTCTGGAAGTCGCTGCCGGTCACCGATACCCAGATGGTGCTGTCGAAGGCGGCCTGGGCGCTGTTCCTGGCACCGCTGCTGGCCATCGGCATCGGCGTGCTGGTCGGCCTGGCGCTGTGGGTCATCGCCGCCAGCGCGATGGGCGTGATGGGTCTGCCCGGAAGCTGGGCGATGTTCACCCACTCGCACCCGCTGAGCATGATCGCCAACGTGCTGTCGACCCTGCCCATCTATGTGTTCTGGGCCCTGCCCGCGGTCGGCTGGCTGATGTTCTGCTCGGCCTGGGCACGCAGCAAGCCGTTCCTGTGGGCGGTGCTGATTCCGGTGCTGGCCTGCGTGATCATCAGCATGCTGGGCATCCTGGGCATCGACATCCCCTACGGCCCGCTCTGGTACACCGTGGTCTACCGTGGCCTGCTGAGCGTCCTGCCGGGCACGTGGTCGCCGCGCAGCCTCACCGAAGGCCAGCTGGCCGGCCAGGATGTGAACACCCCGGACGACCTGATGCGGATGATGAACCTGGGCAACAACTGGCATGTCTTCGGCACCGCCGACCTGTGGATTGGCGCGGTCATCGGCGCCGGCCTGATCGCCGCGGCCATCTACCTGCGCCGCTGGCGCGACAGCGAGTAAGCTCCGCGGGCGGCGGCGTCCTGCCGCCGCCCCTTCGTTCCCCGATCCGCAGACCGCACGGAGAAGTCCCATGCACCGCGTTTTCCTGCCGCTGACCTTGCTGACCCTGGCCGCCGTGTCACCGGCCATCGCCCTGGCCGGCGACAATTGCAAGCACACCGAACCCCGCCAGCTCGATCTGGACATCGGCGATGCCAAGGCCGTGGTGTTCGACGTGGCCTCGCATGATCTGAAGCTGGTGGCGCGCGCCGGCGGCAAGATGAGCCTGCAGGGCCGTGCCTGCGCCTCGGAAGCCAAACTGCTGCCGCAGCTGAGCGTCACCCAGCAGCGCGAAGGCGACAAGCTGGTGGTGCGGCTGCGCCGTGAAGGCCAGTTCCGCGGCATATTTTTCGGCAACAACTATGCCTACCTGGAGTTGAGCGGCGGCGTGCCCGACGACATCCCGGTGCAGATCAAGGTCGGTTCCGGCGACGCGGAAGTCCGCGGCGCCGCGATCGTCAGCGTGGACGTCGGATCCGGGGACGCCACCATCCGCGAGACCCGCGGCCTGGTCGCCTTCGATGTCGGTTCCGGCGATGTGGACATCGATGGCGCGGGCTCGCTGCAGGGCATCGACATCGGCTCCGGCGATGCGCGCGCACGCGGCATCCGCGGCCCGGTGCGCCTCGGCGCCATCGGCTCGGGTGACTTCGAGCTGGAAGATGCGCAGGGCCCGGTGGAAATCGGATCCATCGGCTCGGGTGACGCCGAACTCGCCAGGATTGGTGGCGACATCGCGATCGGCAGCGTCGGTTCCGGCAATGTCGGCGTGCGCGAAGCGCGCGGCAACCTGACGGTCCGGTCCGTCGGCAGCGGCTCGATCGATCACAGCGGTGTCACTGGCACCGTCACCCTTCCCCGTCGTCATTGAGGAGTCACGCCATGCGCACTACGTCCCTTTCCGCCCGCGTGGGCATCGGCCTGGTGCTGGCGCTCTCGCTGGCCGCCTGCAAGCCGCAGACCAGCATCGACAACGGCAACGGCAAGATCGCCCGCTTCGGCGACGGCGAACTCACCATCAACGCCGATGGCTATCCGAAGGCCAAGGTCGGCGCCAACGGCGATTTGATCATCGACGGCAAGGCGGTGGCGTTGACGCCGGAACAGCGCAAACTGGTCTCGGCCTACTACGGTGAGCTGGAAGGCATCACCCAGGCCGGCATCGCGGTCGGCAAGCAGGGCGCGAAGATGGCCGGCAAGGCGGTCGGCGCGGCGATCAGCGGCGTGATCAGCGGCAATACCGACGACATCGACGCGCGGATGGAAGCCGAGGCCAAGAAGATCGAGGCCGAAGCCAAGAAGATCTGCACCCGCCTGAATGGGCTGCGCACCGCGCAGGACGCACTGGCGGCGCAGGTGCCGGCGTTCCGCCCGTACGCCAACCTGGACCAGAAAGAAATCGACGACTGCGGCAAGGACTGATCCTGCCGCCCCCGGTCGCGATGGCGGGAACCATCGCGACCTCCCACGCCAGACGCGAGGCCCGCCATGAAAGGGATGTGGTCGCTGTTGCTGTGCCTGTGCGCCGCCGTCACGCCCGTTGCCGGGCGGACCGCGGACACGCCGGATCCGGTCGAAGCGATGCTGCGGGACGCCCGCGTGACCGGCCTTGCGATGGCCGTCATCCATGATGGCCAGGTGACCGAACTGCGCACCTACGGCCTGCGCGACGTCGAGCGGGATCTGCCGCTGACGCCCGACACGACGATGTACGCGGCCTCGCTCACCAAGGGTGTCTTCGCCTATGCGGTGATGGGCCTGGTGCAGGACGGCCGGCTCGATCTGGACCGGTCGATCGCCGATTACCTGCCCCGCCCCCTGCCCGAGTACGAGAAATACGCGGATCTGGCCGGCGACGAGCGCTGGCGGAAGCTGACCGCGCGGATGCTGCTGGCGCACACCGGGGGCTTCCCGAATTTCCGTTTTTTCACCCCGCAGGGTTATGACGAGCACGCGAAACTCACCTTCGCGTTCGAACCCGGCAGCCGGTTCGCCTACTCCGGCGAGGGCATCAACCTGCTGCAGTTCGTGATCGAACATGGCATGGGCATCGACGTCGATGCGCTGGTGCGGGAGCGCGTGTTCGAGCGCTTCGGCATGCGCGCCAGCGGCCTGACCTGGCGCGACGCGTTCGCTGCCAATCTGGCCCAGGGCTACGACGAGGCCGGCAAGCCGCTGGGCCACAAGCGCCGCGGCGCGGTGCGCGCCGCCGGTTCGATGGACACCACCCTGCGCGACTTCGCCGCGTTCCTGGCCGGCCTCTCGCGCAGCGAGGGCCTGGACGCCAGGGCGCGCGAGGAACTGTTCGGCAACCAGGTGCGTATCGATTCGGTCCAGCAGTTCCCGACCCTGTCCACCGAGACCACCGCCGACAACGACGCCATCGGACTGGCCTATGGCCTGGGGTGGGCGGTGTACCGGACCCCGGAGGGGCGCGCGTTCTTCAAGGGAGGCCACGACGACGGCACCCGCAACATCGCCGTGTGCGTGCGCGACGGGCGTGATTGCCTGTTGCTGCTGAGCAACAGCTCCAATGCCGACGGCGTTTTCGCCTACCTCATCGAGCACAAGCTCGGACCGGTGTGCTTCCCCTGGTACTGGCAGGGCTTCCTGCCCTACGACCATCCGGAGCTGCGGGCGCCGGACGCCCGCGCGCGGTCGCATCCGCCCTGCACGGGCTGGCCCCTGCCGGGCCCCGCCGCCGCGCGTTGAGCCCGTCCGCGGCCGCCGGGTCACACCTGCACGTTCCGGGCGTCCTGATCCCTGGACGCACTCCGCGCCATCCCTGCCAGGACTTCCCATGAAACGTCGATTCCCGTTGCTGCTGTCCCTGCTCCTTCCCGGCCTCGCCCTGGCCGGCGAGCCCGTCGATTTCCACTACACCAACCCGCAGGTGCTGGCGGCGACCGATGCGGCGGCGGCCGGCGAAGCGTGGTTCGCTCGCTGCGCCGCCGGCGGCCAGTTCGCGGATCTGGCTCGTGGCTATGCGCCGGATCCGCGCCTCACCCGCGCGCAGCGCGAAGCGGCCGAGAAGGGTTTCGATCGGAGTCGTTTCGAGAAAATCGCCCAGTCCGCCTACGACCGCGTGGTCACCGACCTGCCGCAGGGACGGTTGACCCTGTGCGTGGACTTCACCGCGCCCGACGACGCATTCACCCGCGATCGCATGCAGGGGGTCATCGCGCTGACCGCGGGCAGCGGCAAGATCATCGTCAAGCTGCATCCGCAGGCCGACTGGGCAAAACTGCTGCCGTACGTGCTCGCGCACGAACTGCACCACAGCTACTGGGCACAGGAACACTTCCGTCCGGACGCGGCGTTCACCCTCGCTGACTACCTGGTGTTCGAGGGCCGCGCGGACTACTACGCCAACCAGGTGTTCGGCGCGCATCCGGCGCCCTGGATCCACGCGCTGGACGACGCCCGGTACACGGCCACCCTGGCCGCGTTCCGCCCCAACCTGGGCGAGACCTCGCCGCCGGTGCTGATGGGTTCGATGTTCGGCAACCCACAGGCGGGCATTCCGATGTGGGCCGGCTATTCGGTGGGCTACCGGCTGGTCGCCGCGCGGCTGGACGGCAAGCCACGCGACTGGGCGGCCATCACCGCGATGAAGGCCGCCGAGTTCATTCCCGCCGAATGAGGGCGGGAACCGTCGGCGCGAGGCGGCTCAGCCGCCTCCGCCACCGGGCTTGCCGTGGATGCCGCCCTTGGCGAGCACCGCCGGATCCAGCAGGGGCCTCAGCACCTTCTCCGGCAGGCCGGTGACCTCGCGGGCCACGTCCAGCACCGCGCGGTTCTGCTTGTAGGCCTGCTTGGCGATGGCCGCGCCCTTCTCGTAGCCGATCACCGGATTCAGGGCGGTCACCAGGATCGGATTGCGATCCAGCGCCTGCCGGACGTTGTCCTCGCGGACCTTGAGTCCTTCGATGGCGGTATCGGCCAGCAGCCGCGACACGTTGGCCAGCAGCTGGATGGAATCCAGCAGGTTGGCCGCGATCAGCGGCAGGGTCACGTTGAGCTGGAAGTTGCCGGTCTGTCCGGCCACCGTGATCGCGGTGTGGTGGCCCATCACCTGCGCGCACACCATCACCGTGGCCTCCGGAATCACCGGATTCACCTTGCCGGGCATGATCGAGCTGCCCGGCTGCAACGCCGGCAGTTCGATCTCGCCCAGTCCCGCGAGCGGCCCGGCGTTCATCCAGCGCAGGTCGTTGGCGATCTTGGTCAACGCCACCGCCAGCGCGCTCAGCTGGCCGGACAGTTCGACCGCGTCGTCCTGCGCCGCCAGTCCCTCGAACTTGTTGCCCGCGCTTTCGAAACGCACGCCGGTCTGTTTCGACAGCGCCTTCGCCACCCGCGCGCCGAAGCGCGGATCGGCGTTGATGCCGGTGCCGATGGCGGTGCCGCCCAGTGGCAACCGGCGCACCCGCTTGAGGCTGTCGGCGATGCGTTCCTCCGCCGACGCCAGTTGCGCCGACCAGGCTGAAAATTCCTGGGCGAAGGTCAGCGGCATCGCGTCCATCAGGTGGGTGCGTCCGGTCTTGACCACTTTCGCCAGTCCCTTGCCGCGCCGATCGATGGTGCGGCGCAGGTGCTTGATCGCCGGCAGCAGATCTTCCAGCACCGCCAGTTGCGCGGACACGCGGATGGCGGTGGGAATGACGTCGTTGGAGCTCTGGCCCAGGTTGACGTGGTCGTTCGGATGCACGTCCTTGCGCCCGGCCTTGCCGGTGCGGTTGGCGAGCGCGGCAATCACCTCGTTGGCATTCATGTTCGACGAAGTGCCGGAGCCGGTCTGGTAGATGTCGATCGGGAAATGCGCGTCATGCTGGCCGGCGGCGACATCCAGCGCGGCGGCGCGGATGGCCCGCGCGGTGGCCTGCGGCAATAGGCCCAGGCCGGCGTTGACCTCGGCGGCGGCGGCCTTGATCAGGCCCAGCGCGCGGATGAAGCCGCGCGGCATCGGCCGGCCGGAAATGGGGAAGTTCTGCACGGCGCGCTGGGTCTGCGCGCCCCAGAGCGCGTCGGCGGGGACCCGCAGTTCGCCCATGCTGTCCCGTTCCAGCCGGGTCCGTTCGTTGCGGGCCGTGCCCGCCGTGGTCTTCCTGCTCATCAGCGCCTCCTGTGGGAATGGTCTACGGCTGGCGCCGGGTGGTGGAACCGGCTGCTTGCGAGGGCCGCCAGCATACGCCAGGCCGGCAAACCGGCGTCTCGCGGTAAACTAGAACGCTCCTTTTCAGCCCCCAGCCCCCCATGTCGGAATCCGCCCTGCTCGCCCTGTCCCCGCTCGACGGCCGCTACGCCGCCAAGGTCGACGCCCTGCGCCCCATCTTTTCCGAGTACGGGTTGATCCGGGCGCGGGTCAAGGTCGAAGTGGAGTGGCTGCTGGCGCTGGCCGCCGAGCCCGGCATCGTCGAGCTGCCGGCGTTCTCCGCCGCCGCCATCGCGCGCCTGCGCGGACTGGCCGACGGTTTCTCGGTCGCGGACGCGGCCCGGGTGAAGGAAATCGAGCGGACCACCAACCACGACGTCAAGGCGGTCGAGTACTTCATCAAGGAACACCTGAAGGACGACGCCGAACTGGCGCCGGCCCTGGAGTTCGTCCATTTCGCCTGCACCAGCGAGGACATCAACAACCTCAGCTACGGCCTGATGCTGGAACAGGCGCGCCGCGAGGTGCTGCTGCCGTCGCTGGACAGCGTCGCCGCCGCGCTGCGCGCGCTGGCCCACGCCCAGGCCGGCCAGCCGATGCTGTCACGCACCCACGGCCAGACCGCCTCGCCGACGACCCTGGGCAAGGAAATCGCCAACGTGGTCGCCCGCCTGGAGCGCCAGCGCGCCCAGATCGCGGCGGTCGAACTGACCGGCAAGATCAACGGCGCGGTGGGCAACTACAACGCCCACGTCAGCAGCTATCCCGACGTCGACTGGCCGGTGTTCGCGCAGCGTTTCGTCGAAAGCCTGGGCCTGGTGTTCAATCCCTACACCACCCAGATCGAGCCGCACGACAATGTCGCCGAAATCGGCGACGCCGCCCGCCGCGCCAACATCATCCTGATTGATCTGGCCCGCGACATCTGGGGCTACATCTCGCTGGGCTACTTCAAGCAGCGCCTCAAGGAAGGCGAAGTCGGCTCCTCGACCATGCCGCACAAGGTCAATCCGATCGACTTCGAGAACGCCGAGGGCAACTTCGGCCTCGCCAATGCGCTGTTCGAGCATTTCAGCGCCAAGCTGCCGATCAGCCGCTGGCAGCGCGATCTCACCGATTCCACCGTGTTGCGCGCGCTCGGCACCGCCTTCGGCCACAGCCAGGTGGCGCTGGACTCGCTGGCCAAGGGCCTAGGCAAGCTGGAAGTGAATCCGCAACGCCTCGACGCCGATCTCGACGCCGCCTGGGAAGTGCTGGCCGAAGCCGTGCAGACGGTGATGCGCCGCCACGGCCTGCCCAACCCCTACGAGCAGCTCAAGGCGCTCACCCGCGGCCAGGGCATCACCGCCGATTCCATGCGCGCCTTCATCGAGACACTGGATCTGCCGGCCGACGCCCGCCAGCGCCTGCTGGAACTGACACCCGCCGGCTACACCGGCCTGGCCGCGTCGCTGGCCCGGAAGATCTGACGCTTCCGGATCCGCGCGCCGAACGCAGGACCGCTTCCCATGCAGTTGCTGATCAACCTCGACGTGCCGGATCTGGAAGCCGCCGAAGCCCTGTACCGGCGGGCATTCGGACTGACCGTCGGGCGCCGCCTCGGTGACGACGTGCTGGAACTGCTGGGGGCCCAGGCCCCCATCTACCTGCTGCGCAACGCCGCCGGCAGCGAAGGCGCGCCGGATTCGCCCCGCCGCTACGAGCGCCACTGGACGCCGGTGCACCTGGACGTGGTGGTCGAGGATCTGGACGCGGCCCTGGCCATTGCCGTCCAGGCCGGCCTGCAACCTGAAACCCCCATCCGCGACGCCCGCTGGGGCCGCATCGTGCGGTTGGCCGATCCCTTCGGCCACGGCTGGTGCCTGCTCCAGTTCCACGGTCGCGGCTACGACGAGATCGCCACATGAGGCACGACTTCCGATACCTGTTCCTGCTAGCGGTCGCCTGCCCGCTTTCGCTGCTGTCCGCCTGGGCCCATGCGGACGAGCGCGTCGCCGGCGCCACCGGCTGCTCCGCCGATGCCGGCTGGGATGATCCGGCCACGCCCCTGCGCCTGCACGGCAACACCTGGTTCGTCGGCACCTGCGGCATCAGCGCGCTGCTGATCACCTCGCCGCAGGGCCACGTCCTGATCGACAGCGGCACCGCCGAAGGGGGCCGCCAGGTTCTCGCCAACCTCCGCGCGCTGGGATTCCGCCCGCAGGACGTACGCGCGATCGTGATCTCCCACGAGCATTTCGATCACGTCGGCGGCCTGGCCGATCTGCAGCGCGCGACCGGCGCGCCGGTGCTGGCGCGCGAACCCGCCGCCACCGCGCTGCGCCGCGGCGCCAACGACCGCAGCGATCCCCAGTTCGGGCAACTCAAGCCCTTCGCCCCGATCGCCAACGTGCGCACCATCGGCGACGAGGAAACCGTCACCGTAGGCCCGCTGTCGCTGCAATCCATACCCACGCCGGGCCATACGCCGGGCGCGGCCTCATGGACCTGGCGCGCCTGCGATGGCGACGATTGCCGCCAGTTCGTCTACGCCGACAGCCTTTCGGCGTTCTCGGACGATCGGTACCGCTTCGGTGACGACCAGGCCCATCCCGGTTATGTCGCTGCCTTCCGGCAGGCCCTGGATCGGGTCGCCGCGCTGGAATGCGACATCTTGGTGACACCGCATCCGTCGGCCAGCCGGCTGTGGTCCCGGATCGGCCCCGGCGCCAGCGAACCGCTGGCGAACACCGCCGCCTGCCGCGACTACGCGCGGTCCGCGCGCGAACGCCTGGACAAGCGCCTGGCCGAAGAAGCCGCCTCCGCCCTGCAAACCTCCCCACGCCCATGATCGAAGTCCACGCCACCGCCAAGCATTTCCTCGGCATGCCCGCCGCGCGCTTCCTGAGCGAGTACTGGCAGAAGAAGCCGCTGCTGATCCGCAACGCGTTCCCGCATTTCCAGTCGCCCATCCAGCCCGAGGATCTGGCCGGACTGGCCTGCGAGGAAGGCGCGCTCTCGCGCATCGTCATGCATGATCGCGAGCGCGACGCCTGGTCCCTGCGCACCGGGCCGTTCCAGGAAGAGGAATTTCCCGGCATGCCACACCACGACTGGACCCTGCTGGTGCAGGACGTGGACAAGTGGGACCCGGACGTGCGCGCGTTGCTGGGGTATTTCGATTTCCTGCCGCGCTGGCGGCTGGACGACATCATGATCAGCTTCGCCGCCACCGGCGGCTCGGTCGGCGCGCACGTGGATCAGTACGACGTGTTCCTGTTGCAGGCCCAGGGCCAGCGGCACTGGCAGATCGACGCCGGCGGGAATCCGCCGCTCGGGTTCCGCGAGGACGTGGAGCTGAAGCTGCTGCGCGAGTTCACCCCCACCCACGACTGGGTGCTGGATCCGGGCGACATGCTGTATCTGCCGCCGGGCGTGCCGCACCACGGCGTGGCGGTCAATCCGTGCCTGACCATCTCGGTGGGCATGCGCGCGCCTTCCTCGGCGGAACTGATCAGCGACTACCTGGACACCCTGGTCGCCGACGCCGACGACCGCCTGCGCTACCACGACGAGGATCTTGCCCCGCCCCGCGATCCCAACGAGATCGACGCCGCCGCGATGGCCCGGGTGGTGGAGGCGCTGAACGCCCTACGCATGAACGATCCGGATCGTCTCGGCGACTGGTTCGGCCGCTTCATCACCACCTATCGCGCCGCCGGCGACGTGGCGCCACCGCCGCAACAGCGTTCGCGCATCGAGCTCGAATGGGATCTGGAGCATGGCGCGCGGCTGTACCGCCACCCGTTCTCGCGCCTCGCCTGGCGACGCGCGCGCAAGGGCGCCACCCTGTTCTGCACGGGCGCCGACTACGCATTGCCGGTGGCTGACGCGCGCTGGCTGGCCGCCGCCGAAAGTATCGATGGCGCCGGCTATGCCGGTCTGTCGGAGGCCGGCCGCGACACCGTGATGGCGCTGGTCGCGCAGGGCCACTATCAGTTGGGCATGGCGGAGGACGAGGAGTGAATCCACCGGGCTTCCGGGTCGAAGCGGTCGATTACGCCCACCGGCGGGACGATCTGCTGCGGGTCCGTGAAACCGTGTTCGTGCGGGAACAACACGTTCCCCTGGAAGAGGAACGGGACGCGCTGGACCCGCTGTGCCGGCACGTGCTCGCGCGCGACGACGCCGGCCAGCCCATCGGCACCGGCCGGCTGACCCCGGAACACCGGATCGGACGCATGGCGGTTCTGCGGGAATGGCGCGGGCGCGGCGTCGGCGACGCCCTGCTCGCCGCGCTGATCGCCCAGGCCCGCCTGCAGCGCTGGCCCGAGCTGACCCTCAATGCCCAGGTCAGCGCCGAGTCCTTCTACGCCCGGCACGGCTTCGTCCCCTACGGGCCGCGCTTCCACGAAGCCGGCATCGAACACCAGGCCATGCGCCGCCGGCTCGACGGCGCCACCGCCATCGAGGACCAGGCCGGCGCCCGGGCGAGCCTGCTGGCCCTGGCCCAGGCGACCCGCCGCCGCCTCTGCCTCTACAGCCGGGACCTGGAGCCGGGCCTGTTCGACGCGCCGGAGGTCCTGGACGCCCTGCGCCGGCTGGCGACCCGCCCCGGTCCGGTGGAGATCCGGGTCCTGCTGCAGGATGCGGGCGCCCCCCAGCGCCGGCTCGCCCCCCTGCTGCCCCTGGCCCAGCGCCTGCCCAGCGTGTTCCTGTTCCGCGAAGTGCACGACCCGGTGGACCGCAACTATGCCTCGGCCTACGCCGTCAACGAGGCCGATGGCTACTACTTCCGCCCATTGGGGCATCGTTTCGACGGCGAAGCGGATCTGGACGCGGCCGGTCGCGCGCGCCAGCTGCGCGAGGAGTTCGCGCACGTCTGGGAGCGCTCCCGCCCCTGCACGGAATATCGCGCGCTGGGAATCTAGACGTCCCTGACGGCCGAATTCCGCCGGAATCACATCGATATGTGTCTAGATTGTTGCCTGCGTGGGCCGGACTGCATCTTTAGTCCAATACCTTTATGCCCCGTTCCCGCCTTACGGGTATAATTTTGGGGTTGTCTTCCGCCCGCGCGGGCCCACATCGACTCCGCCGGCCCCGTTCCTCCAGATCATTCCGACAGTTCGCATCTCATCGCCATCGTGGACAATCTCCTGAAGCAGTTTGCGCAATCCTCGCAACTCAACGGAGGCAATGCCTCCTACGTCGAAGACCTGTACGAGCAATACCTGGTTGATCCCGACAGCGTGGGTCCCAAATGGAAGGCCTACTTCGACGGTTTCAAGGGTCGCGAGGCCGGTGACGTCCCGCACTCGGTGGTCATCGAGCAGATCACCGCGGCTTCGCGCCAGGCCGCCAACAACGGCCACGTGGCGGCCCCGGCCGGCGGCGACGAACGCGAGCGCAACGTCGGTCGCCTGATCACCGCCTACCGCTCGCGCGGCCACCTGGGCGCCAACCTGGACCCGCTGGGCCTGAGCCCGTCGATGAATCCGCCGGACCTGGGACTGGCCTTCCACGACCTGTCCGACAAGGACCTGGACAGCGAATTCAGCACCGGCAACGTGGCCGGCCTGCCGCGCATGAAGCTGCGCGATCTGTTCGCGCGCCTGAAAGCCACCTACACCGGCTCCATCGGCGCCGAGTTCATGCACATCACCGAGGTCGAGCAGCGCCAGTGTCTGTACCAGCGGCTGGAAGCGGCCGGCGGTGACTATGGCCTGGACGCCGCCGCCAAGCAGCGCACCCTGGAGCGCCTGACCGCGGCCGAAGGCCTGGAGCGCTACCTGCACACCAAGTACGTCGGCCAAAAGCGCTTCTCGCTGGAAGGCGGCGACTCGCTGATCCCGCTGCTGGACACGGTGATCCGCCGCGCCGGCGCCGGCCAGGTCAAGGACATCGTGGTCGGCATGGCCCACCGCGGCCGCCTCAACGTGCTGGTCAACACCCTGGGCAAGAGTCCGCGCAAGCTGTTCGACGAGTTCGAGGGCAAGTTCGAACACGACAACAGCCTGGCCCACGCCGGCGACGTGAAGTACCACATGGGTTTCTCCGCCGACATCGCCACCCCCGGCGGTCCGGTGCACCTGGCGCTGGCGTTCAATCCCTCGCACCTGGAAATCGTCGACCCGGTCGTGGCCGGCAGCGTCCGTTCGCGCCAGGAACGCCGCGGCGACACCGCGCGCCAGGCGGTCCTGCCGATCATCATGCACGGCGACGCCGCGTTCGCCGGCCAGGGCGTGGTCATGGAACTGTTCCAGATGTCGCAGGCGCGCGGTTTCGCGGTCGGCGGCACGCTGCATGTCGTGATCAACAACCAGATCGGCTTCACCACCAGCGCCCGCGACGACGCCCGCTCCACCCTGTACTGCACCGACGTGGCCAAGATGATCGGCGCGCCGGTCCTGCACGTGAACGGCGATGACCCGGAAGCGGTGGTGTTCTGCGCCAACCTGGCCTACGACTTCCGCCAGCAGTTCAAGAAGGACGTGGTCATCGACCTGGTCTGCTACCGCCGCCACGGCCACAACGAGGCCGACGAGCCGGCGGCGACCCAGCCGCTGATGTACCAGACCATCCGCAAGCACCCGACCACCCGGGAACTGTATGCCGCCAAGCTGGAAAGCGCCGGCGTGGTGGCCGCCGACGGCGGCAAGGCGCTGGTCGATCAGTACCGCGACAAGCTGGATTCGGGCGAGTACACCACCGAACTGGCCAAGCAGAAGGGCGACGAACTGGCGATCGACTGGTCCAAGTACGTGTCCGGCAAGCTCACCGACGCGGTCGACACCAAGGTCAAGCGCAAGGCGCTGGATTCGCTGGCCAAGATCATCAACACGATCCCGGCCGGGGTGACCCTGCATCCGCGCGTCGCCAAGATCTACGACGACCGCGCCAAGATGGCCGCCGGCGAGCTGCCCGGTGACTGGGGCTTCGCCGAGAACCTCGCCTACGCCACCCTGCTGGCCGAAGGCAACGGCCTGCGCCTGGTGGGCCAGGACGCCGGCCGCGGCACCTTCTTCCATCGCCACGCGATCCTGCACGACCAGAAGACCGACAGCTATTTCCTGCCGCTGCGCCAACTGGTGGAAACGCCGGAACAGGCCACCATCATCGACTCGCTGCTGAGCGAGGAAGCGGTGATGGCGTTCGAATACGGCTTCTCCACCACCGACCCGAACACCCTGTGCATCTGGGAAGCGCAGTTCGGCGACTTCGCCAACGGCGCGCAGGTGGTGATCGATCAGTTCATCGCCGCCGGCGAAGCCAAGTGGGGCCGCATCAGCGGACTGACCCTGCTGCTGCCGCACGGCTACGAAGGCCAGGGTCCCGAACACAGCTCCGCCCGCCTGGAGCGGTTCCTGCAGCTGTGCGCGCTGGAGAACATGCTGGTCTGCGTGCCGACCACGCCCGCACAGGCCTACCACATGCTGCGCCGGCAGATGCGCATGACCACCCGCAAGCCGCTGGTGGTGATGACGCCCAAGTCGCTGCTGCGCCACAAGCTGGCCGTGTCGACCCTGGACGAACTGGCCAACGGCGAGTTCCAGCACCTGATTCCGGACAATGCCGCGGACCCGAAGAAGGTCAAGCGCGTGGTGCTGTGCTCGGGCAAGGTCTACTACGACCTGCTGGAAGACCAGCAGAAGCGCGGCCAGGACGACGTCGCGCTGGTCCGCATCGAGCAGCTCTACCCGTTCCCGCGCCCCCAGCTGGCCGCCGAGCTCAAGCGCTTCGGCAAGGCCACCGACGTGGTCTGGTGCCAGGAAGAGCCGCAGAACCAGGGTGCGTGGTACCAGATCCGCCACCACCTCAACGCCTGCCTGGGCGAGAAGCAGAGCCTGCACTACGCGGGCCGCCCGCGCTCGCCGTCGCCGGCCGCCGGCCACTTCGCCGAGCACGTCGAGGAACAGCTGAAGCTGGTCGCCGACGCGCTGGTCAACAAGTTCGAAAACGACGTGGTCGCCGAGTAAGCGGCGACCCGCGTTCCACCCTTCAAAGCACGCCACCAAAAAAACAGGACGCCTCCATCCATGGCCACTGAAGTCAAAGTTCCGGTTCTCCCCGAATCCGTCTCCGACGCGACCATCGCCACCTGGCACAAGAAGGTCGGCGACGCGGTCAAGCGCGACGAGAACCTGCTGGACCTGGAAACCGACAAGGTCGTGCTGGAAGTCCCGGCGCCGGTCGACGGCGTGATCAAGGAAATCAAGTTCAAGGAAGGCGATACCGTGACCAGCCAGCAGCTGCTGGCGATCATCGAGGAAGGCGCGGTCGCCGCCGCTGCGGCCCCGGCCGCCGAAGCGCCCAAGGCCGAGGCGCCGAAGGCCGCCGCTCCCGCCGCTGCCGCTGCGCCGGCTCCCGCCGCCAAGGCCGCCCCGGCTCCGGCCGGCGCCGACAGCCTGCCGCCGGGCGCGCGCTTCACCGCGGTCACCCAGGGCATCGATCCGTCGCAGGTCGAAGGCACCGGCCGTCGCGGCGCGGTCACCAAGGAAGACCTGGTCAACTACGCCAGCGGCAAGACCGCCGGCGTGTCCGGCGGCGCCCGCCCGGAAGAGCGCGTGCCGATGACCCGCATCCGCGCCCGCATCGCCGAGCGCCTGATGCAGTCCAAGAACTCCATCGCCATGCTGACCTCGTTCAACGAGGTCAACCTGGGCAAGGTCATGGCGATGCGCAAGGAACTGGGCGAATCGTTCGAGAAAGCCAACGGCATCAAGCTGGGCTTCATGAGCTTCTTCGCCAAGGCCGCCGCCAACGCGCTGCAGCGCCATCCGGTGGTCAATGCCTCGGTCGACGGCAACGACATCATCTACCACGGCTACGCCGACATCTCGATCGCCGTGTCCACCGACAAGGGCCTGGTGACCCCGGTGCTGCGCAACGTCGAGCGCCAGAGCTTCGCCGACATCGAAAAGGGCATCGCCGAGTACGCCAAGAAGGCGCGCGACGGCAAGCTGGGCCTGGAAGACCTGCAGGGCGGCACCTTCACCATCACCAATGGCGGCACCTTCGGTTCGCTGATGTCCACCCCGATCGTCAACCCGCCGCAGAGCGCCATCCTCGGCATGCACGCGATCAAGGAACGCGCCATCGTCGAGAACGGCCAGGTCGTCGCCGCGCCGATGATGTACATCGCGCTGTCCTACGATCACCGCATCATCGACGGCAAGGACGCGGTGCTGTTCCTGGTCGACATCAAGAACCAGCTGGAAAATCCGCACCGCATGCTGCTGGGCATGTAAGCGCCGGGAATCGGGAATGGAGAACCGGGAATCGTCATCCCCCGCTCCATCCCGCTTCTGCGATTCACCATTCCCAATTCACCCTTCCCGTGTGAGCGAAGCATGAGCGAACAACAACAATTCGACGTCGTCGTCATCGGTGCCGGTCCCGCCGGCTATCACGCCGCCATCCGCGCCGCGCAGCTGGGCATGAAGGTCGCCTGCATCGACGCCGCGCTGGGCAAGGACGGCAAGCCGGCCCTGGGCGGCACCTGCCTGCGCGTGGGTTGCGTGCCCTCCAAGGCGCTGCTGGACAGCTCCCGCCAGTTCTACAACCTGCAGCACCTGTTCGGCGAGCACGGCATCAGCACCAAGGACGCCAAGATCGACGTCGCCACGATGGTTGGCCGCAAGGACAAGATCGTCAAGCAGTTCACCGGCGGCATCGCCATGCTGTTCAAGGCCAACAAGATCACCCCGTTCTATGGCTTCGGCCAACTGCAGCCGGGCAACGTGGTCAAGGTCAAGCAGCACGATGGCGGCGAAGTCGAACTCAAGGGCACCAACGTGGTGATCGCCGCGGGTTCGGATTCGATTGAACTGCCGTTCGCCAAGTTCGACAACGAATACATCGTCGACAACGTCGGCGCGCTCGATTTCACCTCCGTGCCCAAGCGCCTGGCGGTGATCGGCGCCGGCGTCATCGGCCTGGAACTGGGCAGCGTGTGGAAGCGCCTGGGCGCCGAGGTCACCATCCTCGAGGCGCTGCCCGATTTCCTCGCCGCGGCCGATGCCGAGGTCGCCAAGACCGCCGCGCGTGAATTCAAGAAGCAGGGCCTGGACATCCGCCTGGGCGCCAAGGTCAGCAAGACGGAGATCACCGGCAAGGGCAAGACCAAGGAAGTCGTGGTCACCTACAGCGATGCCGAAGGCGAGAAGACCCTGACGGTGGACAAGCTGCTGGTTGCCGTCGGCCGCCGCGCCGCCACCAGGGGCCTGCTGGCCGATGGCACCGGCGTGAAGGTCAACGAGCGCGGCCAGATCGAGGTCGACGAGCATTGCCACACCGGCGTCGACGGCGTGTGGGCGGTCGGTGACTGCGTGCGCGGCCCGATGCTGGCGCACAAGGGCTTCGAGGAAGGCATCGCGGTCGCCGAACTGATCGCCGGCCTGCCGGGCCACGTCAACCTCGACACCGTGCCGTGGGTCATCTACACGGAACCGGAAATCGCGTGGGTCGGCAAGACCGAGCAGCAGCTCAAGGCCGAAGGCACTCCGTACAAGACCGGCAGCTTCCCGTTCGCCGCGATTGCACGTGCGGTTGCGATGGGCGAGCCGGCCGGCTTCGTCAAGGTCATCGCGCACGCCGAGACCGACCGCATCCTGGGCCTGCACCTGGTTGGCGTCGGCGTCTCGGAGTTGGTGCACGAAGGCGTGCTGGCGATGGAGTTCAACGGCTCGGCCGACGATCTGGCCCGCATCTGCCACGCCCACCCGACCCTGTCCGAGGCCATCCACGACGCCGCCATGGCGGTGGACAAGCGTTCGATTCACAAGGCCAATTGACGCCGGGAACGGGGAATCGGGAATGGAGAGTCGGAAGATGCTCCTATCCATCCCCCTCCCCTGTTCCATACGACGCCGGGCAAGCCCGGCGTCGCGCTTTTGGGCTTCCCACGATTCCCCATTCCCGATTTCCGACTCCCCTCCATGAAAAGCCTCTGTGTCTATTGCGGCTCCAACGCCGGCAGCAAACCCCTCTACACCGAGCGCGCGGTCGCGCTGGGTGAGCACCTCGCCCGCGAGGGCCTGCAACTGGTCTACGGCGGTGGCAACGTCGGCCTGATGGGTATCGTCGCCGATGCGGTGCTGGCTGCGGGTGGCGAAGTGGTCGGCGTGATTCCCGAGCAACTGGTCAACTGGGAAGTCGCCCACAACGGCGTGACCCGGCTGGAAGTCGTCGCCAACATGCACGAGCGCAAGAAGCGCATGTTCGACCTGTCCGACGCCTTCGTCGCCCTGCCCGGCGGTTTCGGCACGCTCGACGAGATGTTCGAGATGCTGACCTGGCGCCAGCTCGGCATCGGCGACAAACCCTGCGCCTTCCTCGACGCGGATGACTTCTATGCGCCGCTGATGGGCATGATCGACCGCATGGTCGAAGAGCGCTTCCTGCACCCGGAGCAGCGCGCGGATCTGTGGCACGGCGAGGACATCGGCGCGATGTTCGACTGGATGAAGGGCTATCAGCCGGCGCAGTCGTCGAAGTGGATGGACGAGAAACGGCGGAAATCGCTGCGCTAGGATTCAAGCGGGAAAAGCCGCTGCCCTGCTCCCATGATCCCGGTGACGCCGGGAGTCATTTCGACTTTCGGCCACCATTCCTCGCACCGGATGGTCAGTGGATTCCAGCTTGCGCTGGAATGACAAACGGATGCTCCAGTCGTCCCAGCGAAAGCTGGGACCCAGCTGGCTTTTTTTCCGCCAGCACGGCCACGGATACAACCCAGTGGATTCCAGCTTTCGCTGGAATGACGGCGAGAGACGAATCCCTGCTTTCGCCGATGCAATATCCCCGTCGTCCCAGCGAAGGCTGGGACCCATCTGGCTCTTTCGCTGTAGCCCCGCCCTGGGATACGTCCCAATGGATTCCAACCTGCACTGGAATGACGCCGAGAGACGAATCCCTGCCTTCGCCGATGCACTATCCCCGTCGTCCCAGCGAAGGCTGGGACCCACTTTGCTTCCATTGCCGGCTCACGAATTCATTCCATTGACGACCTTTCCCGGTCCTTACCAACGCCGTAAAAGCTGAAGACATTCTTCCATCCAGCCCAGCCGCCATGTCCCGGGAACGGATTCCCTGCGTCTACCTGCTGGCCAGCCGGCCACGCGGAACGCTCTACATCGGCGTGACCTCCCATCTGCCCGGTCGCATCTGGCAACACAAACAGGATCAGGTCGAAGGTTTCACTTGCCGCTACCAGGTCCATACTTTGGTCTGGTACGAGGTCCACGGCACGATGGAATCTGCGATCCTGCGCGAAAAGGCGTTGAAGGCGTGGAAACGGATCTGGAAGATCCGACTCGTCGAGGATTCCAATCCGGACTGGCGGGATCTTTATCCGGATATCCTGTAGTCCTTCATCGCCCTGCCCCAACCGGAGCGGCCCCATGAGCTTGCCGAACACCTTCAACGCCTTCCGCATCCACAACGACGCCAACGGCTACCGCGGCGGCATCGAAGCCATCTCGCTGGACGACCTCAATCCCGGCGAGGTGGTCATCAAGACCGCGTTCTCGTCGGTCAATTTCAAGGACGCGCTGGCCGGTACCGGCGAAGGCAAGATCCTGCGGCGGTTTCCGCTGGTCGGCGGCATCGATGTGGCTGGGCATGTGGTGGCTTCCACCGACCCGGCGTTCCGCGAGGGCGACGCGGTGCTGGTGACCGGGTGCGGACTCAGCGAAACGCGTGACGGCGGCTACGCCGGGTACGCCCGGCTGGAAGCGAAATGGGTGATCCCGCTGCCGAAGGGATTGAGCCTGCGCGAAAGCATGATCCTGGGCACCGCCGGCTTCACCGCCGCGCTGGCCCTGTACCGCATGCGGGACAACCGGCAGACCCCGGATCTGGGGCCGCTGGCGGTGACCGGGGCGACCGGTGGCGTCGGCACCCTCGCGATCAACATCTTCAGCCGCGCCGGGTACGAGGTGCATGCCATCAGTGGCAAGGCCCAACACGCGGACTTCCTCAAGTCGCTCGGCGCCACCGAGGTGCTGGGACGCGATGCGCTGGCGACCGGACGACCGATGGAGTCGGCGCGCTTCGGTGGCGGTCTGGACAACGTGGGCGGGGCGATGCTGGCCAGCCTGCTGGCGCAGACCGCCCCCTATGGCAACGTCGCCAGCGCGGGCCTGGCCGCCACCGCCGAGCTGGACATGACGGTCATGCCGTTCATCATCCGGGGCGTATCGCTCGTCGGCGTGGCCTCGGCCGGCACCGCCCGCGCCATCCGCGACGACATCTGGCGCCATTTGGCCGACGACTGGAAGCCGGACCGCCTGGATGCCATCTGCACCCGCGAAACCACGCTGGAAGGCCTGCCGGAAGTGTTCCGGACCATGCTTTCCGGTGGCTCGTTCGGACGCACCCTGGTCACTTTCTGAGCTGTCGGGCCCGTCCCGACGGCGTGTCCGGGGATGCCCCCGTTTCTTTCTCCCCGGCCCGCTCCTACAATCGGTGCGGGGATATTTGGGGACACTTGGGGAACTCCATGGCACGCATTCTGATCGTCGACGATTCACCTTCGCAGTTGCTGGGCATCCAGCGCATCGTCGAAAAACTGGGACATGAATCCCTCACCGCCGAAGATGGCGCCGCGGGCGTGGAAGTCGCCAAGCGCGAGCTGCCGGACATGGTGCTGATGGACGTGGTCATGCCCAATCTCAACGGCTTCCAGGCCACCCGCACGCTGAGCCGCGAAGCCAGCACCAAGCACATCCCGGTGATCCTGGTGACCACCAAGGATCAGGACACCGACCGCATGTGGGGCCTGCGCCAGGGCGCCAAGGCCTACCTGACCAAGCCATTCTCGGAAGACGAACTGGCCGAGGTCATCGAACGCGTGTTCAACGCGCGCGAACTGCCGGAGCCGCCGGCGGCCTGACTGGTCCGGCCTTCAAGCGCAACAAAAAAGAGCAGGCCTTGGCCTGCTCTTTTTTTTGGGCGATGCGCGAATCGCCATCGCTCCCGCAAGGGTGCTTACGGTTTTTCGCCGAAGGCCCGGGCCAGGTCGCGATAGGCGTCCCGCTGTTCCTCATTGCCGGCGCGCGGGGCAGTGATTTCCAGCTCCACGATCTGATCGCCGGCGGGATTGCCCGGCAGGCCGCGTCCACGCAGGCGCAGCTTGCGGCCGGCTTCCGAATCCGGCGGGATCTTCACCTCGACCTCGCCGCCCAGCGTCGGCACCGCCATCGAGGCGCCCAGGGCCGCCTGCCAGGGCGCCACCGGCAGCACGTAGATGATGTTGCGGCCATCCACTTCGAACTGCGGGTGCGCGGCGTATTCGATTTCCAGCAGCAGATTGCCGCCGTTGCCGCCCTGCCCGGCCAACCGGATCACCTGCCCCGGCTTGATGCCCTTGGGCACCTTGACCTCCAGTTGCCGGCCATTGACGTTCACCCGCACGCTGCCGCCATCGTGGACGGCCTGCAGCGGCACGGCCAGCTTGGCGCGCGAGTCCCGCGACGCCTGCGGTCCACGCGCCTGCGCACCGTCGGCTCGCCCGCGACGGCCGAACAGGCCCTCGAAGAAGTCGCTGAAGCCGCCGCCACCGCTGCCGGTGCTGCCGAACACCTCGTCGAAATCGAAGTTCTGCCCGCCAAAGCCACCCTGGCCGAAATCCGGCGGCGGGCGGAACTCCTCGCCCGGCCGATAGCCGCGCGCGCGCAACTGGTCGTAGGCCGCGCGCTTCTGCGGATCACGCAGCGCCTCGTAGGCTTCGTTGACCGCCTTGAACTGCTCCTCGGCGCCGGCCTCCTTGCTGACGTCGGGATGGTACTTGCGTGCCAGCCGCCGGTACGCCGTCTTGATCTCGGCGTCGCCGGCGCTGGGTTCCACGCCCAGCACCGTGTAGTAATCCTTGAATTGCATCGGGGCTCCACTGGAAAACCGCGCCGGCCCAGGCCGGCTGGAAAATAGAATTGGCCCGTGACGCGGGCGCCACGGGCCAATTCTAACGGCAGCCGCGCCCGTCGCCGGACCCGTCGCCCAACGCCGCGCCTCGTCGGCGCGGCCGCCCGATCATTGCACCTGGATGCGACGGGGCGTCGTTTCCGGTTTCTTCGGAATATCGATCTGCAGCACGCCGTGCCTGCCGGTGGCGGTGATGCCGTCGGGATTGGCGCTGTCGGGCAGCGAGAAGCGGCGGTAGAACACGCCGTGGGTGCGCTCAAGCCGCGAATAGCGACCCTGTTCCTCGCGCTGCTCCTGCTGGCGCTCGCCGCGCAGGGTCAGGATGCCCTTATCCATGTGAATCTCGATGTCCTTGGGATCCACTCCCGGGACATCGGCCAGGATGACGAAGCGATCGGCATCCTCGCGGATGTCCACGCGCGGCATCCACTGGCTGGTGACGACATTGGACTGGTCGCCGTCGGCCTCGCCGAGGAAGCGCTCGAAGACCTGCTTGATTTCGTCCTGCAGGCCACGGGGATTGGCCCAGGGGTGGTACTGAACGATGCTCATTTCCGGAGTTCTCCTTGCGAAGACGCGCCGTGGCGGCGCCCATGCGCGGGAAAATAGGCGCCGGACATCTCTTTTCAAGCCCGTCACGCCAGCCGGGACGAGGCAGGCTAAACTCCATTCAGCCTCCCCTTACAGGAACCGACCATGACCATCCAGATTGGCGAACACATTCCCGAAGTCATCCTCAAGCGCATCCGCGAAGGCGTCGAGACCGTCGACACCCACGCGTTGTTCGACGGCCGCAAGGTGGTGCTGTTCGCCGTGCCCGGCGCCTTCACCCCGACCTGTTCGGAAAAGCACCTGCCCAGCTTCGTCCAGCATTTCGAGGGCTTCCGCAAGCGCGGCATCGAAGTGTTCTGCGTATCGGTCAACGACCCGTTCGTGATGCAGGCCTGGGGCAAGACCCAGCACGTGCCCGACGGCCTGGAGATGCTGGCCGACGGCAACGCCGATCTGGTCAAGGCGCTCGGCCTGGAAATGGATGCCAGCGGCTACGGCATGGGCATCCGCGCGCGCCGCTTCGCGCTGTATGCCGAGGACGGCGTGGTCCGCAACCTGTTCATCGAGGCGCCCGGCGAGTACAAGGTGTCCTCGGCCGAACACGTGCTGGCGAACATCTGACTTCGCACGGGTTCCTCACACGAATCCTGGCGGCCGGACACCTGTTCCGGCCGCTTGGATGACGCGGACAACCGCGACTTCATTGCAGGATCGAGAACTCCACCCGCGTCCACGCGCCGCTGTCGGCCAAGGCCGTCAGCGTGTGCGCTCCGGGTTCGTCGAAGTCGCGCACGAACGTGCGCGCTCCCTGGGTTTCCGCGATCCACTTTCCATTCAGCAGCCACTGCACGCGCGCTTCGGTGCCGAGCGCGCGCAGTTGCAGGCGCACGCCGTGTTCGCTGCCTGGCGCGCGCGCCAGGGTGGCGCGATCGTTGATGCCGTCGATGCGCAGTTCCTCGATCGCCTCGCGTCCGTCGTCCGCGCAATCCGGCGAAAGCGGCGGCAGCCGTGACTGCGCGCGTGTCTGCGCGCCCAGCCAGGGCGACGCCAGCGCCGGCCAACGAGCGATGCGCCGGGCCTGCGCGACGTGCGGTCGCGCGCATTCGGCCGACAGGCGCAGACCGGTCGCCGCGTCCACGTCGAAGACTTCCGTGCCCGCGCTCCAGCGGCGCGCGTCGCGCTCGGCAAGGGTGGGCGGAATCGCGCCGTCGAGGGTCCAGGCCTTCATCCGGCGCTGGCACAGCTCCGGCGCGTCGGCGTCCGGCGGCAATCCCAGCGGCCAGCAGATTTCGGTCTCGGCGACATTGGCCGGCGGCGGTTGCGCGGCGGCGTCGCCCCGCGCGCGCGGCAGGCTGTCGATGACTTCGAACATCAGCGGCAACGCCGTCACCGCACCATATTGTCCGGGCAACGGCGTGCCATCCGGCCGTCCGACCCAGACACCTACCGTGTACCGGCGCGTGCTCCCCAACGCCCAGGCGTCGCGGAACCCGTAACTCGTGCCGGTCTTCCAGGCAACGCGCGGACGCGTCGCGATATCGAAGGTGCCCTGCCCGTAACCGGGCCGTGGATGCGACTCCAGGATCTCGCGGATGATCCAGGCGGCCCCCGGCGATACCAGCCGGCGGTCCTCGCGCCGATCCTGCGGCGTATAGCGCACCCGTCCCGCCAGTCCTCCGCGGTTGAAGGCGGCGAACGCGCCCACCAGATCCTCCAGCCGGGCGCCGGTGCCGCCCAGGATCAGTGCCAGGTTCGGCGAGGCGCCGCGCGGATACTTCAGGTTGATGCCCGCGTTGGCCAGCCGCGCGGAGAAGCGCGTCGGTCCGACCCGGTCCAGCAGATCCACCGCCGGCACATTGAGCGACAGACGCAGCGCCTCCGCCGCGCCGATGGGGCCATTGAAGGCGGCGTCGAAATTGCCCGGACGATAGCCACCGAACGACTGCGGCGCGTCCACCAGCAGGCTTTCGGAATGGATGAGGCCGTCATCCAGCGCCAGGGCGTACAGGAACGGCTTGAGCGTGGAGCCCGGCGAGCGCCAGGCCTGGACCATGTCGACGTGGCCCAGCCGATCTTTGTCGCCGAACGTCACCGAACCCACGTAGGCCCGTGTTTCCATGCTGGCGTTGTCGATCACCAGCAATGCCGCCGAGGTGCGCGCCGGCAGTTGCGAGAAATAGGACGCCACCCGCTCTTCCAGCGTGCGCTGCAGATCCGCGTCCACGGTCGATTCGATGCGCGCGGCGCGCGGTTGCCGCTGGCGCAGGCGTTCGGCGAGCAGTGCCGCCGACAGCGGCGGTTGCAGCGAACGGGCGACCACCGGCTCGATGCGCGCCTCCTCCACCTGCGCCGGCGTCCATACGCCCAGCGCGACCATCCGCGCCAGCACCTTGTCGCGCGCCGCGCGCGCGGCCTCGGGATGGCGATCCGGCCGCAACCGGCTGGGCGATTGCGGCAGCACCGCCAGCAATGCGGCTTCGGCCTGCGACAGCCGCGTGGCCGGCTTGCCGAGATAGGCCCAACTGGCGGCGTCCACGCCCTCGATGGTGCCGCCGAAAGGCGCGCGCTCCAGGTACAGCGACAGGATCTCGCGCTTGGACAGGTGCGCTTCCAGCTGCACGGCGCGCAGCAGCTGCTTCAGCTTGCCCCAGGGCGTGCGCGTATGCGGATCCAGGATCCGCGCCACCTGCATGGTCAGGGTCGAACCGCCGGACACGATCCGTCCCCGCCGCAGCCACTGCCCGCCGGCGCGCAGCATCGCCCAGGGATTGACCCCGGGATGTTTCCAGAACCAGCGGTCCTCGTAGTTCAGCAGCGCATCCAGGTACAGCGGCGACACGCTCTCGGGACTGGCCGGGTAGCGCCAGACGCCTTCGCGATCGGCGAACGCGCGCAGCGGCGTGCCGTCGCGCGCGACCACCAGCGTGCTGGTGTCGCGAACCTTCGGCAACGGCGGCGGAAACAGCAGGTCCAGCACCAGCAACGAGGACAGCATTACGACCGCGCCCCAGCGCAGCAGCGCGGGCCAGCGAAGCCCGCGCAGATGGCGCCCTGCGCGTGT
The DNA here is from genome assembly GCF_051953815.1 of Pseudoxanthomonas sp. Lineage (GTDB taxonomy): Bacteria > Pseudomonadota > Gammaproteobacteria > Xanthomonadales > Xanthomonadaceae > Pseudoxanthomonas_A. The sequence continues at coordinate 65,339 of NZ_JBQCIJ010000022.1, read as the reverse complement.
CCAGCGGGAAGGTTCGTCCCGGGTCACCCGCGTATTTCCCTGGCGACGCCGTCATGCCGCTGGCATCCGCACAGCCCTCCTCCCGCATCCGGAAGAAGGGAACCGGCATGCACCGATTCCCGGTTCCCCATGCCCACTCCCGCCCTACGGCTGCACGACGGTGATCGTGCCCACCCTGGAGCGGCCGACGCCGCGGATGTCCGGGCGATACATGTCCTCCACCAGCGGCGGCGGCACGGTGTAGGTACCGGGCGTCACCGCGCGCACCAGGTAGAACACCTTGGCGGTATCGCCGCTTTCCAGCTTCAGCGCGGCCACATAGCGATCGTCGCGGAATTCCTCGTGCTTCACGTCGGCGGCGCTGCCGCGATCGCTGACGCTGATGCCATCGACCACGACGTCGGCCCATTGCTTGGCATCGCCCAGATTGAAGTTCTCGATCTCCAGGCCGGCCGGCAACAGATCGGTGAACAGCGCGTCGGGCATGGTCACGTGCGGGGTGATGCTGACCCGGACGATCAGCGCCTCGCCCTCCTTCAGCGTGCCGCCGTTCCACTCCTTGCCATCGGTGCTGTAGTAGCGCCGCTCGATGCCGATCTGGCGTTCGTCGGCGGCCGGCGGCGTGCGCGGAATGCCGCTCACGTCCAGGCTGGCGTACAGCGGCGGCTGGCCTTCCGGCACGAAGCGCGCGCCGCGCGCCAGCGCCGCATGGTCGAGGCTGCGACCGAACAGTTTGGCCGGCGCGACGGTCTCGCTTTCGCCGCCCAGGCTCCAGGTGCCGGACACCAGCTTCTTCTGATCGACCATCAGCGCCTTGCCCAGCCGTGCCAGCGCCACCTGCTCCTGCGTGCTCAGCCACAACCAGCCGCTGTTGCGGCGGGCGTCCAGTTCGCGCCCCAGCGACACCGCGCGACGGTCGTACTCCGGCTTGGACAGCTTGCGTTCGTGCACCAGCGCGATCATCAGCGCATCGTCACGCAGGCGCGTGCCGTAATCGCCGAGGTAATCCGGACGATCGCCGGTCTTGGCGAAACCTTCGGCGATCGCCTTGGCGCCGCGCGTCTTGTCGCCCTGCAGCGACAGCGCCAGGCCGAGGTGGACCAGCGGCAGGCCGGTCAGGCTCTTGTTGCGCTCGTTGTCGTACAGCGCACGCAGCGTGCCCAGCGGCGCACGGTTGACCCGCGCCAGCGCATAGCCGGCGTAAGCCTGGTTGGCGAACTTCAGGTGATCCCGCTGCGAGTAACCGTAGAACTGCGCGCCACCGGCCAGCAGATCCTCATTGAGACGATTGAGCGCCTTCTGCAGCACGGCGTCGGGCACCGCGAAGCCGCCTTCGCGCGCGTCGAGCAGGAACTCGACCACGTACGGGGTCAAACCCGGATTGACGTAGCCGTCATCGCCCCACATCGAGAAGTGGCCGTTGGCCACCTGCATCGACGCCAGCCGACCGAACGCGCCTTCCATCCGTTCGCGGCGCTTCTTCGCATCCAGCCCACCGACGCCCAATGACTTGGCGGTCGCATCGTCCAGTTCCAGCGCCGCGTAGCCCTTGCTGGTGGTCTGTTCGGCACAGCCATAGGGATACTCGAGCGCGCCCTGCAATGCGCTGGCGAACGGAATCGGCGGCAGCGCGCTGACCAGCATGCGGGCATTGACCGAGCCGGCCATCAGGCCATCGGCCAGCCCCGCGCCCATTTCCACCGGCGCCAGGCTGTCGAGCACCAGCGTGCGCGAACGCAGCACCGACGGCCAACCGGCGCGCACCGGCAGGTCGTAGCGGCGATCCACCTTGAAGCCGTTGCCGTCGACGCGCACCCGGACCTTGGCGGTGGAGTAGCCCTCGCCGGCGGTGATCGGGAAGCTCAGCGTGGTCTTGGCGTCGGTCGCCAGTTTCGCGCTGCGCGCGGATTCGCCGATCGACAGCGGGCCTTCTCCGTCCACCCGCACGCTGAACTCGCCGGGCTTGCCGGTGAAGTTCTGCACGTCCAGGGTCACCATGCTGCGGTCCCCCGGCGCCAGCACGCGTGGCAGGCTGGCTTCGGCGACGATCGGCGCGCGCACCAGCGTCTCGCGATCGCGGTTGCCGTAGCGCTCGTCCGAGTAAACCAGCGCCGATACCCGCAGGGTGCCGTTGAAGTCCGGCACCTTCAGGCGGATGCGCGCGTTGCCCTGGGCGTCCAGCTTCACCGGGCCAGCAAACAGATCCACCGTCTGCACGCGCGAGGTCGGCCGCTTGGCCTGCGGCAACGCGGCCAGCGCCATGTCGCCGCCGAACCGCATCTTGGCGCTGCCGCCCTCGAAGCTTTCGATCACGCGTCCGTAGATGTCATAGGCGTCCACGCCAAGACGGCGCTGGGCGAAGAACTGCGCGTTGGCATCCGGCACCGGGAAGCGGGTGATGTTGAGGATGCCCACGTCCACCGCCGAGACGGTGACGTGCGCGGCCTTGCCGGCCAGCTCCGGCACGCTGACGGTCACCGGCAGCTCCTGCTCGGGCCGCATCTGCTTGGGCACGGCCAGGCCGACGGCGACGCGGCGCGCCTTGCGATCCATCGGCACGTGGGCCACGCCGACCGCGCGCGCCGGCGTGATCTTGCTCGGCGCGGAACCGCCGCGGAACACCAGCGCGGTGACATACACGTCATGCCGCTCCCAGTCCTTGGTCACCGGGATGGAGAAGCGGCTGCCCGGCTTGGCGTCGATCTCCTGCACGTACAGCATGCGATCGGCCTCGACCATCAACAGGCCCTTGCCCGGATGCGGCGGGGTCAGGGTCACCTGCAGGGTGTCGCCGGCCTTGTAGCCGGTCTTGTCCAGCGCCAGCTTCACCTTGTCGGGGCGCGCGTCCAGGCCGCGGTTCTGGTCATCCCAGCTCCAGCCGGCGCGGAACGGATAGCGGGTGGTCAGGCCGGAGGCCGGATCGAACACATCCAGCCGGTATTCGCCCCACTCCACCGGATAGTCGATGCGCGTGGCGGTGGCCCCGGCATCGATCACCTTGGTCTCCAGGTTCTCGAAGCGACGGGTGAAGTCGTAGTCCCAGCCGCCGTCTTCGTCGTAGTTCCAGTGGTAATCGCGATGCTCGCGCACCAGCGTGACCTTCAGGCCCTTGCCGGGCTGCGGCTTGCCGGCCGCGTCGACCCGCATGACCTCGAAGCCGGCATTGCTGTTGGCGTCGGCGCCGTCCTTGTCATCGAACAAGGGGCGCACGCCGACCAGCGCATTGGCCGGCCACATGACCCGCTTCAGCGTGCGGGTGACGGTGCGGCCGCCGGTTTCGTAGACGCTGCCGGAAATCACCGCGGCGATCGGCGTCACCGGCTTGGCTTCGGCCGGCAGCGCGATGGCTTCGCGGTAGACACCCTTGTCGTCAAATTGGGTATCGACGACGTCCTTGGCTTCCTTCGGCAGTTCCACCGTCGGATCACCAAAGAAGTAGCCCGGCAGCGCCTCGACCGGGTGCTGCTCCACCGCTACCGCCAGACGCGCGGTGAACCGGTTGCCAGCGGCCGGCGCGCCGTAAAGATAGGCGGCCGTGGCCTGCAGTTGCAGCGGCTGTCCCGGCGCGAGCGTGGCCTGCGCGGTATCCAGATCCAGCTTCATCCGTTCCGGCAGGAATTCCTCGATGCGCAGGGTCATGCCCTGCACCGCTTCCTTGCTGGCCGGATCGGTGCGGAACTCGACCTGCCAGCGGCCGGTCGGCGCTTCCTGCGGGATGACCTGCTCGAAGTTGAAATAGCCCTGCTCGCCCGGTTGCAGGCGGGTTTCGCGGAAGGTCTTGCCGTCCGGCTGCTTCAGGCGCAGGAAAATCGGCTGCGCCTTGACCGGCCGGCCGTCGAAATCACGCAGCAGCGCCGACAGTCGCACCGTCTCGCCCGGCCGGTACAGATCGCGGCCCGACCAGGCGAACACGTCGAACCACGCCTGCTCGCGACCGGCCACGGCGAACTCGGACAGGTCCAGCGCCGGCTGGTTGAACGGCAGCATCGACACGTCCTTGCCACGCCGCGCGATCAGCACATGGCCCGCGTCCAGCGTGTACTTCAGCAGGGCGTTGCCGTTGCTGTCGGTCTTGCCGGTCAGGAAGGTCTCGCCCTTGGCGTCCAGCACGCGCAGTTCGACCCCACCCACCGCGGCGCCGTCACGCAGCGAAGCCGTATGGACGAACAGCTGGTCCCTGTAGGCGCGCGTATGCAGGCCCAGGTCGCTGACGGTGAAGAACGCGGTCTCGAAATCGCCGGAGAACTTGCCGGTGCGTTTCATCACCGCGAAGTACAGGCCCGGCTCCTGCAATTCCTTGATGTCCTGGATCGGCAGGTAGGTCAGCAGGCGCTCGTTCGGCTTGCCGCCCAGCAGGAAGCGGTTGACGTAGACCGGCTCGGCGAGCTGCGCGATCGGTGTGCTGTCGCCATAGTCGCTGTCCAGGTCCCAGCTGCCACGGCGGCCGCCGCGCTGGTACTCGGAGAAGAATTTGGGCAGCGATTTCTCGTTGACCCGGAGGAATTCGACGTCCACTTCCTTGACGTTGATGGAGACCACCGGCAGGCCGCGGCTCTCGCGCGCCGGCAGCACGCTGCCCTGCGAGGCGAAACCGACCGCGGGATCCAGTTCGCCGGTGTGCACGCGCTGCTTGAGCTCCTTGCCCAGCCGGCTGCCATCGGCGGCCAGCAGATCGCCGCGAATGATCACGTCGTAGTCCTTGGCCGCTTCCACCGACGGGAAACGCAGGATCCTGCCCTTGTCGTCGAGCACCCAGCTGCCCTTGACGGTTTCGCCATTGGCGCCGGCCACGGCGAGCAACTGATCGAAGTCCTGGGAGCTCACCAGCGGGCGGCTGAACTCCAGCGCGATCGCCAGGCTGCCGTCATGTTGATCCGGATAGGCGCTGACCAGCCCGAAGCCGACCACTTCCTGCCGCTGCGCCTGCACCGCCTCGCCGCTGGCCTCGGGCAACTGCCCGGTGTCGTTGCGCTTGCATCCGCCCAGCGCGCCCAGCGCCAGCAGGCCGATGAAAAACGCGCGCAGCCCGAAAGCGCGCGCGCCGCGGAAAGAAGGAGCCAACGGTTCCATGTGCATGTCCCTGATCCGGTTGTATCGGCAGTATAGAACGCGGTTCGGGATCCAATGGGGTCAGCGTCGCAAGTGCGTGCAAAAAAGAAAACCCCGGTGCGACCCGGGGTTTTCGATCACGCGGCCGCCCTGGCCTCAGGCCTGCGGCGGTGGCGCGGCGACGTCCCCGGGCGCCACGGCGTCCTCGCCTTCCTCGTCCTCGTCCAGCGATGCGTCCAGGCGCTCAACCGCCTGCAGCACTTCGCCCTCGGACAGGCGCATCAGGGTGACGCCCTGGGTGTTGCGGCCGACGCGGGAGATTTCCGAGGCGCGGGTGCGCACCAGCGTGCCGCCATCGGAAATCAGCAGCACTTCGTCGTTGCCCCCGAGCAGCACGGCGCCGATCAGCTTGCCGTTGCGCTCACTGGTCTGGATGCCGATCACGCCCTGGGTGCCGCGACCCTTGCGCGGATATTCCGACAACGGAGTGCGCTTGCCGTAGCCGTTCTCGGTCGCGGTCAGGATGTAGGCCACGCCGGTGTCGTCCGCGCCGGTGTCCACCGCCGCCGCGGCTTCCTCGCCGCCGGCCTCCGCCACGTCCTCGGCGCCGTCATCCTCGCCCTCGTCCACGCCACCGGCGGACTCGGACACGATCAGGCTGACCACTTCCTCGCCCTCGGCCAGGCGGATACCGCGCACGCCAGCGGCGGTGCGGCCCATCGAGCGCACCTTGTCCTCTGCGAAACGCACGGTCTTGCCGTTGGAGGCGAACAGCAGCACGTCGTTGCCGCCGTCGGTCAGGGCCACGCCGATCAGGGCGTCGCCCTCGTCCAGGCTGATGGCGATCTTGCCGCGCGCCAGGCGGAAGGCGAACTCGGTCAGCGGAGTCTTCTTGACCGTGCCGTTGCGGGTCGCGAAGAACACGTAGCGGCCTTCCTCGTAGGCCCGCACCGGCAGGACCGCCTGGACCTTCTCGCCTTCCTCCAGCGGGATCCAGTTGATGATCGGACGGCCACGCGCGTTGGAGCCGGCCTCCGGCAACTGGTGCACGGGCAGCCAGAACACCTTGCCGCTGCTGGTGAAGGTCAGCAGGGTGTCGTGGGTGTTGACCAGCCACAGCTGATCGATGAAATCCTCTTCCTTGGTCGCGGCCGCGCTGCGGCCACGGCCGCCGCGGCGCTGGGCGCGGTAGGCGCTGACCGGCTGGCGCTTGGCGTAGCCGGCGTGCGACAGGGTGACCACCACGTCTTCCGGGGCGATCAGGTCGAGGATGTCCAGGTCCTCTTCGCTCGGACGGATTTCGCTGCGGCGCGCGTCGCCGAATTCGGCCTTGACGTTCAGCAGTTCGTCGCGGATGACCTGCAGCAGCACGTCCGGGTTTTCCAGGATGCGGATCAGGCCGGCGATGACCTCCAGCAGTTCCTTGTATTCCTCGGTCAGCTTTTCCTGTTCCAGGCCGGTCAGGCGATGCAGGCGCATCTCCAGGATCTGGGTGGCCTGCACGTCGGTCAGCTGGTAGACGCCGTTGACCAGGCCCACGCCCTTGGGCAGGTCATCCGGGCGCGACGCCTCGGCGCCGGCGGCCGACAGCAGCGCGCCGACCAGGCCGGGCTGCCAGGTCTTGGCCAGCATGCGCTCGCGGGCTTCCTGCGGGTTGGCCGACGTCTTGATCAGCTCGATCATCTCGTCGATGTTGGCGAGCGCGACCGTCAGGCCTTCCAGGATGTGGGCGCGGGCGCGGGCCTTGCGCAGTTCGAAGATGGTACGGCGGGTCACCACCTCGCGGCGGTGGCGCACGAACGCTTCCAGCATCTGCTTCAGGTTGAGCAGCTGCGGACGACCGTCCACCAGCGCCACCATGTTGATGCCGAACACCGATTCCATCGGCGTCTGCGAGTAGAGGTTGTTCAGCACCACCTCGGCCGACTCGCCGCGCTTGACCTCGATGTAGATGCGCATGCCGTCCTTGTCGGACTCGTCGCGCAGCTCGCTGATGCCTTCCAGCTTCTTCTCTTTGACCAGCTCGGCGATCTTCTCGATCAGCCGCGCCTTGTTCACCTGGTAGGGAATCTCGGTGACGATGATGGCTTCGCGGCCGGTGCGGTCGTCGACTTCGATGTCGGCCTTGGCGCGCATGCGCACGCGGCCGCGGCCGGTGCGGTAACCGGCGATGATGCCGGCAGTGCCGTTGATGAGGCCCGCGGTCGGGAAATCCGGGCCGGGGATGTACTGCATCAGGCCGTCGACGTCGATCTCGGGATCGTTGATCAGGGCGATCAGGCCGTCGATCACTTCCGACAGGTTGTGCGGCGGGATGTTGGTGGCCATGCCGACCGCGATGCCGGCGGAGCCGTTGACCAGCAGGTTCGGGAACCGGGTCGGCATGACCGTCGGTTCCAGTTCCTTCTCGTCGTAGTTGGGCTGGAAATCGACGGTTTCCTTGTCAATGTCCGCCATCAGCTCGTGGGTCAGGCGCGACATGCGCGCTTCGGTGTAACGCATCGCCGCGGCGCTGTCGCCGTCGACCGAACCGAAGTTGCCCTGCCCGTCCACCAGCAGGTAGCGCAGCGAGAACGGTTGGGCCATGCGCACCAGCGTGTCGTAGACCGACTGATCGCCGTGCGGGTGGTACTTACCGATCACGTCACCGACGATACGCGCCGACTTGTAGTACGGCTTGTTGCTGTGCGCGCCCAGTTCGTTCATCGCGTACAACACACGTCGATGCACCGGCTTCAGGCCGTCCCGGACATCCGGGAGGGCGCGCCCCACGATCACGCTCATGGCGTAGTCGAGGTAGCTCTTGCGCATCTCGTCTTCGAGGTTGACGGGGATGATTTCCTTGGCGAGATCAGCCATTCGGGTTCCGTAGTCTCAGGTTTTTCGAGCCGAAACCGGCCTGCCGGTGCGGAGCCGGCAACGCTAGCGCGGGCGGGGTTTCAGGCAGGTTTCTACAACCTGCGGAGTGTACCACAGACGGGACTTTTCCGCCCGGTTTTCAGCCCCCGAAACAAGCAGTTAGCGCGCCGCCAGGACCCTGCGCCGGCGCTTCCCGCAGGCACCGTCCACGCGCCGACGGACGGTGCAGGGGCCGGGGATCCGCAACCGCCCGGTTTCCGCAGCTCCCCCTTGGGGAATCCCCTCGGCCGGGACCGGATTCAGCCGAACGCGGCCCGCATTTTCGCCACGGTGGGCCGCTCCACCACGCCCTTCTCGGTGACGATGGCATCGATGAGTTCGGCCGGGGTGACGTCGAACACCGGGTTCCAGGCGGCGATGCCCTCGGCCACGGTGCGTACCCCGCCGATGCCCAGCAGTTCGCCGGGATCGCGTTCCTCGATCTCGATGGCGTCGCCGTCCGGGGTGGCCATATCGACGGTCGAGGACGGCGCCACCACCATGAAGCGCGCGCCGTGATGGCGGGCGGCGATGGCCAACTGGTAAGTGCCGATCTTGTTGGCGGTGTCGCCGTTGGCGCAGATGCGATCCGCGCCCACCACCACCCACTGCACGGTCCCGGTCTTGAGCAGGTGCGAGGCGGCCGAATCGGCGATCAGGGTGGCCGGGATGCCGTCCTGCTGCAGTTCCCAGGCGGTCAGCCGCGCGCCCTGCTGCCAGGGCCGGGTTTCGCCGGCGAACACGCGGTCGATGCGGCCCTGCGCCACGCCGGCGCGGATCACGCCCAGCGCGGTGCCGAAGCCGGCGGTCGCCAGCGAACCGGTGTTGCAATGGGTCAGCACGCCGCTGCCCGACGCGATCAGCGCCGCGCCCAGCTCGCCCATGTGCCGGTTGGCGGCCAGATCCTCGTCGGCGATGGCCTGCGCCTCGCGTTCCAGCACGGCGCGCCAGTCCGCTCCCGCGCCGTGCAGCGCCGCGCGCATCCGCGCCAGCGCCCAGGCCAGGTTGACCGCGGTCGGACGGGCGGCGTTGAGGCGCTGCAGCGCCGGCTCCAGCGCGATGCCCGCCTGCGCGCCGTCGGCGGCCTCGACCACGCGGGCCGCCAGCACCACGCCCCAGGCGGCGGAAATGCCGATGGCGGGCGCGCCGCGCACCGCCAGCGCATGGATGGCGGCGGCGACCTCGTCGCTGGTCGCGCAGGTCAGGTACTCGACCACGAACGGCAGCTTGCGCTGATCCAGCAGTTCCAGGGCGTCACCGGTCCAGCGTATTGGACGGATGCGGTCGTAGCGGGCGTAATCGAAGGCGTCGTTCATCGCGCCATTGTAGCGGGCGGAAAAAAGCCCCGCCTGGGCGGGGCTCGTTTTGACTGCAGCTCGTTTCGACCGCGTCCGCGCTGGCGATCACCAGACGCTGAATTCACCGCGGCAACCGCCGCTCACCCAGATACTGCCGCGGTCCCAGCCCCAGCTGCGGCCTTCGATGCAGGGCGACTTGGAAATCTGCCGTTCCAGGCGAGCGCCCCGGCGGACATTGGCATCGCAATGGCGGGTGCGGTTGTCGTTGGAGTCGCAGCGCACGATCCGGTCGTTGCCGCCCCAGCCGCCGCCGTTGCCGCCATTCCAGCCGCCACCGCCGCGGCCGCCGACTTCGAACTCGGCGCGGCAACCACCCGACACCCAGATCTGATCGCGCTCGCGACCCCAGTTGTAGCCTTCGGTGCAGCGGGTCTTGGAAATCTGCCGGTACAGGCGGACATAACCGCCACGCGGGATCGCACAGGTGCGATGACGCTCGTCGTTGGAATCGCAGCGCACGATCTGGGTGCCGCCGCCGTTCCAGCCGCCTCCATTCCAGCCACCGCCGCCCCAGCCACCACCGCCGCGAGTGCGGAATTCGGCGCGGCAGCCGCCGGTGACCCAGACGCCGTTGCGATCCCAGCCCCAGTTGCGGCCTTCGGTGCAGTAGGTGCGCGAGAGCCCTCGAATCAATTCGACACCGCCACGGGTATCGGCCGGGCAATGCCGGTATTTGCCGTCCTGCGATTCGCAGCGGACCACCTGGCCATAGCCATCCCCGTAACCGCGATCCTGCGGCGCGGCGGAGGCGGACGCGGCGGCGAAGCCCAGGGACAGGAACGACAACAGCGGCAACATCCGGTGCATGACGCGGGTCGTGGTGAACTTCATGGCGTGGCCATCCGTGTGAGTGGTGTTACGGAAGAATCTACCCGGCCATCATGAATGTGAACCCAAGAAACCGTTTCCTTTTCTTGGGGTTCCGGCAAACGTTTGGCCGCCGCTCAGGCTCGCGCGAAATCGAACGCCAGCACGTCGGCGATGCGCGGGGTTCCGAGCATCGCCATCAACAGGCGGTCCACTCCGAGAGCCACGCCTGCGCAGTCCGGAAAGCCCGCCGCCAACGCCGCCAGCAGGCGCGCGTCGATGGCCGGCGCGGGCTCGCCGCGCGCCCCGCGTGTCGCGACATCGCCGTGAAAGCGACGGGCCTGCTCGTCGGCGTCGGCGAGTTCGTGGTAACCGTTGGCCAGTTCCAGCGGACCCAGATAGATCTCGAAGCGCTCGGCCACCGGTGTCTCCGTCGTCCGTACCCGCGCCAGCGCGCACTGCGAAGCCGGGTAGTCGTACAGGGCCAGCAACTGGTCGTCGGGAAACGCCGGTTGCAACCGATGGGTCATCAGCAGGTCCAGCCAGTCGTCGCGTCCCAGCCCTTCGTGATCGATATGGATGTCACCCAGCGCGTTGCGCAGCACCTCGACGTCGTCGTACATCGGGTCGATGCCGAGCCTGTCGCGATACAGATCGCGGTAGGCCACCCGGTGCAGCCGCGCCTCGCGTCCGACCAGGGCCAGGCATTCGCGCAGCAGATCCGCGCACTCGTCGATCAGGCACTGGTGATCCCAGCCGACCCGGTACCATTCCAGCATGGTGAATTCGGGGTTGTGGCGACCGCCGGCCTCGCCGTCGCGGAACACCCGACCCAGTTCGTAACAATCGCCCAGCCCCGCCGCCAGAAGGCGCTTGAGCGGGAATTCCGGCGAGGTGCGCAGCCAGCGCTGGCGCGGACCGGCATCGACATGTCCACCGAACGCCAGCGGGAACGAGGCGATGTTGGGATCGGTGTTGCCGGCCTGCGACATCAGCGGCGTCTCCACTTCCAGCACGCCGCGCGCGGCGAAGTACGCACGCACGGTGGCGTTCAGGCGCGCGCGCAGGCGGATCGCCTCGAACGAAGCCGACGGCCGCCAGTTCATTCGTGTTTCGCCAGGAACGCGAGCAGCTGCGCCTCGTCCCAGATCTCGATGCCCAGTTCCTGCGCCTTGGCCAGCTTGGAGCCGGCGGCCTCGCCGGCCACCACCAGGCTGGTCTTCTTCGACACGCTGCCGGCGACCTTGGCGCCCAGCGCTTCGAGTTTCGCGCCGGCCTCGTCGCGGCTCATCGCGGCCAGGCCGCCGGTCAGCACGACGGTCTTGCCTTCCAGCGGGCCGACCGGGCCGCTGTCGCCTTCCGGCGTGATCGACAGCAGGTGCTCCATCACCTGCCCGCCTTGCGTCAGCAGCTTCGCGTGCTCGGGCACTTCCAGCCATGCCGCCAGCGCGTTCGCGGATTCAGTCGGCATGCCGGCGCTGACGAACTGGTGCGCCGGCGCCTTCACCAGTGCATCCACCCGCGGGAATGCCGCCGCCAGTTGCTCGGCGCGCACGCGGGTGACCTTGGGGATTTCCAGATCCACCAGCAGCGACGCCACGCCCAGATCCTCGCGCAGCTTCGGCTGCGGCAGATGGGTATCGGTGATGTTGACGCCCCGGGCCAGCAGGTCGTCGATCACCTGCTGGTTGCCGGGCTGGTCGAAGAAATGGCCGAGCGAGCGCGCCACCTCGCCACCGATGTCGGGCACCCGCTTGAACAGCGGCCACGGCATGCGCCGGATCAATTCCAGATCGCCGAACCACTGGGCCAGCGCCTTGGCGGTGCTTTCGCCGACATGCTGGATGCCGAGCGCGAACAGGAACCGCTCCAGGGTGGTGGTGCGGCTGCGATCGATGGCCTCGATGAGGTTGTCCGCCCATTTGGTCGCGACCTTGCCGGCCTTGACCGTTTCCGGCGTCGTGCCGTCGCGCTCGTCGGCACGACGCTTCATTTCCAGCAGATCGTCCACGCCCAGCCGGTACAGATCGGCCACGGAGGTGACGTAGCCCAGATCGCTCAGCACTTCGACATAGCGCTCGCCCAGGCCTTCGATGTCCATCGCGCGGCGCGAGGCGAAGTGGCCGATGGCTTCCTTGCGCTGCGCGGCGCAGGTCAGTTCACCGGAGCAGCGCCAGACCGCCTCGCCTTCCTCGCGCACCACTTCCGAGCCGCACACCGGGCAACGGGTCGGCATCGACCAGGGCCGGGTGCCGGGTGGACGCCGCTCCAGCACCACCCGCACCACTTCCGGAATCACGTCGCCGGCGCGGCGGACAATCACGGTGTCGCCATTGCGCACGTCCAGGCGCGCGATCTGGTCGGCGTTGTGCAGGGTGGCGCGGGTGACGGTGACGCCGCCGACCTGGACCGGCTGCATCAGCGCCCAAGGCGTGACCGCGCCGGTGCGTCCGACGTTGACCTCGATCGATTCCAGCACCGTCATCTGTTCCTGCGCCGGGAACTTGTGCGCGATGGCCCAGCGCGGCGCGCGCGAGACGAAGCCCATCTCGCGCTGGCCGGCATAGTCGTCCAGCTTGTAGACCACGCCGTCGATGTCGAACGGCAGGCTGTCGCGCCGGGCGCCAATGTCGCGGTAATAATCGAGCAGGCCGTCGATGCCATCGACCACGCGGTTTTCCGCACTGACCGGGAAGCCCCAGTCGCGCAGGCGCGCCAGGGTCTGCGAATGGGTGTCCGGCAGTTCGCCGTCCTCGACCAGGCCCACCGCATAGGCGTAGAACGCCAGCGGTCGCTGCGCGGTCATCCGCGGATCCAGTTGCCGCAACGATCCGGCCGCGCCGTTGCGTGGATTGGCCAGCACCTTGCCGCCTTCCTTCAGCGCGCGTTCGTTGTAGGCGCGGAACGCCGCCAGCGGCATGTAGACCTCGCCGCGCACTTCCAGCACGCGCGGCCAGCCCTTGCCGCGCAGGCGCATGGGAATGGCCTTGATCGTGCGCAGGTTGGCGGTGACGTCCTCGCCGGTCGCACCATCGCCGCGGGTCGCGCCCTGCACGAACACGCCGTCCTCGTAGCGAAGGCTGATGGCCAGTCCATCCAGCTTGGGCTCGACCGAGAAAAACAGATGAGGCCGCTTCAGCCTGTCGGCGATGCGGCGGACGAAGTCCCTGACTTCCTGATAGGGGTCCTCGCCCGGCGCCGGATCTTCCTGGGTGAAGGCATTGCCCAGCGACAGCATCGGAATCGCGTGGCGGACCTCCGCGAACCGCGCCGACGGCGCGTTGCCGACCCGCTGGGTCGGCGAGTCCGGGGTGATCAGATCCGGGTTGGCCGCTTCCAGCTCGTCCAGCTCGCGCAGCAGGCGGTCGTACTCGGCGTCCGGAATGTTCGGCTCGTCGAGCACGTGGTAGCGATAGTTGGCATCGTCCAGTTGGCGACGCAGCGCGATGGCGCGATCGGCGGGGGTGGGTGCGGTCATGGCGGGATTCTAAGGCGGCCGGCCGCAAAGCCGGCGTGTTCAATGCGTGCCCCGCCCGTCCGCGGTCCGGGGGAGCGGACGATCGGCGGAGCTCCGGGGGCAATGGACTGGCGTGGTTGCCGACGGCGGACCGCCGGCCGGACGATTACCAGCGCGGCGGCTTGGTCAGCGGCGGCGCTTCGTGCTGGCGGTCGTAGGCGCGCAGTTCCTCGCGGATGTGCTGGATGCGCTGGCGGCCCAGGGTGTTGCGGCTGTCGTCCAGGACCACGCCATTGAGCAGCTCGGCCATGCGCTCGACGTTGGGCAGCAGTTTCTCCCACGCTTCCAGCGCGCTCACCGGCGCCGGCAGGGTCAGGAAGAACGCGATGGCCGGAGTCTCCATCTCGCGGATGTTGGCCATGTCGAAGCTGCCCGGCTGCATGATGTTGGCCATGCTGAAGATCGGGCCGCGTTCGGGATGGCCCTCGATCAGGCGGTGGAACACGTTCATGTGGCCGAAGATCAGGCCGGTCTTTTCCGCCGCGACCACGATGTCCTCGCCGCGCAGCACCTGGCCGGCGCGCGCCGCCACGTACAGCGAGACGATCTTGTCGAAGTCCTGGCTGACCCGCTTGCCCAGGTGGCTGTCGGCCGCCGTCGGCGTGCCGCCGGCCAGGCCGAGTTCGGGCTGGGTGACCTCCTCGCCGGAGTAGTCGCTGTCGGTGTCGTAGGCCGCCTCGTCGCTGGCCAGACTGGGTTCGACCCGGGCGTTGTCACGCTCGCTGGGTTCCAGCCGCCGGCCCTGGCTGGGCTTCTTGGGGCGGCCGAAGAAAATGATCGCCGCGATCAGGATGGCGCCTGCGATCAGGATGCCGATTCGGAGCATTGCCATGTCGGACACGTCGTGTTCTCCGCCAGGGTTCGTTCAAGGGTCCAGGGTCAGGCCGCGCCAGCCAGGCGTGCCGCTTCATCCAGGTCGACCGACACCAGTCGGCTGACGCCCGGTTCACGCATGGTAACGCCACTGAGCTGATGCGCGGCTTCCATGGTCGCCTTGTTGTGGCTGACGAACAGGAACTGCACCTTCTCGCTCATCTCCTTCACCATGTTGGTGAAGCGGCCGACGTTGGCCTCGTCCAGCGGCGCGTCCACCTCGTCCAGCAGGCAGAACGGCGCGGGATTGAGCTGGAAGATCGCGAACACCAGCGCGACCGCGGTCATCGCCTTCTCGCCGCCGGACAGCAACGAGATGTTGGAGACGCGCTTGCCGGGCGGACGCGCCATGATCGCCACGCCGGTATCGAGCAGATCCTCGCCGGTCAGTTCCAGGTAGGCATGGCCACCGCCGAACAGGCGCGGATACAGCGCCTGCACGCCCGCGTTGACGCGATCGAAGGTGTCCTTGAAGCGGCCGCGGGTCTCGCGGTCGATCTTGCGGATGGCCTCTTCCAGGGTTTCCAGCGCGGTGGTCAGATCCACGTGCTGGGCTTCCAGGTACTCGGCGCGCTGCGAGGCCTCGCCGTATTCGTGGATCGCGGCCAGGTTGACCGGCTCCAGCCGGCGCATGCGCGAATCGATCTGGGTGACGGCCTGCTCCCACTCGCGCGCGTCGGCCACTTCCGGCAGGGTGTTGATGACGTCCTCGACGACGAAGCCGGCAGCGACGATGCCCTGCGAAAGCTGTTCGGACTTCAACGCCAGCGCCTGCTGGTCCAGCTTGCGCTGGGAAATCCGCTCGCGCTGCGCCAATGCCGCCTCGTCGCGCTGGTGGCGGGTCTGCTCGTACTGGCGCAGTTCGTTGTCGATGCCTTCCAGCACCGAGCGCGCCTCGGCCAGCCGGCGATCCGCGTTGACGCGTTCCTCCAGCGCGGCCTGGCGCTGGGCCTCCAGTTCCTGCACCGGCGAGTCGCCTTCGCTCAATTGCAGCGTGAGTTCCTCCAGCCGCGAATCGAGCTGGCCGCGCTGGCCGCCCATCCGATCCAGCGCCTGGCTCAGGGAGATGATCTGGGTGCGCTGGGATTCCAGCGTCAGTGCCAGCGCATGGGTGGCGTCGCGCGAGGCGCGCGCCGCTTCGCGGGCCAGATCGCGCGCTTCCACCAGTTGCCGGCGCTCGGATTCCAGCGCTTGCCGCGCCGCTTCCAGATCGCCCATCGCGGTGACTGCGTCCTCCAGCCGCGTGCGCGCCTCGCGGGCCTGCTCGCGGCTGTTGTCCAGGGTTTCCACCAACTGGGCGATTTCCTGATCGATCTTGTCGATGCGCTGGCGGGTCGATTCGACCCGGCCCTGCTGGCTCTGCAACTGGCCGGCAAGTTCGGACACGCCGCGATGCGCCAGGTACAGCGCGCGCTGAGCGTCCTCGCGCTGCTGTTCGGCGGCGAGCAACTGGTCGCGCAGGTTGGCCAGGCGCTCCTCGAGTTCGGCCTCGCGGGTCTGCAGCGTTTCGATTTCGGTGCGCAGGCCCTGGATTTCGCGTTCGCGCAGCAGCGCGCCCTGCTTGGCCGCGCCGGAGCGCAGCACCCGCACCCAGCCGGCGCCTAGGCGTTCGCCGCTGCGGGTGATCACCGAATCGCCTTCGCCCAGCTGCGCCTGCAGGCGGCGCGCCTCGGCCAGATCCTCGGCCACGTGCAGGCGCGCCAGCAGGCGGCGCACCGCCGCCGGTCCCTGAACCCGCGCGGCCAGCGAGGTCGGCGCGACGTTGAAGTCGGCCTGCGCGTCGGACACCAGCGCGATGCGGCCTTCGCCCAGTTCGCCCAAGGCGTCGACCAGCGATTCCGGCGCATCCACCAGCACGCCTTCGATGAGTTGTCCCAGCGCGCCTTCGACCGCGTTTTCCCAACCCGGCTCGACGGTCAGCCGCTCGCCCACGCGCGCGGCCGAATCCAGCCCGCGCGCCTTCAGCCAGCTCATCGCCGCGCCCTGCTCCTGGCCCAGCGCGGCATGTTGCAGGGTTTCCAGCGAGGACAGGCGGCCACGGGCTTCCTGGGCGCGCTTGCGCACCTCCGACAGTTCGGTCTGCGAGGCGCGCTGCTGTTCCTGCACCGATGCGGCCGACTGCTTGCGCGACTCGACCTGCTCGGTCAGCGACTCCAGTGATTCCTTCTGGGTGTCGTGCTGGATCTGCAACTGCTCGAAGGCTTCGGCCAGCGCGTCCAGATCCAGCCCGGCACGCTCGGCGGCCAGGTTCTCGCGGCGGCGCTCGGTCTCCAGCGCCTGCCGATCCAGATAGTCGACGCGGGTGCGTTCGACTTCGCCGGCGCGGGCGGCCTCGGCGGATTCGCGCGAGTGGGTTTCCCAGCGCTGCTGCCAGTCCGACAGTCGGGTCTCGGCGTCGCGCAGGGCGTCCTGCTTGAACAGGTCCTCTTCCTGCAACTGGGCCAGGCGCGGCTCGGCCTCTTCCACGCTCTCGCGCAGGACATTCAACTTGGTCTCGTCGCCGCTGATGTGCTGGCCCAATTCCTGCAACGCGTTGTGCGCCTCGTCGCGCGCCTTTTTCAGGCGCTCGGCCAGATCGCGCTGGTGCTGCATCTGCTGTTCCAGCCGGGCCAGGGTGCTGCCGACCTGATAGACCTCGCCCTGGGCCTTGTTCAGGCCCTCGGCGGCTTCCTCGCGGCGCAGGCGGTCGGTTTCGATGTTGCGTTCGGCTTCGCGCTGTTCGGCGATCAACTGCTGCAGGCGGGTTTCTTCCTGCGAGAGCTTCTCGCGCAGGCCCTGCAGTTGCAGATCCAGGCCGCGGAACTCCAGCGCCTTCCATTCGGCGTCCTTGATCCGGCGCTCTTCCTGCAGGGCCTGGTACTGCTCGGCCTGCTTGGCCTGGCGCTTGAGGTGCTCCAGCTGCTTGCCGATTTCCTCGCGCAGATCGTTCAGGCGATCCAGGTTCTCGCGGGTATGGCGGATGCGGGTCTCGGTTTCCTTGCGGCGTTCCTTGTACTTGGAGATGCCGGCCGCTTCTTCCAGATAGATGCGCAGATCCTCGGGACGGGCCTCGATGATCTGGCTGATCATGCCCTGCTCGATGATCGAATAGCTGCGCGGTCCCAGGCCGGTGCCGAGGAACAGGTCGGTGATGTCGCGGCGGCGGCACTTGGTGCCGTTGAGGTAGTAGTTGCTCTGGCCGTCGCGGCTGACCTGGCGCTTGACCGAGATTTCATTGAACGCGGCGAATTCGCCGGCGATGGTGTGATCGCTGTTGTCGAAGATCAGCTCGACGGTGGCCTGCGAGACCGGCTTGCGGGCCGAGCTGCCGGAGAAGATCACGTCGGTCAGCGAATCGCCGCGCAGGCGGCTGGCGGAGCTCTCGCCCATCACCCAGCGCACCGCGTCGATGATGTTGGACTTGCCGCAACCATTGGGACCGACCACGCCGGTCATGTTGGTGGGCAGGTGCAAGGTGGTCGGATCGACGAAGGACTTGAAACCGGACAGCTTGATGGTCGAAAGGCGCATGCAGCGATGGTTTTCCGGGGCGTCGCGACCGGCCGGCCGGTGCGCTGCCAAATTGTTGGACTGGATGAGGTTGAATCACCAAATACTTGATTTATATGGCAATCCAATACTGCTCTTGCGGCATTGACCGATGAGTATAACGGGCCCCGGCTCCCTGCGGGACCGCAGGCCCCGGCCTTACTCCAGGCCCAGCTCCAGCCGCGCGCCGCCTTCATGCGCCGCCGGTCCCTTGGCGGCGTCGATGAACACCCGGGTGGGATCCACCTCGCCGCCGGCCAGCAGGGCTTCCTGCACGGCGTTGGCGCGGGACCGCCCCAGCGCGGCCAGTTCGTCGGCGCCGGGCCGGTAACGGGGCAGCAGGGCCTGGCGCAACCAGGCCACGTCGGCCGCCTGCCGCGCGGCCTTGCGCGCCTTGCGATCCTGGTCTTCCCCTCCACCCTCCTCCGCGGTCTCCGGAATATCCGGCTTGTGCCCCAGCTGTTGGCGGTAAAGCGCCGCCAGCAGGTCCGCCTGCTCCCTGGCCTCCAGGGTTTCGACGGCCACCGCCCCGTCCTTGCGCGAGGCAAGCATCGCGGCATCCAGGCGCTGCGCGGCGATGGCGTCGGCCTCCCCCTCCAGCGCCGTGCCGGCCGGAATGTCCAGCCGCAGCGCCGGTCGTTCGGCCAATGCCTTGGCGAGCGCGGACAGGCTGGTGCGCGCCGGCTCGCCGAGTTCGCTGGACCCGGCGGCGAAATCGACGTAGCGGGCCTGCTCGGCCCCTTTGAACAGCGAACCGATGAAGTCGAACGGCGCGGTCACCGCCTTGACCAGGATGTTCTTCAGGATCTGCCAGACGATGGGCCACATCCGGAAGGTGGGATCGTCGAGCGAGCCGTTCACCGGCAGGTCGAGGTCAATCACGCCCTGGCGGTTCTTCAGCAGCGAGGTCGCCAGCCGGATCGGCAGCGAGACCTTCTCCTTGCTGTCGGTCGCCTCGCCCCACTCCAGCTGATCCAGGACCACGTGATGGGCCGCCTCCAGCTTGCGGTGATCGATCCGGTAATGCAGCTCGGTGCTCAGCTTGCCCTTGGCGATGGCGTAGCCGGCGAACCGGCCGGAATACGGATTGAAGATCGGCAGGTCGATGTTGCGGAAGCTCATCTTCAGATCGGTCCGCTCGTCATAGGCGAAAGGATTGAGGGTGCCGTTGATTTCCACCGGCGAGAAGCGGTTGACCACCTGTCCCTGCAGGTCCACCCGGGCCTGCGCCGAGGCGGCGGTGGACAGGCCGCGGATGTGCCCGCGCAGGGCCGCGATGTCGGCGCGGAAACCGGGATCCATCGAGGTGTCGGCGAAGGCCATGGTGCCGTTCTCGATCTGCAGGTCGTCCACCCGGATGGCCATACCCGGGCCACTCGCCGAAGCGGGAGCCGCGGCCGGAGCGGGACGGGCGAACAGCCGGCTCAGGTTGACCGAGCGGTCCGGTTCGATCGCCACGATGGCGAATGGCCTGCGCATCAGGACGCGCGCAATCTGCAGACGCTCCTGCGCCTGCGCGTAACGCAGGCCGTCGACCTCGACCCGATCCCAGGCCACGACCTGCCGCCTGCCGGCGCGTTCGAGCAGAGAGAACCCGTCGACGCGCCCGGCGCCGGTGAAGTCCAGCGCCGCGCCCGATCCCCCCGGCAAGGTCAGTTCACCGTTCGCGCTGAGCGTGCCGGAACGCAGCTCCAGCGCGGGAAAATCCGGCAGGTAGGCCTGCACGTCGCGCAACGGCAGGTCCGCCAGATCCAGTTTGAGTTGGACCGCGGCGGTGGCCGGCACCACTTCGCCCTCCAGCGCCAGCCGGGTCCTGCCGTTGACGGTCGCGGCGGCCCGCAGCGGGACCGGCCGCGCCATGTCCAGGCTGATGTCGCGCGCGCTGGCCGACAGTCCCTGCAGACGGAAACGGCTGGCCGGCCGCACCGCGCGGTCCTGCACTTCCACCTCCGCGCCCTCCACCGCGATCTCGCCCAGATTGAAACGCCAGTCGGGTCCGGACGCCGGCGAGGAAGCCGATGACGGCGCCGCGTTCGTGGAGGCGGCGGGAGCGGAGTTATCGGCAACTGACTTGTCGGGAACGGACCCATCGGAAAACAGGCGTTGCAGGCTGAGCGCGCCGTTCGCCTCGCGGGTCAGCGCGGTCCGCAGTCCATCCACGCGCAGCGCGCTGGCGGCGATTTCACGCTTGTCCAGCGAGAACCGCGCGCCTTCCAGCGCCACCCGCCCCAGGGTCGCGGTGTCCCGCGCGTCTCCCCGGGCGCGCATGCCGACACCGCTGGCCTGCGCGCGCGACAAGGTCGCCTCCAGCAGCGTGCCCGTCGCGGTTCCCGCGGCGAAGCGGTAGCGACCCGCCACGTCGAAGCGACCGCCGTGCAGTTCGAACGGCAACGCCTCGCTGAGGAAGGCATAGGCGGTGTCCACCTCCAGGTTCGCGGCGCTCAGATCGCCGGACGAAGCGAACGGGCGCAACGACAACTGGCCGCGCCAGTCGAACCGCTCGCCCTGATCCCCGCTGGCCGCGAAATGGAATCCGCCGCCCTGGCCGTTGCCGGACGCGGTACGGAAATCGCGCAGTTCGAAGCGGATCGGCGCCAGCCGCTTGCTCGGCTGCAGGCGCCGGCTGTGATCGGCGAAATCGACCGCGCCGTCGGCGACGGCGAGACGTTCGACCCGCACGTCCGGCGGCGGGCTGTCGTCCTGCTTCGGGGGCACCAGATCGGCAAGGTTGAGCGAACCGTCGGGACGCACGACGGCCTGCACGTAAGGTCCGTCCAGGGTCACGTCACGGAAGGTATAGGCGCCGCTCCACAGCGATGACGCCTGGAAGTCGACCACCAGCCGGCGCAGCGCCACCAGGGGTTTGTCTCCAGGCGCGGCCGCGGGCTCGCGGATGGCCAGCGCGGTCGCCTCGGCGCGGAAGGTAAATGGGTTGAACCGCAGATCGCCCAGGCTCAGGGTCTTGCCGAGTTCCTCGCGGACGTAGTCGGTGGCCTCGGCGCGGGCGAACCGCGGCAACCACCAGAACCCCGCCAGCGCGTACAGCCCCACCGCCAGCAGCGGCAGGACGATGATCCAAAGCAGTCGACGACGGATCCAGCCCAGCATGACCTGCTCCTTGGAGGCGCCCGTTCCACCGCCGCGAGCGCACGGTGGAGCGGGACGATGGGGCCAGGACGCCGGCCAATCATCGGAGCGCTCACATTAACGTGCCCGACGACCGTCGTGCCAGCGCCCCCTGCGGACCCACGGCCGGCACCGGCCTGTTAGGATCCGGGAGTTTGTTCGCTGCACCTCCCTTCCCTCACCACACTGGTCACACCGCCGTGTCTCTCTTTGCATCCGTCGAACTGGTTCCAGGCGATCCGATCCTGGGAATGACCGAGGCCTACAACGCCGATCCCCGCCCCGGCAAGGTCAATCTGGGCGTTGGCATCTACTACGACGAGCAGGGCCGCATCCCGCTGCTCGATTCGGTCCGCGAGATCGAACAGGCCCTGGCCGCGGAAGCCAAACCGCGCGGCTACCTGCCGATCGATGGCCTGCCCGGCTACAACCTGGCGACGCAGAAACTGCTGTTCGGCGCCGGCTCGGCGGTACTTGAGGCCGGCCGCGTGGTCACCTCCCAGACCATCGGCGGCAGCGGCGCCCTGCGCATCGGCGCCGACTTCCTCAAGCGCGCGCTGCCGCGGGCGAAGATCGCCATCAGCAGCCCCAGTTGGGAAAACCACCGCGTGGTGTTCGGCACCGCCGGCTTCGACGTGATCGATTACCGCTACTACGACGCGGCCACCCACGGCCTGGATTTCGCCGGCATGCTGGCCGACCTGGGCGCGCTGGAACCGGACACCGTCGTCCTGCTGCACGCCTGCTGCCACAACCCGACCGGCGTCGACCTGACCGCCGCGCAGTGGGCGCAGGTGGTGGAACTGGTGAAAGAGCGCAACCTGCTGCCCTTCATCGACATCGCCTACCAGGGTTTCGACCAGGGCACCGACGCCGACGCCACCGCGATCCGCCTGTTCGCCGATTCCGGCATCCCGGCGTTCGTGGTCGCCAGTTCGTACTCCAAGTCGTTCTCGCTGTACGGCGAGCGCGTGGGCGCGCTGTCGATCGTCTCGGCCAACCGCGACGAGGCCAGGCGCGTGCAGTCGCAGATCAAGCGCACCATCCGTTCCAACTACTCCAGCCCTGCCACCCACGGCGGCGCGCTGGTGGCCGGCGTGCTGGGCAGCGACGAGCTGCGTGCGCGCTGGGAGAAGGAACTGGGCGGCATGCGCGAGCGCATCCACACCCTGCGCGCGGGACTGGTGTCCAGGCTGGCGGCGCTGGGCGCGCCGGAGTTCGGCTTCATCCAGCAGCAGGCCGGCATGTTCTCGTACTCGGGCCTGAGCACGGCCCAGGTCGATCGCCTGCGCGAGGAATATGCGATCTACGCCATCGGCACCGGCCGCATCTGCGTGGCCGCGCTCAACAGCCAGAACATCGGCAAGGTGGCCGAAGCGGTGTATGCGGTCAGCCGCGGCTGAGTCCGCGTTCCCGCCGTGTTCGCCGAAAGCCCCCGGCCATGCCGGGGGCTTTTTTTTCAGACCGCCGTGCGCGGCTACTTGCCGCCGAGGTGATTCGCGATCGCCTCGATGTCATGGCGGCTGAGCCCGGCGGCCTGCGCGCGCATCGCGCCGTCGGTCAGCGTGTCGACGATGTAGGCGCGCGAACGACTTTCCAGCAGCGAGCGCGGCGGGAT
Source organism: Pseudoxanthomonas sp. (assembly GCF_051953815.1). Classification (GTDB taxonomy): domain Bacteria; phylum Pseudomonadota; class Gammaproteobacteria; order Xanthomonadales; family Xanthomonadaceae; genus Pseudoxanthomonas_A. The sequence goes on along the minus strand of NZ_JBQCIJ010000022.1, from coordinate 42,565 downwards.
GTTGCCCTGCGGATGGTCATGGCAGACCGCGCAGCGCTGCTTGAACAGCGTCGCGCCATCCAGGCCGGAGTCCGCCACGGCCGCGGTCGCGCCTGGATTCGCGCCGCCGGATGCCTGCGTCGCCGAAACATCCTTCGGTCCCATTGCGCGCTCCGCGACGCGCGCCGGCGCGTCCGGTCCGAACGCCTGGATGCGATCGGTCCCCACCACCACCGTGCCGTTCGCGAACACCGGTTCGTTGTATTTGCCTGACGTGTGCAGTTGACCCGGCGCGCTCTTCCAAAGCAGGTCGAGGCTGTCGCCGTCGAACGCGTACAGCACCGGCGACGGCGCATCGGCGCCCGCCAGCGGCGCGGAGCGACGGGCGTTCTCGTCGAGCACCCAGACGACGGGATCGCGCGCACCGTCGCTGCTGACCACCGGCGATCCGGGATTGATCAGGACCTGTTCCATCTGCCGGCGCTCGATCGCCAGATACGCCGGTTGGCCCGGCGTGGTCGCCACCCGCAGCTTCACCAGCGACGGCGGCACCGCGTCGGCCGAGCCTTCCGCGCGCCGGGTGTTGCCGGTCAGGTAGACGTGGATCACTCCCTGCCCGTCCCGGTAGTACGCCGGCAGCGAGCGCCCGCGCGCCTGGTCCATCGCCGCATCCCGCTCCGAGTAAGGACCGAACACATTGAGCGGCCCGCGCCCGCCGAACTGCGGCTGGGGGGACGGCGGCAGCAGCGAACCATCGGTGGCCGCATCCAGGCCGCATTCCGGACGCCTGTCGAGCCGTCCCGGCAGGCGTTCGCGATCCAGCAGATACGCGTTGCCCTGCTTGCCGCCCACCACCATCAGTCGCGGCGTCGCGGTCCGTGAAGGTTCCAGGTCGGCCAGCAGGCTGATGCCGCCGGATCCCAGGTCGATGTCCATCCTGGCGCTGCCGCAGTGATTGAACGGCGTGTACGTGCCGCGCAGCCGCAATCCCTCGTTCGCGCCGTCGGACAGTTTCAGGACCGACTGGGTCCAGTCGTGCGGCTGATCGCGATAGCCGTCGAAGCCGCTGCCGGTGACCACGAACACGTTGCCGGCCTCATCCAGCGCCGGACCGCCCGCGCCCCAGATGCCGCCGCTGCCACGGTGCGGCATCGCCACCGCCGCGAACGCGCTGGCCACGCGCGGTCGCAGCGTATCGACCGCGACCAGCCAGCCGGTCTCGGTTTCGCCGAAGGTGACGTACAGGCGCGCGCCGTCCGGACTCAGGTTCAGCGCCCCGCGCTGCACCCGGAAATCGAAGCGCCGCTTCGGTGGCACCAACGAAGGACCGGCGTTGGCGTTGACCGCGTTGAAGCGCGCTTCGTCCAGCCGCACCGGCCAGCCCTCGATGATCCTGCCGCTGCCGATGTCCAGCGCATACGCCTGCCAGCGCTGTTTCGGATCGCAGCTGGTCACATACAGGCGACCTCGGGTCACGTCGATCACCGGCGTGCTCAGGACGCCGGTCGGCACCTGATCGAGCGGCGCCGGTTGCAGGTGGCACGGCGGCGCGAGCTGCGTGTGCCAGAGGATGCGGCCGGCGGCCACGTCGCCGGCGCGGGCCGCGTTGATCGCGTAGACATGACCGTGGTTGCTGGCGGCGAACACGACCTGGAACGTCTGTCCCTGGTGCTGTCCCGTGGTCATCCGGACCTGCGACAGGTACAGCGGCGAGGCGTACAGGCGCGGCGCCTGGCCTTCGTAGGCATCCAGTGGCGGCGATTCCCACAGCAGGCCGAAGGAGGGATCGCGCACCCGCGCCGGCGTCAATCCGGGCTGATGGCGATGCCAGCCGCTGCGCTGCCGATCCGCGTGGAATGTGGTCGCGTCGTTGGCCGATGCCACCACCGCACCGGATGCCGCGGGCCGATCCGCATCCGGTGTCACCCGTCCACCGGCGCCCTCCGCGCCGCGCGCCGGGACCTCGATGCCCGCCGTCCACAGGATCGCGTTCAACAACACCTGGCGCAGCATCGGCTGCTCCAGGGCGGCCAGGTAATGCGCACCGCTGTAGCCGAATGACCGGCCGCCGTCGGGACGCTCGAACGCCCAGCCAATCGTGACCGTCTCCGGCCTGTCCTCGACCACGGCGGCACCGTCGCGGTACTGCACGTGCAGGGTGCCGCGCAGCACCGGCCTCACCCCGCGCGCGGCGAAACGCAGGGTGGGATAGAACTCGTCGCGATAGCGGAAGCTGGTCACGCCACGGGTGATCGGATGCGCCGCGTCGGCCGGCGAGACCGTCGCCATCTCGGTCGTGCGGTCGAACATGCCGACGCGTTCGGCCCCCAGCCAGGCGCGCAGATCCAGGCCGGTGGCGTCGGCCGGCACCGTCGACGTCTGGTGCAGCGCGACCAGTCCCACGCCGCGCGCGACCAGCGCGCGCAGCTGGGCGCGCCGCGCTTCATCGCGCAGGGGATGCCGATCGAGTCCGTCGAAATAAAGCACCACGGTCGAAGCCCCGCGCAACGCGGCGGGATCGGTGGGCCATCCCTGTTCGTACACGACGATCTCCGCATCGCGGCCCTGCGGCGATCCGCGCAGCATCGCCGCCAGCGCGCGCAGGCCCTCGGCATAGGCGTGCCGTCCGGGCCCTTCGCTGCCGGTCCCGCCAATCAACACGATCCGGTGGCCCGCGCCGGGTCCGCCGCACCCCATCGCCAGCAGCATCAGCAGCGCCATGCCCGTCAGCAGCGCGGCGCGGATGCGCGCGCGCGCCGGTGTTGCCTTCCGCTTCCGCACTGGCCCCTCTCCCGTGACGGATATCCGCAAACGTTGCGAGCGAGGCTAGGACCGACGACGCCGCGGAGGAATCCGATCCCGCTACGTTCTGAGGCTAGATTTTGTTGCCTGCGGAGCGAAAGGCTCGGCGCGCGGCGGCTTCACCACAGCCGGCGGCCAGTCCCGGCGTCGAAGAAATGCAGGTGCGCGGGATCCACCGCCATCCGCAGGGCCGCGCCCGCTTGCGGCAGCTGGCGCGGGGGCAACCGCGATACGAGGGGATGCGTGCCGAACACCTGGTTGACGAACACCTCACTGCCCACCGGTTCCACCACCTCCACCCGGGTGTCGAAGCCCGCCGCCTCCGGCGCCGCCGGTTGCAGGTGTTCCGGGCGCACGCCCATCGCCACCGGCTTGCCCAGCCAGTCCTCGCCGACCCGCGCATCGCCCAGCGGTATCGACAGGCCCGCCTCGAGCACCAGCCGCAACCCGTCCGCGCGCTCCAGCCGCCCGTGCAGCACGTTCATCGCCGGGCTGCCAAGGAAGCCGGCGACGAAAAGATTGGCCGGATGCTCGTACAGCGCCATCGGCGTGTCGATCTGCTGGATCTGCCCGTCCTTCAGCACCACGATGCGCTGGCCGAGGGTCATCGCCTCGACCTGATCGTGGGTCACGTAGATCATGGTCGCGCCCAGTTGCCGGTGCAGCCGCGCGATCTCGGTACGCATCGAGTGGCGCAGCTTGGCGTCCAGGTTGGACAGGGGTTCGTCGAGCAGGAACACCGCCGGCTCGCGCACCAGCGCGCGTCCCAGCGCGACACGCTGGCGCTGGCCGCCGGACATCTCGCGCGGCAGCTTGTCCAGCATCTGGCCCAGGCCGAGGGTTTCGGCGGCGGCATTGACCCGCTGGTCGATCACCGCGCGCGGATGCCCGCGCAGCTTCAGCCCGAAGGCGAGGTTCTCGGCCACCGTCATGTGAGGGTACAGCGCGTAGTTCTGGAACACCATCGCGATGTCGCGATCCTTGGGCGCGACCTCGTTGACCACGCGGTCGCCGATGGACAGCGTGCCGCCGGAGATTTCCTCCAGTCCGGCGATCATCCGCAGCAGGGTCGACTTGCCGCAGCCCGAGGGCCCGACCAGCACCATCAGTTCGCCGTCGGCGACCTCGAAACTCGCCCCGTGCACGGCCACCTGGCCGTTGCCGTAGACCTTGCGGACATCGTCCAGCCGAACGCTCGCCATCTGCTCTCCCGGGCGGCTCGCGCCACCGTGTTGTCGGACCCTGCCGCCGGGCCCCTCCCGGTTGCAGCGGCGCGCATACGAATGCACGCCCTCAATGACCACCTTCCCATTTCCCAACCCGGGAAGTTGGGTTATTCTGCCATGTAATCGTTTTCACAACGCAATCACCCCACTCGTCCCCACACTTTCACGACACTGCCGGAGGGGCCATGTCGAAGTCTTATCGTTTCCCCGAGAACTTCATCTGGGGTAGCGCCACCGCGGCCTACCAGATCGAAGGCTCGCCGCTGGCCGACGGCGCCGGTCCCAGCATCTGGCAGCGTTTCGCCCACACCCCCGGCCGCATGCTCAACAACGACACCGGCGACGTGGCCTGCGACCACTACAACCGCTGGCGCGAGGATATCGGGCTGATGAAGGAACTGGGCATGCAGGCCTACCGCTTCAGCGTGTCCTGGAGCCGGGTGATGCCCGAAGGCCGCGGCCGGATCAACCAGAAGGGCCTGGACTTCTACGAGCGCCTGGTCGACACCTTGCTGGAAAACGGCATCCAGCCCACCGCCACCCTGTTCCACTGGGACCTGCCGGCGGCGCTGGACGATCGCGGCGGCTGGCTGAACCCGGACATCGCCGACTGGTTCGCCGAGTACAGCGAAGTGATGTTCAAGCGCCTGGATGGCCGCATCAAACGCTGGGCCACCCTCAACGAACCCTGGGTGGTCACCGACGGCGGCTACCTGCACGGCGCGCTGGCGCCGGGCCACCGCAACCGCTTCGAGGCGCCCATCGCCTCGCACCACCTGCTGCGCTCGCACGGCAAGTCGGTGCAGGCCTACCGCGCCATCGGCAAGCACGAGATCGGCCTGGTGGTGAACATCGAGCCGAAGTACCCGGCCAGCGACAGCCCCGAGGATCTGGCCGCCACCCGGCGCGCCGAGGCCTACATGAACCGGCAGTACCTGGATCCGGTGTTCTTCGGCACCTACCCGGAAGAACTGCGCGAGATCTTCGGCGAAGCCTGGCCGGAATGGCCGCAGGCGGACATGGACCTGATCCGCCAGCCGCTGGATTTCATCGGCGTGAACTACTACACCCGCAACGTCTCCCGCCACGACGAATCGAACTGGCCGTTGAAGGTCTCGCCGGTCCGGCAGACGCAGCATACGTATACGGAGACCGGCTGGGAGGTCTTCCCGCAGGGTCTGACCGATACACTCACCTGGGTCAAGGACCGCTACGGGAACCCCAAGGTGTTCATCACCGAGAACGGCGCCGCCTTCTTCGATCCGCCCAAGGCCGAGCGTGGCCGCGTGCGCGATCCGCTGCGCCTGAGCTACCTGCGCCAGCACCTGCGCGCGGTGCACGCGGCCATCGAGGCCGGTTGCGACATCGGCGGCTACTACGTGTGGTCGCTGCTGGACAACCTGGAATGGTCGCTCGGGTACTCCAAGCGCTTCGGCATCATCCACGTCGACTTCGACAGCCAGACCCGCACACCGAAGGACAGCGCACGCTATTATGCGAAGGTCGTCGCCAGCCACGGCGACGCGCTGACCAACGAGGACGACTGAGGCGAATGCGGCGGACTACTTTTTGCGGCCAAGACCCCTTCAAGAGTAAGCACCCCGCATGAGCACCGATCACCGGGTCCTGCTCGCCGACATCGGCGGCACCAATGCACGCTTCGCGCTGGCTGACACCAGCGCCGCCGTGCCGCTGCTGGAAGACAGCGTGCGCGGCTTCGCGGTGGCGGATTTCCCGTCCCTGGCCGACGCCGCCCAGCATTACCTGGACGAGGTCGGCGCCGAACAGTCCGGCCTGGACATCCGCAACGGCGTGTTCGCCGTCGCCGGCCGCGTCGACGGCGACGAGGCCCGCATCACCAACCACCCGTGGGTGATTTCGCTGTCGCGCACCCGCGACGCGCTGGGCTTCGACGACCTGCGCCTGGTCAACGATTTCGCCGCCCAGGCGATGGCGCTGCCGCTGCTCGGCCGCCAGGACGTGGTCGCGATTGGTATTCCCGACTGGACGCCGGATCCCCAGGCGACGCATCGCACCTACGGCGTGATCGGGCCGGGCACCGGACTGGGCGTGGGTGGCCTGATCATCCGCGACGGCCGCACCTTTCCGCTGGAGACCGAAGGCGGCCACGTCAGCTTCGCCCCCGGCACGCCGCAGGAAATCGAAATCCTGCAGCGGCTCTCGGCGCAGTTCGGCCGGGTGTCGATCGAACGCCTGATCTGCGGCCCCGGACTGGTCAACCTGCACCGCGCGCTCAGCGAGATCGCCGGCGAGGATCCGGGCAACCTGCAGCCTTCCGACGTCACCGCGCGCGCCGCCACCGGCGATGCGCGCAGCAACAACGCCATCGATGTGTTCTGCGCGGTGTTCGGCGCGGTGGCCGGCGATCTGGTGCTGACCCTCGGCGCCTGGGACGGCGTGTTCCTCACCGGCGGACTGGTGCCGAAACTGCTGACCTCGCTGCAGCATTCCGGCTTCCGCCAACGCTTCGAACACAAGGGACGCTTCTCCGCCAACATGGCGCGCGTACCCACCCTGGCGATCGTCCATCCGCGTCCCGGCCTGCTCGGCGCGGCGGCCATCGCGGTGGAAGCCTACGGGCCGTCCCGCTGATCACGCCGACCGCCCGCATCGCGGGCTGGTCTGGCTTTGGTCACTTTCATTGCAGGCGCAAAAGGTAGAAAGTTGAGGGGTTCTCCGTTGTCCGCCCTGCATCGGCGGCGACGTCGGCCTGGAACCCGCGTGCAGGCCGGACACATGCTTGCCCTGCCCCGGCATGGCGCAGTCCGGCATGCGCCGCTGCGTGGACACCGACGACGCCCTGCCCACGGCCAGCGGCGCACACTCGTCCTTCCGCAGTCCAGCCGACGCCAATGAGCCTGCATCCGCGCATCCAAGAAGTCACCGAACGCATCCGCCAGCGCAGCCTGCCGCTGCGCCGCGCCTATCTCGCCGGCATCGATGCGGCCAACGCCGCCGGCCCGCATCGCAGCCGCCTCAGTTGCGGCAACCTCGCGCACGCGTTCGCCGCCTGCGGCCCGACCGACAAGGATCGCCTGCGCGCCGACGCCACCCCCAACCTGGGCATCGTCACCGCCTACAACGACATGCTGTCGGCGCACCAGCCGTTCGAAACCTACCCGGAGCTGATCCGCGAAGTGGCGCGTTCGATCGGCGCCACCGCGCAGGTCGCCGGCGGCGTGCCGGCGATGTGCGACGGCGTCACCCAGGGCCGGCCGGGCATGGAACTGTCGCTGTTCTCGCGCGACGTGATCGCCCAGGCCACCGCGGTATCGCTGAGCCATGACATGTTCGACGCCGCGCTGTACCTGGGCGTGTGCGACAAGATCGTGCCGGGCCTGCTGATCGGCGCGCTCGCCTTCGGCCACCTGCCGGCGGTGTTCGTGCCGGCCGGTCCGATGACCCCGGGCATTCCCAACAAGAAGAAGGCGGAAGTGCGCGAGCGCTACGCCGCCGGCGAGGCCAGCCGCGAGGAACTGCTGGAAGCCGAATCGGCCAGCTACCACGCGCCGGGCACCTGCACCTTCTATGGCACCGCCAACTCCAACCAGGTGCTGCTGGAAGCGATGGGCGTGCAGTTGCCGGGCACCTCGTTCGTCAATCCCGACCAGCCATTGCGCGACGTGCTGACCCGCGCTTCGGCCGAACGCGCCCTGCGCATCACCGCGCTGGGCGATGACTACCGTCCGCTCGGCCACCTGATCGACGAGCGCGCGATCGTCAACGCGATCGCCGCGCTGATGGCGACCGGCGGTTCCACCAACCACACCATCCACTGGGTGGCGGTGGCGCGCGCGGCCGGCATTGTGCTCACCTGGGACGACATCGACCTCATTTCGCGCACCGTGCCGCTGCTTGCGCGGGTGTATCCGAATGGCGACGCCGACGTGAACCGCTTCGCCGCCGCCGGCGGCACCGCGTTCGTGTTCCGCGAACTGCTCGACGCCGGCTTGATGCATGACCTGCCGACCATCGTGCCGGGCGGCATGCGCGCGTTCTGCGACGAACCGCGCCTGCAGGACGGCCAACTGGCCTACGCGCCCGGCGTGGCGCAGAGCGCCGACCCGGCGGTGGTGCGTCCGGTCGCCGAGGCGTTCGAGGACCAGGGCGGCCTGCGCCTGTTGCGCGGCAACCTCGGCCGCTCGCTGATCAAGACCTCGGCGGTGAAGCCGGAGTACCGCTTCATCGAAGCGCCCGCCGTGGTGGTGGACGACCCGCGCGCGCTCAACAAGCTGCATGCCGCCGGCGTGCTGCCGCAGGATTTCGTGGCGGTGGTGCGCTACCAGGGGCCGCGCGCCAATGGCATGCCGGAACTGCATTCGCTGGCGCCGCTGCTGGGCCTGCTGCAGAACCAGGGCCGGCGCGTCGCGCTGGTCACCGACGGCCGCCTGTCCGGCGCCTCCGGCAAGATTCCCGCCGCCATCCACATGACCCCGGAAGCCGCCCGCGGCGGTCCGCTGGCCCGGCTGCGCGAGGGCGATCTGATCCGCCTGGACGCCGAGGCCGGCGTGCTTGAGGCGCTGGTGCCGGCGGAGGAATGGAATGCGCGCGAGCTCGCGCCGAACACCTCGCCCGCCGCGCTCGACATCGGCCGCAACCTGTTCGCGGTCAGCCGCGACGTGGTGACGCCGGCGGATCAGGGCGCGCTGTCGATTTCCTGCGGCCCGCCGTACCACAACGGCACCTGGGAATACGATTCGGAATACGAGCTCGGCGACGCCGGGCATGCCGCCGAAGCCCCGCACGAAGCGAAGGACGCCTGAGCGCCTCTTCCCCCTCCCACGCATTGACCGATTCCCCATGAGCATCGAAGCCCGCCAGCAGAAAGCCGAACAACTCCTCCGCGCCGCCGGCATCCTGCCGGTCGTCACCGTGCACACGCTGGACGAGGCGCGGCGCGTTTCCGAGGCGCTGCTGGCCGGCGGCCTGCCGGCCATCGAACTGACCCTGCGCACGCCGGTGGCGATGGAGGCGCTGGCGATGCTCAAGCGCGAACTGCCGGACATCGTGATCGGCGCCGGCACCGTGTTGAGCGTCGAGCAGATGCAGCGCTCCATCGACGCCGGCGCGGATTTCCTGGTGACGCCGGGCACCACCGCCGAGATGGCCGATGCGCTGGCCGCGGCGCCGGTGCCGGTGGTGCCGGGCGCGGCCACGCCGACCGAACTGCTGTCGCTGATGGCGCGCGGTTTCCGGGTCTGCAAGCTGTTCCCTGCCTCCGCCGTCGGTGGACTGGCGATGCTCAAGGGCCTGGCCGGCCCGTTGTCGGAACTCAAACTGTGCCCGACCGGCGGCATCGGCGAGGACACCGCCGCCGACTACCTGTCGCAGCCGAACGTGGTCTGCATCGGCGGCTCGTGGATGGTGCCCAAGGCCTGGCTGGATGCCGGCGAGTGGGACAAGGTGCGCGAGAGTTCGGCCAAGGCCGCCGCGATCGTCCAGCGCGTGCGCGGCTGATTCCCCCGCTTCGTTTCCCTGTGGGAGCGACGTCGGTCGCGACCGACATCGCTCCTACAGCGGGTCTCCTTCCCGATACAGGCGCAACCCGAACCGGTCGCGCCACCAGCCGCGCGCCAGCAGCAGGTGCCAGCCGACCAGCAGCAGGCCAAGCTGCCATTCCAGCGCGTTCTCGATCCGATCACGCAGCGCGTCATCGGCGATCAGCGCGCCGGTGACGACATTGCCCACGCCCAGTCCGAGCATGGCCACGCACAGCGCGGCCATGCCGGTCAGCAATGCCGGCGCCAGGCGCCGAAGCACCCTCGCCCGCCGCATCAACAGCAACTGGGCCAGAAACCCGAAGCCGAAGTACACGGTCACGCCGTAGCGGCGCAGGAAACCGTAGACCTCGCCGTCGGTTCCGAGGAAGGTCGCATAGATTGCCAGGGCCGACGCCGAAAACAGGCCCAGCACCCGCAGCCACCGCGCCGCCGTACTTCCCCGCTCCCGCTCACGCAGCCACGGCCCGGCCAGCCACCAGGTGGCGCCATGCAGGAGCGCGCAGGGAATCACCAGCAGGCGGAACAGATGATTGCCCAGCCCGTGCCGCGCCGCGCGGCTTATCGAGGTGCAGCCTTCCCAGTACGGCACGCAGGCCGGCACATGGCCGGCCTGGATCGACAGCCACAGGGCCAGATGCGTGGCGACCAGCAGCAGCAAGGCGGCCGCCAGCGGCAGCGGCCAGAGCGGGGTGAAGCCGCGTTCCCTCATCGCCATGGCGACACTCTACCTTCCCGCCCGCTCCTGCATGCGGCGTTTCGCAGGCAACACTCCGTCAGCCCTTGACGCTCCCCAGCAGCAGGCCCTGGAGGTAGTAGCGCTGCAGCAGCAGGAACAGCAGCAGCACCGGCAGCACGGTGATGACCGCGCCGGCCATCATCATCTCGACGTCCATGATGTGTTCGCGCGACAGCGAAGCCAGCGCCACCGGCAGCGTGTAGTGGGCCTGGTCGGTCAGCACGATCAAGGGCCACATGAAGTCGTTCCAGGCCGCCATGAAGGTGAAGATGGCCAACGTCACCAGCACCGGCTTGAGCATCGGCAGCACGACCTGGAAGAAGATCCGCCACTCGCTGGCGCCATCGATGCGCGCGGCTTCCAGCAGTTCGTCCGGAATGCCGCGCGCGTACTGGCGGACCAGGAAGATGCCGAACACCGTCGCCAGCGCCGGCACGATCACGCCGCCGAAACTGTTGACCAGTCCCAGTTGCTTCATCAGCAGGAACAGCGGCAGCATCGCCACCTGCGCGGGAATCACCAGCGCCGCCAGCAACAGCTGGAAGATCCGATCCCGGCCGCTGAAGCGCAGCTTGGCGAAGGCATAGCCGGCCATCGTGTTGATCAGCAGCGAGCCCAGCGTGATGGCGCCGGACACCAGCAGGCTGTTGGCGAAGTTGCGCGCCATGCCGGTGCGCGCGAACAGTTCGTGGTAGTTGGCCAGCGTCGCCCCGGACGGCAGCAGCGGCGGCGGGAAGCGGCTGGCCTCGCCGGCCGGCATGAACGACACCGACACCATCCACAGCAGCGGCGCCAGGCTGACCACCGCCAGCAGCAGCAGCGCGCCGTTGACCGCCCAGGCATGCCAACGCGATGTCCCCACCTCGCGCGGGAGCGCGTGCCGGCTCATACCAGATCCTTCCTGCGCCCCAGGCGCAGCATCACGGTGGTCACCGCCAGGATGATCAGGAACAGCAGGAACGCCACCGCCGAGGCGCGGCCGAGCCGCCACCACTTGAAGCCCTCCTCGAACATGAAGTACAGGACGCTGACCGTGCTCTGCAACGGGTCGCCGCGGGTCATCACGTAGGGTTCGGCGAACAGCTGGAAGTAGCCCGATACCGTGATCACCCCGACCACCAGCAGCACCGGCCCCAGCATCGGCAGGGTGATGTGCAGGAACTGCCGCCACTTCGACGCCCCGTCGATGCGCGCGGCCTCGTACAGGTCCTGCGGAATGGCCTGCAGGCCGGCCAGGAAGATGACCATGTTGTAGCCGAAGTTCTTCCACACCGCGAACAGCATGATGGTCGGCATCGCCCAGCGCGGATCACCCAGCCAGTCGATGGGGGCGATACCCAGGTGGCCCAGCGCCCAGTTCACCAGCCCATAGCTGGTATGGAACAGATAGCGCCAGATCACCGCCACGGCCACCAGCGTGGTCACCACCGGCGCGAACAGCGCGGTGCGGAACAGCGCCTTGAAGCGCGCCACCGGCGCATTGAGCAGCATGGCCGCGCCCAGCGAGACGGCGATCGACAGCGGCACGCCGACGATCACGAAGTACGTCGTGTTCCACAACGACTTCCAGAACATCGGCGCCTGCAACAGCTCCCAGTAATTGCCCAGGCCGACGAAACGCAGATTGTCCGCGTCGGCCAGCGCATACAGATCGAAGTCGGTCAGGCTCAGCAGCAGCGCCGAGAACACCGGCAGGCCGAAGAACACGCCCAGCACGACCAGCGCGGGTCCGGCGAACACCCAGCCCGCCACCGAAGTGCGCCGCATCATCGCTGCGCTCCCGTGGCGGCGGCGGGATGGTCACGCTCGTACATCCAGCGGCGCTTCTCCAGGATGGCGTCCACGCGCGCATCCAGATCCTCCACCGCGCGCTCCTGGCGCTGGCCGCCGCGCACCACCTGCTCGGTCACCAGCCGCATTTCCTGGGCGATGCGCTCCCACTCCAGTACCTTGGGCGTGGGCTTGACCCGCTCCAGCTGATCCCGGAACGCGCGCGCGTATTCGTCGTTGGCCAGCGCCGGATGTTCCCAGGTGCTGCGCCGTGGCGGCAGGTCGCCGATCAGGGCGTGGAAACGCTGCTGGATCGCCGGACGCGACAGGAACTCGATCAACTTCCACGCCGCCGCCTTGCGCTCGGAGCTGCGGAAAATCACCAGGCTGGTGCCGCCGGCGATGCCCGCGCCAGGGCCATCCGGGCCGGGCAGCGGCATGGTGCCCCACTGATCGCGCAGATGGGCGGGCTGGCGCTTGCGGAACTCGCGGATGTTCCAGGGGCCGGACAGATAGAAGGCGTAGAAGCCGTTGAAGAACTCGTCCCAGACATTGGAGATCTGGGTTTCCGACATCTTCGGCGCCCAGCCCTGCTCGAACATGTTGGCGTAGAAGCCCAGCGCGCGCCGGAAGCCGGGACTGCGGAAGTTGCCGCGGTTGTCGTGATCGCGCAGCAACGGGTCCGGCATCTGCAGCGCCAGCGAGACCTGCTGCTCGAACTCGTTGACCGGCATCAGGATGGCGTAGCGATCGGGGCCGGCGTTGCGCTTGATCGCCGCCATCGCCTTCTCCCACTCGGCCCAGGTGACCGGCGGGGTGTCGAAGCCGGCCTGGCGCAGCAGATCCTTGCGGTAGTACAGCAGGCGGGTGTCCACGTACCAGGGCACGCCCAGCAGTTGCCGGTCGACCACGGCGGTGTCCCAGATGCCCGGGAAATAATCGTCCTGCTCCACCACCTTGGACCCGTCCACGTAGGACTGGAGCGGTTCCAGGGTGCCCAGCGCGGCGAACTCCGGCAGCCAGGTGTTGCCGAGCTGGCACAGGTCCGGCAGGCCATCGGCGGCGAACGCGGTCAGCAGTTTCTCGTGCGCGGCGGTCCAGGGGATGTTCTGGACATCGACATCGATGCCGGGGTTCTCGCGTTCGAATTCGGTGACCAGCTCGGCGACCACCTCGGCCTCGCGTCCCATGGCCCAGAAGGTCACCTTCTCGCGTCCCTCTTCCCGCCCGCAACCGGTGGACAGCAGCAACCCGGCCAGCGCCAGCAGGAAAAGACAGCAGCGCACCAGACATCCCCCACCACCCGAGGGATGCCTGATGCGTGCCGGAGAGAACCTGATCATGCCGACAGCTTACTTATTGCGGTGTCTGGTTGCGCGCCGGCGCCTCGGCCTGCTGTTCGGCGGCCTGCGCCGCGCGCGATTCGGCCGTGCCCAGGGCCCGCGCCGCGGCCGCTTCCGGGTCCGCGTTGGCCGGCACCTGGATGGGCGCGCCCTTGGGCGTCATCCAGCCGCCCTCGAAGCCCGCGCGTTCCAGGCCCTTGCGGATGTACGGATTCTTCTTCATCACTTCCCAGACGAAGCCGTTCCGGTAGTTGGCGATCATCGTCAGGATCGGCCCCTGGTCGATGCCGATGTAGTCGCTGCCCACCCAACCCTCTCCCGGCACGATGCGCCCGGCCTTCAGCGGAATGTCGTAGTCGAAGCTGGGATTGAACGCATCCAGGAAGCCATAGCTGGAATACAGGTACTCGCCGTAGCGCTTGTGCATTTCCTCGGTCGCCGGGATCACGATCTCCGGCGCGAACGGCAGCGAGGCGATCGCCGCGGTCGGGGCGATGGTGCCGTCGTCGAAGTTCTCGCGGAAGCCCACGCCACGCGCGGAGTAGTGGCGGAACTGGCGCTGTTCGCCGCGGTATTCCTGCAGGGTCTGCTGCGGGCCGTCGCTGGCGGTCAGGCCCCAGACGTTCTCGCCGTAACCGCGCCACTTCATCGGATTTTCCATGGCGTAGCTGCGCTGGGCGTAGGTGGCGCGGCGGCTGTTCTCGAAATAATCGATGCCCTTCTCGCGCATGTACGCGTCCTGGATGCCGCGGAAGTCGATCCACACGTGGCTGTACTGGTGGCCGAAATGCGGTCCGAAGGTCAGGTACTCCTGGCCCTGGTACACGCCCCACGACTCGCCGTAGGTGCGCGTCCACACTTCCCACGCCTCCGGACCCACCGGATGGCTCGGCGACCCCAGCGCCAGCACGTACAGCATCATGGCTTCGTTGTAGCCCTTCCAGTCATGCGGAATCACTCCGCTCTCCGGATACCAGCCCATCGACACCAGCGGCTTGTTCTTCTGCAGCCAGGTCCAGTCCACCCGCTTGTAGAGCACGTCGGCCAGTTCGCGGATTTCCTGCTCGCGCGGATCGTCGCGATCGTAGTAGGACTGGGCGAACAGCACGCCCATCATCAGCAAGGTGGTGTCCACGCTCGACAGTTCCACCCAGGTCGCATAGCGATGGCCGGTCTGCATGTCGAGGAAGTGGTAGTAGAAACCCTTGTAGCCGCCCTTGCCTTCCGGCTGCGGGCCCTGCGGCAGGTCACGGAAGAACTTCAGCGTGGTCAGGGTGCGGTCCACCGCCTGGGTCCGGCTGAGCCAGCCGTTCTCGACGCCGATCGGATAGGCGGTCAGGGCGAAACCGACCGAGGCGATGCTGGCGAACGGTCGCGACGGAAAGCGGTCCGGCGTCAGCCCGTTGAGTTCGTTGGTGGTGTCCCAGAAAAACTGGAACGTGCGCCGTTCGACGTCGCGGAACAGCGGCGGCAGTTCCGGCTTCTCCGGTTTCTTGCGCACTTCCGCCGTCGCCGCCGGTTGCGCGGGCTTGGCCGACTCGGCCGGCGCGGGCGCCCGGTTGCAGGCCGCCAGCAGGACCACCATCAGGCCTGCCAGCCATGTCCAATTCCGGTTTCCCCTGGCCCCGGTCTGGCCCTTCTTGCCTGTAAACGTTTTCATCTCTAGTCGTTTCTTTTCCTTCAAGGGTGGCCGCGATATCGCGGCTCAACGCGTGGAGAAAGGACGCCGGCGCATCAGAACGATACCGGCTCGGCTTTGCAGTGGCGGTCGATGAACCGCTGGTGCTCGGGCATGGCGTCGACGCAGGCGCTGATGGTTCCCGCCACGCTGTCCATCAATCGCTTCAGATCCGCGTCCGGGACGCGGTCCACCAGCGGATGCCAGCCGCGTGGTTCGACGCCCTGCCCGATCATCACCTGCACCCAGCTGATCTCGGCGAACATCTCGCTGGCGTTGCGGAAGAAGCGCCCGCTGTCGCGGAACAGATCCAGATTGGCGCTCAGGCTTTCCGGCACCGACATGTCGCGGCATTGGCGCCAGAACGGCGAATCGTCGCGCTCGGTGGCGTTGTAGTGCAGCACCAGGAAATCGCGGATGCGTTCGAACTCGAATGCCAGTTGATCGTTGTAGCGCTGCGCGAGCACTTCGTTGAAGCCCTCGCGCGGCAGCAGTTCCAGCAGCTTGGAGATGCCCGACTGGATCAGGTGGATGCTGGTGGATTCCAGCGGTTCCATGAAACCGCTCGCCAGGCCGAGCGCGACCACGTTGCGGTTCCAGCACTTCCTGCGGCGACCGGTGGTGAAGCGCAGCGGTCGCGGATCGGCCAGCGCGCGGCCGTCGAGGTTGGCAAGCAGGGTCGCGGCCGCCTCGTCGTCGCTGATGTGGGCGCTGGAATAGACGTAGCCGTTGCCGGTCCGGTGCTGCAGCGGGATCCGCCATTGCCAACCCGCACTGCGCGCGGTCGAACGCGTGAACGGCGTCGGCGGGCCCACCTTCTCGCAGGGTACGGCCAGCGCGCGATCGCAGGGCAGCCAGTGCGTGTAGTCGATGTAGCCGGTGTGCAGCGCTTCCTCGATCAGCAGGCCACGGAAGCCGGAGCAATCGATGAACAGGTCACCGGCCACCTCCTCGCCCGAGCGCAGGCGCAACGAGCGGACGTGGCCGTTTCCGGGATCCAGCTGGACCTGCTCGACGATGCCCTCCACCCGCTTCACGCCCAGTCGTTCGGAATAGGCGCGCAGGTACTTGGCATACAGGCCGGCATCGAAGTGATAGGCGTAGGCGATGTTGGCCAGCGGTGAATCGGGCGGCACGTCGCTCGCGCCGGTCATGAACCGGCCGCGCCGCGCGGCCAGGCTGTTGAGCGTATAGGCGTCCAGCGACTGCGCCATGCCGGCCTTGCGCGCCTTGAACCAGTACTGCTGGAACGGCAGCAGGCCGTAGGGATGGCCGATTTCCTGGCCAAATCCATGGATATAGGTATGACCGGTGCGATACCAGTCGACGAACTCGATGCCCAGCTTGAAGGTGCCCTGCGTGCTGCGGACGAAATCCGCCTCGTCGATGCGCAACAGCTGGTTGAAGGCTTTGATGTGCGGGACCGTCGCCTCGCCCACCCCCACGATGCCGATCTGCTCGGATTCCACCAGGGTGATGGCGTAATCCTGCCCCAGCACGCGGGCGAAGGCGGCGGCGGCCATCCAACCGGCGGTACCGCCGCCGACGATCACGATGTTGCGCAGGGTTTGTGGATTCATGTCGCGATGTCGGAAGTACGATGGAACCTGCGCTCTCCGCCGCCCCGGCATCCGGAGGCGGCGAAGCATCATTCAGGAGAAACAGCCCGGAAGAAATCCGTCGGCGTTGCCGCGGCACCCGGAGAGAAGGTGCCGCGGCGCGGCCATGATCAGAACTTGTAGCTGACTTCCAGATTCAACGTACGCGGGAAGTAGTAGATGTTGCCGCGCGTGTTGATCGAGATGTCGGGGTCGAGCTGTCCACCGCTGCCGAAGCCGTTGTACGCGTAGTCCGAATAGTTCTTGAAGTTGAACGCGTTCAGCAGGTTGGCCCGGATGGAAAGCTTGGTGTCGCCCGGCAATTCGAACACCTTGGTCGCCTGGAAATCGACCGTGCGGTAGCTGAAGATCTTGCCGCCGATCAGGAACTTGCCGTTGGCCGGCGGAGTGAAGCCCACCAGCTGGCAGCGCGAACCATCCCATGCGTCATAGCCATAGCAGGCGATGGTGTTGCGCGGGGTCGGGGTCTCCAGGACGATCTTGGCGCCGAAGGTGATGCCCCACGGACCATCGATCGAACCCGACGCGGTGAAGCGATGCTTGGGCGCGTTGCCGGACTTCACGAACGGCACGTAGCCCAGGCGCGACTTGTCGAAGTAGGCAAACGGATCTTCCGAGTTGGTGCTGTTCTGGCGACCCTGGGTATGGGTATAGCCGAAGTTCACGCCCCAACCCGAGGCCTTGGTGTACGGCTTCTCCAGCGACAGCAGGATCTGGGTGTTGTTGCTCTCCACGCCGTTGTCGCCGACGATCGTGCCGCCGTAACCCGGGACCGTGCCGCCCCACGGCGCGCCGCCGTTCTGGAAGAACGAACCGTCCGGATGGCGGTTGGCCAGGGTGAAGCCGAAACCGTCACGCGACATGATGCGCTGGATGGTCACGTCCGACAGCCATTCGCCGATCTGGTTGGTGATGCCCAGGCTGAACTGATCGGCGTACGGCGTCTTCAGCTTGTTGTTGAGCATGAAGACTTCGGCGCCGCCACGGCCGGCGATGGCCGCGGCCAGCACGTCCACGCCGCCCAGGTAGGCCGGATCCCACGGCAGGCAGCGACCGGTGCTGGCCGGTTCGCGCACGCACTGGCCGGTGACCGGATCCTGGAACTCGAAGCGCACCAGCGACACCGCCGACTTGGTCTTCTCCAGCGCCAGATCCTTGAACAGGTTGCGATCGTAGGAGCGACCGGCGCCACCGTGGATCACGTGGCGCTCGTCACCGAAGATGTCATAGGAGAAGCCGAAGCGCGGCGCCCAGGCGTCCTTGAAGCTCTTGCGGTTGTGGCCGTTGCTGATGTAGTCGGCCGGATTCAGCGCATCCTTGCCGCCCTTCAGCCAGCGATTGATCCACGGTTCGCCCGGGTTGTCCGGATCGGGACCATACAGTGCGGCCAGATACGCCGGCGAGGTCACGTGGTCGGTGTAGGCCGGCACGTCCTCGTAATCCCAGCGGATACCCAGGTTCAACATCAGGTGTTCGTTCACCTGCCAGTCGTCCTGGATATAGAAGCCGTACTGCTTGGCGTCGGTCTTGACCAGCGCCGACTGGCCCGGCTCGTCGAACGGCGCCAGGAACTCCACCCGGTACGGGATGTTGGACACGACGCCGGTGGCGGGATCGAAGGCGTAAGTGAACTGCGGGTTGTAGGCCTGGCCATCGCTGGAGGTCAGGTCGATGGACTTGAAGCTCACGCCCATCTTGATGGTGTGATCGCCATGCCACTGGAAGCTGTTGAAAGTCAGGTCGTCCTGGATCGACCAGCCCTTCTGGATGGCGCTCTTGACGCTGAAGCCGTCAGCCGGGCCCAGGTTGAGTAGGGCACGTTCCGCCGGTTCGGGCTGGCCGGTGTCTTCCAGCCAGGCGATCTTGCGGCCATTGCCGAAGCCGAACGGATTCGGGTTGTTCTCGGTCCGTTCCGTGGTGACGATCAATTCGTTGAAGAAGCGATCGCCGCTGTGCTGCCAGCGCAGATTGGAACGCTCGTCCTTGTTGATGCGCTGCTGGCCGTGCTCGGGCGTGTCCTGGCCGCCGATATTGCCGGCCTGGGTCTCATCGCGATACTGGGCGCTCAGTTCCAGGCGATCACGCTCGTTGAGGTCCCAGCTCAGTTTCGCGAAGTAGAGATCCTCGTCCAGCGGGACGTAGGCCGCGCCGAAGTAGGACCGCAGATCGGCCGGCAACCGGTCAGCGACGTTGCCGGATTCGGCCGACGGCTGGACGGTCTGTGCGTAGATGTTTTCCTTGTTCTCGTAGGCGAAGAAGAAATGCATCCGATCCTTCAGGATCGGACCGCCCACCGCCAGGCCCCATTCCTTGATCTGCGACGAGCCCTTTTCCTTGTTCCATTCGTTGGGCAGCTTCTCGCGCATGCCTTCGTCGGTGTAGTGGTAGAACACCTCGCCTTCGAACTCGTTGGTGCCCGACCGGGTCGCCGCGGTGATCGCCGCGCCGCTGATCTGGCCGTACTCGGCCTTGTAGTTGGAGGTGATGACCTTGTATTCACCGATCGCCAGCTGCGGGAACGGATTGCCCGCGCTCTGCTGCTGGCCGGCGATGCCGCCGCGCTCGACGTAGCTCTTCTGGCTGACGCCGTCGATGAACAGGTTGGTCGAGCTGGTGTTGGTCACGCCGCTGCGCAGTTCGGCCACGCCCTGGTTGTTGATCTTGAACTGCATGCCGGGGATGGTGTCGGCGAACTCCAGGAAGTTGCGCGTCGCCTGCGGCAGCGTCTCGATCTGGCGCTGGGAAATGGTGTTGCCCACTTCCGAGGTGCGGACGTCACGCAGCAGCGGTGCGGACACCGTCACCGTGTCCAGGTTGGTCGCATCGCCCGCCGGCGCGGAGGCGCCGGAATCCAGGTTCAGGGTGGAACTGGCCGCCACGGCCAGGGTTACCGTCTGCGACGCCCCGCCCGCCTGCACGGTGTAGGTGCCCGGCGGCAGGCCGACCAGGGTGTAGGTGCCATTGGCGGTGGTCTGGGTGCGCCGGACCGCGCCGGTGGCGACGTTGGTGGCGACGACTTCGGTGCTCGCCGAAGCGCCGGCCACCTGGCCACGCAGGGTGGCGCCGGTGGACTGGGCGAAAGCCGGTGCGCTCATCGCCAGGCAGCTGACGAGCGCGCAGGCCAGGAGGGTACGATTGGGTTGCCGCGCTTTGTGGTTGCGTTGCTTCATGGTCATAAGTCCAAGACGTGAAGGTAAGGGCTGTTTCTTGTGCTGTCTTTCCAGGTAGAGCGTCAGGATCCACGCCTGGAATCAGGCGGTGGCCCCTGCAGGCTCACCAGTTGAGTCCGAAGGTGATCTTGAAGGTCCTCGTGGGATAGGCGATGTCGTAACGAGAAGTATTGTTGAGTTGGCGATTGCCGAAGTTGGGGTTGGGAACGGCCACGCTGGCGGGGTTGGCCGGGTTACGTCCTGTGCCGCGGTTTCCATCCCAGCCGGTCCAGTTGTTCCAGTCGAACGCATTGATCAGATCGGCGCGGATGCGGAACTTGAGAT
Organism: Pseudoxanthomonas sp.; assembly: GCF_051953815.1. Lineage (GTDB taxonomy): Bacteria > Pseudomonadota > Gammaproteobacteria > Xanthomonadales > Xanthomonadaceae > Pseudoxanthomonas_A. Next base: position 22,396 of record NZ_JBQCIJ010000022.1, on the reverse strand, counting down.
CGGTTCCGGTATCCCATTCCTTCTGGATGGCGAGATCGAACTGCTTGTAGCCGATGGTGGTGTCGGCGTAGTACGGATTGAAGTAGCAGTTCCAGGTATCGATGCTGATGCAGTCCAGCGATTCGCGCGCCTCCGGCGTCGCCAGGGTCAGCTTGCCGGACAGGGTCATGCCCCAGCCCACATCCATGATGCCGGTCGCCACCAGTCGATGCTTGGAAACACCCAGCGACTCGGTGAAACCCACGTTGTCCAGATTCGGGTAGTCGAACGAGAACGTGTCGTGGTTGTTGCGGTTCTCCTTGGCGTCGCTGTAGGTGTACGCCAGCGTCGTGCCCCACCCCGACTCGCGGGTATATGGCTTGTCCAACGACAGCAGCAGCGAGGTCAGGCGTGTTTCAACGGCGTTGCGGCCGATCAACAGGCGGCCGAATCCGGGGAGGTTGGCCGGCGGCGCGCTGCCGAAGGTGCGACCCGGCGGGAAGAACGAACCATCCGCGAGACGGTTGCCCACCGAGAACAGGATGCCGTCATGGCTGAGGATATGCAGCAGTGTCACCGACGAATTCCAGTCGTGGCCAAACAGGCTGAACGCGTTGCGCATGCCCAGGCTGAACTGGTCCGAGTACGGCGTCTTGATGTCGTTGTCGATCATGTAGACGGTGGTGCCGTTGTTCGGGTTCGCCGCGACCAGCGCGTCCAGGGTTGCCTGGTCGTAGTAGCTCGGATTCCAGGTCAGGCAGGTCGCCGGCTGGTTGGAGCAGTTGTGGCCGGGCGTGTTGAAGCGGTAGGTGTAGCTCTGGAACGCCAGGCTGTACTGCTCGCGCGCCATGAAGTCGAACTGGTTGCGGCTGTAGGCGCGGCCGACGCCACCGAAGATCACATGGCGCTGGTCGCCGAACAGGTCGTAGGAGAAACCGACGCGCGGCTGCCAGGCGTCCTTGAACGCCTTGCGGTTGTTCCCGGTCGAAATGAAATCGTTGTAGTTGTAGTCGACGTTCGGGTTGTTGATCGGGCCGTAGCTGCGCAGCGCATTGACCAGCGAGGTCGGCGTGACATGGTCCTCGAAGCTGGGGGTTTTCTCGTAATCCCAGCGCAGGCCCAGGTTCAGCGTCAGGTGCTCGTTGACCTCCCAGTCGTCCTGGAAGTAGATGCCGAACTGGGTATTGTCCGATTCCACCGGCCCCATCGTGCCGATGCCGGTGGAGGTGAAGTTGACCTCGTACGGCACCTCGAAACTGCGGGCGATATCGAAGCGGTACTGCGGATTGGGAGGCTGGCGCTGGTAAGCGCTGATGTCGATCTTCTTGTACTTGATGCCGGTCTTGATCGTGTGCCCTTCCCAACCAAAGAACGTGAAGTCGTTCTGGAAGGCGAAGCCCTTCTGACCCTTGTCCTGCATGTCATTGCCGCCCCCGAAATTGAGGACCGCCGCCATGGCCGGATTATTGCCGGTCTGCCCGTTCACCGGGACCTGGTAGTTGAAGCCCGGCCCCATCGTCACCGGACGCGGTCCGAACGACGCATCCTCGTAAGTGATGTGCGCGTCGTTGAGCCAGTTCTGCGCACTGTACTGGTAACGCAGATCGTAGCGGCTGTCCTTGCCGGCGCGGCTGGTGCCGTAATCGGCCGTGTTGAGATTGCCGATGTTCGCAAGGTCGTCTTCCTTGCGATCCTTGATGGTGAACTCCACCAGGTGCGCATCACCGGGCGTCCAGCTCAACTTGCCGAACCAGAGATCCTCGCTGAAGGGGGAGCCGGTGCTGTTGCGGATGAGATCCTGCACTCCGACAGGCAAGCGTTCGATCGGAACGCGGGTGCCCGTGGTCGGTCCCGGCGTCACGTCGCGCGGACGCAGGATGTCCTTGCCTTCGTAGGTGACGAAGAAATGCAGGACGTCCTTGACGATGGGACCGCCGAAGGACGCGCCATACTGCTCGGCGCTGCGATCCTGGACGACATCACCCCGGCGCTGGCGTGGCGTGCGCGCCATCCACTCCTGGTTCGAGTAGTCCCAGAAGAAGCTGCCTTCGAATTCGTTCGTGCCCGACTTGGTGACCGCGGTAATGGCCGCGCTGCTCAACTGGTCGTACTCGGCCTTGTAGTTGGACGTGATGACCTTGTACTCGCCGACCGCCAACTGCGGGAACGGATTGCCCGCGGTCGAATCCTGACCGGTGATGCCGCCCTTGAGGACGTAGTCCTTCTGTCCGACGCCATCGATGTAGACGTTGATGCCGTTGGAAATCTGCGCACCGCTGCGCAGCGACGTCACCTCGTCCACGCCGGAACGGGTGACGGCGATGCCGGGAATGGTATCGGCGAAGGCAAGGAAGTTGCGCGAGTTCTGCGGCAGGGCTTCCAGTTGCTTCTGGGTGACATAGCCGCCCACTTCCGACGTCCGGGTTTCGATTGCGACCGGCGCGGCGGTCACCACCACGCCGTCCAACGTCGTGGCCGGCTGCACGCTGGTCGCTTCGACCGTCTCGCCCAGATTCAGGGTTACCGTCTGGCCAACGGATACCGTGATCGATTCGCTGTAACGCTCGCCGCCGCGCTCGACATCAAGACGGTAGGTTCCCGGAGGCAGGCCACCCAGCGAGTAACCGCCGTTGGCGTTGGATTGAACGCTGCGGGTCAGTCCTGTCGCAACGTTGGTCGCCGTCACCCGGGCCGCGGCATCACCCGCCACCTGCCCGCGAATCGTCGCACCCGTCGATTGCGCCATCGCCATCGGCGCGACGCCCAGCACCAGGCAACTGGCCAATGCACAACTCAACAACCTGCGCTGCGGAGAACGATTCGAGCGATTTCGATACCCCATGATTTCCCCCTCCCGGGACGATCAATTCAAGGCAATGCGTTTGTGGAAACGGTTACATCTGTGAACAAAAAAAATCCGCGTGGCACCTGGCCTTCAGCGCGCATGCGCGCCTGTTTTTCCCGCACTCGACTCACGAACAATCAGATCCGGTATCAGGGTCTGCGCTTCATTCGACATGCTGCCCTCCGCGTCGATGCCATCCAGCAGGCGGGTCATCGCATGGCCGCCCAATTCGGCAATGCTGACCCGCATCGTCGTCAAGGGCGGGTGAACAAAGCGTGCGAGCGGGATGTCGTCGAACCCTGCCAGCGCGATATCGCGCGGCACGTTGACACCCGCTTCGTTCAATGCGTACAGGCATCCCAGCGCCATCATGTCGTTGGCGGCGAACACCGCGTCCGGGCGTTGTTTAGACGCGAGGATCCGCCTGCCGGCTTCGTAGCCGGATGCTTCGTTGAAGTCGCCGGGCAGTTCCCACGCGTCACCCTTGCCGGCGATCGCGTCGCGATAGCCACGCAGGCGTTCGCGCGCGTCGAAATTGTCTTCCGGCCCGCCGATGAAGGCGATGCGGCGGTGCCCGGCCTGCAGCAGATGCTCGGTCATCGCGCGGGCGCCGCCATAGTTGTCGATGCTCAGCACCGGATACGGCGCGCCATCGAGCTGGGTGTTGATCAGCACCACCGGCAGCGACGACGGCAGGTTGTCGGTCAGGAAACCCGGACGGTCCGCATACGGCGACAGCACCAGCAGGCCATCGACGCGACCGCGCATCGCGCGCAGCGCCTCGCCCTGCTCTTCCGGATGGCCGTGATAGCTGGACACCAGCAGATGCTGGCGACGCGCACGCGCGATCTGGTCGATGCCGCGGATGAGTTCGGAGAAGAATTCGCCGTACAGGTCCGGCAGGACCACGCCGATGGTCTGGGTGCGGCGGCTGCTGAGGCTGCGGGCGGCAGCGTGCGGCTGGTAGCGCAGGCGGTCCGCGGTCTCGACGACGTGACGACGCACCGTCTCGGCCACGTTGTCGTGTCCGTTCAGTGCGCGCGACACCGTGGCGACGGATACCTTCGCCTCGCGTGCCACGTCTTTGATGGTGACGGCCGTTCGCGCCATTGCACCGCCCCTCCGCGGTCATGACTGCAATTGCAGTGGACTGTAAACGTTTTCAAAACGAGATGTAAAGCCCAGGTTAGATACAGATGACAGCGCAGTCATTTCAACCACTTAACGACTTCTTTTTGTTCTTTTTTTGCTGCATTGCAGAAAATCTGCGCTGACGCGACATTTCATGGCCGCCCATGGACGGGAGACGGACAAATCCGGACCTGTGGGGGACAGCGGCTGGTCGAATCCACTGTCCTCGTCTGCCTGGGTTCGCGCCGGGGAAGGCGCTTGCGGCCCGTTCCGTCCCTGCGCCCCTCTGACGCCGCGGTCACCTGTTCCCGCCCGTCCCGTTTCGTCATCACGGCGAAAGCCGGGCCCCCTTTTGGCCATCCCGCTTTCAGCCTCACGCAACGCCGCATGGATTCCAGCGTCCGCTGGAATGACGGGATGCAGGTTCCCCCGTTTGCCCGGTCGGGCATGCGGCAGAACACAAGGCATTCGGCAAGACAAAAAAAACGCGCGCAGCCTGGGCCGCGCGCGTTTTCAGTACCGCCATGACATCGGAGGCTCAGCTCACTTCGCCGCGACCTCGAACTTCGCTTCCAGGGTATCGACCGAGTTGCCGCCGGCGAACACCGTGAAGGTGCCGGGTTCCACCACCCGCTTCATCTTCGCGTCGTACATCGCCAGGTCCTCGAAGCCGAGCTTGAAGGTCACCGTCTTCGATTGCCCCGGTTCCAGCTGCACACGCTCGAAACCGCGCAACTGCTTCACCGGGCGGGTCACCGAGGCGACGTCGTCGCGCACATACAGCTGCACCACTTCGGCGCCGGCGCGCTTGCCGGTGTTGGTCACCGTCACGCTGACTTCCTGGCTGCCATCGGCGGCGATGCGCGGATGCTTCACCGAAAGGCCGCCGTACTGGAAGGTCGTGTAACTCAGGCCATGGCCGAAGGCGTACAGCGGCGTCCACGGCACGTCGATGTACTTGGAGGTGTAGCGCTCGGTCTCGCTGGGCGGGCGGCCGGTGTTCTTGTGCGCGTAGTAGATCGGCACCTGGCCGACGGTGCGCGGGAAGGTCACCGGCAGCTTGCCGGCCGGATTGAAGTCGCCGAACACCACGTCGGCGATGGCGTTGCCGCCCTCCACGCCCGGGAACCACGCCTCCAGGATCGCCGGCACGCGTTCGCGCAGCGGTCCGATGGACAGCGGACGGCCATTCAGCAGCACCGCCGCGGTCGGCTTGCCGACCTTGGCGACCGCGTCGGCCAGCGCCTGCTGCGCACCGGGCAGATCCAGCGAGGTGCGGTTGCGCGCCTCCGCGCTCATGTCCGGATGCTCGCCCAGGAACAGCAGCACCGCGTCGGCCTGCTGCGCCGCCTTCACCGCCTCGGCGATCCCCGTGGTCTCGCCGCCTTCGAGCGAGGTGCCTTCGACATACACCACTTTGGTACCGGGACCGACCGCCGCGCGGATGCCCGCCAGCGGAGTGATTGCATCCTCGTCGCGGCCGGCGCCGGCCCAGTTGCCCAGCATCGCCCGGCGCAGATCGGCCAGCGGCCCGATCACCGCCAGGGTCTTCACCTTCTGCTTGTCCAGCGGCAGCACGCTGCCGGTGTTGTCCAGCAGCACCAGCGATTTGCGCGCCATCTCGCGCGCGGCCGCGCGGCTGTCCGCGGTCAGGGTGCGCGCTTTTTCGCGCTCGACGTTGCAGTAGCGGTACGGATCCTCGAACAGCCCCATCCGGTACTTGGCCCGCAGCACGCGGCGCACCGACTCGTCCACGGTGGCGATCGGCAGCTTGCCGGCCTTCACCGCCGCCGGCAGATCCTTCACATAGATGCGGCTGACCATGTCGATGTCCACGCCCGCGCGCAGGCCGAGCACGCCGGCATCGGCGCGGTTGCCGGCCACGCCGTGCTTGATCAGCTCCTCGACGCCGGTGTAATCGCTGACCAGCAGACCGTCCCAGCCCCATTCCTTGCGCAGCACGTCATTGATCAGATCGCCATTGGCGTGCATCGGCACGCCGCCGACCTCGTTGAACGAGGCCATCACCGACTGCGCGCCCGCATCCACCGCGGCCTTGAACGGCGGCAGGTAGACCTCGCGCAGGGTGCGCTCGGAGATGTCGGCGATGTTGTAGTCGCGGCCGCCTTCTGCGGCGCCGTAGGCGACGAAATGCTTGGCCGTGGCCAGCAGGGTGTCGCCGTTGCCCAGTTGCTTGCCCTGGAAACCGCGCACGCGCGCCGCCGCCAGCACCGAGCCCAGGTAGGGATCCTCGCCCGCGCCCTCGACAATGCGGCCCCAGCGCGGATCCCGCGCCACGTCCACCATCGGCGCGTAGGTCCAGTGGATGCCGTAGCCGGCGGCCTCCCAGGCGGCCACGCGGGCGGCGTTCTCGACTTCGACCGGATCGAAGCTGGCCGATTCGCCCAGCGGCACCGGGAAAATGGTGCGGTAACCGTGGATGACGTCGTAGCCGAACATCAGCGGAATGCCCAGGCGCGATTCCTCGACCGCGATGCGCTGCAGCCGGCAGGTCAGCTCGGCGCCCTGGGTGCCCAGGAACGTGCCGATCTCGCCGTTGCGGATCTGGTCCTCGCCGCCGGCCATCGCCTGCGGACCGGTGTCGTTGCCCAGTCCGGGAGGCTGGTTCAGCTGGCCCAGCTTTTCTTCCAGGGTCATCTTCGCCAGCAGGCCTTCGATGAAGGCGGCCTCGCCGGCCGGCGCTTTCTGGGTGCGGGCACCCACGGCCGGGGCCACCAGCGCCGTGGCGATGGCCGCCGCCAGCCACCAGTGGCGGCGCGCGCGCGGACGGGCGCCGGCGGACAGGCCGGCGCGGGTACGACTGTTCATGTGTTTCCACCTCCCATGGGCAAGGGGCGGAATGTAAACGTTTTCATCGCCGCCTGCAAAACCGCGCTCCGGCCCCGGATCCCGGCCCTTCCGGCGGCCGCTCAGCCCGGCTCGCCGGGTCCGGAAGCGTGGATGGACAGGGCGTGGATGTCGGTCGTCATCATCTCGCCCAGCGCGGCGTAGACGGCCCGGTGCCGGGCCAGCGGCGCCAGCCCGGCGAACGCCTGGCTGACGATGGTGACGTCGAAATGGCCCCGCCCGTCGCGGGCGCCGGCGTGGCCGGCGTGGCGATGGCTGTCGTCGATCACCTCGAGGAGGCTGGGCTGGAACGCCTGCTCCAGCGCCTGGCGGATGCGCGCGACCCGCTCCACGGTCACGGCAGCACCTTGCGGAACGGGCGCACGTCGACCCGGGCGTAGACGCCGGCTTCCACATAGGGATCGGCCTGCGCCCAGGCCTGGGCAGCGGCCAGCGATTCGAACTCGGCGATGACGATGCTGCCGCTGAAACCGGCCTCGCCCGGATCCTCGGCGTCGATCGCCGGGCACGGACCGGCCAGCAGCAGCCGGCCTTCGTCGCGCAACGCGGTCAACCGGGCCAGGTGGGCGGGACGGGCGGCCATGCGCCGGGGCAGCGCGCCTTCGGTGTCATGGCCTTCGATGGCATACCACATAGGTTCACTCACTCGGAACGGGGATGAACGGATTGTACGGGCCGCCCGCCCGGCGGTGCTGGACAGGGCCGGGCGCAGCCCTTACTCTTGCCCCACTGCACGGCCGGAAGCAGCGGCCCGTCAGGGGATTTCCCAGGCACTGCACCGGATTCGCCGGCCAGTCGCCCAACGACGATCGATTCGCTGCCCCCACCCGCCCGCGCCGACGACCTCCTCGCTGTCGGCCGCCGCCTCTTTCGCGGCGAGCTCCTCTACGGCGTGATGACATGTTTGCTGTACGGAAGCGTTCGCCCGCAAGGCCCTGTTCGGCATGAAGACCATGGCGTCCATGCGGCAACGCGTGCAATCGAAGGCATTGTGACCCGCACTACGGCTTTTTCTTGATGAGCTCCGAACTCGCGCAAGACGCGACCCCGACAAGCCAGTCCACGCATCCGCAGCAGCAGGAAATGCCGCTGGCCGTCGTGCATGGACAGCCGGTGCTGCAGATTCCCCAGGATCTGTACATCCCGCCGGACGCGCTGGAAGTCATCCTGGACGCCTTCGAGGGCCCGCTGGATCTGCTGCTGTACCTGATCCGCCGGCAGAACCTGGACATCCTGGACATCCCCGTGGCGGAAATCACCCGCCAGTACGTGGACTACATCAACGTCATGCAGGAGCTGCGCTTCGAGCTGGCGGCCGAATACCTGGTGATGGCCGCCATCCTGGCCGAGATCAAGTCGCGCATGCTGTTGCCGCGGCCGGTCAACGAGGACGGCGACGAAACCGACCCGCGCGCCGAACTGGTGCGCCGGTTGCAGGAGTACGAGCGCTTCAAGCAGGCCGCCGAGGATCTGGACGCCCTGCCCCGCCAGGATCGCGACACCACCCCGGTGCAGGCGCACGTGCCGGACCGCGCCTCGGTCAAGCTGCCGCCGCCGGTGGAGCTGAAGGAAATGCTGCTGGCGCTGCACGACGTGCTCAAGCGCGCCGAGCTGTTCAGCGGCCACCACATCAAGCGCGAGGCGCTGAGCGTCCGCCAGCGCATGGGCGACGTGCTGTCCCGGCTGGACGACGGCCGCTTCCACCGCTTCGAATCGATGTTCACCGCCGAGGAAGGCAAGCTCGGCGTGCTGGTGACCTTCCTGGCCATGCTGGAACTGGCCAAGGAACAGTTGCTGGACATCGTGCAGGAAGCCCCGCTGGCGCCGATTTACGTCAAGTCGCTGGCACTGAACAACACCAACGAACCGCTGCAGTTCTCCAGCGAGTTCGACGACAGCGACGACGCTGCCAACGACGCCTGACCGGCCCCGTATTCCATCCGCCTGGACCAACGCAAGCGCACGAATGGATCAATCGCTCATCAATCGCATCGTCGAAGCCGCCCTACTGGCGGCCAACCAGCCTCTGTCGCTGGCCCAGTTGCATGGCCTGTTCCCGGAAGAGGAACCGGCGCCCGCCGGCAGCGTCGAGCGCGCGCTGGAGGAATTGCGCGAAGGCTGCGTCGATCGTGGCGTGGAACTGGTCGAGGTGGCCTCCGGCTTCCGCTTCCAGGTCAAGGCCGACGTGCACGGCTGGGTCGCCCGCCTGTGGACCGAACGCAAGACCAAGTACACCCGCGCCACCCTGGAAACGCTGGCGCTGATTGCCTACCGCCAGCCGATCACCCGCGGCGAGATCGAACAGGTCCGCGGCGTGGCGGTGAGCAGCAACATCATCCAGGCGCTGGAAGAGCGCGAGTGGATCCGCGTGGTCGGCCATCGCGACGTGCCCGGCCGGCCGGCGCTGTTCGGCACCACCAAGGGCTTTCTCGACTACTTCGGCCTCAAGCGCCTGGACGAACTGCCGCCGCTGTCGGAACTGAAGGACATCGGCGAACTGGAACCGCAGCTCCCGCTGGACGGCGCGCCGGTCCCGGCCGGGGTCGCGCTCGATGCGGAAGGCGCCGGCGACGGTGATGCCGGCTCGATCGGTTCCAGCGCCGATGGCGAGGACGAAGAAGACAACCCGACAACGGCGGAAATCACGGGCGACGAGTCCGGCGAGCAACCGCAGGAAGACGCCACGGACGGCGCGCAACCAGACACCGAGGCCGCGCAGGACGACGACGCGGACACCCACGAACCGATCGCCGACGAAGACGAAGGCGACACCGGCAATTCCATCGACACCCAGGATGACGACGCTGAAAGCCTTGAGGAAGGCCGGGCCTCGTCGGAGCAGAAACCATGAGCAATCCCCCCCGCAACAAACTGTCGCTCAAGCGCGACGCCGCCGCCGAAGCCCCCGCCGGCAAGCTGGAAGAACGCCTGCACAAGGTGCTGGCGCAGGCCGGCCTGGGTTCACGCCGCGCGCTGGAGCAGCGCATCGCCGATGGCCTGGTCAAGGTCAACGGCGAGACCGCGCAGGTCGGCATGAGCGTCAAGAGCGGCGACAAGATCGAACTCGATGGACGCCAGTTCGTCGCCAGCGCGCTGACCGAACCGGCGCGCGTGCTGATGTACAACAAGCCCGAAGGCGAAGTGACCACCCGCGAGGATCCCGAAGGCCGCCCGACCGTGTTCGAGGCGCTGCCGGCGCTCAAGGGCGCGCGCTGGATCGCCATCGGCCGCCTGGACATCAACACCACCGGCCTGCTGCTGCTGACCACCGACGGTGAACTCGCCAACGCGATGATGCACCCGTCCTACGAGGTCGAGCGCGAATACGTGGTGCGCGTGCGCGCCCCGGAAGGCCAGGAAACCGTCCCCGACAACATCGTCGATCGCCTGCACCGCGGCGTCGCGCTGGACGACGGTCCGGCCAAGTTCGACGAAATCGAACGCATCGGCGGCACCGATTCGCACGACTGGTTCCGCGTGGTCGTCAAGGAAGGCCGCAACCGCGAAGTGCGCCGCCTGTGGGAATCGCAGGGCTGCCAGGTCAGCCGGCTCAAGCGCACCCGCTATGGCCGCATCTCGCTGCCGCAGCCGCTGCTGCGCGGCCAGTCGCAGGAACTGTCCGACGCGCAGGTCGAAACGCTGCGCAAGGAACTGGGCCTGGAAGACGGCGCGCCCGCCGCGCTGACGCTGCAGCCGGTGATCGGCCAGCGCCGCGCCGCCAAGTCCACCGTGCACGTCTCGCGCGAAGGCCGCAGCCAGGGTTACGTCAACGGCCACAACACCGCCGACGAAGGCCGCGAACTGCGCCGCTTCGATCACGTGCGCGAAGATCGCGGCCGGGGTCGCGGCAAGAAGCCGCACGGCGGCCTGACCGTCAGCGGTGAAGCCGCCGCCAAGCAGGCGCAGAAGCCGTTCAAGCAGCGCAAGATGAAAGGCCCGAAGCCGTTGCCGGATGGCAACCCGGCCGCGTTCCGCAGCTGGTACGTGCCGGAAGGCGTCGACACCGGTCCGACCGGCCACCGCAACGCCGGCCCCGCTCGCAAGGGTCCGGGCGGTGGCGGTGCCGGCAAGCGCGGCGGTCGTCCCCAGCAGGGTGGCGGCGCCGGCTTCGGCAATGAATATGGTGGCTTCGGCGGTGAATCGCGTGGCCCGCGCGGTCCGCGTGGACCCGGCGGCGGCGCGGGTGGCGCCGGCAAGCCGCAGCGCGCCGCGCGTCCGTACGGCCACCCCGGCAACGCGCCGAGCTTCCCTTCCGATCACGCCACGCCCGGCGGCTTCAGCCCGTACGGCCAGCCGCGCGGTCCGCGTCCGCAAGGCGGACGTCCCGGCGGCGGCAACCGTCCGCAGAACGCCGGCCCGCGTCCGGGAGGCCGTCCCGGCGGCCGTCCGGCCGGTGGCCGCGGTCCGGGCGGGCGCCCCGGCGGCGGCGGTCATCGCCCGCGCGGCGGTGGCGGCGGTGGTGGTCATCACGGCTGACGTGAACGGAAAAGGCGCCTGACGGCGCCTTTTCTTTGGGTTCTTCACTACCCCACACGGACGACTTCGTCTCTCGGCTTCACCCCGACTTCATCGTCTTTCCGCGCTCGCCCTCGATGCTCGCTGTGTACTCGAAATCGAAAGACAGCGAATGCACAACGGAAACCATGACGTCATCGTGGTCGGCGCCGGCTTCGCCGGCCTGGCCTGCGCACACGAAATCGCCAAGGCTGGAAGGCGCGTCTGCGTGATCGATCGCAAACGCGATCTGGGCGGGCGTCTGCATACCACCGGTATCCTGGTCGAGGAAGCGCTGGCGAATCCACTCTTCACGGATCTGCCGGCCGGAATCCATCATTCGGTGTCCAGCGTCAAGCTGTACGCACCTGGCCTGGAAAGCATCGAACTCACCGCACCGGGTTATCGCTTCCATACCACCGATACACCCGCGCTAATGCGCTGGCTCGGCGAACAGGCAGTCACCGCCGGTGTGGACATGCGACTGGGCTGCGCATTCCGGGAAGCACAGGCGACCGCCCATGGCTGGCACCTGCCAGGAGTGGGTCAATGTCGCTATCTCGTCGGCGCCGACGGCGCGCGTTCCAGGGTGGCCGCATACTTCGAACTGGGGCGCGTGCGGGATCTCCTGCATGGCGTGGAATACGAATACGACGGCGCCGGACTGCGCAGGCCGGATGCGCTGCACTGTTTCATCAGCCGGCGCTGGGCGCCAGGTTACATCGGCTGGATCGCACAGACGCCGCGCGGTGTCCAGGCCGGACTGGCGCAACGCCTGCGCCCCGGCGCACCACCACCCGACGTGGCGGCATTCCTCGCTCATGTCGCGCCGCTCGTGGGCCTGTCCATCGTTCGAAAACCCGACAGCATCCGCGCCGGCCTGATTCCCTGCGGCGGGCCCGTGCGTCCCCGGGTGGGCCGCCACGTCCTGCTGGCCGGCGACGCGGCCGGGGTGGTGTCGCCGGTGACGGCGGGTGGCATCCATTCCGGCCTGCGCCACGGCGCCGAGGTCGGCCGCGCGCTGGGCCAGGCCCTGGATTCCGGCATTCCTCCGCAGGCCTCGTCAATCCGGGCCATCCCGGCCTGGCGCCGCAAGCGCGCCCTGCGCTGGGCCTTCGATCATCTGCAATGGGACTGGCCCTTCGACCTGCTGCTGAAATCACCCCCGCTGCGCCGCATGGCCGAGCAGATCTATTTCCATCGCCGTGGACGGGCCCCGTCGTCCCCCTGAATCCAGGCCCCGCCCCGGCCTTTCCGCTTGCGCCGGATCAAGGCCGACCCGGGGCGGTCGGCTACAATGCGTGGGTTCAACAACGCACGACTCCCCATGTCCTCCGCTTTTGGCACCGAGACGGTGCTGGACGTCCGTCACTGGACGGACGACTACTTCAGCTTCACCACCACCCGCGACGACGGTTTCCGCTTCGACAACGGCCAGTTCGTGATGATCGGCCTGCAGACCGAAGCCAAGCCGCTGCTGCGCGCCTATTCCATCGCCAGCGCCAACTGGGAAGAACAGCTCGAGTTCTTCAGCATCAAGGTGCCCAACGGCCCGCTGACCTCGCGACTGAAGGACATCCAGCCCGGCGACACCGTGGTGATCGGCCGCAAGCCCACCGGCACCCTGCTGATCAGCGACCTGCACCCGGGCCGCAACCTGTACCTGCTGGGCACCGGCACCGGCCTGGCGCCGTGGCTGTCGATCATCAAGGACCCGGAAACCTACGAGCGCTTCGACCGCGTCATCCTGACCCATGGCGTGCGCCACGCGCAGGACCTGGCCTACCGCGACTATTTCGAAAAGGAACTGCCGCAGCACGAGTTCCTCGGCGAGACCATCCGTGAGAAGCTGCTCTACTACCCTGCCGTCAGCCGCGAAGAGTTTCCCAACCACGGCCGCCTGACCGATCTGATGGCCAGCGGCCGGATGATGGAAACGCTGGGGCTGGATGCGCTGGATCCGGAAAAGGATCGCGCCATGATCTGCGGCAGCCCGCAGATGCTGGCCGACTTCCGCAGCCTGCTGGACGGCCGCGGTTTCACCGCCGCGCCGCGCATCGGCAGCCCCGGCCAGTACGTGTTCGAGCGCGCCTTCGTCGAGAAGTGACGCCGGGAGGGCCGGCGGCCCGCCCTATCGCTCCCCGTAACGCAGCCAGATGACCGCGCTGCGTTCGTTGTCGAACACGTGGCCCTGGAAGCCGTTTTCGTTGGCCAGGATGCTCGCCAGTTCCACCTGGGGAATCTGCTCCAGGTGCTTTTCCACATAGGCCACACGCACCGCTTCCAGCCCTTCGCCGTGCATGGCCTGCACGAACTGCAGCAGTTGTTCCGGCGGCGGCGGCTCGCCTTCCATGTCGTCGACCACCAGCAGGCCGGCAGGCCGCAACCGCCGCACTTCCATCGCGATCCGGCGCCAATAGGCCAGCGTGGTTTCAAGCGTGCCATTGATGCCCCGGACGTGCGCCTTCAACCCGTAATCGGCGGGACTGAATGCGATCCGGAACGGCGGTGAAGCGTCCTGCGCGTCCATCAGCCGGCCAGCGCGGCCTCTATGTCGCCGGCCAGCGATTCCGGGGTATCGGTCGGCGCATAGCGCTTGATCACCTTGCCGTCGCGCCCGACCAGGAACTTGCTGAAGTTCCACTTGATCGCCGAGATTCCCAGCAGGCCGCTCTTTTCCTGCTTCAGCCATTTCCACAGCGGATGCGCGCCGTCGCCATTGACGTCGATCTTGGCGAACATCGGAAAGCTCACGTCGTAATTGAGCGAACAGAAATTACGGATCTCCGCCTCGTCGCCCGGCTCCTGGTGGCCGAACTGATCGCAGGGGAAGCCCAGCACGACCAGTCCCTGATCCCGGTAATCACGCCACAGCTTTTCCAGGCCCGTGTACTGCGGGGTGAAGCCGCACTTTGACGCGACGTTGACGATCAGCAGCGGCTTGCCACGGAAGTCGGCCAGCGAGCGGGTCTGGCCGTCGATGTCGACGGCGGAGAAATCGTAGGCGGTGGTCATGGCGGACTCCTGGGAAACCTCGTTATGAGACACCCGGGGCCCGTCCGGGGCAAGCGTTTTCGCGGCGCCTCGCGCACGGGTGCGACGATGGCGGGGATGCGCTAGCCTTGGTTGTCGCTTCCGCCGGGGAACACGGAATGCAGCTTTCGCCCCATGCGCCCGATGCCGCCTCGATGGCCACCGTCTACCTGCACGTGCGCGTGCTGCTGGGCATGGTGGTCGGTCTGGGCCTGACCCATCTGCTGCGCCACTTCGCCCGCATCATCGAGCGACCGCGCCATTGCCAGATCTACTGGGTGCATCTGTGCTGGGCGGCGTTCGTGTTCTCCTACCTGCTGCTGTTCTGGTGGTGGGAGTTCCGCCTGTCGCATCTGGTCCGCTGGAGCTTCAACCTCTACTTCTTCGTGGCCCTGTACGCGCTGATGCAATACCTGCTGTGCGCGCTGATCTTCCCCGAGAACCTCGACGGCTATTCCAGCTACCGCGATTACTTCTACGACCGCCGCAAATGGTTCTTCGGCCTGCTGGCGCTGGTGTTCGCGATCGACTTCATCGATACCTGGATCAAGGGCGAAGCCTATTTCCGCAGCTTCGGGCCGGAATACGTGTTCCGCAACCTCGCCTACATCGTCGGCAGCCTGATCGCGCTGTGGACCCGCAACCCGCGCTACCACGCCGGTTTCGCGGTGCTCGGCCTGCTCTACCACGTGAGCTGGATCGCACGCGAGTTCGAGACGCTCTGATCCCGGGCCTTGGCACAGAACCGCCCCGCCCGGCACATGCCTTTCGTCACGCGCCCGCGCCCCGGGCCTTGGGTTAGCCTGCCGAAAGCCCTATCTCTGTCAGGACGCAGCACCCCATGACCACCCGCCTTGCCCTCGCGCTTGCCGCAACCCTCGGACTTGCCATGCCCGCCTACAGCCAGACCGCCGCGCCGGCCACCGCCGAAGCCGCCAAGGCCGCCAATCCCTTCTTCGCCGATAGCCCGCTGCCGCTGCACTACCCGCAGTTCGACAAGATCAAGGACAGCGACTTCGCCCCCGCCTTCGACGCCGGCATGGCCGAACAGTTGAAGGAAATCGACGCCATCGCCAACAACGGCGCCGCGCCGAGCTTCGACAACACCATCCTGGCGATGGAGAAGAGCGGCCGCGTGCTGGACCGCGCCCAGACCGTGTTCTACAACCTGGTCGGCGCTGACACCAACGACGCGCGCGAGAAGCTGCAGGCCGACTACTCCGGCAGGTTCGCCGCCCATCGCGACGCCATCTATCTCAACGACAAGCTGTTCGCGCGCATCCAGAAGCTGTACGACCAGCGCGCCGGCCTGGGCCTGGACGCCGAGGGCGTGCGCCTGGTCGAGAAGTACCACACCGATTTCGTCCGCGCCGGCGCCAAGCTGTCCGACGCCGACAAGGCCACCCTGAAGGACATGAACGGCCAGTTGGCCAAGCTCGGCACGCAGTTCAGCCAGAACGTGCTGGCCGAGGTCAACGATTCGGCCGTGGTGGTCGATGACGTCAAGCAGCTCGACGGCCTGACCGAGCAGCAGATCGCCGCCGCCGCCGAAGTCGCCAAGTCGCGCGGCCTGGCCGGCAAGTACGTGCTGACCCTGCTCAACACCACCGGCCAGCCGGCCGAGTCGCAGCTCACCGATCGCGCCCTGCGCCAGCGCCTGCACGAGGCTTCGGTCGCGCGCGGCAGCCGCGGCGGCAAGTTCGACAACCGCGAACTCATCGCCACCATCATGAAGCTGCGCGCCGATCGCGCCAAGCTGCTGGGCTATCCGGATCACGCCACCTACGTGCTGGAAGACGAGACCGCCAAGACCCCGCAGGCGGTCAACGCCATGCTCGGCCAGCTGGCGCCGGCCGCCGTCGCCAACGCCAAGCGCGAGGCCGCCGATCTGCAGGCCATGATCGACCAGGAGCAGAAGGCCAAGGGCCAGCCGACTTTCGCGCTGGCGCCGTGGGACTGGTCCTTCTATACCGAGAAGGTCCGCACCGCCAAGTACAACTTCGACGAGTCCCAGCTCAAGCCCTACTTCGAACTGACCAACGTGCTGGAAAACGGCGTGTTCTACGCCGCCAACCAGCTCTACGGCCTGACCTTCAAGAAGCGCACCGACCTGCCGCTGTACCACCCGGACACCACCGTGTACGACGTGTACAACGCCGACGGCACCCAGCTGGCGATCTTCATCGCCGACATGTACGCGCGCGATTCCAAGCGCGGCGGCGCCTGGATGAACTCCTACGTGTCGCAGTCCGGCATGACCGGCTTCAAGCCGGTGGTCGCCAACCACCTCAACATTCCCAAGCCGCCGGCCGGCCAGCCGACCCTGCTGACCTGGGATGAAGTGACCACCGCGTTCCACGAGTTCGGCCACGCCCTGCACGGCATGTTCTCCAACGTGAAATACCCCTACTTCAGCGGCACCAGCGTACCGCGCGACTTCGTCGAGTATCCCTCGCAGGTCAATGAAATGTGGGCGGACTGGCCGTCGGTGCTGAAGAACTACGCCAAGCACTACAAGACCGGCGAAGCGATGCCGCAGGCACTGCTGGACAAGGTCATCGCCGCTTCCAAGTTCAACCAGGGCTTCGCCACCACCGAATACCTCGGCGCGGCCATGCTGGATCAGCGCTGGCACCAGATCGGCGCCGACAAGGTCCCCGCCGCCGCCGGCGTGATGAAGTTCGAGGCCGACGCGCTGGCCGCCGACAAGATCGACTACGCCCCGGTGCCGCCGCGTTACCGCACGCCCTACTTCAGCCACATCATGGGCGGCTACTCGGCCGGTTACTACGCCTACATCTGGTCGGAAGTGCTGGACGCCAACAGCCAGGACTGGTTCAAGCAGCACGGCGGCCTGACCCGCGAGAACGGCGACCACTTCCGCAAGACCCTGCTGTCGCGCGGCGGCAGCGTGGACGCCATGAAGCTGTTCCATGACTTCGCCGGCCACGATCCCAGGATCGAGCCCCTGCTGGAAAAGCGCGGCCTCACCGCCCCCGGCAAGTAAGCGCAACCGTCCTCGTCGCAGTAACCATCACGCCACCTCCGGGTGGCGTGATGGTTTTCGCCGTCACTGGATGACTCCGATTCCCCCTTTGAAAAAGGGGGATTGAGGGGGATTTGCTTTTCCGCACCAAGAGCAACACAGGACTGCCTCTACCTCCTTCCTTGACCAGCCGTTCGGCTGTTGAGAGGCGTTTGGCAAAGGATGGACTGAGGGGATTTGCGCTTATCTCTTCCGCACAAGCCGCAGGCCGATGAGCGACACCAGGCCACACGCGATCACATACAACGCAGGCGCATTTGGACTCCCCGTCAACCGGATCAGCTCCGTCGAGAAGAACTGCGCAAAGCCACCAAAGATCGCAATCGCCACGCAATAGGCAATCGACAGGCCCGTCGCGCGCAGCCGCTGCGGCAGCACTTCGCTGACCAGCACCATCGTCGCCGGCGCGGTCATCGACATCGGAACCGACAGCAGCCCCACCGCCACCAGCAGCCGCGCCAGGCTCGGCGCGGCGTTGATCCAGGCGAACGCCGGATATGCCATCACCAGCAGCGCCAGCCGCGACCACAGCACCACCGGTCGGCGCCCCAACCGGTCGCACAGCCAGCCCGCGAACGGTGACAGCAGCACCTGCACCACCGCGGCCACGCACCCGGCCCAGATGCCAAGCGACAGCGGCATGCCCAGCTGGCTGACCGCGTAATTGCTCAGGTAGTACACGATGATGTAGGTCGACGACGCCAGCCCGATCATCAGCAGGATGCTCGCCGCCAGTTCGCGCCGGTGCGACCACAACAGCGCCACCTGCGGGGTCTCGGCTTCCGCCTGTCGGGAAGGGACCGTTTCCTCCAGGCGGCGCCGGATCAACAGGCCCACCGGAATCACCAGGATGCCCAGCACGAACGCAGCCCGCCACCCCCACGCGTCCAGCGCCGCCGGTTCCAGGAGATTGCTCAGCAGCAGGCCGACCAATGCGCCGAACAACGCAGCCAATCCCTGGCTGAAAGGCTGCCAGCTGGTATAGAAACCGCGCGAACGCTCGTCCGCGTACTCCATCAGCAACGCCGTGGACGCGCCCATCTCGCCGCCGATGGCGAAGCCCTGGATCAACCGTGCCAGCAGGATCAGCAGCGGCGCCGCCACACCAATCTGCGCGTATGTCGGGGTCACCACGAAAATCAGCGAGCTCAGCCCCATCAGCCACAGCGTCAACGCCACCGCCGGTTTCCGGCCTACCCGATCGGCGTACATGCCGATCAACAAGCCGCCCAGCGGGCGAGTCAGGAAGCCGACGCCGAACGTCGCGAACGACAACAGCAACTGTCCGGTCGGATCATCGACCGGAAAGTAGAGCCGTCCGATCAGCGTGGCGAAGAAGCTGTAGACGACAAAGTCGTAGAACTCCAATCCGTTGCCGACGGTGATCGCGCTGATCGCATGGACCCTGGACAACGGACGGCCGGAAGCCTCACTCCCGGATGTGATCTTGGTGGCTGACATGGACTCCCCCCTCTGGAGCTGTGGAAATCGCATGGCTGCTCTGTTCAGGTCAACTAACATTGGCGCAAGCTGCGACCCGCGTTGTGCGGCGAACGCTTTCATCACTTTCGTCTTGCCACCCGAATCCGTCCCGTCATGCTCTCGCGCTTGTTGAAAACGAGTTGAAGGCGTACCCAGCGCGCGCATCCACGCGCTGCGCAAGGCGCAACGCATCACCTAGGTGAAACTCGCCGAATAACTCGGCGTCCCCCAACAGACCGTCACCGCCTACGAGAGCGGCAACTGCGGCATACCGATTTCGCACCCGCCGCGTCTGGCCGCGTTGCTGGGAACGTCCGTTGAAGCCCTGACCGGGCAACCGGCTTCTCTGCCGGCAGGCGCGGCCCCGCGCCCCGGATTCAACAGCAACTGGAACTGGTCAGCCGCTTGCCGCATGCCACGCAGAAGATGGTCAGCGAAGTACTGGATTGGCTACTCGCACAAGCCGCTCGCGGATAACCCGATGGCCGGCAGAGTGCAGATGCTCGGATTACGCCGGCTGCACACCGCCATGCGTGCCAACGGCGATCAGAGTGCGCACTTCCAACTCACCCACAACGGCATCGACTTCGATTGCCTGTTCCTGGTGGACGTGACGCCCTACGAGTTCGTGCTGGCAGCCATCGGACATCCCGACGTGGCGCTGCTGTTGCCGGTGCGGCGGGGGTACTTCGTCGAGGCGGATCGGCGACGACTAAAGGCCGCTGGCCAAGCTGTTCGATCGGGGCGCGCAGACGTTCCACCCCTTCAACCCCGCGCAGTTCCTGCGCTAGATAGATCAGGCCATTCCCGGCCACTACCGGCCACTACCGGCAACCGACGCCAGCGAAGACCATCCAGACCTACCACCATCACTTCGAACACGGCGACCGGCCTTACTTCATCGGCTGGCGCGACAACGATCTGCGCGGCGACCAGGTCAGCGACGCCAACTTGGCCAAGACCGAACGCTGCTTCGGGCCAGCGATCCGCACACTATGCAAGCGCACGAACTAGAGTTCGTGTTGGCATGTCGCCATCCGAGAGCGGCCGTTCTTCGCGCCGCCCGCCAAGCCGTAGAAGAAACAAAGCCCGCGCATGTTGGCCTCGTGCTTCATAGGTCTAGAGAACTCTACTCTGACTGCTATTTTTAAGGGAAAGGCTACGAGAAGAATGCAGAAAAAATGCACGAATAGCGGTTTCAGATTCACTTCCTGATCGCCCATGGCACACCAATGCCCAGGAAAAAGGTATCAGGGACACTTCTGCAAAGTGCTCATGCTGCAGGTGCTTAGGGCTGCATGCCGGCCTCTCCAGCCAGAGTCATTCGAGAGATGCTGCCGCATAAGTGCTATGAACGACCTCTCCCCAAGAGCACTTCCTGAGCATGACAACAAAAGCCCCGCTCCTGCGGGGCTTTTTTTATCACGCTTTGGACTCGGCGAATCAACCCACAATCCCATCGAAACCTTCCAATTCCGACTCGTGAATATCAACGGCTTCTCCATCTTCATATTCAATCGTATAGATAACGCCGGCCGGGAAACGAGCAAAATGCTCACCAGCCGGCCTCTCTTCAAAAACTCCTATTACCCAAGCAATAGCCCCTGGACGCAACCTTTTCTCAGCGCTCGGGATGACACGAACAATGTCGTCGTAAGTGTATTTGTTCATCTTATTGCGGCTTCTGTTCAAGCGGTGGCAGCTTAGGCTCGTTGATTGGTAAATGAGGATTCCCATTCTCGTCCGTCACGCCAGGACGATGGCCATGAGGCCCCTGAGCTTGCGGATCGGACTGTCCTTTATGCCCCCCCTTATCGAGTCGCGTTCCAGTTGGGCTCCCATCTCTGTCGCGAACTTGCTGGTATCTCCCATCTGGTGAACTTGATACTTGTTCCCCTTCACCAACTGGTATCGCATTTCCATCACCGTCCACAACTATCACCGGCTTATCCACTGGACCAGTATAGGGATTTGTGTTTCCTTCACTTTCATTTTGATTTGTCTGAGCCAACTCTCTAATAGCTTCTTCAGGAACCTGTAGTCCTGGCTGCGTGACTGTATTGACAATCGCGTTCTCAATGATGCGACTTGCGTAAACCGCAAGCACATACAGTTCGTCCAAATGATTCCGGACCGTGCCCGAACAGCGGTTCTCGTCGCAAACCACTTGCCTTCCATCGGGGTCCGTGAATTTGTACGGACTATTGTTTGCATACCAGTAGCGATTAAACGCACCGACCGGATTGCTGTATGCCGTGACCGGATCGACGCTAAGGAACCGTCCGATGGTCGGGTCGTAATACCGCTGCTGCATGTAGGTCAGCCCGGTGGCCGCATCCTGCACATGCCCGGTGAAGCCGATGCCGCCGTAGTTCGGCTTGCCTATTACCGAGCCATAGGGCTCATAGTTGTTTCGTTCAACCACCTGCCCACTGGCATTCGTCACCACCGTCGGGCTCCCCAGCGCGTCGGTGTGCTGATAGCGAAGCTCACCCGTGTTGGTGACAAAGTTCCACTCGATGGTCGCGAGCAGGCTGTTCCCCAGATAGATATGGGGGAGACTCAGATTGCGGCGCCAGTCCTGACGGAAGACAAGCTGCCCATCCTGTCCATACATCGACAGAATGTCGCCGTCGGTTGCGCTCCGTGCCGAAAGGCGCCGGCCGTAGCCGTCGTACCGGTAACTCTCCTTTCCCACAACCTCGCGAAGACGGTTGCCATAGTCAAAGTGGTAAGCCTGACCATTCTTGTTCTCCAGATTGCCCTGCGGGTCATAGCTCAGACCAACAACAGTCGCTGCCACGCTGTTCTGGATGCCAATCAGGCGATTTGTGGCGTCATACACGTAGGCGGCGTAGTCCTTGACGCCCGCCAGCTTCCAGGAGGTCAGATTGTCCAGGGCGTTGTAGGTGAAGCGATGCCAGCAATCACCTCCGAACATGCATGAACCCACACTGGTCAATCGGTCCAGACCGTCATAGGTCATCCAACGGCTATGGCTACCATCTCCGCCACCCTGAACATAGTCGCCAATGGCTTCAACATTACCGTTATGGTCATAGCTATAGACCAGGTTCTGCACCGCCCCATCCACAGTGCGAATAGGCAACTGGCGTGCGTTCTGGTCCATCGTGTGAACGATGCCATTTCCGTATGTGAACTGCTTGATAGCGCCGTTTGGGTAGTAGCTGATGCCACTGGCGTGCGTGCCCCAGCCACTGGTCACGCTCAACGGTTGCCCCAGAGCGTTGAGGGAGTAGTTGACATTGAGCTGGTCCGGCGTCGTATAACCGCTCCGATTTCCCAACCCGTCGTAGCGATATTGAATGCCCCAGCTATACCAGCCTGACTGAGTGACGCTTTCTCCGGTCAACAGACCGCGCTTGTTGTAGCTGTAGTGGTTGGTGACCGTGCCCGTCGCCGGTCCGTCGTTGTCCGTCACGATGGTCTGCACCGCCCCGGTCGGCCAGTAATACCAGGTCTGGTTGCCCTTGCTGTCCGGGAACAGGAGGGACTTG